>JBOGKQ010000023.1:0-51162 GCA_050747905.1 Terriglobales bacterium | reverse complement strand
GACAGTTGGAATCGTTCGTGAATGAGAACAACGACTTTAACGCGCTCGTGAGCATCGTGCAGGTGGGGTTGGACATGGCGCCCACGCCCGCGCAGATTGCCACTTGGGAGAGCGACTGCCGGCACTATGACCAGACGGTGACGGCCTGGAATCAGATGAAAGCTCACACGCTGGTCGCCTTCAATCAACTGCTGAATCAGAACCATCTCCAGCCGATTACCCTGAGTTCGACGACGCTGCAAGACCCAGGCTGCTCTTTCAAATAAGCCAACACAATGTTGGCGCGGGCCAGCGCGGCTGCTTCGCCCTGCTGGAACTACGCAGGGCGAATTGCTGCGCGCGCCCCGCTTATGGCGCGCCGCTTGCCAGACTTGACAACGTCAACTATATTAGTTGACATGAATGACCGCGTGGCCGCGCTCCGCCGCTTCAACCGCTTCTACACCCGCCAGGTGGGGACGCTGCAGGAACACCTGCTGCAGTCGGAGTACTCGCTGGCCGAGACGCGCGTGCTGTTCGAGCTGGCGGCACGGCGCGGGGTCACGGCGGCGGCGATTGGGGGCGAGCTGGGCTTGGACGCCGGGTATTTGAGCCGCATGCTGCGCAAGTTCCGGGTCCGCGGGCTGGTGCGCCGCAGGCGGTTGGCGGGGGACGGGCGCGCCACGCGCCTGGAGTTGAGCGCCCGCGGGCGGGCGGTGTTTGGCGCGCTCGACCGGCGCGCGGAGGCGCTGGCGGCCAGCCTGCTTGCGCCGCTCGCGACGGAGGGGCAGGCGGAGCTGGTGGGCGCCATGGCGAGGATCGAGGCGCTGCTGGGCAACGCCAGTGGCGCCCCGATCGTGCTGCGGCCGCACCGGGTGGGGGACATGGGCTGGGTGGTGGAGCGCCACGCGGCGCTCTACGCCGCCGAGTACGCCTGGGATGAGGGCTTCGAGGCACTGGTGGCGCGGATTGTGGCCGATTTCATCGAGCGCTTTGACCCCAAGCGCGAGCGCTGCTGGATCGCCGAGCGCGAAGGCGCGCGGCTGGGCTGCATTTTCCTGGTACGGCATCCGGAGCGCGCCGACACGGCGAAACTGCGGCTGCTGCTGGTCGAGCCCGCCGCGCGCGGCGCCGGGCTGGGCCGGGCGCTGGTGCGGGAGTGCGTGACGTTTGCCCGGACGTCAGGCTACAAGACGCTCACGCTGTGGACGCAGAGCAACCTCGCGGCCGCGCACCATTTGTACGTCGAGGCGGGCTTCCAGAAGCTCCAGGAGGCGCCGCACCACAGCTTCGGCGTGGACCTGGTGGAGCAAACCTGGGAGCTGGCGCTGTAGGGGTGCGTGGTGCTGGAGGGGGGAATCGAATGCGCGGTGGTGTCGCAGCAAGGCTTCGAGGGGTCTCAGTGGCCTGCGCCACCCCAAGGCACAGGCGCCTTGGGGGACCCGGGGCTGGGGCCGCGCCAACACTTCAACCTGGTGCGCGCCGCCCACGCCGTTACCTATCCGGCGCGCTTCATGCTGGCGGCGGCCATGAATCCCTGTCCCTGCATGCCAAAACGGCGCTTTGGAGCATGAAGCGCGAGTGATACGGCTGAGCGCAGGCAAAGGCTAGACCTGCCAGTATCGGCCACGTCAGACATCAGCCTGCCTTGAACTTATACCGAGTGCCCGCCAAAAGCAGGGGTGCACAATTATCCGTGTGTCGCCCCGCACCTCGGCCTGAGATACGGATCGACGGCCAGTAGTTGACCAGGCCGGAGCCTCGCCCTTCATCTTTAGGCCAGCGAGGCCAATGCGGTAAAAAACGCTGGCGAGCGCGCGCTTGAAAGATGGGAGCTCTGACACATCGGATAGAGTTGCTCTGCAAACCCCCGCAAATCTGCAATCTCGAAAGTCTTCAACCCTCCATCTGTCCCGGGCTTTCCAATTTGGATCGCAAGGTCGAGGCAGGTGTTATCATTCATTTCGTCCACGCTGAGCTGCTGTGGACCGCCCTTCAAGACCGCACCGTGACGCCAATCGCGCGGGCTATATCCCTCTGCAGCAGGTGGCGCTCCAAGCGACGGACGCCGAATATGGTCGCCCGCCGTGACCAGGACCTCAGGCGCCTTGCAGCGGGCCGCCAGGAGGTGAACCTGTGGCAGGGCCATGGGCGCGGGCTCGTCCGGCTGTGCGAAGCGGTAGCTGACTTCCGATTGGCTTTCCCGAACTCCGTGCCGCTCGACCGTGTTGGCCACGCCTCGCAAGCCCAGGGGATCGAGGCGAAGCTCACCGCCATCGGCGGGAAGGAACCCGCGAGCGGGGGATTTTCCTTCCGCGGCGGTGCCGCGCCCAAGCCGGGACAGTTGGAATCGTTCGTGAATGAGAACAACGACTTTAACGCGCTCGTGAGCATCGTGCAGGTGGGGTTGGACATGGCGCCCACGCCCGCGCAGATTGCCACTTGGGAGAGCGACTGCCGGCACTACGACGCCGTTGGAAGACCCAGGCTGCTCTTTCAAATAAGCCAACACCCGGCAGCTTGGAGACGCGCGCGACCAAGGGCAGGGCGGCTCCAAAAAGAGGTGGCCGTGCCACCCCCCAAACGCGGGCATTGACCCAATCTGGTGCTTAGGCTGTAGTCAAAGGGCTGGAAACTGACAGCCAATAGCTGACAGTTGGATCGCCCCATGTTGTTCCGCACCCTCAGCGCCTCGGTGGTCGGCATCGAATCCTGCCTGGTGGAAGTCGAGGTGGATTCCACCCCCGCCCCCGGCGGCGATGCCCGCTTCGCCACCGTGGGTCTTCCGGACGCGGTGGTGCGCGAGAGCCGCGAGCGCCTGCGCGCCGCCATGCGCAACTGCGGCTTCGAACCTCCCGACGCCCACGTCGTCATCAACCTCGCCCCCGCCGACGTGCGCAAGGAAGGCTCCGGCTTTGACTTGCCCATGGCCATGGCGCTGCTCGGCTGCTGGGGCGCCATGCCGGCCGCGCCCGGTAACGGCATCGCCCGCTCGGGCATTGATGACTTCATCTTCGTCGGCGAGCTGGCGCTCGATGGCAGCCTGCGCCCCATCCGCGGCAGCCTCCCCATCGCCATCATGGCGAAAGCGCGCGGCATTCCGCGTTTGATCGTGCCCGCCGCCAACGCCGCCGAGGCCGCCGTGGTGCGCGGCCTTGATGTTTACGGCGCCCGCGACCTGCCCGAAGTCATGGGCTGGATGCGCGACCGCAGCTCCGCCCACGCCGTCACCGTGGACGCCACCGCCATGCTCGAGCGGGAACGCGCGGGCGGCGAGGACTTTGCCGAGGTCAAGGGCCAGCAGACCGCCAAACGCGCCCTCGAAGTTGCCTGCGCGGGCGGCCACAACATCCTCATGATCGGCCCGCCCGGCGCCGGCAAAACCATGCTCGCGCGCCGCATTCCCTCCATCCTCCCCGATCTCAGCTTCGAGGAAGCCCTCGAGGCCACCCAGATTCACAGCGTCAACGGCACCCTGGCGCGCGACAACGGCGCGACCGGCCTGCTCACCCACCGCCCCTTCCGCGCTCCTCACCACACCATCTCCGACGCCGGCCTCATCGGCGGCGGCCCCGGCCCGCGCCCCGGCGAGGTCAGCCTCGCCCACTGCGGCGTGCTGTTCCTCGATGAGCTGCCCGAGTTCCCGCGCTCGGTCCTCGAGGTCATGCGCCAGCCGCTCGAGGATGGCAAGGTCAACCTGGTGCGCGCCGCCCACGCCGTTACCTATCCGGCGCGCTTCATGCTGGCGGCGGCCATGAACCCCTGCCCCTGCGGCTTTTTCAACGATCCCACCCGCGAGTGCCAGTGTACCCCGCCGCAAATCCAGCGTTACGCCTCGCGCATCTCCGGCCCCCTGCTCGACCGCATTGACATTCATCTCGACGTGCCCGCAGTGAAATATCAGGAACTGCGCGGCGCCGCCGCCGCCGCCGAACCCAGCGCTGCCATCCGCGCCCGCGTCATGGCCGCCCGCGCCCGCCAACTCGCCCGCTTTATCGGCGATGGCGGCATCTTCTGCAACGCCCAAATGGGCTCGCGCCAAATCGCCCGCCACTGCCGCCTGGTGCCAGCCGGCGAACAACTGCTCGAACGTGCCATGCAGCGCCTCGCCCTCAGCGCCCGCGCCCTCGACCGCATCCTCAAGCTCGCCCGCACCATCGCCGACCTCGCCTCTAGCGACGCGATTGAGCCCGCGCACCTCGCCGAAGCCATCCAGTACCGCACCCTCGACCGCACCTACTGGACCTGACGCCCCTGCTGCCTACCCCGCTCGCCGCTGTCGCGGTGCCCCCGCGCCAACATTAGCTGGGCGAGGGTGGTAAATAAACGAAGTTGAAATCGACTAGATACAAGCGCCCCGTGGGGAACGCGCGGATAACGTTCGCGGCGTGCAGGTCTCGAGGGACGACTCCAAGCTTCACGACCCGGCGCAGCAGGGCCGCCAGTTCGTCGCATGACGCCTTTCTGTTCGTCCCGCGCAGGAGTTCATTAAAGGCTTGGGTTACCTTCGGGTAGTTCACGAGCGAGTCCTGGTCATTAAACTCGTGACGGAGATCCCGGCCCCAGATGTAGTCCATTTCTACGGTCCATCCCCGCAGGTTGATTTCCCGGACTATCGGGACGCCCGCGGCGCCACGCAGCCGCAGCAGGGCGGCGGCCTCAACGTACAGATCCCACTGAAGCCAGCTGAGAATCCCCTGCTTCCGCGGTTTCAGTTCCTTGCGGATGCGGACTGCGCCGCTGGACCATACGATCTGGACGCGGTGATGCCTTCGCAGAACCGCGAGGTGGCGGCCTGGAAACAGCTCTCTATCGCGATCATCCAATGCGAACGTGAACCCGTCCTGGTCGATTTCTGCGAGCACGCGTTGCGAACTTCCGCTTTGCCATTCATACCTGAGCGATGGAACCTGTACTGGCGGCAAGGCGTCGCTATTCACCGCTGGCGTGCGTAGCCCCACTCTCAGTGCGGATCGCACTTCACGACGCGCTACAACGTATCCAATCACCGACGATACGACTGCACGTAGCCCCGACAGGCCGACTGGTTCGCTGATTTGCGCGTGCATGAGTTCGCTACTCTAATCTGCCCCAGACGATCAGGTAATTTGGCCCCACCCTCGGGCTTGGAGCCGCTACCTTGGCGGTTGCGAAGCTGTACCAGGGGAGGCGGATGACAAGGAGAACAAAGGTGGAGCTATGGGAGAGCATACGCACGGAACTCCGGTTTGGGGAAGAGGGGAGCATCAGCGGCTTGGCACGGCGGTTTGGGGCGCACCGGCGGATGGTGTGGCAGGCATTGGCGGCGGCGTTGCCGCCGCCGCGGAAAGCGCGGAGGTGGCCGCGCCCGGGGCTGGGGCCGCGCCTGCGTGTTTCCCCGGGGGCGCTCGCTGGGACGCTCGCCCATCCCGAATTTCGCAGTCCTGCGCAATGTTGGCGCGGGCCCCAGCGCGGCTGCGCCGCGCGCCCCGCTTATGCTCGCGTCGGGTTGGGGGTCCTTCGCCCCAACCCGACGCTGCGCGGCGATTTTGCCCACGGTGCAAAACGGTGCGACCCCCGCGTTATGAGCCGGGCCAGGAAGCCCAGGTGATTGGTACGAGGCCAGGATTGACTGCGGCGGCGAGCGCGTCAAGCGGCAGGTGTCCGGCCCGGCCACAGCCCGACCAAGGGGAGGGCGGCTCCAAAAGGAGGTGGCCGTGCGGCTCGCGTTTAGCGCAAGCGGGCGATGGCCTCGACGCACTGGACCGGGTTTATAATGGCCCCGGCTCTTGCCGCACGGGTGACCATGATGATAACTTCCTTACGCAGCCTCGTCCGCGTCTCGCTAGGCCTGCTGTTTGCCGCGACTCTGGCCGGTGCGTGCGCCGCGCAATCCCAATACCCTAGGCTGCCCACCGAAACCCCCTCCCACTTCACCCCGCCCGCGCCGCAGCGCACCTTCACCGAGCGCATTGTCCAAATCCCGATGCGCGACGGCACCAAACTCAATACCGTCATCCTCATCCCCGATGGCGCCACCCGCGCCGGCATCGTACTCGATCGCACCCCCTACAACGCCGACGGCCGCGCCGCCCGCATCGCCAGCGACCCTCTGCTCCAGGCCGGCTACATCCGCGTCTTCCAGGACGTCCGCGGCAAGTACGGCTCCGGGGGCGACTACATCATGAACCGCTACGTGCTCGGCCCGCTCAACTCCACGCCGGTCTCCGATGCCACCGACGCCAGCGACACCGTCGGCTGGCTCGCCAAAAACGTTCCCGAGGGCAACGGCCACGTCGCCGTGATCGGCATTTCCTATGACGGTTTCGAGGCCCTCATGGCTCTCGTCCACCCCAACCCGGCGCTGCAAGCCGCCGTCCCGGAAAATCCCATGGTGGATGGCTGGCGCGGCGACGACTGGTTTCACTACGGCGCCTTCCGCGAACAGATGATGCCGTATATCTATTCCCAGGATTCCACCCGCGCCAGCACCGATCGCTGGACCCAGGATTCCACCGATGACTACACCCTGTATCTCCGGGCCGGCAATCCCAGCGCCATCGCCCGCGCGCACCACATGCAGCAGCTCGGCTTCTGGAACAAGATCGTCGCTCACCCCTCCTACGACGAGTTCTGGCAGGATCAGGCGGTGGACAAGATCCTCGCCAAAGAGCCGCTGACCGTGCCCACGCTGCTGGTCGCCGGTCAATGGGATCAGGAAGACATCTACGGCGCGCTCGCCGTTTACCGCGCCCTCTACGCGGTGCCCTCCAACCGGGCCAATCTGTATTTGACCCTCGGTCCCTGGTATCACGGCCAGGAAGCCCGCAGCGGCACAAACTTGGGCGCCATCCAGTTCGGCTCCGATACCTCGGCCTATTTTACCCAGCATATCCTCCTCCCCTTTCTCGCCCAGCACCTCGACAACGGCGCCGATGCGCACCTCGCCCACGTCAACGCTTTTCTCACCGGTCCCAATCACTGGGAGCAGCTCGCAAGCTGGCCCGCGTGCCCGGGCGATTGCACCGTCAGCAATGAGCGGCTCTATCTGCTCGCTGATCACGCTCTGGCCTTGCAAACTCCGCCCTCCGCCGCAGGAAGCGGCTACGACGAGTACGTCTCCGATCCCGCCTCCCCGGTTCCCTACCGCCCCCGCCCCACTCCGCGCGCGCAGTCAACGACCTGGCCCGAGTGGCTGGTCGGAGATCAGCGCGCCGTGTCCGGACGGCCTGACGTCGAAGTCTACGAAACCCCGGTGCTGACCCAGCCGCTGCGCATGAGCGGCCGTCCCGCGGTGCACCTTGAGGCCTCTACCAGCGGCACCGACTCCGACTGGGTGGTCAAGCTGATTGACCTCTACCCGGCCCAGGACGTGAACGAGCCCGACATGAGCGGCTACGAGCTGGCCGTGGCCATGGATATTTTCCGCGGCCGCTATCGCGCCAGTTGGTCGCACCCCGCCGCCCTCGCGCCCAACCTGCCCCTGCTCTACCAGTTCAATCTGCCCGCCGCCGATCACGTCTTTCTGCCCGGCCACCGTATCATGGTCCAGATTCAGTCGAGCTGGTTCCCGCTCTACGACCGCAACCCCCAGACCTTTGTGCCCAACATCTTCGACGCCAGTCCGTCCGACTACGTGCCGGCCAGCCAGCGCATCTACCACTCGCCCTCCCACGCGACCTACATCGTCCTGCCGGTGGCACAGCGGTGAGCTCTGTGGGTGTCACCGCAATGGGCTGACAGTTGTCTTGAGTCAGCGGTTTTGCTCTACTGCCCGCCGCCCGGGTCCGATCCCACCTTGGCCGTCGCCGCGGCCTTCGAGTCTGGGGCGCTATACCGCCGCAGAACGGGGAAAAACGGAGTGACCTGCAACGGCATTTTTTCGTGCGCCGACAGCAGCGACACCGGCGCCGGCGTCACCAGCCGCACGCTGTCGTCCCAGGGGTTCATCATCAACCGCCCGCCCAGCGGCAGCGCCGCCATTTGCGCAACTGCCGCCTGGTGCAGAGCGGGCGCGGTCACCTCCAGCGCATGCAGACGGTTGAGGTAGTCGCGGCTGAACCAGCCGTTGCCGAGGTTGGGGTCGAACAGGTGTGGCGCCAGCTTGCGGCGCTCGGCCACCTGGCGCAGAAACAGGCCCGCCTCGCCCATGGTGTCCTTGTAGGGCGAGTGTTCGAGCAGTTTGACGGCGAGCTGATTCGCCTGCTGCTCCTCCCCGGGGGTGCGCTTCAGGTTGATCAGCCGCAGACTATCCTGATCGGGAAACAGCATGCGGTCGGTGAAGGCATAGCGAGTGTCAATCTGCTGCCCGAGCACGATGTGCGCCAGCTCGTGCGCCAGCATCGCGGCCAGGCTGGACTCGTTCGGCAGGCTGTCAATCAGCCCGCGGCTGAGCACAATCGTGTGGCCGATGATCAGGCTTTCAAGCGGCGTGGTCAGCAGGATGCGGCAAGTGACCGGAGGCGTGCTGCCCACCTTGTTGGGAAGCTCGAGGTTTTGCACCACCGTGTCGAGGACCTCATCGGCGGGTCCGGCGGGGGCGAGCAGGCCAGCCTTTTCCAGCCGGTCGAGCACGTTTTGCGCAGCCTGCTGTTGCCACTCGCGCTCCTCGATCACCGGCGACATGGGTTGGGGCGGCGGCGCCTGCGCCGCCATATCGGCGCCTTCCACCGACAGCGTCGTCAGCTCCTGCTGGTGGCCGGCGCTTTTCAGGTCGTAGCCCCACAGCCGCGTCTGCGCTTGAAAGCGGGCATGGCGGAACAGGCCGTAGCCCAGATCGCTCTCCTCGCAATAGATGTAAGCGGGCAGCCAGACGCGGGGACGGACATTCACCCGCCAACTGTCAAAGTGCAGGTCGGGATGGCCATAGCGGTTCTCCCAGAAACTGCCGTTGAAGCGCACCAGCACGTCATCGTGATCCTCGACCCAGATGCGGCCCCAGAAGCTTCCCTTGGCATGCGGGTCGAGCGGAACCACGTCGAAAACGTAACAGCGCACCTCGCCCAAAAATTCGCGGCGCCGGAACACGAAGCGGTAATGCTTCTGGTCGAAATGCGGGCCGCCGGGGAACAGCATGCCGGCGAAGGTCCGGCCGAACAGGTCAAGGTCAAGCATGTGGCGCGCGGGGGCTGTACCGAGGTCGTCCAGGGGACCGATCCAGCGGCGCCAGGTTTGCCGCGGACGGGGCAAAAAACTGACGGTCGAGAACCGGCCGTGACTGAAGTCGAGAATGCCGAGGTAGTAGCGGTCAGCGACAGGCACGTTGCCCAGCACCGGGTCCACGCGCATATTTTGCAGGTAGGTTTCCACCCGCGGCTTCATCTCGCGCATTTGATCCCAGAGCTGGCGCTCATGGGCGCTCATGCGCGCCAGCACTTGAGCGGCGGTGAGGGGGGCAGCGGCAGGGGGCGGAGGCGGCATGGGCAGCGCTTGCGCCAGCGCCAGCGCGGGCAGGGTCAAGCCCAGCAGCAGTGTGGGCCAGCGGCGGAGCGGATGCGGCAAGGTCATGGAAGGTGTTTGCCTCAATTCGCCAGCCGGAATCGAACGTGCAGCAGCACGAGCCAATCCACCGGCTGGCCGTGGTTGCGGGCGGGGCGGAAATGCAGATGGCGGGCGGCCGCCATGGCAGCCCGGTCCAGACCGTAGCCCAAGCCGTGGACGACGCGCAGCACGGCGAGAGTGCCATCCCCGCCCAGGCGGACCTGCAGCACCACCTCGCCCTGGATGTGGTGCTGCAGGGCTGCGGCCGTATAGGCGGGTGTCGGCCACGACAGCACCTGGGGCGGTTCGAGCGACGGCGCTGCATAAACCGCCGCAGCCGGAGCTGTGCGGGGGGAGCTGGGAGCCGGGAAGGTGTGCAGGTGCAGGGCTGCGGAAGCGGCCGGGACCGGCGAAGTGGCCGTGGCATCGCCAAATCCGGCCGCCAGGCTCGAGCCCACCGACGGAGGCGTGGCGGCGGTCGCCGGGCCGGCAAATCCCGCCGCTGCGGTGGTGCCGCGCGAGGGCGGGTCGGGAGGATCGGCGGCGGCCGGGCGGCTGCCGAATTTTCCCAGCACCGGGATAGGAACCATCGCGCCGACAGCGGGGGTCAGCCCGTGCCTACCGCCAAATTGGCCCAGGCGAAGCTTCGGTGGCGCCGGAGAAGGCGGTGACGCCACGCGGGGTGCGGCCAGGAATAAGGGCTGCAGGGTTGGGGGTGCTGCCGGCGGCTGGGGCACCCGTGCCGGTTCCCGGAGTCGTGTTGGCGGCCGCCGCGGAGCTACTGCCGCGGCCGCATGTTCCAGCACCGGCATCGGCACCCACGGCACCGTCGGCGCTGGCGCCAACAGCTGGATTTGCAGTTGCCAGCGGCTGGCGGCAGCACCGGCGGGCCTATGGCCAGACCCGCCACAATGGCCAGCGCCAACAGCACCTGCAGTCCCAGGCTGATCCCGAGGTGGTGCCGCCGCCGCCGCTTCTCCTCCGCGGTGAGCGGCAGCGAGCCACCAGCCAACAGCAATGTGCCGCCGCGCCAACGCAGCGGCGGCGGAACCATGACGGGAGAATGCATGCGCAGCAGCTCTGTGTTGGGGATGCTCGCCCGAGGGTTGGAGGTTGCGGCTCGGTACGCGGCAACTTGGAGACGCCCTGAGCGCCAGCGGGCGCCGCGCCGGGGCCGGCGCCAACATTCGCTGCGCCGAAAGTTGGAATCACACCTCCGAACCGGCTACTTGCGCCGCTCCAGCCATCCCCGCCTTCTACTCCAAATTCCAATCGAGAGCAGAAGCGGAGTTGCAGCCCATGTCTACATTCAGTCCACGCCCCCCGCGGCCGCTGACCCTGCTGCTGGCGCTGCTGCTGACCGGCCTGCTGGCGGCCGCGGCGGGGGCGCAATCTGCCGCGGCGTATATCCCTTGCCTGGGCTGCGCCGAACACCACGAGATTGAGACCCGCTGGCACCGGCCGTTTCTGGTCGAGCTCGCCGGCGCCGGCTTCATCATGTTCGACCACTTCCGCCTCGAACGCGACGCACGCGACCTCGGGCTTTGCGAAACCGACGTGCTCCTCCGCAGCTCGCGGGCGGTCAACGGCTGCCACCGCTATTCGGCGCTGCGCGCCTGGCTGATCGAGGCCCCTATTGAAATTGCCGCGTTCACCAGTCCTGCCTGGGGATTGGAGCGCCGCGGCCATCCCCGCTGGGCCATGGCGCTGGAGAGCGTCCCCATGATCTATCACGGACTGGCGCTGCGATCCACGATCCAGGCCATTCACCAATGGCAGCGGCTGAGCTATTTGTTGCACTGATCGAGAAACACTCCCATGAACAAGTCTTCCCTGGTGCTGGCCGGCCTGGTGGCAATGCTGATGGTCGCGAGCCTGGGCGCGTTTGACTGTGGCGCCGCCCTGCCGGCCATGCCCGTAGTGACCATCTCGCCGCTGTCAGCGACCGTACAAGCCGGAGGCGGCCAGCAACAATTTACCGCCACCGTCACCAACGTTGGCAATTCTGCGGTGGTGTGGAAGGTGGATGGACAACTCAACGGCAACGCCAACGCCGGCACCATCACCCAAGCCGGGCTCTACTCGGCGCCCTCGGCGGTGCCCAGCGGCGGCACGGTGACCGTGCAGGCCATGAGCGTCGCCAACGACAATGTCTCCGCCAGCGCGGTGATCAAACTGATCGCGCCGGTAACCCTCACGCTGACCCCGGCCGCGGCTACGGTGAAGCCGGGCGGGACGGTGCAATTTTCCGTGGTGGTGAACAATGCCGCCAACACCAACGTGACCTGGGCGGTGGACGGCGCCTCAGGCGGCAGCGCCATCGACGGTACCATCTCGACCACGGGCCTGTACACCGCGCCGGCCTCGTTTTCAGGCCTCGGCCAGGTTACGGTGACCGCTACCAGCGTCGCCGATCCTGGGGTATCGGCCCAGGCGGTGATCGCGCTGGGGCAGACCGTGGCCATCAACATCAACCCGACCACGGCCACCGTGGCCACCGGACAAACGGCGGATTTTACCGCCTCGGTGGCGGGCGCCAGCGACACCAGCGTTACCTGGTCGGTGGCGGGCGTGGGGGGCGGCAACGCAACTGTGGGCACGATGGATGCCCTGGGCGTGTTCACCGCGCCCGCCCGGGTGCCCAGTCCGGCGACGGAAACAATTACCGCCACCAGCAACGCCGACGCAACGAAATCGGCCAGTGCGCAAGTGACCATCGTGCAGCCGGTCGCGGTCACCATCAGCCCCACGTCGGCACAGGTCACGCTGGGAGCTACGCAGAACTTCACCGCCGCCGTCGCCAATTCGACCAACCTTGCGGTCACCTGGTCGGTGAACAGCATCAACGGTGGCAACCTCACCCTGGGGACCATTTCCTCCAGCGGCGTCTACACCGCCCCCGCCGCCATGCCCGGCTCGACCACGGTGACGGTCACGGCTACCAGCCTGGCCGACACCAGCAAAGCCGCCAGCGCCGCCGTGACGCTCATCGCGCCGCTGACGGTGACCGTCTCGCCCACCAGCGCCACGGTGAATCTGGGTGCGACGCAGGCATTCTCGGCCACCGTCACCGGCGGCAGCGGCAGCAATACCGCCGTGACCTGGAGCGTAAACGAGCTAACCGGGGGCACGAGCGCCGTCGGGATGATCAGCGCCAGTGGCCTGTTCACGGCGCCGGCGACCCTGCCCAAGAATCCGGTCGAGACCGTCACCGCAACCAGCCAGGCGGATGCTACCAAATCCGCCTCCGCCCAGGTGACGCTGCAGGTGCCACCGCTTGCCTTTACTCTCACCCCGGCAAGCAGCACGCTCACCCTAGGAAAGGCGCAAACGGGAACCATCACGCTGCAGTTGAGCCTGGCGGCCGGCTTCACTACCCCGGTGACGCTGTCGGTCGCCGGCCAGCCGGTCAACGTGAGCACCACCGTTTCCCCGGCGACCGCCACCGCCAGCGGCACGATTACGTTGAGCGTGCACACAGCGTCCATCAGCCTGGCGGCCAGCGGCGTGCCCATCACGCTCACCGCAACCTCGGAGGACGGTAGCGGCAACACGATAACCCAGACCGCCACGGTGCTGCTGAGCATCACGGGCTGGGCCGGGCAAGTGAGCACGCTGGCGGGCACGCCGGGCGGACCCGGGTTTGAAGATGGCACCGGGGCTCAGGACGAGCTTTATCCGCTGGGCCTCACCAGCGACGGCGCGCAAACCCTGTTCTTCGCCGACAAGGCAGGCACGGCCCTGCGCCAGTACTCGCTCACCAACCAGACCACGACCACCCTGATCGGCTCGCCCTACAGCTACACCATCGGCAATGGCGGGGGTACCGCTTATGACCCCGACAACCAGACGATCTATGTCGCTGACACCGACCGGGAGCGGATCGAGGCCTATACGCTGGGCACGGGCGATAGCCTCAGCGTGCTCGCCGGCGGTGACGTGGCAGGCCACAGCGACGGCGTCGCCGCATCGGCCTCGTTCGACGGTCCCAACGGCCTGGCGATTTCTTCCGACCACAAGACGCTGTACGTTGCTGACAGCGGCAATCAGCTCATTCGCGCGATTGACATCGCCACGGGCACGGTCACGACCATCGCAGGCCAGTTGGACCGCTACAGCTCGCAGGATGGCGTGGGGATCAAGGCCACCTTCTGCGATCCCACTGGGCTGGCGCTCGATGCAGCGGGAGCGAACCTGCTGATCAGCGATCAGTGCAGTTATAAGATCCGCGAGCTCAACGTTGCCTCTGGTCAGGTCACCACCGTCGCCGGGTCAGGCGCCCAGACGACGTTAGCGGAGCTGGAAAGCGGCAACCTGGGCGATGGCGATGCCCTGCAGGCAACCTTCTATAGCCTGGGAGGGTTGGCCACCGACCCCCACGCCGGCACCGACATCGTCTACATTGCCGATGACAACGCCATCCGTGCGCTGACGCTGGGCAGCCATCCCCAAGTCTACACCGTGGCAGGCGGTGCCGCCGCCGGTGCCACCGACGGCGGCGGCACGACGGCACGCTTCTACCAACCCGCCGGGATCACCGCCATCGCCGATGCCGCCGGCACGGGCACCACCAGCTTGTTCGTGGCCGATAGTCTCAACGGCCTGCTGCGGCGCATTGACATCACTGATCCAATCACCGCCACCAGCGACAGCACTATCGCCGCCACCGTGTCCACGCTGGCGGGCCAGCCGCCCCACCGCGGCCACACCGACGGCGCGGGCACCGGTTCCGATTACAGCGGCACTTCGACGGCGCTGTTTGACCAGCCCGAAGGCATTATCACCGACGGCAAAATCGCCTTCGTGGCCGATTCCAACAACGGCGCCATCCGCGAAATCAATCTGGCTACGACCCAAGTCACCACCATCGCCGGTCCCGGTCTAGGCTTCAATCCCGGCACCGTGCCCGCCAACCAGGCCTCCTTCTACGAGAATGCCGGCCTCGCTTTCGACCCCAGCCATAACATCCTCTATCTCACCGATACCGGCAACGCCACCATCCGCAAGCTCGACCTGAGCGCCAGTACGGTAACCACGATCACGGGTACAAACGCGCACTATGGGTATGCGGATGGTCCGGAGGCCAGCGCCCTGTTCAACCATCCCTTCGGCATCCTGATTTCACCCGATGGCACCAAGCTCTACATCGCCGATACCGGCAACGACCGCATCCGCATGATTGACCTCACCGCCGCAATGGTCTCGACCATCGCCGGCAACGGCACGCACGGTGACACCGATGGACCGGCCATGTCGGCGACATTTTCCGAGCCCAACGGTCTCGCCTGGGATGTTCCCGGCAGGAGCCTGTTCATCAGCGATTTCGAAACTGCCGATATCCGCCTGCTCGACCTCGCCACCGGCGCCGTCACCACCGTGGTCGGCATGAACCATGTCTGCGGCAACACCGACGGCCCGGCTGCGGTGGCCTCCTTGTGCGACCCTGCCTTCATTGCCAGCGACGGCAACAGCCTGTTCTGGGGCGACAGCCACATGGGCCTGCTGCGGGTGATGGATCTCACCACCCAGCAGGTCTACACGCTGGCAGGCACGCCCGGCATCCGGCACATGGCCGACGGGGATTTCACCGAGGTCAAGGGCAAGCTCAACGGACCGGTCAACTACAACTACGATTTCGGCATCGCCTTGGCGCCCGACGGCAGCTTCATCCTCGTCACCAACAAGAACGAAAATACCGTGCGTATCATCCACTGAGCCCGCATGAGCGCCCGCAGGTTACTGCGCAGCCTCCAAAGCGAGCTTCGCCTGCTTCCGCATTTCGCGTCCCTACCTGCGGTAGCATAAGGTTTCATGACGGTTCTGTATGCACTCTGGGGTTGCTGGATCGCGTTCCTGGTGTACTGGGTCGTGACCGCACAGCATGCCAAAGCCGTGCAGGAGCGACAAAGCCTCGCGGCGGAATGGTCTTGGCGCGCCCCCCTGTTGCTGGGCGCGGCGCTGCTGATCTTCGCGCCCTTCCCGTCTCCGGATCGCGCTCTGGTGCCGCGCTCCGCGCAGTGGCTGTGGAGCGGCGTGGGCGTAACCGTGCTTGGACTGCTGGTCGCCATCTGGGCAAGGCGCACGCTGGGAGGGAATTGGGGTTCGGCGGTGAGCTTGAAACAGGGACACGAATTGATCCAGACCGGACCGTATCGCTTCGTGCGCAACCCCATTTATACCGGCTTGATCCTGATGTTCCTGGGCACGGCGCTGGCGATCGGCCGCACCAGCTCGCTGCTGGCGCTGCTGCTGGCGATTGCGGCCTACTGGATCAAGCTCAAGCAGGAAGAGGAGCTCATGCGGCGCCAGTTCCCCGAAGCCTATGCCGCCTACCGCCAGCAAGTGAAGGCGCTGATTCCGTTCATTCTCTGACCCGCCGCGCTCGGGCCCGCGCCAACATCTGCTCTCCTTGACATTCTAGGCATGGCGGCTTACGCTCTACTAGGAGTCCTAGGAGGCGTACGTATGCCCATCCGCGCGCCCGAATTGCTGAAAGGCACGCTCGATCTCATGATCCTCAAAGCGCTCGCGCTGCGCCCGCTGCACGGTTACGGCGTGCTGCTGCGGCTGCAGCAGATCTCGAAGGCCCGTCTGGAGATCCAACAGGGCTCGCTCTATCCAGCGCTCTACCGCCTGGAGGAACGGGGGTGGATTCGCAGCCACTGGGGCGAATCGGAAAACAAGCGTAAGGCGAAGTTCTACGCGCTCACGGCCGCGGGCCGCCGCCAGCTGGCGGGCGAGGAGCGGCGCTGGCAGGAGATGGCGGACATCATGGCGGGGATACTGCAGGCCGGCGCAGAGGGGCTATGAAACTGCGTTGGCTGCTGTTCCGGCGCCGCCTGGAGCGCGATATGGAGGTGGAGATGCAGTCGCATCTTGCGCTGCGTTGTGACGAACTCGAGCGTGAGGGGCTATCCGCCTCCGCCGCCCGCCGCCAGGCGCGGATCGAGTTCGGCGGGCTCGATGCTGCCAAGGAAGAGGCCCGCTCCGCCCGGGGCCTGCGCTGGTTCGATGAGCTGCGCCAGGATCTCAGAATCGGTTCGCGCATGCTGCGCAAGAACCGCGGCTATGCGGCGACGGCAGTCTTGACGCTGGCGTTGGGGATCGGTGCCTGTGCGGCGGTCTTCACGCTGCTGCAGTCGATTCTGTTACGTCCCGCGCCCATCCGGGACGCGAGCCGGGTGGTGGTGGTGTGGGATACGGCCGCTGCGCGGGGCGAGGCACGGGTTGGACCCAGCGGACGCGACTACCTGGCGTGGCGCGACCAGAGCCACAGCTTCGAGGATCTTATTCTGTTCGAGCATGGCACGGGCACCGTCACCGGCGATGGCGCGCCCGTGCAGGCTGCCGGCCTGCGCGTGACGCCGAATTTCTCCAGCTTTTTCGGCCTGCGGCCCATCCTCGGGCACAGCTTTGGCCCGGCGGAGTGGCGCAGCGAGCAGCATGTCGTGCTGCTCGGCTATCGGTTCTGGCAGCAGCGTTACGGGGGCAGTGCCGCTGTGATCGGACGCGGCATGGAGCTGAACGGCGTGGCCTACACCATCATTGGCGTGCTGCCTTCCAGCATCAACGCGCTGTTCAACATTGACATCGTTGCACCGTTTGATCAGGCCTGGGTGGAGCGCGCCGACGGTGATCTGGGCGTCTTGGGGCGGTTGAAGCCGAAGGTGACGCTGGCGCAGGCTGCGGCGGAGATGAGCGGGATCATGCGCCGCCTGGCGCGAACGCGGCCGGACCGCCGCGGCTGGGGCGCGGTTCTGGTGCCGCTGCATGAGGTCCGGGTGGAATACATTCAGCCGGTGCTTTGGATGTTGTTGGGGGCGGTGGGCTTTGTGCTGCTGATCGCCTGTGCCAATGTGGCGGTTCTGATGCTGGGGCGCGCTTCCAGCCGGCAGGGTGAATTCGCGCTGCGCCGCGCTTTGGGTGCCACGCGGGCGCGACTGGCGCGTCAGTGCTTGGCCGAGAGCGCGTGGCTGGCGCTGCTGGGCGGGGCGGGCGGGTGGCTCATCGCCGGCGGGGCGATCCAGTTGTTGCGAGCGGTGCTGCCACTTACCCTCCCGGTGCCCAACGGCGCAGATCGCGTGCCCGTGCCGCCGATCCATATGGGTGGCGAGGTGCTCGCCTTTACTGCCGGGATCGCACTCCTGACCGTGCTGCTCGGCTTGGCGCCTGCCGCGGCGGGCGGCGGCATGGAGTTGAACCGTGCGCTCCGGGGAGGGGCGAAAGGCGGACGCACGGGCGGCAACCGCCGCGGCCGCTTCGTCACGATCGAGGCCGCGCTCGCCACCCTGCTGGTAATCGGCGCCGGACAGATGCTCCTGGGATTCCATCGCATGCTCGGCACCAGCCTGGGCGTGCGCACGAACGACATAGTCACAGTGAGGATCAAACTAGCCAATGATGCGCCCCATTCGCCGTACAAAAATGCGAGTCGGCAGGGTCAGGAATTCCATGCGTTCCTGCAGCATGTTCGCCGCCTGCCGGGCGTCGAGTCGGCGGGGCTGACCGAGATTATTCCTCTGAGTCAGGACGATATGGACCGCTATACGTTCGTCGTCCAGGGGGCGCCGCCGCCGGCGCCCGGGGTCACCAATCCTGCCAATTTCCGCGGCGTCAGCTCGGGATGCATCGAAACCATGGGCATTCCGCTGCTTGGCGGGCGGACGTTTACCGAGGCGGACGATGCGAGTCATCCGAAGGTCGTGCTGATTGACGCGGCGCTCGAACGACTCTATTTCCGGGGCCAAAATCCGATCGGCAGACATATTCAATTCGGAGGGCCAGCAGGCGTGCCGCGGGAGATCGTTGGGGTGGTGGGCTCGGTTCACGACCTCGGCTATGCCCAGGCCCCGGTGCCGACCATCTATTACCCCTACTTGCAAGCGCCGATGCAATCCATGGGCCTGGTCGTGCGCACCAAGCTGCCGATGGGAACCATTCTGCCGTCGCTCCGATCGGCCATCTGGGCCGTGGATCCCAGCCAGGCGGTGTTCAGCCCGCGCACGATGAGCGACATCGTCGCCGGCATGACCTCGGCGCAGCGGCTCGCGATCGTGCTGTTGGGCAGCTTTGCTTTGTTGGCGCTGGCGCTGATGGTCACCGGCATCTACAGCGTTGTGGCCTACTCTGTCACCCAGCGCAGGCAGGAGATCGGCGTGCGCATGGCGCTCGGCGCCAGCGCCCGGGGGGTGATGAACGCGGTGCTGGGCCAGGGCGTGGGGTTTGCGATCCGGGGTGCTGTCATGGGCGCAGTGGCAGCGTTCGTCCTGATCCATCTGCTGGCACACCGCGTTTATGGCCTGCAGCCACCCGGCGCGGTGGAGCTGGCAGCGGCGCTGGCACTGGCTTGCGTAACCGCACTGGCGGCATCGGCGATTCCGGCGCGGCGAGCCATGGCGGTCAACCCGGTGCAGGCTCTGCGCAGCGAATGAGGCAGTTGCCCGGGGCTGTGCCCAACCTGTGGCGCGCGGCCCAGTATCAAGGATTTCAACAGAGTCAGACCGCTTTTAGTCTGATTCAGCGTATACTGCCGCGATGAAACGGTCCGCAACCGTCGTCGCTTCGCGGGGCCCGCGCCGCGCTCGCCCGGCGCAGTTCCAGCAGGGCGAAGCAGCCGCGCGGGGCCCGCGCCAACATTCGCTAGCCCAGGAAGGGAGCAGGCATGAAGCGTCCGGCCACTCTGATCACCATTGCTGTTTTGGAGCTCATCGGCTCAGCGTTCACCGTGCTGTTCGCTGCGCTGACCGTGGCGGCGGCGCTACTGTCGGCGGTGGTGGCGCCCGCGGCCGGGCCGCCTCCCAGCCATGCTCTGCTGGCGGGGGCCGCGGCCGGCTACTGCGCGTTTGCGGCCTGGGGCATCAGCACGGCGATCGGCTTGTTGCGCATGCGCCTGTGGGCGCTCGGCTCAACGCTTGTGTTTGCAGGATGCCTCCTGCTGGGTGGCGCAGCGATGAGCGTCGCGCTGTCGCTGATAACGGTGCCCGGCGCCACGCCGCAGGCGGCTGAGCTCGCCAAACTGCTTGCCGCTTTGCTGGGCGCGGTGATTGTGGGCGTGGCGAGCTGGTGGATCGTCTATTGCGCGCGGCGGCAGACGCGCACGCTCTTTTATGCCGTCCGGCCGGGCGGGCCGCCGCAGCAGCCGTTCAGCATCAGCATCATTGGCTGGCTGCTGGCGATCGGCGGCGCGCTCGCAGTCCTGATGTCTCCGCTGGCGGGGCGGCTGGCGCCGGTCACGGTGGCATCCATCCCATTCACCGGCAATGCGGCCTTCGTGCTCGATCTAATCCTGGGCAGCATCACCTTCGCCATCGGCGTTGGAGTGCTGCAGTTGCGGGCGTGGGCGCGCTGGGCCGGCATGGCCTGGCTGGCCTTGGGCCTGGCGAACACCATCCTCACCTGGGCGCGGCCGCGAGCCTGGGAGAGCTCGTTGCTGGCCTCTGCGCAGGCGCGGCAGACCGGCGCTGCAAAAGCTCTCATTTCCTCGCCTGGCTTTGCGGCCACGATGCTTCTCGTGGGTCTGGTTGTTGCCCTGGTGCCCCTGTACTATTTGTGGACGCGCAAAGACGCGTTCGAGCCGCCCGCGGCGGCCAGGGCCGCTACGGAGTAGGAGCGCGCAGCTCCGGCGGCAGCTAGCGGGGCCGGCCCGCCGAAGCGGCGCTCGCGGCGGGCAAAGGCCAGCAGCGCCCGGCGCAGGTGAGCGGGAGTGAAATCGGGCCAGGGAACGCGCAGAAACTCCAGTTCGGCGTAGGCGGCTTCCCACAGCAGAAAGTCGGAGAGCCGGTGCTCGCCGCCGGTGCGGATGAGCAGGTCCACCGGGCCGGCATCGCGTTCCAGCGTGGATTCCATCAGCCGCCGCATCAGGTCTGGACTGGGGGCCAGGCCCTGGGTCCAGCGCGCCGCCGCCGCGGCCGCGGCGGCCGCCATTTCATGCCGGCCGGAATAATCGACTGCCAGCCGCAGCCATAACTGCGTGCCGCCGCGCGTGGCGGCCTCGGTTTCCGCGAGCGCGGCGGCCAGCTCCTGGGGCAGCCGGTCGCGCCGCCCGATCGCACTGCAGCGTACGCCGGAGCGGACCAAGCTGCCGCGCTCGCTTTCCAGATAGCTCTGCAACAGGTCGAGCAACCCCACGACTTCCGCGTGCGGCCGCTGCCAGTTATCCGAGGAGAGCGCGTAGATGGTCAGCGTGCCAATTCCTAGCCGCGGCCCCGCCTCAACGCACCGCCGCAGCGCCGCCACTCCCGCCGCGTGCCCGCGGGTGCGCGCCCAGCCGCGGGCTTTGGCCCAGCGTCCATTGCCATCCATGATGACCGCTACGTGCATGGGATAATCGCTTTGCATAACAAAGTGAACTCGCAAAAAAATTGGCTTCAGCTCGAACCCTCCGGCGCCAGGCGTGCCACGGCGCGTCGCGCCGCCGCGGCATCCGCCACCACCTGCTCGAGCTCACTCAGATAGTTCACAAACCGCAACCGGCCTTCGGGCGTGAGCTGGGAGAGCGTCTGGGAGCGGCCGCGCACCACGCTCTTCCGGATCACGACCATGTCCGCATCCTGCAGCACCGTCAGATGCCGGCTGAGATTGCCGTCGCTGAGGTCACATAGCAGCTTCAGGTCGTTGAAGGCCAGTCCGCGCGGATGAGCCGCCAGCGAGGTCACGATACCGAGGCGGGCGCGTTCGTGCAGCACGCGGTCGAGGCCCGCGTAGGCATAGCGGCCGGCGCCGGTGCGTTCCGCTTCGCTCATGCCGCCTCCGGCTGACGCCCGGAGTTCGAGGCGCGCCATAATACGACCGCAGCCAGCGCCTGACCGACGATGAACGGAGCCGCCATCACCCACGGATCCAGCGCCAACGAAGAGGAGGCGATCACCAGCGCGAGCAAGCCGGTGAGGAGATACCAGGTGCCCACCCACAGCGCCGCGCGCGGCAGAAAGCGGCAGGAGGCAAACACGCCCAAGCTGAAGATCACCTGCCACAGCCCCGGCAACAGCGCGACATTGCCTGCCTGCCAATTTAAGATAACCAGCGTGATCAGGGCACCGGCTATTCCGGCGGGCAAAAACTGCTCCAGCGCGGCACGGATCATGGCGTTGCTCAGTCCGCCGTGCAGGCGGCGCGTGCGGGCCCGCGCTTCGATGCCGATGAGCGTGCCCGAGAGTACCGCCGCCGCACCCCACAGCAGCACGTAGCCCGCGGGCGTGCGCAGCGGATCGGGCACCAGCACCGGCTGCAGCAGTCCGCCGGCGGCGGCCACTCCCGCAGTGGCCGTCAGCGCCGCTGGCCCGTAGCCGCGGAACTCACCGGCGCGTGCCATCTGGCCGCGAATGGCTGCGATTTCGCCCAAAGCGTGGTGGAGCGGATCCATCTTGCCGTAACTTTACGATGCAAAGTTCGCGCTGTCAAGTGCGGACCCGACCTACCTCTCGCGGGGCGCGCGCCACCACTGCGTGGGGCCAGCTCAGGCCTTGAAATCGCGTACCTTGTCGCGGAACAGCGTGAGGGCAATGCGCTCGCGGTTGGGTTCACCGCGCGCCAGCGCCTCGGCCAGGTGCAGGCCCTGCCTGGGCGTAGCTTCAGCGGGCATGGGCGGCTCGAACTGGTCGGTCACGCATTCCACCAGGTGCGGCTTGGGCGAGCGCAATGCCTGCTGCAGCACGCCGCGCAACTGGTGCGGATCGTCCACGGTCGTGCCCAGGCCGCCGCAGGCGCGGGCGAAAGCGGCAAAGTCAATCGGGTGCAGCTCGCATTGATATTCCGGATTGCCCAAAAACACCATCTGCTCCCACTTGATTTGCCCGAGCGTGTTGTTCTTGATTACCACCACGGTGAGCGCCAGGTGGTACTTCACGGCCGTAGCGAACTCCCCCATGAGCATGGTGAAAGCGCCGTCGCCAACGAAGGCAATCGCGCGCCGGTGCGGAAACGCCGCCGCGCCGGCGATGCCGTAAGGGAGCCCTGGCGCCATGGTGGCCAGGTTGCCCGCCATCGCCCATTTCTGCTCATTGCGGATGTTGAAGTGGCGCGACATCCAGGCGGTGACCGTACCGCAATCGCAGGAGATGACGGCGTCGCGCGGCGCCAGCTCGGAAAGGGTCGCGGCGACCAACTCCGGCTTCATCGGCTTGCTCATGTTGCTGGCGCGCTCGCGCATCAGCCGGTTCCATTCCCGCATGCGCTTTTGCGTGGTCTTCAGAAACTTGCCGTCGTGCTTTTTGAGCCGCGGCAGGAGTTTTTCCAGCGTGGCGGCAGCGTCGCCCACGAGGCCCACCTTCATCGGATAGCGCAGGCCGATGCACTCGGGGCGCAGATCAAGCTGGATGCCAACGACATTGTCCTTTTCCTCAGGCAGCCATTGCATATAGGGAAACGAGCTGCCAATCATGAAGAGGGTGTCACATTCCTCCATCGCCTTCTGCGACGGCAGCGTGCCGATCAACCCCAGCCCGCCCATGTTCAGTGGGTGGTCGTCGGGAATGGCGGCCTTGCCCAGCAGTGCCTTGGCGATGGGAGCCGCCAGGCGTTCACCCGTGGCAAGCAACTGGCTGCGAGCATGCACCGCTCCGGCTCCGGCCAGAATGGCAATTTTTTTACCGCGGTTGAGGGCATCGGCGGCCTGGTCGAGATCGGAGTCGCAAGGCACGGTGATATAGCGGCTGCGGGCGGCGGAGGTGACGGTGCGCGCGGGGCGCATGTGGGAGAGCCTTTCTTTGGCTGGCTCGTCCTGGATATCCACCGGAATGTTGATATGCGCCACGCTAGCTTTGCTGATGGCGTGCCGGCAGGCGAGGTCGGTGACACTTTCGGCCTGGTTGGCGTTGATGATGGCTTCGTTGTACTCAGCCACGTCGGCGAACAGGCGCACGAGGTTAACTTCCTGTTGGTAGTGGGTGCCCTTGAGATCCGAGTAGATCTGGCCAGTAATGGCGAGCACGCCGGCGCGGTCGAGCTTAGCATCGTAGAGCCCATTGAGCAGATGAATGGCGCCGGGGCCAGAGGTGGCAATGCATACCCCTAGCTTGCCGGTGTACTTGTAGTGCGCCGAAGCCATGAACGCCGCTGCTTCTTCATGCCGCACCTGGATGAAGCGGATGTCGCGCTCGTGCTGGCGCAACGCCTCGAACATGGCGTTGATACCGTCGCCGGGCAGACCAAAGATGGTATCCACGCCCCAGTCCAGCAGGGTGGCCACGATAACATCGGAAAGGGTGCGGGCCTTGCGTCCGCGGAACAGGACAGGGAGAGCAGCCATGTGCGGTTCGGAGGGGCAAGTGATGTGGCAGGTTGCATGCACTCCGCAATTTGCCCTGCGCAGTTCCAGCAGGGCGAAGCAGCCGCACTGACCTCTTGCACTTCGACACGAAAGGCGCTACCCTCGCTCTTGTAGAAGCGCAAAGGGAGGGAGTGGCCGTCATGGGCGAGGACAAACTGGAACTGCCGCAGGGGACGCTGGAGCTGCTGATACTGCGGACGCTGCGGCTGGGGCGGCGGCATGGGTGGGCGATCACCGAGCGGATTCAGCAGGTGTCCAGCGAGGCGCTGCGGGTAAAGCAGGGCTCGCTATATCCGGCGCTGCATAGGCTCGAGCGGAAGGGACTGCTGAAGGCGCATTGGGGAGCGTCGGAGGCGAACCGTCGGGCCAAGTACTACGAGCTGACGAGGAAGGGGCGGGAGCGGCTGCAGGCGGAAACCGAGCTGTGGCGCCGGCTGACAGAAGCGGTGGGGCGGGTGCTGGAGGAGGCTTGAATGTTCAGCCGACGACGCAAAGAGCGGGAACTCGAGGAGGAGCTGGCGTTTCACCTCGAGCAGGCAGAGGCGAAGTACGGCTCGCGGCAAAAAGCGGTGGCGCTGCTGGGGGGCGAGGAAGCTACCAAGGAAGGCTGCCGGGAGGAGCGGCGTGGAGCGTGGCTGGCGTCGGTGGGGCGTGACCTGAGGCTGGGGGCCCGGATTTTGCGCAAGAGCCCGGGCTACACCGCAGTTGCGGTGATCACGTTAGCGCTGTGCATCGGCGTGACTACGGCAGTGTTCAGCATACTGGATGCGGCGCTGCTGCAGACGCCGCCGTTTCCGCAGCCGGAGCGGATCGTGGCGGTGGTTTCGGTGCTGGGCGGAGAGCCGGCGCCTGGGAATCCGCTGTGGGCAGGAGATTTCGCCGATTTGCGGGCAGGCGCGCCGGCCATTGCCGAGCTGGCCGCCTACGATGAGCAAAGCTACAACCTCTCCGGAGCAGGCGAGGCGGTGCATGTCAGCGCCATGGCGGTGACGCCGAACTTTTTCCAGGTGCTGGGGGTGGCGCCGGCGCGCGGACGGGCCTTCGCAGCGGGCGAGGCACACAGCGTGGTTCTGAGCGACAAACTGTGGAGGAAGCAGTTTGGCGGAGCGCCGATGCTGGGGAGGATCGTTCGGCTCGATGGGACGCCGTACACGGTGGTGGGGACTATGCCGCCGAAGTTCGCCCAAGGCGGGAGTTCGGACTTTGATACCCAGGTTTGGGTACCGATGGCGATTCCGCCTGCGGGCTGGGAGCACGAGGGCGCCACGGCGTTCACGCTGTACACCGTCGGGAGGCTGCGCCCGCGCGCGACGCTCGCGGAGGCGAAGGCACAGGTGGCGGCGGTGGCGATGCGCGAGCGGAAGCACCCGGCTGAACACGACTTCGGAGCGGCGGCGATGACGCTGCATCAGCGCAACACAGAGAACAGAAAGCCGAGCGTGCTGGCGATGTTCATGACGCTGGCGGTGTTCATCCTGCTGATTGGCTGCGCCAACGTGGCCGGGTTGGGGCTGGGGCGGGCGGCGGCGCGCGCGGACGAGATGGCGATCCGGCGGGCGTTGGGGGCGTGGCGCGGCAGGCTGGTGCGGCAGGTACTGACGGAAACCGCGGAGCTGGCGGGGCTCGCGGCCGCGCTCGGGCTGCTGTTGGGGTGGCTCGGGCTCCGGGTCATGAACGCGGCTGTAAACGTGGCCGTGCTGCACATGGATGGCAGGGTGCTGGCCGCAACCGCAGCCGCAGCGCTGGCGACTGTGCTGGCGGCGGGGTTGCCGCCGGCGCTGCGGTTGGGCGCGCGGGCAACTGGGGGCGCTGTGGTCAGGGGCGGCAGCGGCGGGCGCCGCGCGTTGGTGGCGATCGAAGTGGGGCTGACCGCTGCCTGCCTGGTAGTGATTGGCGCTGTGGTCTTGAGCATCGCGCAAAACCTGCGGCTGCCGCTGGGATATCAGCCCCAGCATGTACTCGCGGGTGAGGTCGCCTTGCGCGGTCCCGATTACCAAACTGCGGTCGAACAAGCGGCCCTCAGCGCGCGCCTGCAAGTGGTGGCGGCGGCGCTGCCGGGAGCAACGGCGGCAGCGCTGATCAGCCCGCCGCCGCTCGACTGGAATGAGGAACGTGTCGCGGTGCGCGGGCGCGCGCCACTCGACTGGAGCCGGCTGAAGGCGCCGAAGGTGTATTACGCCAGTCCCGGCTATTTCCGCTTGCTGCAGGTTCCGCTGCTGCGTGGACGAACATTCACGGCGGCCGATGCAGCGAGCGCGCCGCAGGTGGCGGTCATCAGCCGGGCGGTGGCACGGCGGTTGTTTGCGATCGGCGTTAGCCCCATCGGACAGTCGATCCATCTGGATAGGAAGGGCGAACCCTGGCGCAGGATCGTTGGTGTTTGCGGGGATGTGGCCATCTTCTATGAAGACGGCAGCACGAACGGTGAAATCTACGAGCCGCTGGCGCAGGCGCAGCCGCTGCAAATGACGCTGGGCGTGCTGGTGCGTGCATCGGGGGAGCCGGACGCTATGATTGCGCCGCTTCGGGGTGCGCTGGCTGGAGTTGATCCCACGCTGGCGCTGTACAATGCCGGGGCGCTGAAGAGTAAGTTGGCAAATGCCGCGGCGGTCTCGGATGCGGCGTTCATGCATTTGCTGGAGCTGCTGGCGGGGCTGTCGTTGCTGTTGAGCGCGATTGGGCTGTACAGCGTGGTGGCGTATGCGGCGACAGCGCGGCGGCGGGAAATCGGCATCCGCACGGCGCTGGGCGCAACTTCGAGACAATTGCAGCGCATGCTCTTGCTGGACACCGTGGGGATCACTGTTGGCGGGCTGGTGGCCGGGCTGGCGGTAGGATGGGCGGGACTGCGGGTGCTGGCAAGCGGCACCGGATCGCTGGGCGAGCCGATGTGGCTGCTGCTGGCGCTGCCGGCAGGGCTGCTGGGTGTGATCGCGGCGCTGGCACTCTGGTTGCCGGCGCGGCGGGCGGCGCGCGCCGACCCACTGGCGGCGCTGCGAGTGGAATGAAGTGATCACCAAGCCACCGGTGCCGATGCTGAGTCCGATGCGGACTCAGCATTTCAGGGTTGACTGAAGGGCTACTTTTTCTCGAAGTGCTTGGCGTTGATGTCGGCGAAGGGGTCCCATTTCTGGGGCAGGTCTTCGCGGGCGAAGATGGCCGAGACGGGGCAGACGGGGACGCAGGCGCCGCAGTCAATACATTCCTGTGGGTCAATGTAGAGCTGGGTTTCGGGCTCGAAGTCGCTCTCGTCCTTGCGCGGGTGGATGCAGTCCACCGGGCAGGCATCCACGCAGGCGGTGTCCTTGACGTTAATGCACGGTTCCGCGATCACATAGGCCATACAGATAATAGTTTACAGTTTCCGTTCGCGGGCTGGGGTGGCGATTAGGCGCCGCAGTGGACAGCGGCGTTGGCGGAGCCGAGGCGATAGTGCAGGACGACCAGCTCGAGGTCAGTTTTGGCCTCGACCGAGTGCTGCTGGTTCGGGTGCATGTCCACCACTGAACCCGGGTGCAGCTCGACGGGCTTGCCCTCAAGGATGAAACGTCCGAAGCCTTTCACGACCACGGCGGCGACGTCCACGTTGCTGGCGTGAGTGGGAACGGAGTTGCCGGCGGTGATCGAGAGCCGCACTGCTTCAACACCGGGACGCTCAAAGACGACAAGTTTTTGAATGGGAGTGATCGTGGTAGCCATGAACCCATGGTTCCACGGACCCACCGGCGCGGGCGGTGACTTGAATCACCGCAACGGCAAATGGAGCAGCATGTGGATGAAGGTTGCGGGATAGACGCCGACCCAGACCAGAGCGACCAGGAGGACGCCGAGGACGCAGGCGCCGGTGCGGGCGATGGGGAGGACGAGGGGACCGGAGGGGGCGGGGACGTCGGGGGGTTCGCTGAAAAGAGCGACGACGATGCGCAGGTAATAGAACAGGCCGATGACGCTGGTGATGACCAGAACGAGCAGGAGCATCCACAGCGAGGCGGCGGCGCTGGCGGCGACGATATAGAATTTGGCGAGGAAGCCGGCGGTGAGCGGGATGCCGGCGAGCGAGAGCAGCATGGCGGTAAACACCAACGTCAGCCAGGGGCGGCGCCAAAACAGGCCGCGGTAGTCTTCGATGCCATCCGGCTCGCCGTCCGGCGTAGTGAGAGCGGCGATGATACCGAAGGCGCCCAGGGTGGTGATGAAGTAGGCGAGAAAGTAGAAACCGACGGCGGCGGCGGCCATGGCGGGGGCGCGGCTGACGGCCAGAAAGGCCACCAGGATGTAGCCCATGTGAGCGATGGAGGAATAGGCAAGGATGCGCTTGACGTTGGACTGGCGCAGGGCGAGGAGGTTGCCGGCGACCATGGAGGCGAAGGCCAGGATGGTGAGCACGAGGAAGAGGCGGCCCGAGGGGGCGCCGGAGGATTCGTAGAAGTAACGCAGCAGTACGGCGAAGATACCGGCCTTGGAGGCGGTGGCGATGAAAGCGGTGACCGGGGCGGGGGCGCCCTGGTAGACGTCGGGCGTCCAGAGATGAAAGGGGACCAAGCCGAGCTTGAAACCGATGCCCACCAGGATCAAGCCCACGCCGGGCAGCACCAGCGAGGCGTCAGCGTGGGGGAGCGCGGCGGAGAGCAGGGCGAACTGCATGGTGCCGGTGGCGGCATAGACGAGAGCCATCCCGAACAGCAGGAAGGCGGCGGAGGAGGCGGCGAGGACCAGGTATTTGATGCCGGCTTCGAGCGGGAGCGGCCGTCCCTGGGGATAGGCGTTAAGGCCGTAGAGGCTGATGCTGAGGACTTCAAGGCTGAGGAAGAAAGACACGAAGTCGCTGCTGGCCGCAAGCACCGCGGCTCCTAGAGCAGCGATGACAAGGAGCACATAGAATTCCTCGTGGCGCGATTCGATTTTCTGGAGGTAGTCGTAGGCAAACAAAGCGACGACGAACGCCGCGCCGGCGACGAGGCCAGTAAAGAACAGAGCGTAGCCGTCAATGCGGAACAATGGGGTGACCGAGACCGGGGCGACGTGAGCGGCGGGCCAGATGCGCCAGATGGTGACGGCAAGACCGGCAAGGGTAAGGACCAGCGTGCCGCGATGCGAGCGCCGCACGCCGATGCCGACCATAGCGATGACGGCGGTGACGGTGAGGGCGATGAAGGGGCCGAGCGCGGTCCATTGAGCCGGCGTAAAGCTCATCGCTGGGCCACCCTTCGCAGGGCGCGCGGCGCAGCCGCGCTGGGGTCCGCGCCAACATTCATGACGGGCGGGGCAAGTTGCTGCTCGATATGCGTGAGGCTGGGGGCGGCGGCGTTGAGGACGGGCTGGGGATAGAGGCCGAGCCAGAGGAGGACCGCCATCATCGGCACCAAGGCGAGGGCCTCGCGCTTAACCAGATCGGGAGCTTGCCAGTTGAGACGGTTGGGACCCTGGAAGGCCTGCTGCACCATTTCAATGCCGTAGAGGGTGGAAACCAGGATACCGATGGCGCCGACGATGGCCATGCCCACGCTGACGTGGAAAACACCCAACAGAATCAGGAACTCGGCCACGAAGTTTCCGAGGCCGGGAAGGCCGACGGCGGCCATGGCGAAGAATTGTCCGCTGCCGGAGGCGCGCGGCATGATCGCCCAGAGGCCATTCATGCGGTGCATTTCGCGGGTGTGGAGGCGCTCCTGGAGCAGGCCGGTGAGAACGAACAGGGCGCCGGTGGAGAAGCCATGGCAGAGAATTTCGAGGATGACACCTTCGAGAGCCCAATGCGCGGCTTCGCTGCCCGGTCCGGCGAGGGCGGCGGCGAATACGCCGAGCAGAACAAACCCCATGTGGCTGACTGAGGTATAGGCGACGAGGCGCTTCATGTCGGTCTGGCCGTAGGCGAGCAGCGCACCGTAGATGATGCCGATGCCGGCCAGCACCATCGCCCAGGGAGCAAAGGCGCGGGCAGCCTGGGGAAACAGCGGCAGCACGAAACGCAGCAGGCCATAGGCACCGGTTTTGAGCATCAGGCCGGCGAGGACCAGGCTGCCGGCGGTGGAGGCTTCGGTGTGGGCGTCGGGCAGCCAGGTGTGGAAGGGGAACATGGGCAGCTTGACGGAGAAGGCCGCGAAAAAGCCAAGCAGGAGCCAGAGGGCGAGGGTGGGCGAGAGCGGGGTGTGGAGCAGCGCGGTGTACTCGAACGTATAGACGCCAGTGGCGGCGTGGTGCTTAAAGAACAACCCCAGGATGGCGAGGAGCATGAACAGGCCGCTGATCTGGGTAAAGAGGAAGAACTTGACCGAAGCGTAGACGCGGCGCTCGTGGCCCCAGATGGCGATGAGGAAAAACATGGGGACCAGCATGAGCTCCCAGGCGAAGTAGAACAGGAACAGATCCATCGCCAGGAAGACGCCGGTGATACCTAACAGCAGCCAGCAGAGGTTGAGATGGAAAAAGCCAATGCTGGTCTGGATTTCGTGCCAGGAGCAGAGCACGGCGATCATGCCGAGGGCGAACGTCAGCATGAGCAGCAGCAGGCTGAGGCCGTCGAGGGCGAGATGGAAATGGATGCCGAACTGCGGAATCCAATTCCAGTTGACCTGGCGCAGCCACTGACCCTGGAGCGCGCCCTGGAGTTGTCCGGCGCCGGAGCGGAGCCAAATCTGGAGCGTGAGGAAGAAGTCGGCGGCGATGCCCACGAGGGCGATCCAGCGGGGGGCGGTGTTCGACCAGCGCCCGCTCCAGGCGGCGAGCGCGCCGGCGACGCCGAGGATGACCAGCAGCCAGAGCAGAATCAAGCGCCACCTCCCGCCGCGCGCCTGCCCCGCCAAAAAGGCTGAACGCTCTTCACCACAGGGCCACCACGATGAGGAAGATGGCGCCGGCGGTGATCCAGGCGGCGTAGCGGCGGACGCGGCCGGATTCGGTGGGCGAGAGCGCGCGATAGCCGGTGTGGCAGAGCCAGGCGATGCCCTGGTAGATACGGTCAATCACGTCGTGGCGGCCGACGCGGGCGAGGGTGACCGTGGGGATGACGAAGATACGGTCATAGAGCCAGTCCATGCCCCAGTCGGTGTACCAGAATTGGCGGAGGTCCTGGGGGAATCGGCCGGCCATGAGGGCGTCGGTGAGCGAAGGTTTTTGCAGGTAGAAGACCCAGATCACGTAGACGCCGATAAAGAAGAATGCGGCGGCAACGGCTTCAGCGCCGATTTCACCGAGCGCGGTGGGACGGGCGGCGGCGAGCACCGGCAGGGCGGAGGAGAGAAAATGCGTCAGGCGCTCGCCGCCGCCGAAGGCCGCAGGCAGATCGAAAAAGCCGGCCAGCATGGAGAGGAATGCGAGGATGATCATGGGCCACTGCACGGTCCAGCGGGGCCAGCGACGGGGCGCCATTTTCTCTTCACCATAGAAGACTACAAAGATGAGGCGGGAGATGTAGAGGGCGGTGAGGAGGGCGCCGACGACAGCGCCGATCCAGAGCCAGGTGTGGCCGAGGGGCGAGCTGTAGCTCTTCCACATGATCATGCCCTTGCTATAGAAGCCGGCGGAGATCAAGGGCAGGCCGGCGAGGGAGGCGCCGGCGAAGACAAAGCACCAGAAGGCGAGCGGGAGTTTGTGGCGCAGGCCGCCCATTTTGAAGATGTTGTGTTCCTCGTGCAGGGCTTCGATGACGACGCCGGAAGCGAGGAACAGCAGGGCCTTGAAGAAGGCGTGGCTGACGAGATGGAAGATGGCCGCCGACCAGGCGCCGACGCCGAGGGCGAGGAACATGTAGCCGATCTGGCTGACGGTGGAGTAGGCGAGGATGCGCTTGATGTCGGTTTGGGTGAGGGCGGCGCAACCGGCGAGCAAGAGCGTGGCGAAACCGATAAGAGCGACGGCGAACAGGGCCGCGGGCGCCAGCTCGAACAGCACATGGGTACGGGCGATGAGGTAGACGCCGGCGGTGACCATGGTGGCGGCGTGGATGAGGGCGCTGGTGGGCGTGGGGCCGGCCATGGCATCGGGCAGCCAGGTCTGAAGCGGGAACTGGGCGGATTTGCCGATGGCACCGCCGATGAGCAGGAAGGCGGCGACTTCGGCGGCGGCGGCGCCCACGTGCCAGTGGGCCTGCGCGGCGGCCATCAGCGGCTGGATATTGAGCGTGCCGAGGCGGTTGAACAGCAGGAACAGGCCGAGGATGAAGGCGGTGTCACCGGCGCGGGTGACGATGAAGGCCTTGCGGCCGGCGCGGCCGTTGGCTTCATCACCGTACCAGAAGCCGATCAGCAGGTAGCTGCACAGGCCCACGCCCTCCCAGCCGAGCAGCAACAACAGCAGGTTGTTGGCCAGGGTGAGGGTGAGCATGGAGGCCACGAACAGGTTCATGTAGGCGAAGAAGCGTTCGTAGCCTTCGCTGTGCTCCATGTGCTCGGTGGAGTAGACGTGGATGAGGAAGCTGACGAACGAGACCACCAGCGTCATCACCACGGCGAGCGAATCGAGATAGAGCCCCATGTCCACGCGGAAATTGCCTACCGCAATCCAGTGCCAGACGATTTGGATGAAGGGCGTGCCGGGGGAGCGGACGAAGGCCAGGCCGATGAACAGGGAAATCAGGAAGGACGCGAAGATCGAGAGCGAGCCCAGCCACGCCGCCACGCGACGGCCCAACTGGCGGCCCCAAACCATCAGCACGAAGGCGGAGGCGAAGGGGATGACGGGCTCGAGCCAGAGGGCGGAGTAGATTGCCGGATAACCGTTCATCTCATCCCTTCATGCGGCCGGCCCGATCCGCGTCGACGCTGTTGGTCTGATGGTGCAGTTGGAGCAGGAGAGCCAAGCCGACGGCGACTTCGGCGGCGGCGACGGCGAGGATGAAGAGAAACATGACCTGGCCGTCGGGTTGGTCCCAGGCCGAGGCGGCGGCGATGAAAGCGAGGCCGGCGGCGTTGAGCATGACCTCGATGGAGACCAGAATCATGAGCAGATTGCGGCGGGCGAGGAGGCCGACCACACCGAGGGCGAACAGGACGGCTGCGAGGAGCAGCCCCATGTGGGTCATGGGACAAGCTCCTTGCGAGCGGCTGGGCCGGCCTCAACCGCACGGGTTGGGCGGCGGCCGACGCTGGCGCCGATGTGATAGGCGGCGATCACCGCGGCCATGAGCAGGACGGAGGCCAGCTCGACGCCGAGGATGTAGGTGCTCATCAGGGAGTTGGCGACGGCGTGGGGGCCGAGGCGGTGCGCCGCCGGCGCGGGCGCGGCTGCAGTCAACAACGCCCAGAGGAAGGCGGCCAACAGCAGGGCGCCGAGAATGACGGGGCCGATCCAGGCGCGGCCCGGCTGCCAGAGCTGCTCCTGCTGCTTCGCCGCGGCACCGAGGTTGAGCATCATGGTGACGAAGATGAATAGCACCATGATTGCGCCGGCGTAGATGATGACCTCGAGGGCCGCCAAGTAGGGGGCGCCGAGGGCGTAGATGGCGACAGCGACGGCCAACAGCGAAGGCACGAGGTACAAAAGGGCGTGGACCGCATTGAGGCGCGTGATCGCGAGGACGGTGGCGAGGATGGCGATGATGGCGGCGAAGGCGAATAAGACAGGCATGGGAGGTTAGCGGTTACGGGTGGTCCTCAGGGGAGGAGCGAATGGAGGTCCACGGGCGGCGCCTCGCGTTCGCTCGCGCCTTTGTCTTTGCCGGCGATTTGGACGCCGGCGACGCGCCAGAAATTGTAGCCGGGATATTTGCCGGGCCCGGCAATCAGAAGATCCTCCTTTTCGTAGACCATGTCCTGTCGCCGATATTCGCTCATTTCGGTGTCGGGAGTAAGTTGAATCGCGTAGGTGGGGCAGGCATCCTCACAGAAGCCACAGAAGATGCAGCGGGAGAAATTGATGCGGAACCACTCGGGGTAGCGGCGGCCGTGCTCGTCCTCGGTGGCCTGCAGAGCGATGCAGTCCACGGGGCAGGCGGCGGCGCAGAGATAGCAGGCGACGCAGCGCTCGCCGCCATCGGGATCGCGGGAGAGGATGATGCGGCCGCGGTAGCGGGCCGAGAGATAGGCCTTCTGCTCCGGGTACTGGATGGTCACCCGCTTGGCGAACATGTGCAGGAAAACGTCCCAGAGGGTGCGGATCATGCTCAGCATTAATGCCTCAGGGCGACCACGATAGCGCCGGTGACCAGGAGATTGGCGAGGGCGAGAGGGAGCATCAGCTTCCAGCCCCAGGTCATGAGCTGGTCAAAACGCGGGCGCGGCAGCGCCGCCCGCAAAAGAACGAAAAAGCAGATGAAGCCGAACATCTTGATCAGGAACCAGACCAGGCCGGGCAGGCCAGGCCCCAGCCATCCGCCAAAGAACAGAACCGTGATCAGGCAGGAGATGAGCGTCACGCCGAGATATTCGCCGACGAAGAAGAGGCCGAACTTCATGCCCGAGTATTCGCTGTGGAAGCCGGCAACCAGCTCGGATTCGGCCTCGGGCAGATCGAACGGCAAGCGGCGGGTTTCGGCGACACCGGCGATGAGGAAGAGCACGAAACCGAGGAATTGCGGGATCACAAACAACATGGTCCGCTGCTGGGCCTGGACAATCGCGCCGAGGCTGAATGAACCCGCCAGGATCACCGTGCCCATCACCGCGAGACCCATGAAGACCTCGTAGCTGAGCATTTGGGCGGCGGCGCGCAAGCCCCCGAGCAGGGCGTATTTATTGTTGGAGGACCAGCCGCCGATGACCACACTGTAGACGCCGAGGGAGGACATGCCCAGGAAAAACAGCAGGCCGATGTTCAGGTCGGTGACCACAATGCCGGAGGCGAAGGGGACCACCGCAAAGCCCATGAGGACGGTGGCGGCGACGATGGCGGGGGCGAGGACGAAGGGCCATTTGTCGGCGAAGGGCGGAATCCAGTCTTCCTTGAAAAAAAGTTTTACGGCGTCGGCCAGGGGCTGGAGCAGGCCGAAGGGGCCGACGCGGTTGGGGCCGTAGCGATCCTGCCAGAGGGCGAGCAGGCGGCGCTCGACCCAGATGAGGAAGGCCGCGGTGTTGAGGGCAAAAAACAGGATGCCGAGGAGCGACCAGATGGGGTGGGGGCTGATGAGATTGACGAGGTGGTTCACTTCACCCCCTCGCGGATGGGTTCGATGCGGCACCAGGCGGGCAGCATGGCACCGTCCAGGGCGGCAAAGCCGGCGGGAACCATGGCCAGGCCGCGGGCGAGGCCGGGGATGAGGCGGAGGGGAACCTGGTAGGCGGCGCCGTCAAGTTCCAGGCGCATGGGTTGGCCGTCGGACCAGCCTGCGGGGGAGGCATCTGCAGAGCTGAGGCCGATATAAGCAGAGAGTGAAAGCTCATTGATGGCGCGGGCGGCACGGGTGAGTTCGTCGGAGCCGAAGAGGTGTTGGGCGCGGAGGGTCCACCAGAAGCCCGGCCGGGGTGCAAACGCCGGCGGAGGTGTGGGTCTGTCGCTCTGTCGGTCCGCCCGTGTGTCGGCCAACAAAAGCCGGACGCCGGCGTCGCCGCCGCGCAGGGACTGGTTGACTTCGTTCTGATAGCCGAGCTGAGCCTGGGGGGAGTTCCAGCCGGGGCGCCAGAAAAACGCGGTGAGAGCGGCGGGGGGCTGGGGCGCGTAGCCTTCCATCGTGAAGCTGAGGGCGGTATCGAGGTCGTCGGGTGGTTTGGGTTCGCTGACCGCAAGATTGGCGTCTTCGGCGGTGCGGCCGCTAAAGCGATGGGACTCGCGCGGCGTTTTTTGCTGGGCGAGGCGGAAGTCGGCGAGCGGGGCGGCGGCGCGGGCCATCGCCAGAGCCGGTTCGGCATCGGCGAGCCGCTGCAGGAGGGCATCGAGCTCGGGTTCGCGGTTCTGCGCCTGTTCGAGCCAGCGCCAGCTTTCGCGGATTTCGGGGCTGGGGGACAAGACCTGGAAGAAGCGCTGGGCGCGGCCTTCGTTGCTGATGAAGGTGCCCGAACCTTCGGCCCATCCGGCGGCGGGCAGGATGAGTTCGGCGGCTTCGGCGGTGGAGTGGGTGAGCTGATCGAGCACGACGAGGTGGCGGCTGGGGTTGCCGAAGCGGTCGTCGGGCGGAACACGGAAGCGGTCGAGGAAGGCGGCGACCTCGGGGGCGGGGGCGCGGCGCTCGAGGTCGGTTTCGAGGGCAATGACAGTCTCGATCGGATCGAAGCGGGCGAGGTCGAGGCCTTCGCCGAGCGGGCGCGGGTTGAGCAGGGCGAGGCCGAGGGAGTTGGCCTCGTGGACGACGAAGCTGAGTTCGGGTTTGCGGCCACGCTGCGCCAACTCGGCGGCGAGGGCGGCGGCGGCTTCGAGCAGCGCGGGGCTGCCGCAACTGGTGCCGGTGATGATCAGGGGGCGCTCCGCCGCCAGCAGGGCAGCGAACATGGGGCTGGTGAAATCGAGGGCGAGGCGGGCGAGATCGTCGGGGGCGGCGCGATGGAATTGAGTGGCGATGTCGTCGAGCTTGGTGGCGGCGGGGGTGAGCAGGAACAGAGGGCCGTGGGCGTCCTGGATGGCTTCGCGGGCGGCGTGGTCGAGCCAGTGGGGAATGTTGAGTGGATCGCAGATTTCCTGCAGCGGCTTTTGGCGCATGGCCTGACGGAGGCTGAGGGCCATGCGGGCGGCGGAGTTGGTGAGATCCTCGCCCAGCACGAGGGCGGCGTCGCAGTGTTCGATATCGCGGAGGCTGGGCGTATGCGCGGGGCTGGTGCGCATTAGTACCAGGATGCGGCGCAGGAGGGTGAGCTCGCCATCGGTGATGCCGGCGAAGAAGCGGTCGCGGCCGACGAGCTGGCGCAGGGCGAAGTTGGACTCGAGGGAGGCGCGGGGCGAGCCGATGCCAAGCATGCGAGCGGGCGGATCGGCTTGGCCCGAGGCAATCAGTTTGCGCAGATGCTCGAGGCCGACGGCGGCGGTGGTGGCCATGCCGCGGACTTTGGTTTGGCGAACGCGGCGATCCGATTCGAGATATTCGTAGGCGTAGCGGCCGCGGTCGCAGAGAAAGTAGCCGTTAATCTCGCCGTTGTAGCGATTCACGATGACGCGCACGCCGCCGTAGCGCTCGCCCGGGGAAGTGTTGCAGCCCAGCGAGCAGGCGGCGCAAACCGAGGGCGTCCAGCGCAGGTCCCATTTGCGGGTGTAATGACGCTTGAAGGTGGCGTCGGTAAACACCCCGGTGGGGCAGACCTCGGCCAGGTTGCCGGCAAATTCGTTTTCGAGCACCCCGTCACGCTGGCGGCCGAAAAAGACGCGGTCACTGATGCCCTGGGCCTCGAAGTCCGAGCCGCCGCAGTACTCGCGGTAAAAGCGCACGCAGCGGTAGCACTGGATGCAGCGGTTCATTTCCTGATTGACCAGCGGACCGAGGTACTGATTGCGGAAGGTGCGCTTGTTGAAGCGATAGCGGCGGTAGTTGTGGCCGGTCATCACGGTCATGTCCTGGAGCTGGCAGTGGCCACCCTCGTCGCAGACCGGACAATCGTGGGGATGGTGCACCATCATGCCTTCGATCACGGAGGCGCGGAAGGCAACTGCTTCCGGATGGGTGATCGAAATACGAATGCCTTCGCTGACCGGGGTCATGCAGGACATGACCAGGCGGCCCTGGGTGTCGTGCTCATCCTTGAGATGTTTGATGGCGCACTGACGGCAGGCGCCGACCGAACCCATGGCGGGATGCCAGCAGAAGTAGGGCAGGTCGAACCCGAGCGAGAGGCAGGCCTGGAGGAGGGACTGGTCGGGGCTGACCGAGTACGGATGGCCATCTACGATAATGGAAACTCGCTCAGGCATCCCAACCCTCGTAGGGGCAGCGGTGTTGGGCGATGTGGCGCTCGTAATCCTCGCGGAAGAACTGGATGGAGGTGCGCAGGGGATCGGCGGCGCCGGGGGCGAGGGCGCAGAAGGTCATGCCGGGTCCCCAGAAGCCGGCGAGATGGAGAAGTTTTTCGATGTCGCCGGGCTGACCTTCGCCGCGCTCCATGGCAGCGAGCAGGCGCGTAGCCCAGCCCAGGCCGGACCAACAGGGGGTACACCAGCCGCAGCTTTCGCGGGAGAAGAACTCGATGAGGTTGGCGAGCATGCCCACCGGGCAGGCATGATCGTCGAGGATGATCATGGTGCCGGTGCCCATGCGGCTGCCGATTTTGGGCGGGGCGGTAAAATCCATGGGGCAGTCGAGGTGGTCGGGGGTGATGAAGGGGGTGGAGGCGCCGCCGGGGAGCAGGCCGCGAAGCTGGAGGCCATCGCGCAGACCACCGGCGAGGGCGAGGATGTCGCCCACGGGCGTGCCCATGGGCAGCTCCCACAAACCGGGCCGCTTGACGCGCCCGCTGACGCCGTAGAGTTTGGTGCCACCGTCGGTGGTGCGGCTGAGCTTTTGATACCATGCGGCGCCGTGGCGCAGGATGGGGGGGACGTTGCACAGGGTTTCGACGTTGTTGACCACGGTGGGCTTGCCCCACAGACCGCTGGCGCCGGGATAGGGTGGCTTGGTGCGTGGATTGGCGCGCTTGCCCTCGAGGGCGTTGAGCATGCCGGTTTCCTCGCCGCACATGTAGCGGCCGGCGGAGGTGTGCAGATGGACGGTGACGTGGGTGAAGGCGGCGGCGGCGTTGGCTTCGGCGATGGCCTGGCGGAGGCGGGCGGCGGCGAGGGTGTATTCGCCGCGCAGGAAGATGTAGGCGGTTTCCGCCTCCACCGCACGCGCGCAGATGGCGATGCCTTCGAGCAGCAGGTGCGGGTTCTGCTCCATCAGGAGGCGGTCCTTGAAGGTGCCCGGCTCCATTTCATCGGCGTTGACGGCGATGTATTTGGGGCGGGGGGCGGAAGCGCCCATGGGGAGCACCGACCATTTCATGCCGGTGGGGAAACCGGCGCCGCCGCGGCCGCGCAGGTTGGAAGCCTTGACCACGGCGACGATGGCGGCGGGGTCGAGTTTGGCAGCGGCTTCGAGGCCGGCATAACCGCCGCCGTTGCGATAGGCGGAGAGCGCGAGCACCTGGCCATCGCCGGGCAGATTCCAGGTCAGCGGGTGGGTCAGCTCAGTCATATTGCTTGAGCACCGCCTCCAGGGCCTGGGGATGTTGTTGCGGATCGAGGTCGCGATGCAGCTCTTCGTCCACCATGAGGACGGGGGCGTGATCGCAGGCACCGAGACAGACGATGGGGAGAAGGGTGAATTTGCCGTCGGGGGTGGTTTCGCCGGGCTGGATACCCAAGGTGGATTCGAGCTGGCGGCGCAGGCGGCCATAGCCGGTCAGCCAGCAGGAGACGCCATCGCAGACCCAGATCACATGACGGCCGACGGGCTTGCGGTGCAGCAGGTTGAAGAAGGTGCAAACGCCTTCGAGTTCTGCGCGCGAGAGATCGAGGAAGCGGGCGACGTCGTCCATGGATTCGTCGGAGACCCAGCCGCGGTGCTTCTGGACGATTTTGAGCGCGTCAATGGCGATGGCGCGCTTGTAGGGATAGTTGCGCGCTTCGGCGGAGATTTCGTCTTGCTCTTGGGCGCTCAGCATGGGTCGTTTTTCGGTCTAGCGATCGATGTCGGCGAGGACGAAATCCATAGCGCCAAGGACGGCGAGCAAATCGGGGATCATGTGGCCGCGACAGAGCAGCGGCAGGGTTTGCATATTCACGAAGGAGCCGGTGCGGATGCGGGTGCGATAGGAATTGGTGCCGCCATCGCTGGTCAGGTAGTAGCCGTAGTTGCCTTTGGTGCCTTCGATGGCGCTGAGCGCCTCGCCTTCGGGCATCACCGGGCCCCAGGTGACGCCGAGGAAATGGTTGATCAGGGTTTCAATGTCGTGCATGGTGCCACCCTGACCCTCGCCCGTGGGACCACCGGAGTGCTCTTTGAGCGGCGGGACGGCGCGGGGGTCGGCGGATTTGTAGGGGCCCGCAGGCATGACCTGCATGCACTGCTCGATGATGCGCAGACTCTGGCGCATTTCCTCGACGCGGACCTCGGCGCGGCCATAGCAGTCGCCGCGCTGCGAGGTGGGGACGTCGAAGTCGAATTGTTCGTAGCCGCCGTAGGGAGTTTTTTTGCGGAAATCCCACTCCAGGCCGCTGGCGCGAAGGTTGGGGCCGGTGATGCCCCAATCGATGGCATCGGCCACGCTCATTTTGCCGACCCCCTGGGTGCGGGCCTTGAAGATGCGATTGGCCATCACCTCGCGGTCATATTCCTTCAGGCGGCGGGGGAAGTAGCCGAGAAAATCGCGCATCATGGTGTCCCAACCCTGGGGCAGGTCCTGGGCGACGCCGCCAATGCGGAACCAGTTGGGATGCATGCGCGCGCCGCAGATGGCTTCGATGAGGCCGAAGGCGCGCTCGCGGTCATTGAAGGTGAAAAACACGGGCGAGAGCTGGCCGAGATCCTGCGCGAAGGTGCCGTACCAGACCAGATGACTGATGATCCGGAACAGCTCGGCCAGCATGATGCGGATGACTTGCGCGCGCGGAGGAATTTCCATGTCCGCCAGTTTTTCCACGGCGGTGACGTAGGCGAAATTGTTCATGACGCCGGCGAGGTAGTCCACGCGATCGGTGTAGGGGATGTAGGTGTACCAGTTCTGGCGCTCGCCCATTTTTTCCGCGCCGCGGTGGTGGTAGCCGATGTCAGGGACGACGTCCACGATGGTTTCGCCATCGAGCTGGAGGGCGAGGCGGAGGACGCCGTGGGTGCCGGGGTGCTGAGGGCCGATGTTGAGGAATAAAAAGTCGGTATCGGCGTGGCTGCGGCGCATGCCCCAGTCCTCGGGTTTGAAGCGCAGGTCTTCGAGTTCCTGGTCAACTTTTTCTTCCCACAGCCGGAACGGGCCCATCTCGGTGGCGCGGGCGGGATGTTCCTTGCGCAGGGGATGGCCTTGCCAGGAGTGGGGCATGAGCAAACGGCGGAGGTGGGGATGGCCGTCGAAGCGGATGCCGAACATGTCGTAGGCCTCGCACTCGTACCAGTTGGAGGAGGGCCAGAGGTTGGTGATGGAGTCGAGGTGAAGGTCGTCGCCATCGCGCAGGGGGACTTTGAGGCGCAGGTATTCGTTGCGGCCGAGCGAGTAGAGGTGGTAGACGACGGTGAAATCCTCGCGCGGGGGATGGGTCCAGTTGGGAGGCGCGGGGCGGCGGCTGCGCTCATCCACGGCGGTGAGGTCGTAGAGCATTTCGTAGCGGGGCGAAGCCTGATGCTTGAGCCAGGCGAGGGCATCGTGGGCCTGGGCGCGGTCGAGCCAGAGGGTGGGGATGCCGTCGCGGGTGGATTCGAGGGCGAGGATATCCTCGCCGACCTTCATGCCTTCCAGACCGGATGGGAGCGCGGGCGGGGGCGCCGTCTGCGGGGGTTGAGTCCAGTGCGGGCCGGCAGGGACCGCGTCTCCCAAAGGGGTGGCGGGAGGGGGGTCAGATTTCATCCGGATTCTTCAGTTGCGTAGCCGCCATGCGGGCCGCACGTTTCCGTTCGCGCTCCGCGGGCAGGCGCGGGCGCACCGTTTTCTGATCACCCACGACCCAGCTCAGGGGACGGCGCTCGGCACCGACCGCATCGCGCAGCAGGAGGATGCCTTCGAGCAAGGCATCGGGCCGGGGTGGACAGCCGGGGACGTAGACGTCCACGGGAAGGAATTTATCCACGCCCTGGACGACGCTATAAATATCGTACATGCCGCCGGAGTTGGCGCACGAACCCATGGAGATGACCCAGCGCGGCTCCATCATCTGCTCGTAGAGGCGCTGAATGACGGGCGCCATTTTGATAAAGACGGTGCCGGCGATCACCATGAGGTCGGCTTCGCGGGGGGTGTTGCGCATGACCTCGGCGCCGAAGCGGGCGAGATCGTACTTGCTGGTGATCGAGGTCGCCATCTCGACGAAACAACAGGATAGGCCGAAGCCGAACGGCCAGATGGAGTTTTTGCGCGACCATGCCACGAGCTGCTCGAGGCGGGTGAGGACCACCGAACGGCGGATCTGCTGCTCGGCCTCGTCGGGCAGGAGCTGCAGCGGGCGGGTGCCGCTCTGCTCGCCGGGCTTGGTGATCCAGTAGTTCACAAGTTGATCTCTCTCGGCGGCCGGTTTTGAAACGCCTGCGCGCGCGCCGACGGCTGGGTTTCACTCCATTCCAAGGCGCCCACGCGCGCCAGATACCAGAGGGTGAGAAGCAGGATGGCGATGAATACGGCAATTTCGATGTAGCCGAACCAGCCCACAGTGCGCGCCACCACCGCCCAGGAGAAGATGAAGGCGGACTCGAGGTCGAAGACCACAAAAAACATCGCCACCAGATAGAAGCGGGCGGAGAGGCGGACTTGGGCGCCGCCGGTGGAGGGGACGCCACCTTCATAGGGGAGAGCCGTAGAGGGTTGGCGGTGGCGTCCGCCGAGCAAGTACGACAGGCCGAGCATGGCGATCATGAGCAGGATCACCAGCACGAAGTAAACGATCAACGGCCACAGCATCGCGTGTTCCCAACGGAGGCTCAGGAGAAGCCTCTAGAACGGATGGTAGTGCAAAAGCAATGTGAGTGTAAATGAATGCGGGGTACGAGCTCTCTCTAGAGCCGCCTTTCCATGGGCCGGGCCGTGGCCGAGCGGAACTCCGCGCAGCGGAGTTCCGCTCGCCGGCAACGGTTGCCCGCTGGCGCTGCGGGCGTCTCCAAGTTGCCGCATGGAGCAGGACCGCGTAGTAGGGGTTTTTGCCTCGCTTTCGGGCTGGAAGTGATTGATTCGGCTCGGACAGCGGTGGCACAGATTTTGGCGCTGACGGCCGCGGCTGAGAGTGGCATGGCCGCCTCTCTCTGGAGCCATCCTCACGCTGCCGCCCCAACTTGCGGGGTCACGCTGCGATTCGAGCCCCATACCCAAAGTTAAGATGCTGCTTATAGGGCCTGAGGGATCGCATTTTTTGATGACGGAAGTGTTACGGGAAATGTGGCGGGCGGGGTGCAGAGCGGCGCGACCCCGCGGGCGGAGTTGCGCTTCTCGGGCAGTCAGAGCCGCTGTAACAGCGCAGGCGCGGCAAGGGACACCCGCTGTTCGCCCTGGCGAAAGGGCTCCGGCAATTATTTGGTCGTTACGAGGACGCGGCCCAAGTGGAGTTGGCGGCCCACGTGGAGGCAATTTCGGAGCGGCTGGGCTTGGGGCGGGTTTCGAGGTAGGCTTCGATGTCGTGCAGCAGGGGAGCGACGCCTTCAACGAGGTGGAACATTTTGCGCTTCTGCTCCCAGCGGCAGACGACTATGCCGGCGCGCTGAAGGCGGGCGAGGGAGTGAGATACGCGGCTTTGCTCAAAGGCGAGGCTTTCGGCAATTTGAGTGACGGTGGCGGCGCGGCGGCGCAGAAGCTGCACGATGGACATGCGGGAAACGTTGGACAGAGTAGCAAAGAAATCTCTATATTCGCTGTGTTCCATGAAGATCAACCCTCTCGCCGCCCGGTGTGAAAGGGGCGCCTACAAAGGAACAACGGAGAAGCGCATGAGAAGTTACACGGTTTGGATAAAAATTATTGTTTCGTCAGACTGTCGGCGTTTTCATCCGTCCAGTTGAGGGTTTCCAGGCCGTCAGGGAGGCTGGCGACCAAGGCTTTAGCTTGCTGGAATCGGCGGCGCAGTAAGGAAGCGTCGATGGAGTCGGCTTCGAGCCAAAGACCATCGGGCAAGGCCTGGACAGCGACAAAGTCCAGTCCCCAAGGACTGAAGGCCTCCACCACGTCGGGGACGGGCGGCCCGGCGAAGCTGACGAGGCGGCGACAACCGCAAGCGCGGAAGAAGGCCACCGCGCGGTTGAGGTCCAGGCGGCGCTGGCGTGTGGTGGAAAAGGCGCGGTCCCCGAAGACCGGCTCGGTGTCGGGGGAGTTGCGGAGGGCGGAGACCAACTGTTGCACGCTCTCCTGGTAAGGGCTACCGCCAGGAAGGCGGCGGAGCCAGTCGCCGTGTTCGAGCTCGAGGGCGGGATCAGGTTCGGTGGCGCCGCGCAGGAGCAGATCGAGGAGACGGCGCAGAGAATCGGCGGCGGCGAGGGCGGAGGCCTGGGCGTGGGCGGCCATCAGGTTAGTACCGGCCCAGGCGATATCGGCGGGAGCGAAGGCCTCGCGCAGGGCTTCGGCCAGGGAAGCGATGTCGTCGGCGGGAGTGAGGAAGCCATTCACGCCGTGGATGATCTGCTCCGCCAGACCTCCGATGGCGGTGGCCACCACGCGCGCGCCCGCTGCCTGGGCATCAGCGACGAGGCGGCTGAAGGGGATTTCCCAGCGGGCGGGCACGGCGACGACAGTATCGGGACCGTGGCACGGCCAGCTCTCTCGGGACCCGCCCTCCCCTGGCTCGGGCGGTGGGGCGTCTCCAAGTTGCCGCGCCGGGTGGTTTACTGCGTGGAGCTCGATGGATTCACCGAGCGATTCCAAAGCGCCGGCGAGCAAGTCGGAGCCGGCGGCGGCATCGGAACCACCCGCGAACACAACCCGGCGGCGCCCTGATGCTGGGGGTGGCGGCGGCGGCTCGCCCAGGCTGAGGCGAGGGGGGATGACGGCGATGCGCTCGGGCGGAGCACCCTGCTCGATCCAGAAGTCGCGGGCAAAGCGCGAGGGGGCGATTAAGGCCTCGGCGCGCAGCAGCGCGGTGCGCCAATCCTGGGGACGATGGCGGTACAGCAGCGTGCGCAGCGGCAGCTCGGCCATACGCCGGCGGGTGCCCGAGACACACCAGGCGCATTTGAAGCCGGTGCGGCCGGGCCCGCTGCAGCGCTCCTGGGAGCGGTGCCAGAGGCGGTGGGTGGGACACAGGGGAGTGAAATCGTGGAGGAACACCGCATAGGGGATGCCGCGCTCGCGCAGGTCAAGCAACAGCGTGGGATTGAGCGCGCCCAGGTGCTGCACGAAGACGGCCTGCGGCTGCACGGTGTCGAGGGCGCGGTGCCAGGCGGAGAGGGCAGCTTCGCCGGGTGCGGGGGTGAGCAAGTTGAGGCCCTGCCAGGCTTCGGGCAGGGGGCCGGAGTGAGGAGCAAAACTGAGGACGGTGCCGCCGAGCAGGCGGGCGACCTCCAGCGTGAAGAGTTCGACCTCACTCGCGGATCGCGGAACCACAGCATGGGCCAACTGCAGCAGGCCGCTCATGCGAGCGCCGCGAGCACGCGGGCGGCGGCAGCGCGGCCGCTGGCGATGCAATCGGGTACGCCCACGCCGTCGTAGGCATTGCCGGCGAGGGCAAGGAGGGGATGATGGGCGAGGGCCTCGGTCAGGCGCCGCAGGCGGGTGGCGTGGCCGGGGCTGTAGAGAGGCAGAGCGCCGTAGGAATGACGCATGCGGACCAGGTCAGGCGCCGCAGTGATGTGCAGGATGGTGGCCAGATCGGCGAGGGCGCGGTCGGCGAGGGCAGCGTCCGCGGCTTCGGCCAGCGCTGGGCCGTAGAACAGACGCAGCAGGGCGCCGCCTGCGAGGGCGCGGCCGGCAAATTTCTGGTGAGCGAAGGTGCAGGCGAGCAGAGGTGCGGCGGACGAGTCGGCCAGGAAGCCGTGGCCGGGCGGCAGCGGGGGCGCGGAGCGGAAGCCGAGGTTGAGGTTGACCGACGAGGTGGTGGGGATGGCGGCGAGCGGGGCGGAGAGCGCGGCATCGAGCGGCGCGAGCAGGGTAGCAGCGGCGGGAGCGGGGAGCGCGAGGATCACCGCGCTGGCTGCGAGGCTCTCGCCGGATTCGAGCTCCAGGCGATAGCCGGCGGAGGCGGGAGCGAGAAAGCGCACGCGGCAACGGAGGCGCACGCTACCCTGGAGGCGTGCGGCAAGCGTCTCCACCAGCGTGCCCATGCCGCTGCGCAGGGAGAGAAAAAGGGGTGGGGCCGGAGCCAGGGTAATGCGGGCGACGGCCCTGCGGGGTTGCATGCGGGCGGCGCTGATTTGTGCGGCGGTGCCACCGTACACGCCCGCCAGGAGCGGGCCGGTGATGGTGGCGGCGAAGGCATGGCCGGCGCGGCGGCCGTAGCGGCGCTGGAGATAAGTGGCGACGCTTTCGTCCTCGCCCGGCGGTGCCGCGGCGCTCTCGCCACGCGCGCGCCAATGCCAGGCAAGAGCGGCCTTGGTGGTGAGGGAAAACAGGGGCGAGCGCAGCAGCGGGCCCAAGCGTTTCGGGGCGAGGCTGGAAAGGCCCCGTGGCAGCGGCTGCAGGCGGCCGCGATGGAGCAGCCGCGGACCTCCGCGTTGGGGCTCGGTGCCGATCAGCTCGTCCGCGAGCCCCAGCTCCTGGCACAGCCCGGCGGCGGCGGGCTTGAGGGCGAGAAACGAATCCGGGCCGCCCTCGTAGATGAAGCCCTGCTCGTGGCCGGTCTGGATGCTGCCGCCGCAACGCGGCTGGGCTTCGAGCACAAGGCAATCGCAGCCGGCCTGGCGCAAGGCCCAGGCGGCGGCGAGGCCGGAAATTCCGGCTCCGACGACGACGATTTGAGTGGTGTTGGGCGTCACGGGGATGGGATAATGCGCGCGAGGCTTAATTAGTCCCCAGGAGTATCCACGTGAAGATTCGCTTGCCGCGCCCACTGGAGGCACTCGTGCCTATTTTAGCGTTAGCGCTGGCCTCGCCGCTGCTGGCGCAGCGGCGGTTTGGGTTCCGGCCGCCGCAGGGGCACCCGTATGATGCCTCGCCGACCGACCCGCCGCCGGTGGTGACCCATCACCAGATTCAGATTGGCGGGCAGACCTATGCCTACACCGCGACCACGGGGCGGATTCCGGTGGCCGACGACAAGGGCAAGACCGAGGCGCACATTTTTTTCGTGGCCTATACGCTGGACGGAGCGCAGCCAGGCACGCGGCCGCTGTCGTTCATTTATAACGGCGGACCGGGCGAGCCGGCCATCTGGGTGCATGTCGGCGGGTTTGGTCCCAGGCGCATCGTGCTCAACGAGGATGGCACCCTGCCGCCGCCTCCCTACCACATGGTGGATAACCAGCAGAGCTGGCTGCCGTTCACCGACATGGTCTTTATTGATCCCTCGGGCACGGGTTACAGCCGGGCGGTGAGCGCCGCCGCGCTCAAGTACACGTCGAGCGTCGCCGGCGACTTGCAATCGCTGAGCGAGTTCATCCGCATTTATCTCACTCGCTACGGGCGGCTGGGCTCGCCGCTGTACCTGGCAGGGGAGAGCTATGGCACGTTCCGGTCGGCGGGCCTGGCGGGCTACCTGGCGCAGAAAGGGATTGCGCTGAACGGGGTGACGCTGCTGTCGAGCGTGCTCAACATGCACACGCTGGACGAATCGCCGGACAACGACCTGCCGGAGGTGCTGTTTGTGCCGAGCTATACCGCCATCGCCTGGTACCACAAGAAGCTGCCGGCGGACCTGGAGAAGCTGCCGCTGGCGGCGGTGGTGAAGCAGTCGGAGCAGTGGGCGCTGCATGAATACATGGTTGACCTGGAGATGGGCGACCGGCTGCAGGGGGCGGCGCGGCAACAGGCGATTGCGCAGATGGCGCGCTACACCGGGCTCGACCCGAAGCTGCTCGACAACTTCAACCTGCGGGTGTCGAGTTCGTTGTTTGAGAGCTCGCTGCTGCGCGGTGAGAAACGCGCCGTGGGGCGGCTGGACGGGCGCATGACCAGCTTTAACCGCGTGCCCGGCACGCAGTACAACGACTTTGACCCGAGCTGGGTGCAGCGGCCGGTGTACACGCAGATGTTCCTGCAATACGTGCGCGAGGAGCTGGGCTACAAGACCGACGAGGTCTACGGCGGCGGCATTGACGGCTGGCAGTTCAACCTGGGCTACGACCAGAACATGAGCACGCTGCTGGAGAGCGCGTTCGCCAAGAACCCGTACATGAAGCTGATGCTGGCGGGCGGTTACTACGACCTGGCGTGCCCGTTCTTCGAGGCCGAGTACAGCATGTGGCATTTGTTCCTGCCGCCCGCGGAGCAGGGGAACATCAGCGTGCAGCATTACGAAGTCGGTCACATGATCTACCAGGACACCGCCGCGCGGACGAAACTGGCGAACGACATGAAAAACTTCATCGCCAGCTCAGATCACGACCAGGCGGTGGATTTCGTGCACTAACCATGCATCCGGGCAGTGCGGGTCACTCGCTGGCGTAGTCGATTTCGAGGCGGCGCACGCGCCAGGCGGCGAGCCAGAGCAGCAGGGTGGTGGCCACGACGACACCGAGGACGTCCCAGCCGGCGGCGAGGACGTTGCCGCTGGTGGCGAGCAGCGCGAACAGCGCCGAGGTGCCGGGGGCGGAGGCGAGGCGGACGGGGAGCAGGCCGGTGAGGTAAAAAATTATGCTGATGTGGCGGAGCAGGGAGGGGAGGAAGGGATTGATCGCCTCCCAGACGAGCAGCACGGCGGCGGGGATGATGGGGTTGCGCACGAACATGCCCACCACCAGGAAAAACGCGCCGTAGCCGAGACAGGCAAGCGCGGTTACGCCAATATAGGCGCCCAGTTGCGCCCATCCGTGCTGTACGGTGAGGAACTGGGCGCGGGCCATGGGATCAAGCTGCAGGCCGAGAAAGTAAATCTGCAAGGTGACGCTGCCGCCGAGGATGACGATCGCCGCCACGAGACCGGCAAGGAACTTGCCGGCGAGCACGATTTCGCGGCGCAGCGGGGCGAGCAGGTAATAGTGCAGGCTGCGGTCGAGCATTTCGCCGCGGAACAGGCGCAGAAACAGGCCCAGGCAGGCGAAAAACACCACCAGGCGGAGGGTGAAGAACTGGTAGATGGAGGCGAACACGCGGCTGCTGTCGGCAAAGGTGGGGGCGGAGCGGCGCTCCCAGCTAGACAGGTTGCCGTCGCGCAGCACCAGATAATGGGTGGCGTCCTGGGTGGCGTAGCGGAAGTAGACGAAGCGATGAACGAGGCGGCCGCGGCGCTCGACTTTGCGCTCGGAGCGATCGGAGGGCGAGCCCAGCAGATGCTCGACCTGGGCGGTGGTCATGCCTTTTTGCAGCGCCTCGAAATCGGCGTCGGTGAGCGGGCGCTGGCCCTGGGCCATCCAGGCGGCGCGCTGGGCGGCCAGATTATGCACCTGGGCACCGTAGATCGCGACCAAGCCGAGCGGGGCCAGAGCCAGCAGATAGATCCACCAACTGCGGCGCAGGCTGAAGGTGCGGACCAGCTCGAGGCGGAAGACGACGGCGAGTTGGCGCCAGCGCGCGGGGGTCATCAGCGGGTGCTCCCCTGGGGCTGGACCAGATATTCGTAGACGGCGTGGGCGTCCTCATCAGCGGGATGGACGCCCTCGATACCGAAGTTGGCCAGCGCCCAGCGGTTGAGGGCCAGAAACAGCTCGCGGGGATCGCGGGTGGTGACCAGCAGGCCGGATTCCAGCAGTTGGGCTTCGCTGACGCTGGGTAGCTGAAACGCCTCCCCGGCGAGCTCGCGGGCGCGGCGGCAGCGGATGTAGACCTGCAAGGGATGCTCGGGCAACTCCTCGCGTACGCCCTGGATGGCCCCCTCGGCGACGACGTAACCGTTGGAAAGCATGACGACCTGGTCGGAGATGGCGTCCACTTCGTGCAGGACGTGGCTGGAGAGGATGACATATTTGCCCTCGCCGGCCCAGCGTTGGAACAGGGCGATGGCCTCGGCGCGGGCGAGGGGGTCGAGGCCGTTGAGGGGTTCGTCGAGGATCATGACCGGCGGTTCCAGCGCCAGGGCCAGGGCGAGGCGGGCGCGCTGGCGGTTGCCCTTGCTCAGGGAAGCAAGCTTTTGCTTGGCCGATTGGGCCAGGCCGACGCGTTCGAGCGCCGCCACCGCCATGCGTTCGACGTTGGCGGTTTTGCCGGCCAAGCGGAGGAAGCTGGAGAGCAGTTCCTGGGCGGTGAGGCCGCGGGGAAAACTATCGAATTGCGAGCTGTAGCCGACCAGGCGGAACATCCGCTCGGGATCGGAGGAAGTGACGCCGAGCACCTCGATGCGGCCGCGGGTGGGCTGGATCAGTCCGGCGAGCAGGTTCATGAGCGTGGACTTGCCGGCGCCGTTGGGGCCGACCAAGCTGGTGATGCCGGGCGGCAGGGCCAGCGAGACGCGGTTGACCCCCAGCACTTCGCCGTAGAACTTCGAAACCTCGTGAAAGACGACACCGGCGCTGGAGCCCGCCGCGCTCATCGCACCACCATCATGCCGCGCACGCGCAGCTGCGTGAGAAACAGCGAGATGCCCGCCACCGCGGCCAGGACCAGCCAGGCGGCGGCGACCAGCGTGCCTGATAACGGCGTTTGCCGGAACAGGCCGTTCCAGACGATGGTGTGCAGAGCGTTGAAGCTGAACAGATCGCCGGCCTTAGTCTGCAGGGTGGCGTTGATGGCGGCACCAAAGCCGGTGCCGAGAAAATCCACGGCCAGCAGCGCGCCCGCGGCGATGATTTTCCAACGCACCCAGGAGGAGATCGCCAGAGCCAGCAGCGAGAGAACGGTGATCCAGATCCAGCTGGCGAGCACCAGGCTGAGGCCGAGATAGCCAAACTGGGCGCGCCAGGCGGCGCCCGCCAGGCTCATTTGGACAATGTAGATGGCGAGCTGTGGAATCCAGGTGAGATACGACAACAGTAGAAATAGGACGCTGAACTTGCCCAGCATGTACTCCCAGCGCGTCAGCGGGCGCGCCAGGTAGAGGCTGAGGCCGCCATTAATCACGTCGGGCGAGACCAGGCCGGGGGCGGCGAAGGCGGCAAAGAGGAAGCCGAAGACGCATTCGCGGCTCAACCAACTGGCGAAAAAGTTGTTGTCCACGTTCACGAACGCATGCAAGCTGCCGAACTGGTTGAGAAAGCTGAAGTTGTTGGAGATGTACACCAGCACCAGTTGGATGAGCGGAGGGAGCAAACAAATCAGGAACAAAACCATCAGAAAGCGGGATTGGAAAACGCGCTTGCGTGCCCAGGCGTGGACGACCCATACGCGCCGCCGGTCGGGCGTGTGCGGACCCTCGTAGCCGTGGTAGGTTTGCTTGTGGACCGCCATCCAGACAGCCTAGCGCACTGATACGGGACGTGGCCGGGAAAGTTCCCTCGGCGTTGACCGCAGCATCGGGACAAGGAAGTGTAACTGTTCGTAAGGGATTGACTCCATCGTGTGGGCTGCCGTCAAGATGAGATAAGTTCCCTTCCAAAAGACCCCGACGCCAGTACCGAGGCTCTGGCTGCCGCTCCCACTTCCGCCTACCCCGACGATGCCGAAGGTATAGCGGTACATAGAACTGGCGAGAGCTTCTGTAGCCGCTTCATCGATGCCGCGTTCTATTTCTTGCATGACCAGATCCTTCCTCAAACCAACTGGTCGATGAACGACGTGAGGTTCTCAAATCGCACCTTTAACGGCCCATAGTTTCGGGTGAAGGAACGCGTTACATCTTCAGCTAGGACGACGTTGTCTCCGTAAGCGTCCGGTTGCGCTTTCAATTACCCACAAGTTTTGTGCCGATCGAGACCCCGAGGTGGATATCAGTCAGACGCACCCAGCCGCGCCAGATGATTTCATTGCCTGGTGGTGAATCCCGGGCGC
>JBOGKQ010000022.1:0-53570 GCA_050747905.1 Terriglobales bacterium | reverse complement strand
AGGAATCAGCGCCTCCACTGAGCTATATAGGAACAGTTCCGCCTGGGGCTTGAGGTCATCTCCGCGCATGTCCCTAAGATCCGCCCCACCCCAGCGCGGTTACGCTCTTTTTCAACAAGCTCCTAGAGCAAAACCAGCCCCGCTGGAGCTGCGCGGAGCGGTATGCTCGCGTCGGATTGCCCGCCCTGCTGTGAGTGCTCAGGGCGGTTGGGGCCCCTGCCCCCAACCCGCCGCTGCGCCTCGCGTGAGCCACGCTTGCACCGGATGGCAACTCCCGGTGCCCGCCAACCCGGTGGCGCGTGTCTACCCTTGGCGCAGGATCCCGGCGGGATTGGCGCGCGTTGCGGCGCGCGCCGGAAAATAGCAACCCGCGGCCGTAGATAGCGCGAGCAGCGCGATGGCGACCACAATCGGCTCGAACCGCCAAACCGCGGCCGGCCCCAGCCAGTGCGCCAAGAGCGGCTCCAGCGCCAGCGCCCCGACCGCACCCGCCGCACCCCCTCCCAGCACCGCCAGCACGAGCGCGCGAGTTACGGTCCAGGCGAGATGGCGCGGCGCGGCGCCCATCACCGCACGTACCGCCAACTCGTGACGCCGCGCCGCCACCGTAGCCGTAGCGGCGGCGTAAACCCCCTGAAGGCTCAAACCCAGCCCCAACAGCGCCAGAAGTAGCATGCCCACCATGCGCGCCATCGGCCGCGTCAGCGTAGCTTCCCAGGCCGCCTCCACGGTCCTCACCTGCGAGATCGTGGCGGGAATCGCCGTCCCCACCAGCGCCTGCCGTGCCAACGCCGCCACCGCGCCCGCCGGGGTGCCGGTGCGCAGGATCACAGTCGCGCCGTTATGCCAGGAGTCCGCCTCGGGCACGTAGATCATGGGCACCGGCTGCTGGAACCAAAAGCCCGTGAAGTCCCCCGCCACCCCCACCACCAAGTACGGGTTCTTGAACGCCGCCCCCGGCGCGATCAGAGAACCTACGGCCTGCTTAGGCGCCGGCCAGTTCTCGCTCGCCATTTCCAGGTTAATCACTGCAACCCGCCGAGCTCCAGGGCGATCGTCGCCGGATGCCAACCCGCGACCGTAAAGAATCGGAATGCCCAAGGCGCGGAAAAAACCACTGGAAACCGCCAACGGCATAGTTGCCGTGCGGGCATTGCCGGAGAGATCGCCCTCTTTGACAAACACTGCCGGATCGCCATCTGGCGGAAGCTCATCCGCAATTGCCAACTGCTGGCTACCGGGCAGCCGTGCCAGCCGGGAGATCAGCTCCCGCTTGAAGCCGGCCGTCTGCGAGTCGCTCAGCGCCGAGTTTGTTTGGGGAGCCACGTCGATCAGGACGGTGTGCCGCGGAGCCGGCCCAAGGTCGGCGACGGAAAGCCTGACGTAGGTTCCCGCCGCCAATGCCGCCGCCGCCAGAAGGCAGATGCCAACGCCAGACTGCGACGCAAGCAGCGGAAGCCGCCAACCGCTGGCGCCGGCTCCGGCACCGGGCGCGCCGCCGCCGGCAAGCCACCGCGCCGGCGCGCCGACATCCGCTGCCGCCACAGCAAGGTAGGACCAGATCAGCGCCGCGACAAAAGCAGAGGCCGCAAAGACTGCCACCACCGCCCATTGCAAAGGCGGCGGGTGCGGCAGGGGAGCGCCTATCCCCGCTGACGGGACCAGCCCCGTCAGCGCGCGCAGCAGAATCCAGGCCAGGCCCAAGCCGATCGCAAGCGCGACCGCCGTGAGCCCGCATTTTTCTGCCGCAGCCTCGGCCCACAACCTCCGGCGGCTCGCTCCCAGTGCAGACCGGATGGCGACCTCCCGCCGACGCCCCAATCCCTCAGCGAGCATCAGGACCGCCAAGTTCACGCACGCCACTAGAAACACCAGACCCACGCCCAGTACCAGCAGCCCCATGGTGCGCCGCGCTGGCCCCGCGGCAATTTCCTCCAGCCCTTCGACTACCGGAAGCTTGTGCCGGTCAAATGCGTACCGGCCTCCCAGGCGGTCGGTGACAACCTGCAACGCCGCCTGCGCCTGCCGGGCATCCACGCCCGGTCGCAGCCGGCCCAAACCGAATAGCCCCGGCGCGGCGCGTGAACGGCGGCTCATGTCGCGCAAGACGTACCAGATGTCGAAATCCGTGGTTCCAAAAGGCAACGGGATAGCAGCCTGCGCCGGCAACACGCCAACCACGCGAAACGGTGTTGCGCCGCTGGCGCCGGGCCCCACCCCCACCCGTATCACCCGCCCCAAAATCGCGGGGTTCGCGCCGTAGCGCGTGCGCCACAAATGCTCGCTGATCCAGGCTGGCGCGCCCGCGGCGAGCCCCGCCGGCGCATCGCCACTCCGGATGCCGCGGCCCAGAACCGGGGCGATACCGAGGGTTTCAAAGCCCGCCGCTGCCATAGCGCACGTGGACACCGGAACGGATCCGGTCCAGTCCGAAAGCATCAGCTGTTCCGGAGCAAACGGCGCCAGCGCCACAAATGCACCGCGCGTACCGGTCCCGATGTCTTCCATGTCGGGCCCGGAGATCGGCTCGACGGACGCGCCTGGATTCCCGCGCTCCCAGACCGCGACCAACTGGCCCGGAGCGCGGAAGGGCAGCTTCTGGTAGCCGAGGGCAAGCGCAAGGCTAGCCACGGCCGCCACTGAGCCGATGCCCAATGCGACCGTCACGGTGAATTGCGGCGCGAGCAGCCGGACGCGACGCCCCGCCCGCAAGCGGCTGCTGAGGTTCATCGCGAGAAGTTTACCGCGCCCACGGGCAGCGGTGCGGTGATCAATATACGGGCTGGCATTTGTAGTTCATGTACGACTCCCACGTGCAATTATTGCAGTACTGCCCATTACACGGGTTGTTTGAGTCGTAGCTGCACGCTTGGCTGCAGCCGAGCGGCGCATTCGCCGAAGCGGCCGCGAACGTGACGCTGGCGGCCACAAGCGAGACGCCAATCAACCCCGGGAGCACGAAACGCAGCATCGTTTTCTTCATTGTTCCTCCTTAGTTTCGATCACTCTCTCCGATTGCGGAGAGAAGCTCGTTCACCGCCTCCGGCCTCATCAAGCCCACATGCCCCCAGACCACCCGGCCATCCCGGTCGAGCAGCTCGGCTTGTGGTACGACTCGCGCTCCGTAGGCGATCCTTGACACCGGTGCGAGGCCCGCGAACACTGACGAGGCTGGGATGCCCCTATCCGCAAGGAACTTCGCTTTCAGGGTATCGGTAATGTCAACGTAAAATATCCTAAGGCTGCTGGGGGCGAGGGCCTGCACCGACCGCAGCGCCCGCCAGCTCCCCTCGCATTCCTGGCAGTTCGCCGTAAACGTGTAGACCAAGGTCGGGCGCCGGTCCAGCTCGTACCGCACAACCTCCGGGGAGCCCTGCAAGTCCGTGCCCTCTAGCGCGGGCGCAACCACGCCCCTGATCGGCGCCAGGAGTACCTCATCAGTGGCGGCCACGCTTTGAAGGGTCACATTGCGCCTGGCCGCAACAACGCAGGCTGCCAGCAGTGCGATATCCACTCCAACCAGCATGCCGACAACTCCGAGGCTGAGGGCGCAGCGGCGAGCGAGAAGCGACCGCAGCGCAATGCCAGAACGAGAGGCCATGGCTCAGCCTCAGCCCCCCCCCCCCCCCCCCGCACGTCAAGAGGCGCGTTGTCCTTTTTGAGCGCACTTTGTCCCAGTTCGCGCGGCGATCGCCCTGTTAGCCTGCGGACATAGCGGGCGAATACGGAGGCTGAGCTAAATCCGAGTTCAGTCCAGACTGCCTTCCACGGCTCGGGCGTGGGGATCAGGAGATGATAACCGATGCGACGCAACACGGCGCGACCCCTTAATTCCGCGAGGTTCACGCCAGTGGCCGCCAGTGCGCGCTCGAACGTGTGCCGGTGGACTCCGAGCAACGCGGCGATCTCCTCCTCGGTGGCTCGTGGACGCTGTGCCACAAGCTCAACCACCGCCGCCACGAGTTTCTCACGCTCGTATGCCACAGCCCGGCTCTCTGTAGGAGGAACGTATCACACTCTATCAGGCCCGGGCAAGCGCTGCGGTGATGATGGGGTCCGCGCAGAATAACTTCAGAGCACCCGGATGACGTCGCTGCGGGTGATGATAAAGGTTTTGTCCGTCTTGAAGTCCCGCACCAGCACCGCGGGATTTTCCGGCGTGATCATGGTCGCCAGCAGATCCACCGGCGTCGAGATGTCCACGAAGGGGAACGCCGGCTGCATGATCGTCTCCAGCGGCTGCTTCTTGATCTCCGGCCGCTCCAGCAGCGCCTTGTAAAGCTGCGCTTCGTTCAGCGAGCCCACCAGGCGGTGATCCTGTGTAATCGAGATCTGGCTGAAGTCATGCAGGCTCATGACCCGCAGCGCGTGCTCGACCGGCTCGTTCGCCTCGATCGAGAACAGCTCGCCGGAAAGGCCCGAAGCCACCAGATCGCGCGCCGCCATGCCGCTTTTTTCCAGGAACCCCCGTTCCCGCATCCAGTCGTCGTTGAACATTTTGCCCAGATAGCGCGAGCCGTGGTCATGGAAAATCACCACCACCATCTCGCCCGCGTTGAAGTTGCTCCGCAACTGCAACACGCCCGCCAGCGCTGCGCCTGCAGAGTTGCCTGCGAAAATTCCCTCTTCCCGAGTGATGCGGCGGGTCATGATGGCGGCGTCCTTGTCGGTGACCTTTTCGAAATGGTCTACCACCGAAAAATCCACGTTGCGCGGCAAGAAATCTTCGCCGATGCCCTCGGTGATGTACGGGTAGATTTCGTGCTTGTCGAACTCGCCGGTTTCCTTGTACTTTTTGAACACCGACCCGTAGGTATCAATGCCCCAGACCTTGAGCTTCGGATTGCGTTCCTTCAGGTACCGCCCCGTCCCGCTCGCCGTGCCGCCCGTGCCCACGCCGACGACCAGGTGGTCAATTTGGCCGTCCGTCTGCTCCCAGATCTCCGGACCCGTTTGTTCGTAATGGGCGGCGGTGTTCGAGAGGTTGTCGTACTGGTTTGCCTTCCAGGCATTGGGCAGCTCGCGCTGCAAGCGGTCGGAGACGGAATAGTAGGAGCGTGGATCCTCGGGTTCGACGTTGGTTGGACAGACGATCACTTCGGCGCCGAAAGCCTGCAGCGCGTCAATCTTTTCCTTCGATTGTTTGTCGGTAGTGGTGAAAATGCACTTGTAACCCTTGATCACCGCCGCAATCGCGAGGCCCATGCCGGTATTGCCGCTGGTTCCCTCGACGATCGTGCCGCCCGGCTTGAGCAGCCCGGCCTGCTCGGCATCCTCAATCATCTTCACCGCCATCCGGTCCTTGATGGAGTTGCCGGGGTTGAAGGTCTCCAGCTTGGCGTAAACCTCGGCGGGGATGGCGCGCGTGATGCTGTTGATGCGCACCAGCGGCGTATGGCCGATGGCTTCCAGAATGTTGGCGCAACGCTTGGGCACGGGCTATATTCTAGAGCAGTTCCACGGAGGAGCCTACATTGTCCTATACGCGCCGCTGGTCAACTCTTTGCATCGCCCTGGGATTGGGTTTCGCGCTGGGGGCGCAATCGCTCCCCCAGGTCACGGCAGAACAGTATGCCAACGCCGAAAAGTTTTTGAGCTACAACGTCAACCCGCTGGTGCTCGGCGGCGCGCTGCGGGCCCACTGGCTCCCCGGCGGCCGTTTCTGGTATTCGCTGCCCGACGCCCAGGGACCGAACTACACTCTGGTGGATCCGGCGAAGCAGTCCCAACTTCCCGCCTTCGACCGCGCCGCCCTGGCCAAAGCACTCAGCTCCGCCTCGGGCCACAACTATGCCGTCAAAACGCTCGAGGTCAGCGGCCTGACGTTTTCCGGAAATTCGGTGACGCTCACCGCGCACGGCAAACGCTACCAGTGCGACCGCTCCGGCCAAAGCTGCCAGCCCTCCTCCCAACCCGCCCCCCGCGAGGCCAACCCCTTCGCCCGCTTCGGCGGCGGCGGCACACCCGGCCAGCCAATCTTGTCGGTCTCGCCCAACCGCAAGCTCGCCGTCTATATCAAGGACTGGAACCTCTGGCTGCGCAACCTGCAGACCAAGCAGGACACGCAGTTAACCTTTGACGGCGTGAAAAACTTCGGCTATGCCACCGACAACGCCGGCTGGACCAACAGCAACCGCGCCATCGTCCTCTGGTCGCCCGATTCCACCAAAATCGCCACCTACCAGCAGGACCAGCGCGGCGTCGGCAACCTGTATCTGGTTCCGGTCGTGGTCGGTCACCCCAAGCTCGTCACCCAGGTCTATCCCCTGCCCGGCGACAAAACCGTCACCACCATCCAGCGCGTCGTCATTGATGTCGCCGGCCCGGGTGCGCCCAAACTCATTCGCCTCGACATGCCTCCCGACCAGCACCGCTCCACCATCCAGGACGACCTCGCCTGGCGCCCCCATCAGGACGTGCAATGGAACCAGGATTCGACCAAGCTGCTGTTCGTCTCCACCTCCCGCGGCCACAAGCACGAGTGGGTCCGCCTGGCCGACGCCTCGACCGGCGACGTGCAAACGATTCTCGAGGACACGGTCAAGACCCAATACGAGGGCGGCCAGGGCGGCAGCACCTTCCGTTACCTGCCCGCGCGCGACGGCTTCCTCTGGTATTCCCAAAAGGACGCCCCGCCCGCTCCTGGCATGCCCGGCGGTACCGAAGCCGGCCTCGGCCAGCTCTATCTCTACGGCCTCGACGGCACCGTCCAGAAGCAAATCACCGCGCCCAGCAATGGCAATGTGGACTCCGTGGTGCACCTCGACCGCAAAAACGGCTGGGTCTACTACATCGCCACCGCCGTCCCCGGCGTCAACCCCTACTACCAGCACCTCTACCGGGCGTCGCTTAAGGGCGGCGTGACCGAGTTGCTCACACCCGAGGACGCCAACCACGTGGTTTCCTTCTCCCCCGACGGCAACTACTTCGTGGATGTGTACTCAACCCCCGACGATCCCCCGGTCAGCGTGCTCCGCTCCACCTCTGGACGCCTGCTCATGCGCCTGGCCACGACCGACATCTCCCGCCTCCAGGCCACCGGCTGGGAACCTCCAACCCAGGTCAAGGTCAAAGGCCGTGACGGCACCGCCGACATCTACGGCCTGATGTTCACCCCCTTCCACATGCAGCCCGGCGTCAAGTATCCAATCATCAACAATATCTACCCCGGCCCGCAAACCGGCAGCGTCAGCGGCCGCAGCTTTGAGGCTGCCCGCGGCGATGCCGAGGCGCTCGCGCAGTTGGGCTTTGTCGTCGTCCAGCTCGATGGCATGGGCACCCCCTGGCGCGGCCAGAAATTCCACGACACCTACTACGGCAACATGGAAGACAACACCCTTCCCGACCAGGTCGCTGGCATGAAGGAGCTGGCGCAAAAGTACCCCTTCATTGACCTCAGCCGCGCCGGCATCTGGGGCCACTCGGGCGGCGGCGACGCCACCGCCGACGCCATGTTCCGCTACCCCGATTTCTTCAAGGTCGGCATCTCGGAAAGCGGCAACCACAACCAGCTCGAGTACGAGGACGACTGGGGTGAGCGCTACCAGGGCCTGGTTATCCCCACGGGCACAGACGACGACACCAACTACACCGGCCAGGACAACGCCTCGGTGGCAAAAAACCTCAAAGGCCACCTCATGCTCACGGTCGGCTCCAGCGACAACAACGTCCCCATGAACAACACCCTGCTGGTGGTGGAGGCGCTGATCAAGGCCAACAAGGATTTCAAGCTCATCATCTACCCCAATGCCCATCACGGCTACGGCGACTACAGCCCGTATCAGATGCGTCAGCGCTGGGATTTCTTCGTTCGCTGGCTGGCGGGCGAACAGCCGCCCCGTGACTTCCTTATGCAAGCGCCTCCGCGGAGATTTTAGGGAAGCTTGCAGCTCACAGCAAGGTTGGCGCGGGCCCCAGCGCGGCTGCGCCGCGCGCCCCGCTTATGCTCGCGTCGGGTTGCCCGCCCTGCTGTGAGTGCGCAGGGCGGGTTGGGGGCCCTTGGCCCCAACCCGACGCTGCGCCTCGCTCCCACCCCAAGGCGCAGGCGCCTTGGCCGCGAGCGGCCGTAAGCTCCTACTCCACGAATCCCGCACTCCCCGTATGCTGCTTCTCATTCTCCAGGAGCAGTATGTCCGCCGACGTATCGCTTTCCCCCAGCAGCCAGTGCGCAAAAAAGTCCATCCGCCGCACCAGCACATAGCTCGCGATGGGCGTATACGGATGCCGCATGCCCGGAAACACCAGCATCTCAAACCGCTTGTCGGCATGGATGAGCGCGTTCGCCAACCGCATGGTGTTCACCATCGAAACGTTGTTGTCCATGTCCCCGGTGGTCAGCATCAGGTGGCCGCGCAGGTTCGCCGCCAGCGCTGAGTTCTTTTCAATCGTGTAAATGAACTTGATCGCGCCGTCAGCCTCCCGCTGTTCCCGCACCCCGTCGTATTTTTCACTCCACCCCCGGTTGTACACGTTGTTGTCGTGGTTGCCCGACTCCGACCACCCCGCCCTATAAAACGTCGGGAACTGCAGCATCGCCGCCGTGGACATGAAGCCGCCGCCGGAATGACCCCAAATGCCGACTCTGCCGGCATCGATAAATGGGTACATGTCCGCCAGCTCGATCACTGCCTGGCGCTTGTCCGCCAGCCCGTAATCGCGCAGGTTGCCGTAGCCGTAGCTGTCGTACCACTTGTCGCGGTGTGGACTGCCACCGCGGTTGCCTACCTCCACCACGATGAAGCCCAGCTGCGCCAGCACCAGGTTGGGATCGGTCGGCCGGAAGGTGCGGCTCACGCCCTCGGTCTGCGGCCCCGGATACACGTACTCGATGACCGGATATTTGTGGTCCGGCTTCAGATCGAACGGCTTGAACAGCAGGCCGTACAGGTCCGTAATCCCGTCCGCAGCCTTGATCTTGAAACGGGTGGGGTAGTGATATCCCGCCGCCAGCAGCCGGCTGACATCGGTGTGCGCCAGCTGGGCAAGCACCGTGCCTTGTCCGTTTTCGACCACCGACACCGGCGCAGCATCGGCCCGGCTGGCGTTGGCGACGAAGTAGCGGCCGTCGTCGCTGGCCTGCACCGTGTCGGTGAAATCGCCTGGCGTCAGATCGGCGAGGCCGGAACCATCCAGACCTACCCGGTAGAGATGCTCGTAATAGGGGTTCATGCCCTGGTCGCGTCCGTTGCCCAGGAAGTAGAGCGAGCCGGTGGCTTCATCCTCGCCCACAATGGCGTCCGACATCCACGGACCGGTCGTAATCGCATGCAGAAGCTGGCCCGTATTGGAATAGAGATAATAGTGCGCCCAGCCGTCGCGCTCCGACCACCAGATCAGGTCCGCGCCATGGTTGACCAGCCCTAAATTGCCGGCGCCCCCAAACGCGCTGGCTGAGGTGTCCAGCCACTCGTTCGAGGTTTCCTGGATCAGCGTCGTCACTTTCCCCGTCGCTGGGTCAATCAGCAGCGCGTCCGCCGAGCGGAAGTCGCGGTCGCGCACCACCACGTAGAGCTGGTTCGATCCTGGCGCCAGCCAGCGCGAGCTGCTCGCATACGTGCGCACCCCCGTCAGGTGCAGAGCACGCGCCAGCAGCGCCCGCTCGGCGTTCCGTTCCCGCTCCTCGCTGGTCGGCTTGGCGTCAGCGATGGTAATGGTGGGATCCACCAGCGGGAAGTTCCGCTCCGGCACCACCACCCGCTGCCCCGTCGCCAGCGTGAAAATCTGCAGTTCCGGAATCGGCACGTTGGTCTCCCCCGGCATGGCGTAGCTGTAGGTCTCCAACTCCGGCCGCGGCTGCGCCAGCGAATGGATCACCCACAGGTCCGCCACTTTGCGGTTGTCTTCCCGCACCAAGGCAAACTTGGTTCCGTCCTGCGACCAGTGCATCTGCAGCGTCGGCCGCCGCATCCCCTTCGGGTTCTTGACGTCACCTTTGTCCTGCTTCTTGACCGCCGCTTCCACCTCCGGCGTCAGCGGCGCGGCGTAGCTGTAGTTCGGCACCCCGTCGGTGGTCAACTGCACTTCCTCGATCGTCGGATCGGTCGGGTTATTGATCGCCTTCGCGTAGTTCGCCGCGTCCATCATGAACAGGTTGTCGCCGCGCGCAAACAGGATCACCTTGCCGTCCGGCGATAGGTTCGCCCACAGCAGCGGCACCGGCTGGGCAAAGCTATCCAGCCGCTGCAGGTGTCCGTTCGCCAGCGTGTACAGAAAATACAGCTTGCGCTTGGGCGCAGCCTTCTCCGCGCCCGGGCCCCCACCCGGGGTCTTCTGAGCCGCCTGCAGTTGAGCCGCCTGCAGTACCTGGGAGTCGTTGGATCTGCCCGGCAGCACCGCGTCCGCCCGAATCTCCACATAGAAGCGGATCGCGCTGTCATGGTCTATGAGCCGCGGGTCCACGATCCCCAAATGCTGGGCGTCGAAGGCAATGCCGCTCTGCTCGCTCAGCGCCTCCGCCAGCCGGGTGTTGTCCCATAGCGGCGTCCGTGTCTTCGCCACCGGATCCACCACATAGTAGTCCGTGCCCGCCGTGGTCTTGTAACTGAACCAGAACTTGTCGGAGTGGGTGAACCAATGCGGTGCCACCGAGGTGGAAAAGACCAACTGGCTCATCTCCGACGGCATGAAGCGTGCCGCCAGCTTGTAGTTGGGTCGCAATTCCCGCGGCCGCGCCGGCGGCGGCGCCTGCCCAGCCAATCCCAATCCCGCCGCCAGCATCGTAACAATTACAAGATCTTTACGCATGATTCACCCTCCGCAGCTGTGCAACTCCCCAAGACTGCCACCGCTGGCAAGTCCCGGTCAAGCCGTCCGAAGCCAGGCTCTCAGAAGCTGAGCTTCAAACCCAGTTTTAGGATCCTTCCGGTGCTGCCGATGTCTGGTGTTGGCGGGGGCCCCAGCGCGGCGGATCAGCGTCATCACTCCTCCCGGACCGCCTGGGGGGGAGGGCTGACGTGCACGTTTGTACCAGCCCAAGTAGGTCACCGTAAAGACATATTGTATGCAGCCCGGCCCGGCCGCGGTCAAGTCAGCCGGATTCCTAACCGATAGTAACGATAGCGAGTGGCGGATGAGAGAATTCTAATTTGGACGGTCGCCACGGTTGCGCTATCCTGACCCGGAAATGCCTACTCCACGCACCGATGCCCGGCTGCTGATCGTGGACGACGAGCCCATGATCCGCGAGCTGTTGTGCGCTTTCCTCGAAGACAACGGCTACTGCTGCGAATCCAGCGGCGGCATGGAGGAAGCTGTGCGCATGCTCGACATGGGCGGCGTGGACCTGGTGATCTCCGATCTGCACATGCCTGAGCACACCGGCCTCGAGCTGCTGCAGACCATCAGCGAGAAATTTCCCCACATCGCCTTCCTCATGGCCACCGCCGCCCCGGACACCAAGTCAGCGGTGCAGGCCATGCGCGGCGGCGCCGCCGATTTCCTGGTCAAGCCGCTGGACCTCAGGCAGGTGCTGGAAACCGTGCGCGCCACCCTCGCGCGCCAGCGCCACACCGAGGCCAGTACTGAGCGTCAACAGGAAACCGAGCGTCTGCTGGCCGAGCGCACCCGCCAGTTGGGCTTTGCCCTGCAACAGGTGCAGCAGGCCTCGGACGAAACCCTGCGCGCCCTCGCCATGGCGCTCGACGTGCGCGCCCAGGACGTCGCCGGGCACTCGCTCCGCGTCAGCCGCTATACGGTCGAGCTCGCCAGCCATATGGGTTATCGCGATGAGGACCGCCACCGTATCGAACACGCCTCCTACCTCCACGACATCGGCAAGCTCGGTATCCCCGACGCCATCCTGAACAAGCCCGCGGCCCTTACCCCCGACGAAATGGAGGTCATGCGCGGCCACGTGCGCATCGGCTTTGACCTGGTGATGCAGGTACCCTCCCTGGCGGCGGCGGCCGACCTGGTGCTCGCCCACCAGGAACACTATGACGGCTCCGGCTACCCGCGCGCGCTCAAAGGCGATGCCATTCCCCTCGACGCCCGCATCTTCGCCGTCGCCGACGCCCTCGACGCCATGACCAGCGACCGCCCCTACCGCAAAGCCGTCGGCTGGGAGCAAGCCAGCGAGGAAATCGCCCGCCAGTCCGGCAAGCAGTTCGATCCCGCCGTGGTGGTCGCCTTCCAGGCCGTCCCCCCAACCCGCTGGCGCGAACTCCAACAGATCCCCCAAACCGCCGCCGCCATCGGTCAATAGGGGTCTCAGAGCGAAGCCAGAAAGGCGGCCAGGTCGGATTTCTCCTGCGCACTCAGGCCAAGGTGGAAGCGGTCATTGTAAAAGTTCACCACCTCCAGCAGCGTCGCCGCCATGCCGTTGTGGAAGTAGGGTGCGCGGGCCGCCAGCGCGCGCAGCACCGGGCCTTTGAACTTGCCGATATCCGCGCAGCGGCCGGATATCATCGCCCGCCCCAGATCACTGGCCTGCACCTGGGTGCCGTCGGCGCACGCGACTGAGTACAGCGGCAAATCGGGCGTGCGCTGCGCCGCATCGGCGGTGCCGATATTCAGGAATCCCACGCTGCTGTGATCCCCCACGTTGGCGGCGTTGTGGCAGGTAGAGCAAGTGCCGGTAATCACCGGCAGACCCAGGGCGTCGTTCAACCCTGCCACGCCGGTAATGAGGATGGGCCGGCGATTGAAAATCGCCTCGCCCCGCGCAATCGCGTTGCGTTGCGGAACCCGGCTGTGCGTCCAGGCGGTATACAGATCCATCACGTCCGGATTAGGCACTTCGCCATCCGCGGCGATGGCGTTTTCGCCCACCGTAAACGGTTGCTGCAGCACTGCGAGCGGGCCGCCCTGGGCCCCGCCTTCCGTCAGTGCTCCGGCGCCACGATCCACCAACTGCGCGCTCGCCAGGCTGGATTCGAATGCCACAATTTGATCCAGTACCGCCGCGGACGGTGGTGTCACGCCCTGGGCATGGCCCAGGATGGCGTCCAGCGCCTGGCTGGAAAGCGTCGGCTCGCGGCCATCCCACATGATGGCGGGCACAAAGCGGAGATTGGTGGCGGGTAGCGGACGCCGGTAGAAGGAGGGATTGCCCGTGTCGGTACAAGCGTAGGGCGTTGCCACCCCGGTAATCTCGAAGTCCGCATCGGCCGGCACCGGCATGCTGATGCGGATTAAACCCTTGCTCAGCAGCAAACGATAGGAGCGGAGCCGCGCCCACAGGCTGGAGACATCGTCGCTGGGACAGGTGCTGCCGTCCACCGGGCGGAACAGCGGGTCGAGCCCCTGCGACCGTAGAAACCGCTCCTGCACTTCCCAGGGTGATAGCGACCAGCCTGTGCGCGGCGAATGGCAGGATGCACAGGTGCGTCCGTTGCTGCCTTCGGCAAGGAAAAATGGATTCTGGTGATCGATCCTGCCCTGCGTGGACAACGTTTGAAACTCGCCAGAGGTGTCCGGCAACGGCTCCAGGCTTTGCGGTGCCGCATGGGCGGCGAGCAGCGGCGCCAACGCCATTGCGGTCAGAGCCAGAAGGAACGCACCCAGAAACATCCGATTGCGTGATTCCATAAGCTACCCCTTTGTCGGGAAGATGTACGGGTGGAGTCTACCACCAACCACACTGGATATATACAGACAATTCTGTATGCACATGTATATTATTGTGCCGCGGCCGGCCGGCAGACCGGATTCTCTAGCACGGCGCTACAATCGGCGCAGAAAGGGATTGGAGCGGCGCTCGCAGCCGATGGTGGTCAGGGGGCCGTGACCGGGGACGACGGCGGTGGCGTCGGGCAGGGTTAAAAGCTGGCCGCGGAGCGAGCGCTGCAGCGCGACCCCGTCGCCGCCCGGCAGGTCGGTGCGGCCCACCGAACCGGCAAACAGCGTGTCGCCGGCAAACAGCAACGCCTCGGAGGGGACATAGAGGCTGACACTGCCCGGGGTGTGCCCGGGCGTCTCCAGCACCTCCAGGGAGGTGCCTGCCAGCGCCAGCCGCGCCCCCGGCGCGAGTTCGGCGTCCAACTCCGTAGGCTCGGGCGGGGGCACGCCCAGCCATTGCGCCTGCATCTCCAGCATGCCGCACAAATCCCGATCGCGCGGGTTGAGCCAGACCGGCGAGCCGGTAGCCCGCCGGAGCGCCGCAGCGCCCCCGATATGATCCAGGTGGGCGTGGGTGATAAGGATCGCTTGCAGCTTCCAATGCTGGGCGGCCAGGCGGTCGAGAATCGCGCCCACCTCCGCGCCCGGATCCACGAGCAGAGCGGTGCCGGAGGCATCGTCGCCCAGGATGGAGCAGTTGCAGGCCAGCGGCCCTACCGGAAAAGTAATGCGCCGCAGCCCCACGCGCGCCCTATTTTTTCGGCGTGTGCGGCCGGGAGGTGGTGCTGGCGGGAGCGGCTCCCAGGATGGATTTGGCGTTGGGATGGGAGCTGGCGGAAATGATCGCCAGGGTAATGCTGGTGATCAGAAACAGAATCGCCAGCACCACGGTGGCCTTGCCCAGCGCCGTCTGCGCGCCCCGCGGACCGAAGGCGGTCTGGCTGCCCATGCCGCCAAACGCCGAAGCGATGTCACCGGCATGGCCGCTTTGCAGCAGGACCACCGTGATCAGAATCACACAGATCAAAATGTGCAGCAGCGTAAGTAAAAAGTTCACGAACCAGTTCCCTTCGGCAAAATCTATTCGTGGTGCGGAAGGCGGGACTCGAACCCGCATGCCTTGCGGCGCCACCCCCTCAAGATGGTGTGTCTGCCAGTTTCACCACTTCCGCATTGTTGCAGCGGGGCGGGGCGATATGCTTCTCGCCCCTTCCGGAGATCGCCGGCATGCGAGCCGGTACAGCCCGCTCGTCCACCGTCGCTGACCGGAAGAGCCAATCCGCATTATAGCGTGAATGGCTAGGGCTTGGCAGGAGCCGCGGTACGGGCGGCGGCGAGGTCAGCGAGCTGCAACAGGGAAGCAAACGACGATGGCTCCAGGCTGGCCGTGCCGACCAGGCCGCCATCCACGTCCGGCTGCTCCAGTAATGCCTTCATGTTGGAAGGTTGAATGCTGCCGCCGTAGAGGATGGTGAACCCGGCGGCCGCTTCCGGGCCGAACGTGTCGGCGGCACAGCGGCGCAGAAAGCGGTGCGCGCCCTCGGCCACCTCGGGAGAGGCCGTATTGCCGTTGCCGATCGCCCACACCGGTTCGTAGGCGAGCACGCTATGACGCAGCTCCTCCTCCGACATGCCCCAGAAGGCGCGCTCGAACTGGTAGCGGAGAATGAGCTCGATTTCGTTGGCCGAGCGCTGTTCGGCGGTTTCGCCCACGCAGACGATCGGGGTGAGCTGCGCCGCCAGCGCGGCGCGCACCTTGCGATGCACTTGCTCGTCGGTTTCGCCGCAGCCCTCGCGGCGTTCGGAATGGCCGACGATCACGTAGGTACAGCCGCAGGCGGCGAGCATGGGGCCGGAGACCTCGCCGGTGTAGGCGCCTTCGGTCTCCCAATGCAGGTTCTGGCCGGCAATGGCAATGCCATCGCCCTGAACGGCCTCCACGGCGGCCGCGAGAGCGGGATAGGGGGCAGCGATCACCACAAAACAGTGCCCGGCATGGTTGTTCGCCCTAGCCTCGCGCAGTTTGCGCAGGCGGAGGATGAATTCGGCGGCTTCGGCACCGGTTTTATGCATTTTCCAGTTGGCCACCATCATCGGTTGGCGTGGTTTCATAGCGGGGCCTCCTCCTGCAACGAAACGGCGGTTAGCGCTTCCACGCCGGGCAGCGGATCACCGGCCAGAAACTCCAGCGAAGCGCCCCCGCCGGTGGAAACGTGGGTGAGGGCATCCTTGAGGCCGGCGGCGCGCAGCGCGGCAATGGAATCGCCCCCGCCGGCCACGGTTGTGCCGGGACAGTCCGCCACCGCCCGCGCCACCGCCAGCGTGCCGGCATCGAGGGGCGGTTCCTCGAACACTCCCATGGGTCCGTTCCAGAACAGCATCCGAGCCGGCAGGATGGCCTCGCGAAACAGCTCGCGGGTGCGAGGTCCGATGTCCATGGCCCGGCCCCCGGCCGGAATGGTGGCGACCAGCTCGTGGGTGGACAGAACGTGGTCCACCGGCAGCACAAAATGCCCGTGGGGATGAGCCGCCAGCAGCTTGCGGGTGGGCTCGACGAAATCCTCCTGGACCTGCGAATCGCCAGTGGATTGCCCCAGCGCGCGCAAGAATGTAAACGCCATGGCGCCGCCAATCAGCACCCGGTCGGCGCGCGAGGCGAGATGGGCCAGCAGCGGCAGCTTGTCGGAAACCTTGGCGCCCCCCAGCAGCAGGATGAAGGGATGCTCCCGGGCGTGCAGCAGGCGGCCGAGGTATTCCAACTCGCTCTGCATCAGCAGGCCAGCGGCCGCCAGCGGGAAATAGCGCACCACGCCGACAATCGAAGCGTGGGCGCGATGGGCGGCGCCAAAGGCATCGTTGACATACAACTCGCCCAGCGCGGCCAGTTGGCGGGCAAACCCCTCGTCGTTGGCCTCCTCGCCAGGGTGAAAGCGCAGGTTCTCGACCAGCAGCACGTGGCCGGGGTCGAGCCGTGCCGCCATCTCCTCCGCCCGCGGGCCCACCGTATCGGGACAGAATCCGACGTTATGGTCCAGCAGCCGCTCCAGCCGCTCCGCCACCGGGCGCAGGCTATAGCGTTCCTCCGGCTTGCCCTGGGGCCGCCCCAGATGCGAACACAGCACCACCCGCGAGCCACGGTTCATGAGGTAGCGCAGCGTCGGCAGCGTCGCCACGACGCGGCTGTTGTCCACAATCCGTCTACCCTCGAGCGGAACATTGAAGTCCACGCGCGTCAGCACCAGCCGTCCGCGGACATCCACCTGCTTGAGGGTGAGCTTGGCCATGCGGCGTTATCGGCGTTCCGCGGCCATCTGCACGAACAGGTCGCGCAAGCGGCAGGAGTAGCCCCATTCGTTGTCGTACCAGGCGATCGTCTTGACGCAGTTGCCGCCGATCACTCGCGTCAGTTTCGCGTCCACGATGGCCGAGCGGGGATCGCCGCGGAAGTCGGAGGAAACCAGCTCTTCCTCTTCGTAGCCCAGAATGCCGCGCATGGGGCCCTCGGCGGCGGCGCGGAAGGCGGCGTTGACCGCCGCGGCGGTGGTGGGGCGCTCGACCCACACGACCAAATCGACGACGGAAACATCGGGGGTGGGAACCCGCAGGGCAAAGCCGTCAAGCTTGCCCTCGAGTTCAGGGATCACCAGGTGAATCGCTTTGGCGGCGCCGGTGGAGGTGGGAATGAGATTGAAGGCGGCGGCGCGCGCGCGGCGCTTGTCCTTGTGCGGCAGGTCCAGCAGCCGCTGATCATTGGTGTAGGAATGCGCGGTGGTCATGGCGCCGCTGACGATGCGAAAATTATCGTGCAGCACTTTGGCCACCGGCGCCAGGCAGTTGGTGGTGCAACTGGCATTGGAAATGATGCGGTGGCGGGCGGGATCGTAAGCGGCGTCGTTGACGCCCAGCACCAGCGTGACATCCGCGCCCGCGGCGGGCGCCGAGACCACCACCTTGGCCACACTGCCGCGCAGGTGCTTGGCGGCGCCCTCGGCGGTGCTGAACCTGCCGCTGCATTCAGCCACCACCTGCACACCGTGGGCGGACCAATCGAGCTGGACGGGATCCGGCTGCGCGGAGATGGGGATGCGGCGGCCATTGACCTCGATCCAGTTGTCGCCCGCCGTCACTTCGGCATGGAGATTGCCCAGGATGGAGTCGTAGTGGAGCAGGTGCGCCAGCATCGCCGGCGCGGTGATGTCGTTGAGCGCGACGATTTCAAATTCCCCGCGGCCCAGGGAAGCACGGAAGAAGTTGCGGCCGATCCGTCCGAAGCCGTTGATGCCAACCCGCAGGGGCATTGCCAGTCCTCCGCATTTAATGCTATCAGCATCGCCAGCGCCGGTGGCGGGGCGTCGCCCTGGGCTAAACTGCGGGAGAAGGAGGGTTGTGGAGCACCCTTGGCAAGCTTACGAGCAAAGACTGCGCCGGCATTTCGCCGGCCTGGATCTGGAGCGCTGGTGGCCGGCGCACAGCCGGTTTGAAATGATCGCGGGCGCGTTGCTGGTGCAAAACACCCGTTGGACCAACGTGGTGCTGGCCCTGGCGGCCCTGAAAGGATCCGGCAAGTTGTCACTGGCGGGTGTACGCGGACTGAGCGAAGCCGAACTGGGCAGGCTGATCCGAAGCTCGGGCGCCTGGCGGCAGAAGGCACGGCGCCTGAAAGGTTTTGTGGCTTGGCTCGACGCCACCCATGGCGGCAGCTTGCACCGCTTGTTCAGCCAGCCCACCGCGGAGGCGCGGCGGCAACTGCTGGCCCTGGAAGGCTTCGGTCCGGAGACCACTGACGCGGTGCTGGTCTTCGCGGGCAGACATGCCCGCTTCATCGTAGACGCGTACACACGCCGGATTTTCGGCCGGCACCGGCTGGCGCTTGCGGCCGCCACGGCGGCGGCATTGCCAGCTCGGCAATGCCGTGACCTGCACGCCTTGCTCGTGGAAACTGCCAAGCGCTATTGCCGGAAACACCATCCCGACTGCGGTCACTGTCCGCTGCAGCCGCTGCTGCCGTAGCCATGAGCCCAGGCGCTTCCAAGGCGGCGACACCGGGCCCGCGGCGGCTGCCGGGCAGTCCGCGCTCACGGCGGGTCGCGGCGATGGCTGCGGCGCTGCTTGTCGTGGTGGTGGTGCTGTTCTGGCCGCAGGCCTTCAGCCTGCATTTCCAGCCCAGCCCCAGCCACACGTGGCTGTTGTTCATTCTGTCGGCGCTGAGCTTTCTGGCCACGGTCATTTTGGCGCTGGTGCTGGTGCGGCAGATTGTCCGGCTGCAGGCGGAGCGGCGCGCCAATGTCATCGGCGCACGCTTCAAAACGCGGCTGGTGATCGGCGCCCTGGCGCTCAGCATGACGCCGGTAATCTGCATGTTCGGCTTCACCTATGGGTTGATCAACCGCACGCTGGACAAGTGGTTCAGCCAGCCGGTGGTGACCGTGCGCGACGATAACCAGCAGACGCTTGACCTGCTGACGCGCTTCGTGAGCGAAAACGCGCAAGACGAGGCGCGTGCCCTCGCCGCCAACCCGGCGCTGCGGGATGCGCTGCGGAAGCGGGACGGGGCCGGAATCGAGGCGGCTTTGGCGCGGCGGCAGGTCACGCTGCAGGGCGGGTTCGCGGCCGTCGTCAATGCCGGCGGAGACCTGCTGCGCGGCTTCCAGCTTCCCGCCCACTATCGCCCCCAGGCGCGCACCTCCGCCAGCACCGAGCCGGTGGTCATCGCTAGCCGCAGCTACATGACCACGCGTGCGGCCCTGCCCGGTGGCGGCGCGGTGGTGGTGGGCATGCCCATGCCCACCGCCATCACCGCGCAAATTTCGCGCCTGGCGCGCGACCGCGACCGCTACGAACGCCTGACGCAGCAGCGCAAATCGCTGCGGCTGATCTACACCGGCTATCTGTCGCTGCTGACCCTGGCGGTGTTGTTCGGGGCGACGTGGATGGCGCTGGTGCTTTCCAAGCAGGTGACGGTGCCCATGGGCGAGCTGGCGGCGGCCACCCAGGAGATTTCGCGCGGCAACCTGGCCTACCGGGTGCGACCGCCGGTGCCGCGCGGCCAGGATGAAATTGGCCTGCTCGTGGACTCTTTCAACCGCATGGCCGCGGAGCTGGAGACCAACCGGGCCCAGATTGAAGCGTCGCGCCAAGAGCTGGAAGCGCGGCGCCGCTACACCGAGACCCTGCTGGAAAACACTCCCTCGGCGGTGCTCTCGCTCGACCGCGGCTACCGCATCGAGCGGGTCAATCCGGCGGTGGGACGATTATTTGGGCGTTCGGAAGCCCCGGAACGGCTGGAGAATCTGTTTGACGGCGCCAGCTTGCGCGAGGTCCACCACCTGTTGCGCAAAGCCGAGCGCTGGCCTTCCGCCAGCGGCCAATTGGAGGTGCCGGTGGGCGGCGGGCGGACGCTGACGCTGGCGGCCACGGCAGCGGCCATTGCCGCCAGCGGCAGCGAGCCCACCGCGTTGCACGGCCAGCGCCGCGCCTGGGCCGGCTACGTGCTGGTGCTGGAGGACCTGACCGACCTGCTGCGCATCCAGAAGACCGCGGCCTGGCGCGAGGTCGCCCAGCGCATCGCCCACGAGATCAAAAACCCGCTCACACCGATTGCGCTTTCCGCGCAGCGCATTTTGCGGCGCCTGCCGCCCGACGGCGGCGGCAACGACGTATTGCGCGAATGCGCCGTCACCATCGAGGGGGAAGTCCGCTCGCTGCAACGGCTGGTGGACGAATTCAGTGCCTTCGCACGCTTCCCCCACGCGCAGCCGGAACCCTGCGACCTGAATGCCATCATGGAAAAGGCGCTGCGCAGCTTCGATGGCCGCCTGGAGGGCATTGAAATCCGCACCGCCTGGGAGGCGAACCTGCCCCGCCTCAGGCTGGACGCGGAGGACATGAAACGCGTGTTCCTGAACCTGATTGACAATGCCGCCGAGGCCATGCGCCATTCCAGCTACCGACAGCTCAGCCTGGCCACCCAGCAGGCCGACGGCAGCGTGGAGGCGGTGGTCGCCGATACCGGGCACGGACTGCCGGCAGGCGACAAACAGCGGCTGTTTTTACCCTACTACTCCACCAAGCAGCGCGGCAGCGGACTCGGCCTGGCGATCGTGCAGCGCATCGTCGAGGAAAACGGGGGCACGCTGCGCGCCGAGGACAACCAACCGCTGGGGGCGCGCTTCATTGTTGAACTGCCGCTGGCGGAGTAATCTCGAGCCCAACGGGAAAAGCGGCGGGTGGATTACCCGACGGGCGCCAGCACAACCGGTTTTGTTCTAATCTGAGAACCATGGCGCGGGCGGCGATTCTGGTTGTAGATGACGAGCAGGGGATTCGCAACTCGCTCAGCGGCGTGCTCCGCGACGAGGGTTACGCGGTGCGCACGGCCGGCGATGCCGCCACCTGCGAGCGCGAGCTCGACGAGCATCCCTGCGACCTGCTGCTGCTCGACATCTGGCTACCCGACCTGGACGGGCTGGAGTTGCTGGGCCGCATCGGAAAACGCACGGCGCCGCCCGAGGTGGTGGTGATTAGCGGCCATGGGAGCGTGGAAAGCGCGGTCAAGGCGACCAAGCTGGGCGCGTTCGACTTTCTGGAAAAGCCGCTGACCATTGAAAAAACGCTGCTCACCGTGCGCCACGCCCTCGAGCAGCGGCAACTGCGGCGGGAAAACCGTCACCTGCGCCAGCATTTTGCCGTCGCCGCGGCGCTGATCGGCGAAAGCGTGCCGGTACGGGCGCTGCGCCAGCAAATTGCCATCATGGCGCCCACCCAGGGGCGGGTGCTGATCTACGGCGAAAGCGGGGCGGGCAAGGAACTGGTGGCGCGGGCGCTGCACGCCCACAGCGACCGGCGGCAGGGCTTGTTTGTGGAGCTGAACTGCGCCGCCATCCCCGAGGAGCTGATCGAAAGCGAACTGTTCGGCCACGTGCAGGGGGCGTTTGCCGGCGCGCAGGAGGCCAAGGAAGGCAAGTTCAGCCGCGCCGACCAGGGCACCTTGTTTCTCGACGAAGTGGGCGATATGAGCTTGAAGACCCAGGCCAAGGTGCTGCGCACCCTCGACGAGGGGCGCTTCGAGGTGCTGGGCAGCAGTGTCCAGACCACCACCGACGCCCGCATCGTGGCCGCTACCAACAAGAACCTGGAGCAGGAGATCGCCCACGGCAACTTCCGTGAGGACCTGTTTTACCGGCTGAACGTCATTCCCTTTGTCGTGCCCCCGCTGCGCGAGCGCAAGGAGGACATCCCGCTGCTGGCGCGGCATTTTCTTTCCGAGTTTGCGAGCGCCTACGGGCGCAAATGCCACGACTTCAGCGCCGATGCGCTGGCGGCGCTGGGCGCCTACAACTGGCCGGGCAACGTGCGCGAGCTCAAAAACCTGGTCGAGCGCATTGCCATCCTGAACCCGGGCGCGCGGGTGATCGAGGCGCGCCATCTGCCGCCGCTGTTGCGGCGTGGGCACAAAGCCGACGCCGATTTCAGCTCGCTGCACGAGGCGCGGGCGGCCTACGAGCGCGAATTCATTCTGCGCAAGCTGGAGGAAAACTCCGGCAACATGACGCGCACCGCCGAAGTGCTGGGGCTGGAGCGCAGCCACCTCTACCGCAAGATGAAGAGCCTGGGCATGACGCTCAATGGAAGCTGACGCGCTGAGGGGGTGGGTTACGGCTCCAGGCGCTCAAAGCGGTAGGTGAGCTGCGGCTCCTGCGTACCGCTGTAGGCGAGCTTGGCGACCAACAGCCCGAACGGTTCGGTGAAGCGCGCGCTGGCGAGCGGGCCGGCGTCCACTGGATCAAAACCCACGTCGGCAATGAGCTGCGCGGTCAACTGCCGGGCGCCGCGATGATCGCCGCAATACAGCAGTTGAGGCCGCGGCACCGCGTGCCGCGCCGCAAGCACACCTGGCAGCACTTCGCTGGGAATCGTGTTGAAGGCGCTGACGACATGCGCCTGGGGGATCTTTTTGGCCATCTCTTCGGCGCCCGAGGTGATAGTGCCGAGAATGAGACGGATACTTTCGGTGTCCATGGGCAGCGTGCAGGTCATCACCGTCTTGCCCACCAAATCCCCGGCCTGATCCAGCACGTCATCCACCTGTGACCAATGCACGGCAATGAAAATCGCGTCGGCACTCTGCACCGCCTGCGCGATCGTGCCGGCCCGCGCTTCGCCCTCCGCTTCGGCGGCCAGTTTGGCGAGTCTGCCCTTGCTACGGGAGTAGCTGAATACCACCTCATGGCCGGCGCGCGCAAGACTTTTCCCCACTGCGCCACCCATCTGACCCGAGCCCAGAACGCCGATTCGCAACGCCTTCCTCCGGTATCGTGTGAGATCAGTGTAGCTGGTTCGCCAGCGTGGTACGGAATTCTTCCATGTAGCCGCTCAGAAAATGATCCCCGCCCGGAATCCAGACGCGTTGCCTGGGCTCGGGCAGAGCGGCGAAATAGGCCTCCAGTGAGCTCACACGGGCGAACTGGTCGTGGTCGCCCGAAATCATGAGTTTGGGGCCGCGCCACGCCCAGGCAGTGGGAAGGGGACCGCTATCCACGGGCAGCCCCAGCAGTACCACCTGCTCCACCTCGGGATGGGTCTCCTCCGCCAGCAGCCTGACCACCATGGTGGCGCCAAAGGAAAAGCCGGCCAGCACCAGCGGCAGCGGATAGCGCGACCGCAGAAAGGCCATGGCGGCGCGCAGGTCGTCCCGCTCACCGCCGCCGTGATCGTAGCGTCCCTCGCTTTGCCCCACGCCGCGGAAGTGGAAGCGCAGCGTGGGCAGGCCCAGCGCCGTCAGGGTTTTGGCGGCGTGAAAGACGATGCGCGTATGCATGCTGCCGCGGTACAGCGGATGCGGATGCGCCACCACCGCCGCGCGCGCGGCGGGCGCGCCGGCAGTCTCGTTTAAGATGTATTCGATCTTGCCGGCCGGGCCGGGGAAGGTGCCGTGCAGAATGCGTGCCATATCTTCTGAAGATAATCTGTTTGCCTTTACGCGCGCCCTGGTGGATGTGGACTCGACCACCGGGCGCGAGGGCGAGGTGGCCGCGCTGGTGGCGGAATTTTTGCGCGCCAGTGGCAGCTTCGACGCGGTCGAGATCTGGCCGGTCGCGCCCGGCCGCGACAATGTGTTTGCCCGCAGGGGCTCGCCCCGGGTGGTGCTGAGCACGCACCTGGACACGGTACCGCCTTTTTTCCCCAGCCGGGAAGAGGCCACGCGGCTATACGGCCGGGGCGCCTGCGACGCCAAAGGCATTGCCGCAGCGCAAATCTTTGCCGCGCTCAGGCTGGCCGCGGAAGGGGCGGGCGATTTTGGGCTGTTGTTCGTAGCCGGCGAGGAGCGCGACAGCGCCGGCGCTCTAGCCGCCAATGCGCGCGCCCCACAAGGCGTCTGCTTTCTGATTGACGGCGAGCCCACCGAGGGCAAGCTCATCCGCGCCGGCAAGGGGGTGCTGCGGGTCAAGCTCAGCGCGCACGGGCGCGCCGCGCACTCCGCCTATCCAGAACTGGGTGAGTCGGCCATTGACAAACTTCTGGCCGCGCTGGCCCGCCTCCAGGAGCTGCAGCTACCGCACGATGACGTGCTGGGGCCGACCACGCTGAACATCGGCACCATCGCCGGCGGCCGCGCTCCCAACGTCATCGCTGACCACGCCTCAGCCGAGCTGATGTTCCGCCTGGTCTCAGACGGCGAAGCGGTGCGGGCGGCGCTGAAGGCGGCGCTGGCGGGTGAGGTCGAACACGAGTTCGTGCTCGAGCTGCCCACCCTGCGGCTGGCGACGGTCGAGGGCTTTGAGACCGGCATCGTGGCCTTCGGCACCGACATTGCCAACCTCGGCCGCTGGGGCGTGCCGCTGCTGTACGGCCCCGGTTCGATCCACGTGGCCCATACCGAGGGGGAGTATATCGAAAAGGCCGAGCTGGCGGCGGCGGTGGGGGTGTATGCCGCGCTGGTGCGGCGTTTGGAGGGCCGGGTCCCGGACCTGGAGGGCTGATTCCGGGCCATCGGCGAGGCCCAATTGTAACAAAATTGTGACATTTTTGGACCTTTTATTAGAAATTACTAATAAATACAGTAATCCGGGCTTGGAAAAGGTGTATTTTTAGCTGGAGAAATCCCTGAAGGCAGGTCATTGTTAGGTTCAGACGCGCAGGCGGGGCGGAAGCGGGCTAAACGCAATATCGGCACCGCAGCGCGAAAAGTTTAGGAGAGAACACGTGAAATCGAAACTCGCTGCCGTTACCTTCACCTTGGCCCTGTTGGCTGCAACGTTTGGAATGAGCAACTTGCTGAACAGCAACGTCCAGGCTTCGGCTCCTGTGGTGCAAACCGCCAGCACCGCGTTCCGGTGCTGCATGAGCGGACCGGTGCCGCCCATCCCCCGCGGCAGCAACTAGTCTCCTCCCGCCCAGTCAGGCAGTATTTCCTTGCTTTTCTGCCCTGGAGAGCTAGACTGCAAGCGTGAGTTTCTCGCTTGCAGTTTGGCTGCTGGGTGCGCTCGCCGAGCTTGTGGCCTTGGCGGCGACGTTCCGTCGCGGCCTTAACCGCGGGCTGCTGTGGCTGCGCTGGTATTTCGCCCTCGTGCTGTGCGGGAACCTGTTCGCCCAGGTGCTCCTGTTTCGCTTCGGCTTCAGCTCCCTTCAATACGCCTACGCGTATTTCCTGTGTGACCTGACCGGCAGCCTGTTCGGCTTTATCGTTTTGGCACGGCTGGTCGAGCTCGCCTTTGAAAGAACGGCGATGAAGCTGCCGCGGCTGCGCCTGACCGCCATTCTGTTGTTTACCGGCGTGTCGGTGGGCAGCGCGGCCGTCGTCTATCTGGCGCGTGGCGGGTTCTTCCATGTGGTGATGGAGCTGGAGCAGAATTTCGCTCTGCTCGGCATGCTGCTGGCGGTCGTGCTATTCGCCGGCATGAACCTGATGCGGGCCCCGGGCCTGCGCTTCCGGCGCATCGTCCTGAGCTTCAGCGTGATGTACAGCTCGAACGCAATCGCCTACTCGCTGGCGGCGATTTTCCCTGGCATTTTCCACGCACTGAGTCTCTATGTTCTGCCGCTCATCGCGCCCGCCTTTGTCGCTCTGATCGCCTACTCGCTCTGGGTACCGGAGCCGGAGCGGACGGAATGGAAGGCAGTGGCACCGTTGACGGAGGGTCTGCGGGAGGTGGCATCATGGTAGATGGTTCACTCACGCTCTCGATCATCACGCTGGCACTGGCGTTTTCGGTGCTGGCTTACTCGATTTTCTCGCTGGCGCACGTAAAGGTAACCGACGCCGACATGACCGAACTGGACCGCCTGCACCGCGAAGCGGTGCTGCCGGAGCGGGTGCGGCTGGTGGAGGACTTCCAGTTCATCCACGCCAAGGTCGCGCACATTGCACCGGCGGTGTATCTGCGGCAGGAATTCTGGCTGCAGAGCTACTTCCAGCTGGTGCGCTTCGCGCGCTGGGTACATCCCTCGAGTGGCCTCGACCACGAGTTGCTGAAACTCAACGCCTTCCAGGCCCGCCACTACTGGGTGGCGATGCAGCGTCTGGACGCCCTTCAGAACCCCTCGCTCTAATTGTTGGCGCGGCTGCCCGCCGCCTCTACTGCTCGCGCAGGGCGGCGTTCGGATCGAGCCGGGAGGCGCGCCATGCCGGCAGCCACGAGGCGAGGGTGGCGATCACGAAAAACAGGACCACCACCGCGGCAAACGTCACCGGATCGGTCGGCGTTACACCCACCAGCAGAGAGCTGATCAGGCGCGTCAACGCCACGGCGGCCATGAGGCCGGCGACAATGCCGACGACGGTCAGCCGCAGTCCCTGCCCGACGACCAGCCGGAAGATGCCGGCGGGCTCAGAGCCAAGGGCCATGCGCACGCCGAATTCGGCCGTCCGTTGCCGCACCGCGGTCGCCAGCACGCCATAGAGGCCGACGGCGGCGAGCAGCAGCGCGATCACCGCGAACACGCCGATCAGCAGCAGCGAGAAGCGCGTGCTGGCTTGCATGGTAGCCACCAGAGCATTCATCGGCTGCATCCCGGTCACCAGCAGATTGGGGTTCAGGCGCTTGATTGTGGCGCGCACCTCCTGGCTCAAGCCCGCCACATTGCCTCCGCCGCGGATCACCCAGTTGTTCACGACGCCTGATCCAACGTAGCTATCGGTGAAATACACCTGTTCGCGGCCCGGCACAGCCAGAGACTCGTCGCGCGAGTGGGCGACAACGCCAATGATCTCGACCGGGACGGGCTGGGGCGTGGCAACCCGAATCAAAATTTGCTTCCCCACCGCATCGCCGTGCGGGAAGGCTTTGCGCGCCAGCTCCTGGTCGACGACCACAACGCTGCGGCCCGGCTGGTTGTCGGCTTCGGTAAAGGTTCGGCCCGCGAGCAACGGAATGTGCATGGTCTCGAAGTAGCCGGGCAGTACGAATTGAAAGTCAGTTGCCTGATACAGGTTGGCATTTTCGCCCGCATCCAGGTTGCCCCAGCGAATCGGACTAAATCCGCCGGCCAGCGGCAGAGGGCGCGTAGCGGAGACACTTTGCACACCGGGAATCGCTTGCAGCGCCTGCCGGGTTTGGCGCACTTCGGCGGCGCGCGCGGCTGGATTGCCGCCCCTGCCACCCAGGATCTGGAAGGTCAGCAGGCCCTGGGGATCGAAACCCGGGTTGGTGTGCTCCAGATCGCGAAAGCTGCGGAACATCAGCCCCGACCCGACGAGCAGCACGAACGCCAGCGCCACCTCGATGGCCGCGACCACGCGGCGCGTCATGCCCGCTTGGGCCAGGCCCTCGGTGCGGCCGCCGCCGCGCAGCACGGCGAGCGTTTCCGGGCGCGATGCCCGCCAGGCGGAGAGCATCCCGACAATCGCAGCGGCCGCCAGGGCCGCAAGGGCTGTAAACAGCAGCACCGGACCGTCAATGCGAATCGTCGCCAAGCGGGGCAACGTTGTGGGCGCGATGGCCAGCAGCTCGTGCATCCCCGCCCAGGCCAGCACAAGTCCGCCCGCGGCGCCCAGCACCGCGAGCAGCAGCGCCTCCATCAGCATCTGGCGGATCAGGCGCCAGCGGCTCGCCCCCATCACCGCCCGCAGGGCCAGTTCGCGTTCCCGCACTGACGCCCGCACGAGCAACAGGTTCGCCACGTTCGCGCAGGCGATGAGCAGCAGAAAAATGGCCGCGCCCATCAAGGCCTCGATGGCCGGCCGTACCTGTGAAACTACGTAGCCGAGCAGCGGCTCCAGCCGGATGGCATAGCCGGCGGTACGCTCAATCAGGAAATGTTCGCGGGTCACCGCGGCCACGCGATCCACAGCGTCCTGCGCCTGCGTAAACGTCACGCCCTGCTTCAGCCGTCCGATGGCGTGGATCGAAACAGAATCGCGGTTGCGGTTGTTGTAACTCAGGCGGTTGGCGAACCAGATCTGGGGATCGGGCAGCACCTGAGCCTCGGGGGGCAGGTAGAGCCGGAAATGCGGCTCCAGAACGCCGACGATGACCGGCTCCGGGCCGCCTTGCGTGGGCATGGCATGCCCCAGAATCGCCGGGTTGCCACCGAAGCGTTGCTCGAAGTAGCTGTAGCTCAATATCGCCATCGCCGGCAGGCGCGCCGCCGGGGCGCTCTGCGCCCCCGGCGGCGGGGGCGGCGGTTGCGGCAGGCCATCCGGAGCGGTAAAATCGCGGCCGAGCGCGATGCGGGCGCCCGTCAGTCGGAAGAAGTTGGTGGTCACGACGGCGACGCGCACCTGCTCGGGCGTGCCGTCGAGCGCCGGCAGGATCACCCGCGACGTGAAGACGCCGGCGAAACCCTGAAAGGCGCTCTTCGTCTGGTCGCGCATGTCAAGAAAGTCTTCGTTGGAAAAAGGAAAATCACGGACATGGCGCGCGCGCAGGTCCATGCAGGCAATCACCAGCCGCCCCGGGTTCTTATACGGGAGGGGCCGCAGCAGGACCGCGCTGGTGACGCCGAAGATGGCCGTGCTCGCGCCGATCCCGAGCGCGATCGTGACCACCGCGGCGATGGTGAATACCGGATTGTTGCGCAGCGTGCGCGCGGCGACTCTAAGATCCTGCAGCATCATGGAGCCTCACTCGTCTGTAGCATTGAGACGTTACTACTTCACGTCTACCAACGGAATGATGACCGTACCCACCAGCGACGTGGCCGGATCCTGGACCACGATGCGCAGCATGGTCGCTCCGGATGCTGGCTGGACGGTTTGCCGGAACATCAGGCCCGACTGAAGCTCGCGGCCGTATGCGGATGCGGTCCATCGCATGTGGATCGTGTTTTCGGAATGCTGCAGGACCTGGCCTGCCTGATTCTGCAGGAAAACCGCAATGGACACGCTGCCGGTGCGCACCGCACCTTGCTGCACCAACCGCACGTTGTGCAGGTCAACGTCTCCGGTGATGCGCAGGGTGCCCGGCGCCGGCTGGTTGGCGCGTTGAACGCGGGCGAAGACCGGAATTGCCGAAGACGCCAGCGGGCTGCGCAATGCGCTGACGATGCCGGCCTGGTCGCGACCCTGCGAGGGGGACTGAGACTCGTAAGCCAGGTAAGAACGGGCGTAGCGCAGGCGCAGGCCTTTGCGGTCGATTTTGACCTTGAGCATGTGAAATTTGCCGTCGAGGTCGCTGGCATTCACATAGAACCCGAGCGTGCAGGTGATTTGGGAATCCTCTACGGCGCTGCGGATGGCGCCGGTGAGATTGTTGGTGTTGACAAAGGCGCGGCCGCCGGTGCGCTCGGCTAGTTCATCCATCTGGACCAGGCCGGGAGGCAAGGGAGCAGCGCTGGGCGTGTTGAAACCGGCTGCGCCAGAGACATTGTCTTCATCTTCCGAGCCCGACATTACCGATACGGGCACACGCGCGGCTAGCAGCCCGCGCCCATCAATGGGATAGACCGCAATATCGGCGGGCGTGAGAATGCGCGCCATCGCCTTGGGCGAAACCGTCAAATCTGAAGTCAGCCAGACGAGGTTTTTGCGTCCTGGGACATTGGCCACGTGGGCGGCGACCGCACGCAGTGCCGCCAGCGTTTCCGCGCTGCGATTCTCGTTCGCCGCGCCTGCCAGCCGCATCCGCGCGGCATCGGAAGGCTTGTCAATCGCGGGCAATGCGCGATCCCACAGGGCGTCAGGCTCGACCATGGTGCGGCTGGTGACCGAGCCGGTGTCGTAGCCCTTCACCAGTGCGAGCAGTTGGCTTCGCGAGCAGGTGAAGTCGCACAAAATGTGCAGTTGGTGGCGGAGTCCATAAATGGCGACACGGTCCTGCGGCTGCAAGTGTTGGAGATATTGAGCTAAATGATTCCTGTCATTCGCCAGCGCCAGGTCTTCCATCCACCGGGGCTTGGAATTGTTGGGCTCGGCCGTGCTGCCGTACAGCGTGTTCAAGTTGTCGAGCAGCACGATCGTGATGCTGCGCGGCGGCGTGGCGCCGAACTGGGGCAGGTTGGAGAACGTATCCGGCGATAAGGGCTTGGCTCCGGCGGCTGCAGGCGCGGTGGCGGCCGCGTGCAGCGAAAACACGCCGATGGAACGGGGCTTGCCTTGATCGCTGATCGTGAAATCGCGTTGTGTCAAATTGGTTGCTGCGCCAGGTTTGCCACGGACGATAACATTGACCAGCACCAAACGCGAAGCCGCCTGAAAAATGGGAATCTTCGGCGTCTGTGCGTCGAGCGTTCCGAGTGCCAGCACGAGTAAGGCAGCGAGCACCCATCTTGTCTTCATAAGCGCAAGCTAGCACAAGATTTGGATGCGCCGCAACTTCTCCAACTTTGGCGCTAAGTGGTTTTAGCGGCGATCGCCTTGACGTCAATGCCGTGGCGCTTGATTTTCTGATTGAGCGTGCTGACTGGGATCTGGAAGCGTTCGGCGGCCTCGGTCTGGCGGCCACGGGTCTGCTCCAGCATGTCCATGATGAGGCGGCGCTCGAAGTCGTCCACGATGGCAAACAGCGATTGCGGGCTACGCTCGCCGGCCGGGGCGGGGATGGCGCCGCGCTCGCCCGTGATGATGTCGGGCAGCAGGTCGGGTCCGATGAGGGGCGAAGTGGAGAGCACGACGGCGCGCTCGATGACGTTTTCCAGCTCGCGGACGTGGCCCGGCCATTGATAGTCAAGCAGGCAGCGCAGGGCATCGGGCGAGAGACGGCGGGGCGGAAGCCTGTTTTCGGCGGCATAGCGGGCGAGGAAGTGCCCGGCCAGCAAGGGAATATCCTCGCGACGCTCGCGCAGCGGCGGCAGGGTGAGGCTGAGGACGTTGAGGCGGTAGAACAGATCCTCGCGGAACTTGCCGTCGGCGGCCATGGTTCTGAGGTTGACGTTGGTGGCAGCGATCACGCGCACATCCACCTGGACCTCGTCCACCGAACCCAGGCGCATAAAGCGGCGGTCCTGCAGCACCCGCAGGATTTTGGCCTGCGTCTCGAGGCTCATATTGCCGATTTCATCCAGGAAAATGGTGCCCCGGTCGGCCATCTCGAACAGACCCTTTTTGGGGGCGATGGCACCCGTAAAGGCGCCACGAACATGGCCAAACAGGGTGGATTCGAGCAAGTCGGTGGCCATGCTGCCGCTGTTGACGGGCACGAACGGCGCCTCGGCGCGGGGGGAACTGGCGTGGATCGCCTTGGCGATGACCTCTTTGCCAGTGCCGCTCTCCCCTTGCAGCAGCACGGTGGAGCGGCTGGGGGCGACCTGGGCCACCCAGTCAAACACGCGCAGCATGGCCTCACTCTTGCCGATGATGTTTTCGAAGCTGTAGCGCTGCTTGAGGGCGCGCTTGAGTTGGAGGTTTTCCTGGCTGACGCGGGCGGCGGCGATGGCGGCGCGAACGTCGGCCAGCAGCTTGTCATTGTTCCAGGGCTTTTGCAGAAAGGTCTGCGCGCCCGCCTGCATGGCCTGCACTGCCAGCTCGACGGTGGCGTAGGCAGAGATCATGATGACCGGGACGTCGGAAACCTCGCGCAAGCGGCGCAGGAGGCCCAGGCCGCCGTCGGGGGAGGGTGAAGCACCGCCGGAGGGCAAGGCCACGTCGAGCAGCACCAGATCAAACACGTCCGCTTGAAAGGCCAGCCAGCCGGTTTCGGCATCGGCGGCCACGGCCACCGCGAAACTGTCCCCATCACAGCTGGCGCGGAACAGAGCCTGCAGGCTTTCGCGAATGGCGGGCTCGTCATCCACGATCAGGATGCGGGCGGCCGACGAGGTGGACTCTCCCACAGCAGGCCGGCGCGGCGGATGAACGGTCAGCGACATGGGCTAGACCGCCAGCGCGGGCGCGGCCACGCGCTCGGGAAGCAACCGGGGAAGCTCAATCCGAAAGGCCGCGCCGCGGCCGGGCTCGCTGTGCACCTGGATCGAACCACAATGCTCCTCGACAATGCCGTAGGTCACCGCCAGCCCGAGGCCGGTGCCGGTGCTCATGCTGGCGCTGGCGGAAGGGTGGCCGGACCACTTTCTACTGGAGCCCGCGCGGGCGCTCACGGAGTCTCCCAGTTGGCGTGAGCCACGGGCGGGCTTGGTGGTAAAGAAGGGATCAAAGATACGATGGTGCAGCTCGGGTGGAATGCCCATGCCAGTGTCGGAGATTTCGACCCACGCGCTGTCGCCGGCGCCGCTGCCGGTTGACAGGCGCAGCGTGCCGCCGCGCGGCATGGCATCGCGGGCGTTGAGGATCAGGTTGAGAAACACCTGTTGCAGCTTGCCGCCATCGCCGAGCACCTGCACGCCGGCCGGATCGAGGGAGGTCACGACGTGGACGCCGGCGCTGCGCAGCGGATGCTCGATCAGCGCCATGGTGTCGCGCACCACGGCATTGAGCTCGACCGGCTGAAATTGTGCCGCGCCGGTGCGCGAGAAATTGAGCAGGTTGGCGACGATTTCCGACGCACGGAACGTCTGCCGGGTGATGGTGTCGAGCACCGGCGCGCGTGGATCGGAGGCGGGAGTTTGCCTGGCCAGCAACTGCGTGTAGCTGGAGATCACCGCCAGCGGGGTATTGACCTCGTGGGCGACGCCGGCGGCCAGCAAGCCCACCGAACGCAGGCGGTCGGCCTGGATCAGGCGTTGCTCCATTTCCACCTCGGCGGTGACATCGCTGAGCAGCACGATATGGCCGACCCGCTCGAAGCGCGCGGTGACCAGCGGGGCCACGGCGAGATTGACGATGCGTGCGGCAGCGGGCTCGCTGCTGCCCGTCGCCGTCATGCGGAATTTGCGCTGGGCATGGATGCCGCCGTGGGCCGCCGCGTGCGCAAACTCATGCGCAAAATCTTCACCCAGGAGCCCGGCCAGAGGGCGGCCGAGAGCCTGAGCGCGGGGCAGGGCCACCAGCAGTTCCATTTGCGCATTCCAGCTCTCGACGCGGCCCTGGAGATCAGTCGCCACCACGCCCACCTGAATACTTTCGACGATGTTCTCGTTAAAGTCTTTGAGGCGCTGAAATTCCTCCGCCTTGCCCCGCAGAGTGTCGTAGAGGCGAGCGTTCTCGATGGCAATGGCGAGATAGCCGGCCAGGGTTTCGACCAGCTCCAGGTCTTCGCTACTCAGGAAATCGCCGGCCGTAGTTTTGCCCAGGCCGATCACGGCGGCGGTACGGCCCTGGCGCTGGCAGGGCAGAAAATAATGCAGACCGAGGCTGCGGGCGGCGCCGCGCGGGTTCTCGAAGAACAAGCGCTCCGCGTCGGCGCGGTGGAACCAGTCCAGAAAGGCGAGATCCAAGCTGCCGATGGAGGCGCGGCGCGCCCGGGCCAGCACGAAACCGGCGGCGGGCTCTCCGGGAGCGGGCGCCAGGAACAGCGCCACCTGCTCGATCTCCAGCGTCTGCGCCAGCCGCTCGGGCACCAGTTGGAGCAACGTGTCGAGGTCGGGCTGGGCATTGATTTGCCGCCCAAAATCCATCAAGGTGCGGCGATAGTCGTAGCGCTCGCGGTAAAAGCTGCGATCCAGGCGCTCCTGCAGCCAGCGCTTGACCGGTTCAAACAGCAGCGCGGTGACGACAATCGCCAGCAGCCAGCCCGCCCATCCCCAAGTGGGCAGACGCGAGTGGATCAGGATGCCGGCCAGGCCGATCACGCCCCAGTACGCGCCCACCACCAGCACGGTGGCGAGGGTGTAAACCACGCCCCGGCGAAAGACAATTTCGGCCTCGAGCAGATGATGCCGCCAGATGGCGTAGGCGAACGCCAGCGGCACCAGCACCAGCGAGATCACCGAAACGTTGGCCCAACGCGGCAGGTCGAAACCGGCCAGGTAGGGCGCGATGTAGAGAACCAGGAATGGTCCCAGCGCCAACAGGGTGCCGCGCGCCATCACCCGGGCCTGGGTGGCAACCCGGGCGTTGGCATGATGAGTCCGGCGGTAAAACAAAACGATTGCGGCCAGGAAATATGCAGCCAGCAGGAGGTAGGCGGCGCGGTCGAGCAAACCCTGCAGGGCGCTCACGCTCACCGGCAACCAAATCGCACCCGTAGCCAACGCCACCTCCGCCAGACCGAGCAATACGGCAGGCGCATAGGCCAGCCAACGCAGCAGGCGGGCGGCGGCGGCGCGCGGAGAAGCCGTGCCGGGGAAACGCCAGGCGAACTCCAGCAACACGCAGGGCGCGGCCAACAAACCGGCTTCATTGATCCAGAACACGGTTTGGTCAAACACGTTGAGCTTGCCGGTCACATGGAAACTCAACAGCGCGAACGAAGCCAGGCAAAACAGATAAAACGGCAGTGCCAGTGGCGCCGAACGGCGCCGGTAAAACACGAACAAACCGATGGCCAGATAGAGTAGACCGACGCCTTCCAGAAAGGCGTAGCGCGCCAGCGGCGGGCGCGCAGCTCGCACCGGCACGGCCAAACGTAGCAGGCGCGAGCCGCGCAACACCGTGTCGTTGAGGCTGCCACCGATGCCGGCGGCGTAGAGGCGGCGGGCAACCCCGTCCGGCGTGGCCAGCAACTGCCCGTTGATGGCCGCCAGCAGGTCGCCGCGCCGCAAGGGCGTGTCCGCGCCGCGGGCCACCGCCGCCACCTCCAAACCGGCGGTGGTGCGCTGCCACAGCACGCCGTCGGTGGGCTGGCGGTAGACCCAGAGCTGGCGCACATTCAACAGCGCCAGCACCACCAGCGTGAGCGTCAGCAGCGCCAGCGCGGCCGTACTCAACCGCCAGGTGCCGCCGGGCGGCTGCTTGCGATTCCGCTGCCGAATTTGCTTCCAATCCACCACGTGACCGATGTAGTACTGGTACCCGCCGCTGCTCCGTCGGGCGGTTTTAAAACGAAATGGTCAGTCCGCCGCGCAGCGAACGCGCCGACTGCACCAGAAACAGCATTTGACCGTCACTGCCGAGCACGGGGATGTAGCCCTGGGCCAGCAGGTTGTGAATTTCCACCAAAGCCGCCATTCTGCCGCCTCCGCTCATGAAGCCGGGCAGCGGTTGGCGGAGGAAAACGTTGGCGTAGGAACGGCTCTGGGTAAAGCTGTCATCGTACTGATCCAACCCGGTAGCCGCGAGCCGGCTTAAGGCGCGGTAGCTGCACACCAGTTGGGTGTGGGTGAGGGGGATGACGCCCGCAAGTTTGAAGGTGACCGCGTGAGCGGGCGCGGCAGCCAAATCGGAGGCCAGCGCGCGGGCGCCGGCGTTGGTGGTGGCGGGCGTGAGCACGGCGCCGTCGCTATAGCCGAGGATGGCGCGCCAGTCGTTGCCGAGGCGGTGGCGCAGTCCCACGCGGTAGCCCCAGCCGCCATAATTGCCGCCATCGGCAAGAAACATGCCGCTGGTCAAATCAGGCAACAGCGAGGCATCGGCCTGCACTTCGGCGCTGTCAGGAAGCGCGCCGCTGGGCGAAAAGGCGCCATTGACCGCCGTCCGAGTGTACTCATCCTGGAAGACGGCGGCGCTGACGGTGTCCGCGGGGGTGAGGCTCTCGGTGTAGCGGAGTTCCTGGTGACGGGCGCGCTCCGGGCGGGCACGGCCCTGATCCAAGGTCACGCGCGGGGTGGGATCGTCCATGCTGGCGCTGTCGGCGTCAAACCGCACCGGCGGCACGCCCGAGATGGCGCGATACTCCAGCACACCTTCAGGACTGATTTGGGCCATCACCCGCACGTAGGGATCGAACGTGGTCACCGTGTCGGTCAGACTCACCGCGTTGAGCATGGACCCGAACTGCACCCGAACATGCTCGCCCAGGTTGACCGCATTGGAATAGTTGAACGACAGCAGACGCAGCGCCGGCAGCGCGGAGCGGGCGGGAATCTCCATTTGCCGTAGCGAAACACTCATGCGAGCGGCGTTGGAGGGGTCGGCGGATTGCAGCTTGGCGGTGACTTGCGTGTCGGCGCCGCCGATCTGGCCATTGGTGCCGACCACCCCGGTCAGCGAGAGGCGTTCGCTGCCCAGGGCGAGCGAGGACATTTGAAAGGCGGTGGCCAGCGCGGGCGCGGCGAAGGCACTGTCGCCGGCGCCAGCGGTGAGGGCCACGAAGCCCTGGACCGGCGCGGAGCGATCGGCGACAGCGAACACCGCGGGATCGTCCCAGCGCAAAATCGGGCGCCAAATGCTGGCCTGGCGCAGAGCCCAGATGAAGGCTTGGTCGGCGGAAATGCCGACCGGAGGGCCGAAGCGTGCCGACTGCAGCAGCGCGGGTAGATTAACCAGCAGCAGAGCACGCTCGGAGGCATGCACACGCACTCGCTGCAGCGCGGCCAGGTGCCGGCCTTTGCCTACCTGGACGTAATAGAGACCGGGCGCGAGGTCCAGCAGCCGGAACAAGCCCTGCGCCGAGGTCAACTGATGCACCGGGGCGGTGCGCAGCCCCGCCGGCCGCACCTCGACCACGGCACTGGCCTGGGGCAGGCCGTGTGCATCCACCACGTAACCCAGCAACTGCCCCTTCCCCTTGACCACCGGCGGGGCGGCAGCGGCGGCCAGAAACAGAACTTGCGCGGCCGTAGGGCCGACCGCAGGAACGGACTTGGGCGCCTGCGCGGCAACCGGAAGCAGAAGCGCACACACCGTCACGGCCGCAACGAAGGCTCCGACAGCCGCCTGGGTTCTTTCCCGCTGTTGCCGCATGCTCGGGGTAAGCCTCCGTGTTTATTTCAAAATGATGAAGTTTGCCGTCGGCGTAATGCTCCGGCCGTCCATGATGTCCGTCACCTGAATAGTAAGCCTATAGGTGCTCGGAGGCAAGCTGGCCAACGGAAGTGTCTTTTCGATGGTCAGCTCACTGGCGGCATTGCTGACGCTGGTGGCCGGCTCGACATGGTCCAGCACGGTTTTGAGGGTGGCCAGGTCCTCGATCTTGTAGCGAATCGTGGCATTGGGCTTGTGGCTAATTTTGTCGGTCTGCAATCCATAGATTTGCAGCCAGATGCCGAGCGCTTGCGTCTGCTTGAAAGCTGCGGGAGAGCCAAGGCCTCCCATTACCGGATCCACCTTGGTGTCACCCAAAATGAAGGCGCCGTTGCCGACGTCCTTGGCGGGGACCTTTTCAATGTTGTCGGCGAGGATGATGCTGGACGAGGAGAGTTGGTTGTCTTTGTACGTGGGCACCACGATGGCGAACGCCTTGGTGCCGATCTTGTTGGGGCTGTTGACGTCTTTGACGACCAAGTTGACCTTGTAGCGTCCGGGTTTCAACAGCGCGCCGTGCCAGTAGCGCGCGCTCTTGTCCACCATGGAGGGCAGCAATTCCGCCGGGAAGTTGACATTGGCGGAATTCTCCCATTGATCCACCATGCGTCCGCTGATGGTGCTAATGCGGCCGTAGACGTGGACCTCGCCCTGGTCCACGCCGTCGTTGTCCTTCAGGGTCATATTGCGATAGGCGATTTGAAGCGTAATGGGAACCTCGACGGTGTCGTCGGTGATCTTGACGAAGTCGGCGCGGTAGCGGATCGGCAACAGGTTGTAGCTGATGTTGCTGTTCACTACCTCTTCCAAGTCCTTGTACTTGATGGGCGGAGGTGCAAAGACCTTGGCATAGGTCTCGATACGGCTGAACTCGCTCTGCGATTCCGGCAGTTCAGTGCCGGAACCGCAAGTAGTGCCATCGGTATTGGTGAAGCGCTGATCTTTGCTGGCCACGCCCATGCTTTCGTTCAGCGTGAGTCCGGCGCCCGGAACATTCAGCAGGGCATCCTTCTCACACGGGTCGGTGGTGAGTTCAAACGCGCCGCACCAGCACTTGTCCACGAACTCAAGCTGCACGTTGCTGCCGATGCCGGGCAGGTAGTTGTAGGTCCAGTCTTCGAACGGGTAGGTCGAAGTGGAGCCGCCGCCCAGTTCGAAGGGACGGTCGTAGGGACCGCCGGCATCATGGTCATCCTGGTCGTCGGGCGGGCCCCAGGTTATGTAGATGCGGCCGCGATCGGTCTTCCAGCCGGGCTCGCCGGCGGCATAATGCTGGTTGGCATAAGCGAAGCGGCGATAGTACTCCTCCTTATAGGAGTTGTAGTTGGAGTTGGGATCGGGATTGCGGCGCTGCCAGAATTCCTCGATGAACTGTTCGCGCTCGTCCTCGTTCTGCAACTGCAGAAAGGATTGGCGCTCCTCAGGAGTGATGATATAGGCGACGTCCTCGTTGAGCCACTTTTTGTCTTCCGGATTGAGCTCTTTTTCCAGCTCTTTTTGCTGCTGGCGCCGCTGTTTGGCGGTGAGGGCGTGCTTGGGAGGCGGCACCGCCTGCTGATGGGCAGCCGGGGAATTCGACGACCCCGATTGCGGTGCGGACTGAGCGGCCGCGGCGAGTCCGAAGCCGAGCAACACTGCCGTCAACGGAGCCAACCAGGTTGCGGAACGAAAGACCATAGCGCGGCGCCGGAGGATCAGCTCCGGTGGGAACTCCCTGCGCTTATAGTAGCCGCCGCCTGGGGGAGGGTCAAGCGGAAATGGGCAACAGAGAACTTAGGCCGGCTGGGCGGCGTTTATGGCTTAAGCTGGAAAAAGCGGCCGTTTCCGATCGCATGGTTATCTGTAATTATGAGTTCAGGGAAAAAACTGCTGATTTTTGTGGTGCTGGTGCTGGTGCTGGGCGGAGTGGTGGCGGTATCGCTCAACCAGCAGGGGCGTAACCGCGTGAGCGTGCAGACCGGCACGGCGCTGCGCCAGAACATCGCCGCGGTGGTCACCGCGGCGGGAGAAATCACCCCCAAAACCTATGCCGACATCAGTCCCACGACGCTCGGCCAAATCACGAATTTGTACGTCAAGGAGGGGGAACACGTCACCAAGGGAGAGCTGCTGGCCAAGCTGTGGAATGTGCAGCAGGCAGCCCAGGTGAACGGGATGACGGCATCGCTGAAGACTAGCCGGGCAAATCTGGCAGCCCAGGAGGCGGCGCTGGGAACGGCCCAAGCCAACATCGCCAGCAACCAGGCGCAACTCGCGCAGCAGACGCAGAACTGGAGACGTACCCAGGCCCTGTTCGAAGACAAGCTGCTGGCGCGTTCCGACTATGACACCGCGGAGGCCAGCTACAAGACGGCGGTGGCGCAGTTGCAGGTCTCCCAGGCGGCGCTGAAGCAGGCGCAGGCACAGGTCAACAGCCTGAAGGCGCAGATCGGACAGGCGCAGGCGAATCTGGTCGCCGCCCAGGACGTGCTCAGCCTGACCCAGTTCCGCAGCCCGCTCACCGGGATCGTTACCTATCTGCCGGTGCACGTGGGGGATACGGTAGTCATGGGGATCGAGAACTCCCCCGGCAGCGTCATTATGCGCGTGGCCGACATGTCGGTGGTCACGGCGGATGTGATGGTGGACGAGACCGACATTGCCAACGTAGCCGTGGGACAGCCGGTGTCGATCACCATTGACGCCTTCGGCGATCAGATATTTCCGGCGCGCGTGACCGAGGTGGGCGACACCGCGATTCTGCGCTCGACCGGAGCGGCGGCCACCAGCACCACCGGATCGGACGCGCAGCAGGCCAAGGACTTCAAGGTGGTGGTGCAACTCAATGACCCGCCGGCGGACATGCGGCCGGGCCTGTCCTGCACCGCCAACATCACCACCGCGACCGCGCAGAATGCCATCACCATTCCGCTGCAGGCGGTGGTGGAGCGCGAACCTGGCCAGCTCAAGCCGCCCGCGCCCAACGCACCTCCGGCCGCGGTGGCCGCCGCCGCCGCCCCTCAGCAAAACCCGATTCAGGGGGTGTTCGTGCTCCAGCCCGATCTGACCGCCAAGTTTGTGGCGGTGGCCACCGGCGTGACCGGGGTGGACCGGGTGCAGGTGTTGCGGGGCATCCAAGCGGGTGATGAAATCGTCACCGGCCCCTACACGGCCTTGCGCACGCTGGCAAACAACGCGAAGATAAAGGTGGACAATACGCTGCTGGCGGCCTCGCAGGCGGCCGGCAGCAATCCCTAGCCCGCGCCACAGGAGCCCGCCCCATGTCAACCGCATCGCTTGTCAGTGAACCGGCCACCACGACCACCCAACCCGCCAAGGATGTGGTCATCCAGACCGAGGACTTGTGGAAGATCTACCAGATGGGCACCGAGCAGGTGGCCGCGCTGCGCGGCGTTTCCATCGCCATCAGGCGCAACGAGTATGTGGCGATCATGGGGCCGTCGGGTTCGGGCAAGAGCACGCTGATGAACCTGGTCGGCTGTCTGGATTCGCCCACGCGCGGCCATTACTGGCTCAACCATCAGTTGGTGAGCGAGCTTGATGACGATGCCTTGGCCCACATCCGCAATCACGAAATCGGCTTTGTGTTCCAGACCTTCAATCTGCTGGCGCGGGCCACGGCGCTGCACAACGTGGAGCTGCCGCTGATCTACGCCGGCGCCGCCGCCAACGAGCGCGCCGAACGCGCCGCCGAAGCGCTGCGCAAGGTGGATTTGCTCGACCGCAAAGACCACAAGCCCAACGAACTGTCGGGCGGGCAGCGCCAGCGCGTGGCCATCGCCCGCGCCCTCATCAACAATCCCAGCATCCTGCTGGCGGACGAGCCCACCGGCAACCTCGACTCCACCACCAGCAATGAAATCATGGGGCTGATGAACAAGCTCTGGGAACTGGGCAACACCATCGTGCTGGTCACGCACGAACCCGACATCTCCGAATACGCCCACCGGGTGATCCATATCCGGGACGGCAAAGTGGATCGCGACGAGCCCACGCGGCGCGGACGAGAGGGCGCCAAGCCCTAACCCCCTTTGCCCCTGCGCGAATCCATTCGCATTGCCTGCGAGACCCTGTGGGGGCACAAGCTGCGCAGCTTCCTCACCCTGCTGGGCATCATCATCTCCATCTGGACGCTGGTGGCGGTGGTGTCGCTGGTGCAGGGCGTCAACCGCTACGTGGGCGACAAAATCGCCGGCCTGGGCTCCAACGTCATCAACGTGCAGCGCTACAGCCTGGCGGAAATGACCGACCAGTCGCTGTTCCACCAGGCCCAGCTCACCAACCGCGAGCTCTCGCTCGCCGATTACCAGTATCTGCGCGACCACGCCACCCTGGCGCAACAGGTCGGCGCCAGCGTCAGCCGCACCAGCAGCACCCTTGCCAAGGCGGGCAACCACTCCATGACCAGCATCACGGTCAACGGCATGAGCGCCAATCAGATTGATTTCGCCACCTGGACGCTGCTGGCCGGCCGCTACCTCTCCCCCGCCGACCTCAGCCACCACCGCGCCGTCGCCTTCATCGGCGCCGATCTGGCCACCAACCTGTTCCCCGGCCTTGACCCCGTGGGCCAGACCCTGAGCGTGGACGGCAACAACTACCTCGTCATCGGCCAAGCCGCCGCCCAGGGCAACATCTTCGGCCGCTCCCAGGACAGCTTCGTGGACATCCCGCTCACCGTCTACCGCGACACCTACGGTACCCAGGATTCGATCAACATCGCCGTCAAGGCAAGCTCGGCGGCCCTGCTGCCCGCCACCGAGGATCAGATCGAGCTTCTGATGCGCAGCTTCCGCCACCTGAAATATCAGGACCCGGACACGTTCGGCATCATCGGCGCCGAGGAGCTGATGGCATTGTTCCACCGCATCACCGGGGTCATCGCCGGCGTGATGGTGGGCGTGGCGATGGTGTTTCTGGTGGTCGGCGGTATCGTGATCATGAACATCATGCTCGCGGCGGTGAGCGAGCGCACCTACGAAATCGGCATCCGCAAGGCGCTGGGCGCGCGGCGCCAGGATATTCTGTCGCAGTTCATGGTCGAGGCGGCGGTGTTATCGAGCTTGGGCGGGGCCATCGGCATCGCCTGCGCCTGGGGGTTCACGCTGCTGGCGGCGCACTTCACCCCGCTGCCGTTTTCCCTGCCTTGGCTGGCGGCGGTGGCGGCACTGCTGATTGCCACTGCCGTGGGGTTGTTTTTCGGCATCTATCCGGCCGCCAAAGCCGCCAAGCTCGAACCCATCGCGGCCCTGCGCGCGGAAACCTAAGCCATGGCATCGCATCTCAAGGAAAACCTGGTGCTCGCCTACGACACCGTGCGCGCGCACAAAATGCGTTCGGCGCTGACCATCCTGGGCGTGTTTGTGGGCACCGTGACGCTCATGGCGATTGGCAGCATTCTCACCGGCATGAACCGCACCATCGTCGACCAGATCGAGAGCTTCGGCACCAACTCCATCTTTGTCTACAAGTTTTCCCCCGGCGACACGCTCGGACGGCTGACGCCGGAAGAGCGCATGCGCAAGCCGCTCAGCCTGCGGGATCTGGAGGCGGTGCGGGAAAGCTGTGGCGCCTGCTCCATGGTGAGCGCCCAGGCGCTGCCCGACAATCCCTTCGGAGGGCCCGGCGCCAGCAGTTACAACGCCCGCGCCCGCGGCCACGAGGTGGATGGCTTGAACTTCGCCGGGGTCGAGCCCAACTACCCCCAAGCCGTCAACCGCACGCTCCAGGCCGGCCGCTACTTCACCGACGCCGAAAACGACCACCGCCTGAACGTGATCGTGGCCGGGCACTCGATTTCCGACGCCTTGTTTCCCGCTCAAAACCCGATTGGCCAGGAGTTCCAGATCAACGGCACCACCTTCCGCCTGATCGGCGTCTACGCTCCCGTCAAGGGCGCCGGGCCCTCGCAGCCCGACTTGACCGCCACCATCCCCATCAATACCTTCGAGAAGCTCTATCCCGCCGCGCGCGAGCACTCCATTGTCGCCCAGGCGCGGGCGGGCATGCTCTCGGTCGCCGAGGATCAAATCGAAATGGCCCTGCGGCGCTCGCGGCGCGACCGCTGGGGAGCTCCCGACAGCTTTGGCTTGGCCACCGCCGACAGCCTCATCGGGCGCTTTCACGACATCACCAGCAAAGTGGCGCTGGTGATCATCGCCGTGGCCTCCATCGGCATGCTGATCGGCGGCGTCGGCGTCATGAACATCATGCTGGTCTCGGTCACCGAGCGCACGCGCGAGATCGGGGTGCGCAAAGCCATCGGCGCGCGGCGGCGCGACATCACCGAGCAGTTTTTATCCGAGGCGATCTTCCTCACCGGCATGGGCGGCGTGCTCGGCATTATCGGCGGCTGGGTCATCAGCGAGCTGATCAAGATCGGCGTGCCCTCGCTGCCCAGCTCCGTGCCGCTGTGGTCGGTGATCGCCGGGTTCGGGATTTCGGTGGCGATTGGCGTGTTTTTCGGACTCTTTCCAGCCATGAAGGCGGCCAAGCTGGACCCCGTGGAGGCGCTGCGATACGAGTGATTGGCGCGGGCTGACTGGCTGACAAGCTGACCAGCCACCTGCCGCCGCCCCGGTCTTTAATGTTGGCGCGGGCCCCAGCGCGGCTGCTTCGCCCTGCTGGAACTGCGCAGGGCGAATTGCGCCGCCCGCCCCGCTTATGCTCGCGTCGGGTTGCCCGCCCTGCTGTGAGTGCGCAGGGCGGGTCGGGGGCCCTTGGCCCCAACCCGACGCTGCGCCTCGCTCCCACCCCAAGGCGCCAGCGCCTTGGGGGCCCCAGGGCTGGGGCCGCGCCTGCATGTTTCCCCGGGGGCGGGCCGCCGTGCCGAATTTCGCAGCCCTTCGCGTCGATTTTGCCCACGGTGCAAAGCGGCGCGACCCCCGCGTTGGGTTACCATAATCACCCATGGGCACCCCAATGCGCCGTCGCCTGGGCTTCGTCATTGTCACCGCGATCGTTGCCGTGCTCGCCGCCGGCGCGCGCGCCGATACCCTGTTGCGCTACAAGATCGCCTGGAGCCTGGCCGGGCCGCTGGCCGCGCGCACGGCGGCGATGCCGCACCTGCCCAAGGACATGGTGATTGAAATCCACGGTCAAACGGCGCTGACGCGCATGGGATCGGCGACGACGCTGTTCGACCGGGACAGCGGGCAGATCACGCTGGTGGATTCCGCTCATCATCTTTATGCCGTGAGCTCGGAAGCCGACTACGCACAGCAACTGGCCGGCGCTCTGCCCACCATGGCGCCCGGGCAGCAGCAGGCGATGGCGGCGATGGACGTCAACGTGACCCACGAGGACAAAGGCGCGGGGCAGCCCGTGTTGGGGTTTGCCACGCAGGAGACCGACTACACCCTCCACATGGGTCTGGATTTGGCCAAGCTCGCCAACCGTCCGCTGCCGCCGGGCGCAGCAGCGGCGGCAGCGGATTTCATGCGCATGCAGGAGCAGGTCTGGCTGGCAACACCCGCAGCGGTACAATCCAGCGCGGCGCTGCGCGCGGTGGCGGCCGTGGCTCGGCAACAAGGCAAGCTGTTCAACCCGGTTGCCGGGCTGGGCAGCATTTTGCCTCCGCAAGTGAGCAAAAAGATGAGCGCGATGATGCAGGAGATGCAGCAGCAGGGTCTGCCGGCGCTGCGGATGAGCATGGCGCTATACCTGCCGATGATGGCCGCCATGATGCAGGCGGAGCAGCAGGCGCATCCGGAGGCCAAGCTGCCCAACCTGGACGCCAATGCCCCCCTGATGCAGATGGACATGACGGTAGCGCAGTTGGCAGAGCAGCCGCTGCCGGGGGCTGATTTTGTCGTCCCGGCCGGGTACCAGAAGGTGAGCCTGGCCGAGCTGATTCGGGCCGAGCACTCGAACCTCACCAAGCCTTAGCCACCCCCGCGACTGGGCGGCAGCCAATGTTGGCGCGGGCCCCAGCGCGGCTGCGCCGTTTGCACCGCGGGCCAAGTCGGCGCGAAAGCCGCGGAACTGAGTGCGGCCGCCCGAGCCCCGCGCCTATCCTTCGCCGCGGCCAACAGGACCCATTGACCGGAAGCGGAACGGTGGAAAAACGCCGCCAGGTGCAACCTGACCAACCACGCCCGCGGCGGAGCGGGCGCGGCGAAGGCGTAATAGCGCCGCGACCAATTTGCCCACCAGGGAGTGTCGCGCGTCAGGTCGAAGTCGGGCTGGTAGACACGGCTGTAGAGATACAGCACGGCCGGCGGGCGCTTCACGGCTGCCAGTGATGCAGGCCGGAAGTCCTGGACCGCCTGAACTGGCAACGGGCGGCTGACGTAGCCGAGAGCGGGGCGGGTGAGTTCGTCGGTGGCGGGCCAGGCGGTGAGGATGGGCCCGGCGGGCGGGTGCCGCTCCAGCTCGCGCGCGGCGGCCTGATGCAGGCGCACAAAATGCACGTAGGCGAGGTTGTCCTCGTAGGGGAAGGGATAGGGCGGATTCCAGAACCAGCTCGACACCAGCACCGCCGCACCGCCGGCCGCCCACCAGACGGCGCGCGGCAGATGCAGGACCTCTTCGGCAGCAACAATGTAGTAGAGCGCCAGAGCCGGGAGTAAGTAGCGCGCCAGCACCGCGCCGCCGACCACAGCGTGGAACAGCACGTAGGCGGCCATCACGAGCAGCCAAGGCGCTGGCCAGCCCGGCCCGCGCGGACGCCGGCGGCGTCTCGCCGCCAGACAGCCGAGCAACGCCAGGCAGGTGAGCGCGCCACTGCCATCGTAAAGAGTCAATTGCCAGAGGCGGCGCGCCAGCGAAAGCAGGATGCGTGGCAGCGAGGCCGCCGCCCCGCCGACGTTGTAGGCGAAATACTGCGGATTGCCGAACCAGTAGCCGGTGTGGGCATGGTAGTACACGAACCAGGCGCCGAGCACGGCGACGGGGATCAGCAGACGCAATGTTGGCGCCGGCCCCAGCGCGGCGGCGCCGCGACCCCCGCGAACGGCGGCGGCGGGGCGCCTGCGAACCATCTCGTATACGAGCAGAACCGCCGGCACGATCACCGCGGTCTCCTTCATCAGGCAGGCGGCGGCGAGCAGCCCCACTTCGCCCCAGGGGCGCCCACCTTCCCGCGCCACCAGCGCCCAGATCACCAGCGCCGCCACGGGCAGATCAAGCTGCGCCAGACTGGACTGGGCGAAGACCAGGGGCGCGAGGGCGACCAGCAACGCCGGCACGGCGGCGGCGCGGCGGCCCAGCCGCCCGGCCGCCAGCGCATAGACGCCGCAGATCAGCGCCGCCGCCCAGGCCAGCATGGCCGCGCGCGTGGCCCAGATGTGCAGGCCGGCGAGCGACCACACGGCGGCCAGATAGAGCGACAGCAGCGGTGGATGCCCGTTGGCGAGGGTGGAGCGGGGAATCAGCCAGCCGTGGCGGAAACAGTCGAGCGCCGCGGGGATGTAGTAGCCGGCTTCGTCCCAATAGTAGGGCAGGCGCAGCAGCGCGGCATGCGAGGCCAGCAGCGCGCCATAGACCGCGAGCGCCAGCGCCAGCGGCGCCGCCCAGCGCGGCCACCCGCGCCGGCTACTGCACCGCGCCGGGAGCGTGTAAAGGCTGGAGCTGGATCTCGCCGAAGGCCTTTTCATAGCTTTCGACGTGCGACTTGAGCAGGTGCAGAACCGCTTTGGCCTGCTGCGGGCTGAGATACACACCCTGGCTGAGGCGCACCTCGACCTCGTCCGGGAGTTTCTGTTCCAGAGTGCCGAACTGGAGCAGAAAATCCCAGGTTGAGGGCCGGATCTGCACCGAGTTGGCGTAGGTTTCGCGGTAATCGGGGTTTTGCATCACGCGCACGCGGGGCGCGCTGGCGGGCGCATTCATGGGCTAGACTCCTAGACGCTTGAGCTCTTCCTGATAATACTTGCGGTAGAGGATCTCCCACTCGTCGGAGCCCTCGAGGATGTTTTTTTTCTGCGAGCTGATCTTGGCCTGCACCGCCGCATCCATTTTCGCTTCCACCGCAAACAGCTGCTCGAGCAGGCGGCGCAGGCCCAGGCGGACGGTGTTGCGATCCTGGTGAAAGTGGATTTCCGGATGAGCCGCGAGCGCCTGCGCCACCACGTGGGAAAGCTGATTGATTTTGTCGCGCGAGATGCGCGGTGGTTCCCCGTCGCGCTCGACTCTCACAGCACCACCTTCTGTTGCCGCACCAGCTCGGCTTTGATCTTCTTGAAGGCGTCGCCATAGCTGGCGCCGAACTGCTGCATCTCGGCGGCATGGGAGGCGAGGATGGCGCGGGCCTCGTCGTTGATGCGGTCCTCGACGCCGAACTCCTCCTGCAGGGCGCGGTGAATGACGACCGTCAGCGCCTTCGGGTCGGGCGCGGAGATCAGGTGCTCGGCCAGCAGGCGCTCGGCCAGAGCGCGGGCCAGGTAGGTGGTGTATTCGCGGGCAACGCGCATGCGGGAGTTTACAGTTTACAGCCTAAGGTTCAAAGCTTGCAGCTTAATGTGGGCGCGGGCCCCAGCGCGGCTTCGCCGCGCGCCCCGCTTATGCTCGCGTCAGGTTGGGGGCCCTTGGCCCCAACCCGACGCTGCGCCTCGCTGGGGCCGCGCCTTCATGTTTCCCCGGGGGCGGGCCGCCGTGCCGAATTTCGCAGCCCTTCGCGTCGATTTTGCCCACCGTGCAAAACGGCGCGACCCCCGCGAGCAGCTTACAGGTTAGCGCGGAGCAGCCCAGCATGGAGAGGACGGGGCGGTCGGCGGGAAGGAAGTCATACGATGCCAGACCCGCAGGCAACTCCCAGAGGATGGACTCGAAGATCAGGTTCCGGGGCTCGCTGCCCGCATCGGGTACCCGGTAGAAAGCCAGCTCGACCGCGCCGGTGCGGGGATATTCATGGCGCAGGCGGGTAACCAGCGGGCCGATTTGCCCGGGAGTGAGGCCCAGGCCGAGCTCTTCGCGCAGCTCGCGCGCCAATGCCTCGGGCTCGGTTTCGCCGGCTTCGAGCTTGCCGCCGGGAAATTCCCACTGCAGCGGATAAGGGCCGGAGCGGGCGCGCTGACAAATAAGAACGCGGCCCTGCCGCATGAGCAAACCGGCAACTACCCGGGTGGCGGCTTTTGGGGTAGTATGAGGGCTCTGTGCGTCCACGGGAGACTTCCATTATGCGCCGATTCCCTGCCCTGCTCACCACCCCGATGCTGGCCATCGGATTGGTTTTTGCGCTGGCGGCTGCGCCGCCGGCCGCACGCAAAAAGCGCGTCGCGAATCCCTACGGCAACGCCAACGCGATCACCCTCCACGAGCTCCAGACCTATGACTATTTTCTGGCATCCGATCAGATCGAAGGGCGCAATACGCCCTCGCGCGGCTTTGATCTGGCCTCGCTCTACGTCGCCAGCCACCTGAGCGAGTGGGGACTGCAACCTGGCGGCAGCACCACCGGCACCAACGGGCCCCTGCAACCCTATTTTTTACCGATTGATCTGGTCACCAGCAATCCCAATCCGCGCGGGATGCGGCTGAGCATCACCGTGCCGCCGGGCGGAGGGGGGCGAGGGTTCCGCTTTTTTGGCGGGCCGGCGCCGATGCATCCCGGCAGTTACAACATCCCCTATGGCCAGGGCTGGATGGTGAACGTACCTCGCGGCCGTGGTGCGGCGCCGCTCGTGAGCGGCAACTTCAGCGGCGCCCGCATGGTTTTCGCCGGTAATGGCTACGTCATGGGCGGACAAAACCCTTACCAGGGTCTCGATGTCCAGGGCAAGGTTATCGTCGTGGCCGGCCAGCCGCCGGCGCTGGTCAAATACCAGCAGCAGCTGATGGCCAGCTTCGTTAGCGGCGGGGCGCGGCCGGATAATCCCATGGGACCGAACGACCAGACGCCCGCTCAGTACGCCGCCGCACACGGTGCGGTGGCGGTGATTTCCGCGCCCAGCTTTGATGAGCTGAGCGCAATGAGCCAGCCCGGCGCCGGCCTACCCCGATTCGGGCCCAACGGCCCCAACTATCAGGTGGCAAAATTCCTGCGGCCGGCGCAAACCCCGGTGCCGCAGATCGTGGCCGGCATGGAGCTAATGAACGCCCTGTTTCAGAACGAGAAGCTGAGCGCCTCGGAAGTTACAGGCGGCGCCGATTCGGGCACGCTGCCCAGCTTTGCGCTGCAGCCGGAAAAGATGATTTCGGCCGACATCGCCGTCACTACGACCCACAATCATGCACAAGATGTGATCGGCATGCTCGAGGGCAGCGATCCGGTGCTGAAAAACCAGTACGTCATCATGAGCGCCCATCTCGACCATATCGGCCTCAGCGCCACCCCCGACTGCACCGGGCAGAATCCGATTCTGGCGGCCGGCGATAGCACAGACTTCGGCCTGACCATGGCCGCCGACCAGCACCACTGCGATGGCATCAACAACGGCGGCGACGACGACGGCTCGGGTTCGACCGGCCTGCTGGGCATTGCGCACGCCTTCGCCACCGGCGCGGCCATGGGCTTGCGCCCCAAGCGCACCATGATTTTCCTGTGGAACGCGGGGGAGGAAAAGGGGCTGTGGGGCTCACAATATTTCGTCGAGTTTCCGCCCCTTGACCTGAGCCAGGTGGCGGTGGACCTGAACATGGACATGATCGGGCGGACCCGGCCTGCGGGCTACGTGGACCCGCCGCACTACAAGCTGGTTTCCCCCCACCAGGCCTTCGTGATCGGCCCGAATATCAGCAGCAATGACCTGGACCACACCCTCGAGGCGGTGAACAACGGGTTCCAGAAGCTCGATCTGAATCACTTCTACGACGTCACCCAGCCCGACGCCACCCACGACAATCTCGGGCCCGGTGCGCGCGGGCAGCGCATTTTCTACCGCAGCGATCATTACAACTTCGCCAAAATGGGCATCCCCATCGCGTTTTTCACCGATGGCCTGCACGTGGACTATCACCGCGTGACCGACAGCCCGGACAAGGTGGACTACACCGAGATCCAGCAAGTCGCCAAGACCGTGGCCGCCACGGCGTGGGTGATCGGGAATGAGCCCGACAGCGCCCTGCCGAAACTGAACGCCAGCCTGCCACAGCAGTTGATCCACGACATGGCGGCGGTGAAGCGCGAGGGCTGGGGACAACAGACGCCGCCGTTGCCGCCGCTGCCCGGCGAGCCCTTTTAGAGCAGCAAACCCAATGCGAGGGACGCGCGCCGTTTTCACCGCCGCGCGTCTAGCCGGACCGCCGGCGTATAAGAGCCGAGCACGACGGCGCGGCGGGCGCCCGTGACCGCCGGCAGGTTGGCGGGCTCGCCACGCAGGTGGGCAGCACCCAGAAGGGCGAAAGCCATGGCTTCGCGCGCCTGCGCCGGCACGCCCAGCTCGTCGGAGCGCAGGAAGTGGCACTGCGGCGCCGCGGCTGCCAGCGCCGCCATGAGGGCGCGGTTGTGCACGCCTCCGCCGGCGGCGATGACCTCGCCAGGTTCCAGGTACGTCGCCACCGTGCGGGCGGTGAGGGCCACCAGCGTCGCCATCACATCCTGGGGGCGCGTGTGCGGCCAGCGGCGGCGGATGGCCGCCACGTAGGCGGCGCCGAATTGTTCCCGACCGCAGGATTTAGGCGGGCGGCGGCGAAAGAACGGGTGGCGCAGCAGGGTGGCCAGCAAGCCCGGGTCCGGCTTGCCAGATGCAGCGTAACTACCTTGTTTATCAAAGGCGTGGTGGCCATGTGCAAGGTGTTGCATGAGGGCATCGAGCGCCATATTGCCGGGGCCGGTGTCCCAGCCGCGGATGGCGTCAGCACGCCCACCCGCGGGCAGATAGGTCAGGTTGGCGATGCCGCCCAGATTCAGCACCCAGCGCGCCCGGCGGGGGCGGGCGAACAGCCTGGCGTCCGCCCACGGCACCAACGGTGCTCCTTCCCCGCCCTGCGCGATATCGGCGGCGCGGAAGTCGCTGACCACGGCCACGCCGGTGAGCGCGGCGATGGTAGCGGGGTCACCGAGCTGCAGGGTGGCGCGGCGCCCCTGGTGAAATACGGTTTGGCCGTGCGAGGCGATGGCATCCAGAGCGCCGGCGGCGCCCGCGGCGGTCACCGCGCCGGCAATGCGGCGCCCCAGCTCGACGTGCAAGCGCGCCAGCTCGCCCGCGCCGCCCGCGCCGCCCGCTGCGGCCAGAATGGGGCGGCGCAGTGCGGCGGGATAGGCCTGGTGTCGAAACGCTTCCAGGCGCCAGCGCCAGCGCGGCCCGATGCGGACTACCGCGACGTCAATCCCGTCCGCCGAGGTGCCCGACATGACGCCCGCAATTCTCATGATTCAAGCAACGCTTTGAGTTCGGCAATGAACTGCAAGGCGGCGAGCGGCGTCAGCGTGTTGGGGTCGCAGCCGGCCAGGCGGTCGGCGATGCGCTGGCTCTGGGGCGTGAACAGCGTCAGTTGCATCTGCGGCGCCGCCGAAGCTGCGCCGTGCTCGTGCTCGCGCAGCACCGCGCGGGCGCGCTCGATCACCGGGCGCGGCAGCCCGGCCAGGCGCGCCACCTCGATGCCGTAGCTGCGGCTGGCCTCGCCCGCCTCCACCTTGCGCAAAAACACAATCCCCTGGGGAGTTTCGCGCACCGCAACCTGGGCGTTGAATACCGCCGGCAGCGCCTCGGCCAGCGCCGTCAGCTCGTGATAGTGGGTGGCAAAGAGGGTGAAGGCGCGGGTGTGGTCGTGCAGGAACTCCACCATCGCCCAGGCCAGCGCCAGGCCATCGTAGGTGGAGGTGCCGCGGCCGATCTCATCGAGAATCACCAGGCTGCGCGGCGTCGCCTGGTTGAGGATGACCGCGGCTTCGGTCATCTCCACCATGAAGGTCGAGCGCCCGCGCGCGAGGTTGTCGCTGGCGCCGATGCGGGTAAAGATGCGATCCACCAGCGGCAGGCGGGCGCGCGCGGCCGGCACGAAGCTGCCCATGTGCGCCATCAGCACGATCAGCGCCGCCTGACGCAGGTAGGTGCTCTTGCCGCCCATGTTCGGGCCGGTGAGCAGGCAGATGCGTTGCGCCCTGGGATCGAGACTGAGGCTATTGGGCACAAAGCGGTCCGCCACCTCGAGCCTCTCGATCACCGGATGGCGGCCTTCGAGGATTTCGAGGCCGCCGTCCGCGGTGATTTCCGGGCGGCAATAGCCGCGCCCGGCCGCAAGTTGCGCGAAGTTGGCGAGCACGTCAAATTCGCCGATCGCGGCGGCGTTGTGGCGGATGGCTCCCGCGCCGGCCGCCACCTGCGCGCGCAGCGCCGTGAACAGTTGCAGCTCGAGCACCTGGCTCTGCTCCTCGGCGCTGAGGATTTTCCGCTCCAGCTCCTTGAGCTCGGGCGTGGTAAACCGCTCGGCGTTCACCAGCGTCTGCTTGCGCTCGTAGTCGGCGGGCACGAGGCGCAGGTTGGGCTTGGAGACCTCGATGTAATAGCCAAAGATGTTATTAAAGCGAATCTTTAACGATCCAATGGAGGTGCGCTGCCGTTCGCGGTTTTCGATGGCGGCGATGGCGCTTTTGGCGCCCTGGCTGAGGGCCCGCAGCTCGTCCAGTTGGGGGTTGAGTCCGGCGCGGATGTAGCCGCCATCGGCCAGCGTGGCGGGCGGTGTTGCGACGAGGTGGGCGGCGACGGCGGCGCGCAGGCCGTCACACGGGTCCAGCACTTGCGCCAGCTCCGCCAGGCGGCCTCGCGCCTGCGGCGCCAAGGCGCGCTGCAACTCGGGAACCCGGTCCAGCGAGGCGGCCAGCGCCAGCAGATCACGCGGCAACGCGGTTTCCAGCGCCACCCGCGCCAGCAGGCGCTCCAGATCCTGGATGCCCGCCAGCCCGCGCCGAACTTTCTCGCGCCGTTCCCACTGCTCCACCAGCGTGGCCACCGCGTGGTGGCGCGCGCCGATGATCTCGAGGTCTCCCGACGGGCGCAAAATCCACTGCCGCAGCAGGCGCCGGCCCATGGGCGTTTGGGTGTCATCGAGCACCGCACGCAGCGTAGCCGCCTCGATGCCTTGAGACCTTTCCTGAAAGAGGGGCTCGACCAGTTCCAGGTTGCGGGCCGTGACCGCATCGAGCACCAACCCCTGCTGCCGCTCGTAAAAGCCCAGCCGGTCCAGGTGCTGCAATTGGCTGCGCTGCGTTTCCTTGACGTAATGCACGATGGCGCCAGCAGCGGCCGAAGCCCACGGTTTGCCGGCCAGGCCAAAGCCCTCGAGCGAGAGCACGCCGAAGTGGCTTTCGAGCACGCCCTGGGCAAATGAGGGCTCCAGGATCCAGGGCTCCAGAGGCGTCAGGGCGGCGGCGGGGCCAAGTGGCGAGGTTGCAAACAGCGGGGTTTCCGTGGCCGCGTAGAGCAGCTCGCGCGGCTGCCAGTGCGCCATCTCTTCGGCGATGCGGGTGCCGGCGGAAGCGGCTGTGAATTCCGTAGCGCGGAACTCGCCGGTGGAGACGTCGAGCACGGCCCAGCCCGCCGCGCCGCTCGCCGGGTCGCGCGCCAGGGCCGCCAGGAAGCGGTTGTCGGCGTCAGTGGAAAGCTGGGCAGTGCCGGGCGTGAGCACGCGCGTCACTTCGCGCCGGACCAGCGTTTTGGCCAGCCTGGGGTCTTCCATCTGATCGCACAGGGCGACCTTGTGGCCCTGCTGGATCAGGCGGGCAATGTAGCCCTCGGCGGCGTGGTAGGGCACGCCGCACATGGGAATCGGCGTGCCCTTTTCCCGGTTGCGGCTGGTGAGGGTGATCTGCAGCGCGCGGGCCGCCACCACGGCGTCGTCAAAGAAGAGCTCGTAAAAATCGCCCAGGCGAAACAGCAACAGCGCCTCGGGATGCTGCCGCTTGGCGGTCTGGTACTGGCGCATTAATGGGGTGGAAGGCTCGTCAGCCACGGCGAGAGTAGTTTAGAGCAAAAGAGCGCCGCCGGAAAAGAACGAAGGCCGCGGCGCGTGCGCCGCGGCC
>JBOGKQ010000021.1:0-53575 GCA_050747905.1 Terriglobales bacterium | reverse complement strand
CGGGCGACAACGTGGCGCTGACGGTGGAGCTGATCACGCCGGTGGCGATGGAGAAGGGCCTGCGCTTCGCCATCCGCGAGGGCGGCCGCACCGTGGGCGCCGGTACCATTACCGAGATTCTGCAATAAGGGTAGGAGGAGGTTGATCCATGGCACGTGAAATCGTCACTCTGCAATGCCCCGACTGCAAAAATCGCAACTACTCCACGACCAAGAACCGCAAGACCACCACCGAGCGTCTGGAGTTCAGGAAATATTGTCCCAAGTGCCGCAAGCACACTGCACACAAGGAAACGAAGTGATGACCTCCAGGGGCATAGGTTCAACGGCTAGACCGGCGGTCTCCAAAACCGCATGTGGGGGTTCGAATCCCTCTGCCCCTGCCAACTCCTCGGCTGGCGGCTTTGAGATCAGCAAAAGCCGCACGCGCTTGCCCCAAGCGCGCTACACCAACGCTGGCTTTGCTCTAGAATGGCTGAACACTTTATGGCTGTAAGCGCTGCAACCGAAAACAATTCCTCCGGCCGCGGCAAGGTCCAAGAACTTTCCCGGCGGCTGAAGAGTTTTTACGTGGACGTGCGCTCGGAGATGAAGAAGGTCACCGCTCCCGGCTGGAAAGAGGTGCAGTCCACCACGATCGTGGTGCTGATCTCGGTGGCCGTCTTTGGCGTGTTCTTCTACGCTTCCGACCAAGTTCTGTCGTGGATCATGAACGGCATCATCACCCATTTCAGTCATTGAGACCCTGCATGGCGGACAAACGCTGGTACATCATCCACGCCTACTCCGGCTTCGAAAAGAAGGTAGCCGAGAGTCTGAAGGGGCGCATCGAGGCCTTCGGTCTGAGCGAGAAGATCGGCGATGTGCTCATCCCCACCGAGGAGGTCATCGAGCACCGCGGCGGAAAGAAGGTCCAGTCCACCCGGCTGTTCTATCCCGGCTACGTGCTGGTGCAGTTGGCCGCCGACGAAAACGGCAAAATCGAGGACGAGATCTGGCACGTCATCAAGAACACCCCGCGCGTGGCCGGCTTTGTGGGCAGCGGCCAGTCCCCCACGCCGCTCACGCAGGAGGAAATTGACCAGATTTTGCAGCGCGTTGAATCCGGAAGCGCGCAGCCGCGCCTGCACGTGCAGTTTGACAAGAATGAAACCGTCAAAATCACCGACGGTCCCTTTGCCACCTTCACCGGCGTGGTGGATGACATCAACGATGACCGCGAGACGCTGAAGGTTATGGTCACCATCTTCGGCCGCCAGACCCCGGTCGAGCTCGAGTTCTCGCAGGTGGAAAAAGCTTAGGACAGCGCTATGGCGAAAAAAATACAGGCGGAAGTGAAACTGCTCATCCCGGCCGGCAAGGCAACGCCCGCGCCCCCGGTGGGCACGGCGCTGGGCCCGCATGGGCTCAACCTGATGGAATTCTGCAAGGCGGTCAATGCCAAGACCAACTCCAAGGAGCTGGAAGGCATGAGCGTGCCGGTGGTGATCACCATCTTTAACGACCGCTCGTTCACCTTCATCACCAAAACCCCGCCCGCGGCCGACCTGCTCAAGCGCGCCGCCGGCATCGCCAAAGGTTCGGCCACGCCCAACAAGGACAAGGTGGGCAAGGTCACCCGCCAGCAACTCGAAGACATCGCCCGCACCAAGGCGCCGGATTTGAACGCGGCGTCGTTCGAGGCGGCGGTGGCGAGCATCAGTGGGACGGCCCGCAGCATGGGCATCGAGATCAATTAGGCAGGCGTCGCGGACTACGGCCCCGCGCGCTGGGCGGGGTGGGGTAGGAGACACAACCATGGCTCATATTGGAAAGAAAATTCAAACAGCCCGCGAGGGCGTCGAGGCCAGGCCGTACAGCCTGTCGGAGGCCGTGCCCTTGCTGCAAAAGCTCAAGTTCGCAGCCTTCGACGAAACTGTCGAGCTCAATATCCGCCTGGGGGTGGACCCGCGCCACGCCGACCAGATGGTGCGCGGCACCGTGGTGCTGCCCCACGGCCTGGGAAAAAACAAGCGCGTGCTGGTGATTGCGAGCGGCGACAAGGCCGCCGAGGCGGAGAAGGCGGGTGCGGATTTTGTCGGTGGCGAAGAGTTGGTGAACAAGATTCAGAAGGAAAACTGGACCGACTACGACGCCGTGGTCGCCACCCCCGACATGATGCGTGCGGTGGGGAAGCTGGGCAAGGTGTTGGGCCCACGCGGCCTCATGCCCAACCCCAAGACGGGCACGGTCACCCTGGACCTGGCCAAAGCCGTGGCGGAAATCAAGGCCGGCAAGGTCGAGTTCCGCACCGACAAACAGGGTCTGATCCATTCCGCGGTGGGCAAAATGTCGTTTCCCGCCGAACGCCTGGTCGAAAACGTCCAGACGCTGCTGCACAGTGTGGTGCGCGCCAAACCGGCGGCGGCCAAAGGCAAATACCTGCGCAGTGTGACCCTGAGCTCCACCATGGGCCCGGGCATCGCCCTCGATGCCTCCGGCCTGGAGGCTGCCAACAAGGCGTAAGGATCTCCCATGGCATTGACCCAAGCCCAGAAACAAACACGCGTCGAGAGCCTGCACGCCACCCTCGCCGGCGCCTCAACCCTCATCGTCACCGGCTTCAAGGGCCTGACGGTGGCCCAGGATTTCGAGCTGCGCAAGCGGCTGCGCGCCGCCGGCGGCAGCTTCCGGGTGATCAAAAACAGCCTCGCCCGCCGCGCCGCCGAAGGTTCGCCTGCCGCGGCGGTGCTGGATCAGCTCCAGGGCGTCAACGCCATCGCCTATACCCGGGGCGATGGCGTGGCGCTGGCCAAGGTGCTGCGCGACTTCATTAAGGACCATCCCGTCCTGGTCATCCATGCCGGCGTGGTCGAAGGCGCCGCCGTCGGCGCTCCCGGCATTGAACAGCTGGCTTCGATTCCGCCCAAGGCCGAGCTGTATGCCAAGTTGCTGTACCTGCTGCAGGCTCCCGCCCAGCGGCTGGTCACCGTCCTCCAGGCCCCCGGCCGCGACACCGCCGTGGTGCTGCATCAAGCTGTGCAAAACAAAAAGTTTTCCGAGTAACGTCCCAGGAGAAGAACCATGGCCGATCTGCAAACGCTCGTCGAATCCATCAAGAACCTGACCCTGCTCGAGGCCTCGCAACTGGTGAAACAGTTGGAGTCCGAGCTCGGCGTATCCGCCGCCGCCGCCGCGCCGGTGGTGGTCGCGGGCGGAAGCGCGGCGGCCGCCGGGGGCGCCGCTGCCGCCGAGGAGAAAACCGAATTCACGGTGGTGCTCACCGCCGTCGGCGCCAACAAGATCAACGTCATCAAAGCGGTGCGCGAAATCACCTCGCTCGGCCTGAAGGAGGCCAAGGACCTGGTGGATGGCGCGCCCAAGACCATCAAGGAAGGCGTGCCCAAGGAAGAGGCCGAGGCGATCAAGAAGAAGTTCACCGACGCCGGCGCCACTGTCGAAGTCAAATAATCCCGGCGGCGGCATGGGCCGCCGCAGTTCTTAGTTGCTGGTGAGGAGTGGCTGGCCGGGTTCCCGCGCCCGGCTGGTCGTCTCGCCGCCAGCGAGTGGCCGCTAGCTACGGGCCACTAACCATTTTTGGAGCCTCCATGCCTACCCATCCGGATGGAACACCGATCCGTACCGATTTTTCCAAAATCCCCACCGCCATCCAAATCCCCAATCTCATCGAGGTGCAGCGCCAGAGCTATGAACGCTTTCTGCAGATGGACCTGCTGCCCGCCGAGCGCGACGACGGCGGCCTGCAATCGGTGTTCAACTCCGTGTTCCCCATCTCCGATTTCCGCGGCGTCAGCCAGCTCGACTTCGTGGACTACGCCATCGGCAACTGGGAGTGCAAGTGCGGCAACCTGCGCGGGCTGCACCACCTGCGCTCCACCTGCCGCGGCTGCGGGTCCACCATCATTACCAATCCGTTCCAATCGGGAGACATTCTCTGCCGGCACTGCGGCACCTACAATGCGAACGTGCCCACCTTCTGCCAGAAGTGCGGCGATCCGGTGGGCTTGCAGCTGAAAAACGACCAGGTCGAGTGCGAGGCCAAAGGCTCGACGTTTTCCGCGCCCCTCAAGGTCACCATCCGCCTCACCATTTACGACAAGGACCCGGAAACCGGCGCCAAGAGCATTCGCGACATCAAGGAGCAGGAGGTGTTTTTCGGCGATATCCCGCTGATGACCGCCAACGGCACCTTCATCATCAACGGCACCGAGCGCGTCATCGTCAGCCAGCTCCACCGCTCGCCGGGGGTGTTTTTCGAGTCCGCGAACCAGCGCACCTATTTTCTGGGCAAAATCATCCCCTACCGCGGCAGTTGGGTGGAGTTTGAATTTGACGCCAAAAACCTCCTCTACGTGCGCATCGACCGCAAGCGCAAGTTTCTGGCCTCGATCTTCCTGCGCGCCCTCGGCCTGAAAACCGATGAGGAGATCCTGCGCACCTTCTATACGGTGGAACGTGTGGCGGTGCGTGGCGGCAAACTCTACTGGCAGTTCGACGCCGCCCGGGAAGCGGAAAAGCAGATCAACCTGCTCGGCCAGAAGCTGACGCACCGTATCGCGTCGGCCCGAGGCGAGGAACTGGTCCACGCCGGACGCCAACTCCGGCCGCCCGTGCTGCGCGAGCTGGTCAAGGCCAAAGTCGCCGAGTTCGAGGTGGATGCGGCCGACCTGGAGGGCGCCTGCGCGGTGAGGGACATTGTGAACCGCGAAAGCGGCGAGGTGGTGCTGGAAGCCAACCACGGGCTCAAGTGGGCCGATCTGGACAAATACGCCGCCGCCGGGGTGGAGGAATTGCAGGTGTTTTTCCCCGAGCGGGATGTGGTCGGCAACATCATTGCCGCCACCCTGACCAAGGACGCCATTCGGACCCAGAACGAGGCCCTGATCGAGATCTACCGCAAACTCCGCCCCGGCGATCCGCCCACCCTCGACACCGCCCGCGCCCTGTTCGAGGGGATGTTTTTCGACGCCCGCAAGTACGACTTCAGCCGCGTCGGCCGCCTGAAATTCAACATCAAGATGTACGACTCGGCTTCCGCCACCTCGCTTGACAAGCGCACGCTGGATCCGGAGGACTTCTACGCCACCATCCGCTATCTGCTCAAGCTCAGACGGGGCGAGGGCGCCGTGGACGACATTGACCATCTCGGCAACCGCCGCGTGCGCGCGGTGGGCGAGTTGCTGGAGAACCAGTTCCGCATCGGCCTGGTCCGCATGGAGCGCGCCATCAAGGAGAAGATGAGCGTGTTCCAGGAAATGGCCACCGCCATGCCCCACGACCTGGTCAACGCCAAGCCGGTGATGGCCGCCATCCGCGAGTTCTTCGGTTCCTCCCAGCTCTCGCAGTTCATGGATCAGACCAATCCCCTGAGCGAGATCACCCACAAGCGCCGCCTCTCGGCGCTGGGTCCGGGCGGCCTGTCGCGAGAGCGCGCCGGGTTCGAAGTGCGCGACGTGCATCCCACCCACTACGGCCGCATCTGCCCCATCGAGACCCCCGAGGGACCCAACATCGGCCTCATCTCCTCGCTGTCCTGCTTTGCCCGCATCAACGAGTACGGCTTCATCGAATCGCCGTACCGCAAGGTGCGCGATGGCCGGGTGATTGATTTCGTGACCGTGACCAACGCCGGCGACAGCGGCCACAAGGTGGGCGAGCACCTGGAAAAAGAGCAGGTGGAGGCGTTCAACGCCGCCGCCAAAAACAAGAAGCTCATGGAGTGCATGCCCTATTCGTTCTATTTGTCCGCCTGGGAGGAGGACAAGTACGTGATTGCCCAGGCCAACGTGGCGTTGGATGCCCGGGGCCGGCTGCTCAACGAGCTGGTCAACGCACGCCAGACCGGCGACTTCGTCCTGGTCGCCCGCGACAAGGTGGACTACATTGACGTGTCCCCCAAGCAGTTGGTTTCGGTGGCTGCCGCGCTGGTGCCGTTTCTGGAAAACGACGACGCCAACCGCGCCCTGATGGGCGCCAACATGCAGCGCCAGAGCGTGCCCCTGCTGCACGCCGAAGCTCCCTTGGTGGGCACCGGCATGGAGGCGGTGGTGGCGCGCGACTCTGGCGCTACGGTTCTCGCCCGCCGCGCCGGCATCGTGGACTCGGTGGACTCGGAGCGCATCATCGTCCGCATGGAGGGCGAGCCGCACGCGGGCCAGCTCTCGCGCGAGGTGGGCAGCGACATCTACCCCCTGACCAAATTCAAGCGCAGCAATCAGAACACCTGCATCAACCAGAAGCCGGTGGTGAAAACCGGCGAGCGCGTCATTCAGGGCCGGGTTCTCGCCGACGGTCCCTGCACCGATCAGGGCGAGCTGGCCCTGGGCCGCAACGTGCTCGTGGCCTTCATGCCCTGGCGCGGCTACAACTTCGAGGACGCCATCCTGGTCAGCGAAAAACTGGTCAAGGAGGACTACTACACCTCCATCCATATCGAGGAGTTCGAGCTGGAGTCGCGCGACACCAAACTCGGTCCGGAAGAGATCACGCGCGATATCCCCAACGTCAGCGACACCTTCCTCAAGGAACTCGACGACAGTGGCATTGTGCGCATGGGCGCTCAGGTCAAGCCGGGCGACATCCTGGTGGGCAAGGTCACGCCCAAGGGCGAAACCCAGCTTACGCCGGAGGAAAAGCTGCTGCGCGCCATCTTCGGCGAAAAGGCGGGCGATGTGCGCGACGCCTCGCTCTACTGCCCGCCCGGCATCGAGGGCACCGTGGTCGAGGTGAAGATCTTCAGCCGCAAGGGGGCGGACAAAGACAAGCGCGCCGAGGCGATCGACACCGAAGAGATCGCGCGCCTGGATAAGAACTTTGCCGATGAGGACCGCATTCTTAAGGACCAGCGCGCCGAGCGCCTGCTCGCCATCATTGGCGACAAGGTGCTCACCCAGGATCTACACGACGAGAAAACCAACAAGAAACTGCTCTCCAAGGGCGCGGTGCTTGACCACGCCGCCATCGAGGAGATTTCTCCCCGCAATCTCAAACGCGCCCGTTTCGCCGACAAGGATGCGCGGGTTAACGAGCAGATTGATGAAATCGAGGAGAAGACCAGCCGCCAGATTGACACCTTGGCCAAGATCTACCGCGAGCGCAAGGACAAGCTGGATCGCGGCGACGAACTGCCTCCCGGCGTGATCAAAATGGTCAAGGTCTACATCGCCATGAAGCGCAAGCTGTCGGTGGGCGACAAGATGGCCGGCCGCCATGGCAATAAGGGCGTGATCGCGCGCATCCTCCCCGAGGAGGACATGCCCTACATGGCCGACGGCACCCCGATGGAGATCGTGCTCAACCCCCTGGGCGTGCCCAGCCGCATGAACGTCGGCCAGATTCTGGAAACCCACCTGGGCTGGGCGGGCCATGTCCTGGGCCTGACGTTCGCCTCGCCGGTGTTTGACGGCGCCCGCGAAAACGAGATCAAGGAGTTGCTCCGCCGTGCCCATCTTCCCGAGAGCGGCAAGACGCGGCTGTGGGATGGGATTACCGGCCAGTTGTTCGAGCAGCCGATTACCGTCGGCTACATTTACATGCTCAAGCTCAGCCACCTGGTGGATGACAAGATTCACGCCCGCTCCATCGGCCCCTACTCGCTCATCACGCAGCAGCCGCTGGGCGGCAAGGCCCAGTTCGGCGGCCAACGCTTTGGGGAAATGGAGGTGTGGGCGCTGGAAGCTTACGGCGCCGCCTTCATTCTGCAGGAGCTGCTCACCGCCAAGAGCGACGACGTCTACGGGCGCGCCAAAATCTATGAAGCCATTGTCAAGGGCGAGGCGGCGATCGAGCCCGGCGTGCCGGAGTCGTTCAACGTGCTCATCCGTGAACTGCAGTCGCTGTGTCTGGATGTCGAACTGATGAAATCGCAAATCAAGGAGCCCCTACTGGCCGTCGCCGCCGACGATTAGCCCTGCGACGCCCTGGCGACGCAGGGCCCTGGCCCGGAGAACCGAAGCCCCCAAGAGCCTTAACCTCCCGGAGACACAATGTACCGCAGCAGCCCTTACGACCGCGCCAATCTGATTGCCGATTTCGACAGCATCCGCATTTCGCTCGCTTCGCCGGACAAGATCCGCACCTGGTCCCACGGCGAGGTGACCAAGCCCGAGACCATCAACTACCGCACCTTCAAGCCCGAGCGCGACGGCCTGTTCTGCGCCCGCATCTTCGGCCCGGTGACCGACTGGGAATGCCTGTGCGGCAAGTACAAGCGCATGAAGCACCGCGGGGTGGTGTGTGACAAGTGCGGCGTCGAGGTGACGCTGTCGAAGGTGCGGCGCGAGCGCCTGGGCCACATCGAGCTGGCCTCACCCTGCAGCCACGTCTGGTTCTTCAAGGGTCTGCCCAGCCGCATCGGCCACCTGCTCGACATCAGCCTGCGCGAGCTGGAAAAGGTGTTGTACTTTGAAGCCTACGTGGTCGTGGACGCCGGAGACACGCCGCTCAAGGAGCGCCAGGTGCTCACCGAGGACGACTACCGCAAGCTCGTGAGCGAGGGCATGGGCGGCCGCTTTACCGCCCTGATGGGCGCCGAGGCCATCCGCGAGCTGCTCAAGCGCGTCGAGATACCCGAGCTCGCCGTCGAGCTGCGCGACAAGATGCGCGCGGAAACTTCGGTCCAGAAGCGCATCAAGTACGCCAAGCGGCTGAAGGTGGTGGATGCGTTCCGCAAGAGCCGGAACAAGCCCGAGTGGATGATTTTGGAGGTCCTGCCCGTCATCCCACCGGAGCTGCGCCCCCTGGTGCCCCTCGATGGCGGCCGCTTCGCCACCAGCGATCTCAACGACCTCTACCGTCGCGTGATCAACCGCAACAACCGCCTCAAAAAGCTCATGGAGCTGCACGCCCCTGAGGTCATCGTGCGCAATGAAAAGCGCATGCTGCAGGAGGCGGTGGACGCGCTGTTCGATAACGGCCGCCGCGGCCGCGTGCTGCGCGGCGCCAACAACCGCCCGCTCAAGTCCCTCTCCGACACGCTCAAGGGCAAGCAGGGCCGCTTCCGGCAGAACCTGCTGGGCAAGCGCGTGGACTACTCCGGGCGCTCGGTCATCGTCGTGGGACCCGACCTGAAGCTGAACCAGTGCGGCCTGCCCAAGAAAATGGCGCTGGAGTTGTTCAAGCCCTTCATCTATCACCGCCTCGAGCAGGCGGGGCATTGCACCACCATCAAGCAGGCCAAAGAGACCGTCGAGCTGGGCGAGCCGATCGTATGGGACATCCTGGAAGAGGTCATCAAGGACCATCCGGTTCTGCTCAACCGCGCCCCCACGCTGCACCGGTTGGGCATCCAGGCCTTTGAGCCCGTGCTGGTCGAGGGCAAGGCGATCAAGATCCATCCCCTGGTCTGCACCGCCTTCAACGCCGACTTCGACGGCGACCAGATGGCGGTGCACATTCCGCTATCCCCCGAGGCCCAGGTCGAGGCCAGCGTGCTCATGCTGAGCTCCAACAACATCCTCTCACCCGCCAGCGGCCAGCCCATCACCGTGCCCACCCAGGACATGGTGCTGGGCGTGTACTATCTCACCAAGGCCAACGACAAGGCTCCCGGCGCGGGCCGCACGTTTGCCAACGCCGAGGATGTGCTCATCGCGCTGGAAATGAACGAGGTGGGCATCATGACCCCCATCCGCCTGCGCTATACCGGCGCCCTGATTGACCTCACCGCCGAGCGCGATTCCCAGGACGTATCCCGCGCCGCGGTGAATGACGTCCACAACCATTACGTGAAAACCACGGTGGGCTCGGTCATCCTCAACGATCACCTGCCCACCACCATGCCCTACGTCAACGGCTTGCTCAAGAAAAAGGGCTTGAGTTCGCTGGTCAACTACGCCTATCAGCGCTTCGGCCTCGAGGCCTCGGTCAAGATGCTTGACGGCATCAAGTCGCTCGGCTTCATGGCCGCCACCCGCGCCGGCATCTCCATCGGCATCGAGGATCTGGTGATCCCCGCCAACAAGGCGACGCTGGTCAAGGAGGCCGAAAAGCAGGTGGTGGAGGTGCACAAGCAGTACCTCGATGGCGCCATCACCAACGGCGAGCGCTACAACAAGGTCGTCGAAATCTGGTCCAACATCACCGAAAAAGTATCCGAGGAAATGTTCTCGGTGCTGGAAAAGCAGGACCGTGAGGGCAAGGTCAACCCCGTCTATGTCATGGCGGACAGCGGCGCGCGCGGCTCCAAGCAGCAAATCCGCCAGCTCTCGGGCATGCGCGGACTCATGGCCCGCCCCTCGGGCGAAATCATCGAGACCCCCATCACCGCCAACTTCCGCGAAGGCCTGACGGTGCTGCAGTACTTCATCTCTACGCACGGCGCCCGCAAGGGTCTGGCCGACACCGCGCTCAAAACCGCCGACTCCGGCTACCTCACCCGCCGCCTGGTGGACGTCGCCCAGGATGTCATCGTCAGTGAGGACGATTGCGGCACCGCCGACGGCATCTTCGCCGAAGCCATCGTGGACGCCGGCGAGACCGTCGAGAGCCTGCGCGACCGCATCCTCGGCCGCGTGTCGCTGGAAACCCTCAAGGACTTCGACGGCCACATCATCGTCAGAACCAACCAGGACATCACCGACGAGCTCGCCGAGCGCATCCAGAACCAGGGGATCGAAAAGGTCCACATCCGCTCCGCCCTCACCTGCGAATCCAAGCGCGGCATCTGCGTCGCCTGCTACGGCCGCAACCTGGCCACCAACAAAATCGTCGAGATGGGCGAGGCGGTCGGCGTCATTGCCGCCCAGTCCATCGGTGAGCCCGGCACGCAGCTCACCATGCGTACCTTCCACATCGGCGGCACGGCCAGCCGCGTCAGCGAGCAGAGCCGCCAGGAGGCCAAGTTCCCCGGCTTCCTGCGCTTCCAAAACCTCGCCAGCGTGCGCAGCAAGGAAGGCTTTCTGGTGGTGATGAACCGCAACGGCATGATCGTGGTCGCCGACGACAAGGGCCACGAGCGCGAACGTTACACCGCCGTCTACGGCGCCCGCCTGCGCAAGAACGAGGGCGACGCGGTCGCCGCCGGCGAAGTCCTGCTGGAATGGGATCCGTATACGTTCTCGATCCTCACCGAAATCAGCGGCACGGTGAAGTTCAAGGACATGGAGGAAGGCTCGACCCTGCAGGAAGAGGTGGACGACGTCACCGGCCTGTCGCACTGGGTGGTCACCGAATCCAGCGACGAGAAACGCCAGCCTCAGGTCCTGATCGCGGGCGGCGACGGCAAGGCGGGCAAGAACCGCAAGTACCTCATGCCCACCCACGCCCACCTCATGGTCACCGACGGCGTGCAAGTTTCCGCCGGTGACGTGCTGGCCAAGATCCCGCGCGAAACCACCAAGACCAAGGACATCACCGGCGGCTTGCCCCGCGTGGTCGAATTATTTGAAGCCCGGAAGCCCCGCGAAACCGCCGTCATCAGCGAAATTGACGGCACCGTGAAGTATGGTGATGTCAGCAAGGGTCAGCGCAAGATTCTGGTGCATGCCGACCACGGCGACGAGCGTGAGTACCTGCTGCCGCGCGGCGTGCATATCGCCGTGCAGGAGGGTGAGCGCGTCCGCGCCGGCGATCCGCTCATGGACGGTCCCCGCAATCCCCACGACATCCTCGCCGTGCTCGGGGAAAAGCAACTGCAGCAGTATCTGGTCACCGAGATCCAGGAGGTCTACCGCCTCCAGGGCGTCACCATCAACGACAAGCACATCGAGGTGATCGTGCGCCAAATGATGCGCTGGGTGCGGGTCGAGGACGTCGGCGACACCGAGTTCCTGGTGGACGAGCAGGTGGACAAGTTCCACTTCCGCGCGGAAAACGAGCGCATCATCGCCCTCGGCCAGCGCCCCGCCACGGGCCGTTCGCTCCTGCTCGGCATCACCAAGGCGTCGCTGTCCACCGACAGCTTCATCTCCGCCGCCAGCTTCCAGGAGACCACGCGCGTGCTCACCGAAGCCGCCATCCAGGGGAAGGTGGACTACCTGCGCGGTCTGAAGGAAAACGTCATCATGGGCCGGCTCATCCCGGCGGGGACGGGTCTGGAGGCCTACCGCAACGTCCGCCTCGTGGGCGAGCAGGAGGAGGAAATGGCCGCCCTCGAAGCCGTCCAGCTCCCGCCCTCGCCCTACGAGGAGGCCGAGCGCGCCCTCGACTTGTTCCGCAATGACACCGGCGACGAGGAATTGGAAGACCTGGGCGCCGAATAACGCAGCCGGTTCCGCAACCGCCAACGCAGCTGCGCGGCGGCGCGCCTGCCGTCGCGCGCGCCCGCGTGGCGGCCTTGGCCGCGGCTCCAGCCCGCGGCCTACACCAGCGGGTTGCGCACCCGCAACCGCCCGATGCGCGAGAAATCCCGGTCCGCCGACCACAGTTCCGTCACGCCGTGCTCAACACAGATGGCCGCGACGCGCGCGTCATGAACCGCCCCGCCACGCAATTTCCCCGCGGTGATCATCCCTTCCAGCTCGGTCCAGTGGTTCTCCATCTCGCCAATCAACCGCAGCGAGGGCGACTCCATCCACGCCCGCACCTGCGCCAGCACCGACGGCATCGCCTCCACAGCCGGGAAAATTTTCGTATTCGTGACCACGGCGAGGAATTCGTGGATACACGGCCACGGGATGCACCACGGCGAATGGGATCCAGCCAACTCCTCCATAATCCGCCGCGACTGCCTGTGCCACTCGGATCGGTGGTTCTGACTGTAAATCAAAATATTCGAGTCCACCGCGATCAAGCTACTCCTCGCCTCCCCGCCCCTCATAGATGAGGGCGCGGATTTCTGGCCAACTCTTCACCTGCGGTTCGCCCAAATCCTGCGAAAAGTCTTTCAGTTTGAACGGCCTGGCTGGCCTGCGCTCGCGCTCCAAAACCGACTCCAAGCCTTCCATGACCACTGCCCGCAGCGTTATCTTCCGCGCCCGCGCGTTTGCCTTGGCCGCGGCCAGCAGCGAATCAGGGAGCTCGATCGTCGTCTTCATGGACATGCATGTTACCATATTCAAAAATATGGGTATACGGCCGATGCTTGCCGCGTATGCAGTGCCCTCGCGACCCGACGGAACTCGGCCGCCGGCGTTCCGGCGGTCGGTGGCGTCATCCGTGATGCGACCCAGCCACGACGACATCGGACCCAAGTCGTCCCGTAAGCCGTGGTGCTGATAAGGGGTGAACTCCAGCCAGTGGATCACACCTCGCCCAACCCGGGGCAAAAACATCCCTGATAAACCCGCCGCCTAGAAGTGAGTTCCCGGGGCCTAGGTTGCGGAGACAGCGGCGCGGGATCGCTCCCCGAGCTCGCGCGTAGCCGGTGCTGCCAAGGCCTGAAGGAAAGCCCTGCGTGAAAAGGGACAATGTAGGGAAAGTCGGGCCTGCCAGCCCCAGGCCTGCGAATGTCGGGCAGAGCCGCGCCGGTGAGCCAGCGGCGCTTTTCCACGCTACAACTCCTAAAATCCTCCACGACAATTCCAGCCGCAAACGGGTGGATCTGAGCCACCACTATTGAGCGCAGCAGATCGTCCTGGAGTCTGCCGAAATTCCCGTCCTCAAGCTTGTCGAACGGCGCCCTTCGGTTCAGAAAGTTTCGCGCGTGAAACTGTTCAAGGACGAAGACGTTCCTACGCAAGGCGGAACGCCAAGCCTCCTCGAATCTCGACCATGGGCCGCTTGACCCCCAGAAGCCAGCGACCACCAAGGCGCGCCCCTCCATGAACTCCCGACTCGTCTACGTATGCCTCGAGCATGACGAATAGCTTACAGTGCCCGTCGCGAGGATGGACTGTGGCCTCCAAGCCGAAAGCCGCTAAGAGTCCTGGCTAATCCGCCTGTCCACGCCGATTCCCGACAGTTTTCCGCCCCCGTTTTCTGAAGTCGGCAAGGATATTGTTGCCCCATTTCGGGCCGGTAAAAATTTTCTTGATGGCAGTAATGCTGCTGTAGTACTATCGCACACATGAGTAGTAGATCGTCGCGTCCCGCCCGCTTTTCCCGCCTCGAGCTCCGCGTCCTCGAAGCCCTTTGGTCGGGTGGCGCGCTCCCCATCCGCGACATCCAGCAGGCCCTCGCCGGCGCCCCCGCCTACACCACCGTCCAGACCACCGTGTACCGCCTCGAGGCCAAGGGTGCGGTCCGCCGCACAAGCAAGATCGGCAATGCCCACATCTTCGAGGCGGTGGTCTCCCGCGCCGCCGCCCACCGCCGCCTGATGGACGACTTTCTCGGGCTGTTCGGTGGCCGCACCCAGCCCGTCATGGCGCACTGGATCGAATCCGGCCGTCTCACCCTCGACGATCTGCGCCAGGCGGAAGCCGAGCTTCGCCGCCATCAGGAGAAAAAATCATGATGCCTGCCGCGCTCGTCAACCACCTCTGGCAGTCCACCTGGTTCGCGCTGGCGGCGGCGGCGCTGGCCTTGGCCCTGCGCCGCCACCAGGCGCGGCTGCGCTTCTGGATCTGGATGGCGGCCTCGCTCAAGTTCCTGGTTCCCTTCAGCGCCTTCGCCGCTCTCGCCCGCCTGCTGCCCCCTGCCACCGCCGCCGCCGGCGCCCCGGCCGCGACCAAGCTCGCCTCCGTTCTGCTGCTCGCCGGCAGCTCCAGCGCGCATTCGCTCGAAACCTGGACCGCTCCGGCCGCCGCGCCTGTGAACTTCGGCTTCGTTATCCTGCTTGCCCTCTGGATCGCCGGCTCGCTCGCGCTCGCGGTGCGCTGGGCGTGGCGCGCGCGGCGGCTGGCCGCGGCGGTGCCGGGGACGCTCGAGCCCGGCGTGCTCGGCATCTTCCGCCAGCGCCTGGTGCTGCCGCCGGATCTGGCCGCGCGCCTCGCTCCCGCCGAGCTGGCCGCCGTCCTCGCCCACGAGCGCTGCCACATGCGCCGCCACGACAATCTCTGGTCGGCGCTGCACATGGTGGTGGAAATCGTGTTCTGGTTCCATCCACTCGTCTGGATCATCGGTGCCCGTCTGGTAGCCGAGCGCGAGCGCGCCTGCGACGAGGCGGTGTTGGAAGGAGCCGGCGGCGACCGCGCTGCCTACGCTTCCGCCATCCTGCAGGTGTGCCGGCGCTATGTGGCCGCGCCCGCTGCCTGCGCCGCCGGCATCAGCGGCGGGTCGCTTACCCAGCGCGTGCGCCGCATTCTCGCCGGCGCCCGCGCCCGCCGTCTATCCTGGGCCCAGCGCGCCGCCTTGGCCGCCTGTGCCCTGGCCCTCATCGCCGGCCCCATCCTCCTGCTCACCGCCCAGCAAACCGCCGCGCCCCAGTTCGAGGCTGCCACGATTAAACCCGCTCCTCCGGGGCACAACTCGGATTCGGACAGCGATCCGCTGCACTTTACCTGGGCCGAAAGCCTGCAGCGGCTCATTGCCTCCGCCTACGGCCTCTTTCCCTATCAGGTCGAGGGACCGTCCTGGATCAATTCCCACCGCTTTGATGTCACCGCGGTGAGCGCCGCTCCAGTTACCAGCCGGAGCCAGGAGCAAGCGATGCTGCGGACTCTGCTCAACCAGCGCTTTGCATTGAAGACGCATTTCGCTACGCGCCGCATGTCCGCCTACGATCTCGAGGTCGTCCCGGGCGCGAGCAAGCTCCGCTTGCCCCGCCGCGGCGAACTATTCGACCCCGGGGTGCCGGGCCGTGCGCCGCGTGCGGTCCACCCGGGCGACACAGACATCGGGTCGCATTCCGACCGTCGGGGCGATATTGTGTTGACCGCCTACTGCACGCCGGCCGAACTGACACCCCTCTTCAGCCGTCAACTCGCGATGCCCGTCGTGGACCATACCGGGCTCAAGAGCGATTACTTCATCAATCTGACCTACGCGCCGCCGTTGCGCGTCGGCCTCGCCCGCCCCTCCGGGGCGGACGCTGATTCCCCCGCTCCCTCCCTCTTTGCGGCCCTGGAACAGCAACTCGGCCTCAAACTGGTAGCCCGGAAGGAGTTAATTCGCGTGCTGGTGGTGGACAGCGCACTGAAGAGCCCCACCGCCAATTAGGCTCTAGTCGCCATGACGCAAGCAGCATTGCTCAATCACCTCTGGCAATCCACCTGGTTTGCGCTGGCGGCGGGGGCGGTGGCTTGGGCGCTGCGGCACCACCAGGCTCGGGTGCGCTTCTGGGTGTGGATGGCGGCCTCGCTCAAGTTTCTGCTTCCCTTCAGCGCCTTCGCCGCGCTCGGGCGCCTGCTGCCGGCGGTCACGGCCGCCAGCAGCGCGCCGGTTGCAGCCAGGTTTGCGGCCAAGATCCTGATCGCCGGCAATCGCCCGTTCTCGGGCGCGTATTCGCTTGAGACCTGGACGGCGCCGGATTCGGCGCCCGCGCATGTGCGCTTCAATATTTTCCTTGCCCTCTGGATCGCCGGCTCGCTCGCCCTCGCCGCGCGCTGGCTGTGGCGCGCGCGGCGGCTGGCCGCGGCGGCGCCGGGGACGATCGAGCCCGGCGTGCTCGGCATCTTCCGCCAGCGTCTGGTACTGCCGCCGGATCTGGCCGCGCGCCTTGCGCCCGCCGAGCTGGCCGCCGTCCTCGCCCGCGAGCGCTGCCATATGCGCCGCCACGACAACCTCTGGTCGGCGCTGCACATGGTGGTGGAAATCGTGTTCTGGTTCCATCCCTTCGTCTGGATCATCGGCGCCCGCCTGATGGCCGAGCGCGAGCGCGCCTGCGACGAGGCGGTGTTGGAAGGAGCCGGCGGCGACCGCGCTGCCTACGCTTCCGCCATCCTGCAGGTGTGCCGGCGCTATGTGGCCGCGCCCGCCGCCTGCGCCGCCGGCATCAGCGGCGGGTCGCTCACCCAGCGCGTGCGCCGCATTCTCGCCGGCGCCCGCGCCCGCGCCCGCCGCCTCTCCCGAGCCGAGCGCGCAGCGTTAATTGCCGCCGCCCTGGCCCTCATCGGCGGGCCCATCCTCCTGCTCGCCGGCCAGCAAACCGCCGCGCTGGCGCACTTCGAGGCCGCCGTGATCAAACCTGCTCCTCCCGGCCACCTGGGCTCCTCGCGTTTCAGCAGCGATCCGCTGCACCTCACCGCGACCGGCACCCTCGAGCGCCTGATCGAGCACTCCTATCACCTGTTGCCCTATCAGGTCGAAGGCCCTTCCTGGCTCCGCGCCCAACGCTTTACCATCAATGCTGTATCCGCCACCCCTGTGGCGAGCCGCGAGCGCAAGAACGCCATGCTCCGGGCCCTGCTCGCCGAGCGCTTCCAGTTGAAGACCCATTTCACCACCAAGCGCGTCTCCGGTTATGCTCTGGAGGTGGTCCCCGGCTTGGTTAAGCTCCAGCCGCCCCGCAAAGGGGAGATGTATCACTCCGAGAAGCCGGGCCAGGCGCCCAAGGCCGTCGGGCCCGGCGACAGCTACATTAATTCGGAAATAGGCAAGGATGGCCTGGTCCACTTTTCCGCTTATTGCACCCTCGCCGACCTGGCTGGGGATTTGAGCCGGGGCCTGCGCGCGCCGGTCGTGGATCGCACCGGCCTCAAGGGCGGCTATTTCATAAACCTGATCTTCCTGCCGCTGCTCCCGTCCCTGCAGCGTGTCAGCCGCCCCAGCGCAAGCGCCGCCACCGGCCCAAAGCTGTTCGACGCCCTCGAGCAGCAGTTGGGTCTCAAGCTTGTACCCGGCAAGGAGGCAGTCCGCGTCCTGGTGGTGGACAGCGCCCTCCGCAACCCGACCGCCAGCTAATCCCATGCGCCCTCATTTCACCGTCGCTCTCGCCCTGGCCTGCGGGCTTGCTCTCCTGCTCGCCGCCCAGCAAGCCGCAGCGCCCGCCACCTTTGCCTTCGACGTGGTGTCGGTCAAGCCGGCCTCTCCCGACGAACGCGGCGGCGGGATCCAACCCGACCCCGGCTACCAGACCTATATCTGCCGGAACGCCCCGCTCGAGGCCATCATGACCGTTGCCTATAGCGTCACGGCGCGTCAGATCGAGGGTGGCCCGAGCTGGATCCGCACGGACCGATGGGATGTTACCGCAAAGGCCGACCACCCCGGCACCGTGGATCAGCTTCACGCCGCGCTGGCGCAGGTACTCGAGGACCGCTTTCATCTCAAAGTCGAGCACCTCACCCGGCAGGAATCCGTTTTCAATCTCGAAGTCGCTCCCGGCGGCCCCAAGCTCACCCCCCACAATCCGCCTAACGACACCCACAACGACCCGTTTACGTTCCGGCCGGCACCAGGCCAGCCGGGCGAAGCGGAATTTGCCGACAACAACATGTCCATGGACTACCTGGCATTTTCGCTGGAGCGGATCTTTCGGGAAGGCGTGATCAACCAAACCGGCTTGAAGGGGACCTACGACATCAAGGTGGATTTTCCCTTCCAGCCGCCGCGCCGCCGTGTCAATGGTGCAGAATCGGGGGTTCCCGCCCCGCCCGATTTCTCGCCGCTGATGGCCGCCCTACCGCGCCAGCTTGGCCTCCGCCTGGTCAGCGGCAAGGGCCCGGTTCCTGACCTGAGCATCCTGAGCGTGGCTAAACCGTCTGCCAATTAGGGGACTTTATGACGCAAGCGTTCCTGCTCAATCTCCTTTGGCAATCCACTTGAGGGGACCCATGCGATCCCTGGCTGCCCTTATCCTGCTCGCCGCCTGCGCTCTTGCCGCGCAGGCGCCCGCGCCCACCCAATTCGACGCGGCGGTGGTCAAGCCCGTGGCGGTCAGCGGCAGCCGCAGGGGAGGGGGCTTTCAAATTGATCCGCTACACCTCAACGCCGAGGGGCTCACCCTCAAGAGCCTGCTCATGGACGCCTACAGCCTTAAGAGCTGGCAGGTCGAAGGGCCGGCCTGGATCAGCTCGGCGCGGTTCGACATCACCGCAGTCACCGCGGCGCCGGTTTCCCGCGCCGCGATGCTCGTCTTGCTCCGGTCGTTGCTCGCCCATCGCTTTCGATTGAGCACTCACCGCATCAGCCGGGCCGTGAGCGGTTACGTTCTCGAAGCCGCCGCGGGCGGCAGCCAGCTTCGTCCGTCCCGCGCTGGCGACACCAATCTGGATCCCGGCCAATTCAGAATGAGTATGACCACCCGCCCGCCAGTTCTCACGCTTACCGGCTACGTCAGTGCGGACGAGCTCGCGCAGAACCTGAGCGGGCAGTTGGGAATGCCGGTCGCGAACCATACTGCGCTTACGGGCGACTACGTCATCAAAATGACCTATGCCATGCCGCCTGGGCTGGGTGCCCGGATTCTGACCCCGCGCGGCCGCGCGGCCGTGGCCACCGCGAATGGCGGCACCAACGGCACCGCTCCGGCGCCCGCCCCCTCGCTGTTTGCGGCCCTGCAGCATCAGCTCGGCCTGAGGCTGGTTGCCACCAAGGTCGTGATCCCCGTGCTCGAGGTGGACAGCGCCCTGAGGAATCCCACTACCAATTGAGGTGACCCATGCGATCCCTGGCTGCCCTTATCCTGCTCGCCGCCTGCTCTGTTGCCGCGCAGGCGCCCGCGCCCACCCAATTTGACGCCGCCACGATCAAGCCTGCCGCCCTGCCTAGCGGCGGCCTGGTCAGGGTTGGCATGCGCTTGGACCCGACACGCCTGACGGCGTCCAATGTCTCGCTCAAGCAGCTGATCCAGCGTGCGTACAATCTCAAGCCGTATCAGGTCCAAGGGCCCGATTGGCTCGACAGTGAACGTTTCGACGTCACTGCGGAAACCGAGCAGCCCGTTACGCAGGATCAAATGGCGGCGCTGCTGCAACCGCTTTTGGTGAAGCAGTTCGCTCTCATAACCCATCGCGGCAGCAAAGTTGAATCCATTTATGCTCTGGTGGCCGCTCCTGGCGGCTTCAAAATGACAGCCCCGGGCCCGAGCGGAGTGAGCTTGCCACCTCCGCCTCGCGGTGCCAGGGGAGGACGCATGCGCCTGAGCGGACCGCTGCCCAAAGGCGCGATGCAGCTCATGATGAGCCCGCAGGGTCTCACCATCGCTGGCGACGTCACTCTGGATAGCCTCGCCAACTTTCTATCCAGTCAGGTGGACCGCCCCGTTCTCAACCTGACCGGCATCAAGGGCAACTATGCTCTGCACCTCACCTTTGCGCCCACCGGAGCCATGCGCGCCAACATGCGCAAGATGGGAGCGCCGCCCCCGCCGCCTGGCGCTGGCTCCGGCGGTGGATCCGAGCCCGGCGGCGAAGCCCAAGCTCCGGCGCCTTCGATTTTTTCCGCTCTGCCGCAGCAGCTCGGCCTCAAGCTCGAGCCGCGCAAGGCGCCGATTGAAATCCTGGTGGTTGACAGCGCCTCGAAGGTACCCAAGGGAAATTAGTGCGCACCCTGCTCGCAACTCTCGCGCTCGTTCTAGGACTGTCCGCAGCGCCCCTACATGGGCTGGTAAAGGGCGCGGGCATTCCGTTGCCAGGCGCGACCGTGACCGCGACGAACGGCGCAAGCACGCAGACCACCACCACCGCAGCCGATGGCACGTTCACCTTCACCAGCCTCGCTCCTGGCGCCTGGAGCCTGCGCGTCACCATGGCTGGCTTCACGCCCGCCGTAGCCCAGGTCACGGTTCCCGTCAGCGGTCCCCTGCCGGAGCTTTCGCTTGCCGTTGCCCCGTATCATGGCCCTGGGCTCGGCCAGGCTCTGCCGCCTGCGGAGCCGAAGACATCTGCCCCGGCGCGGCCTCCTGCCACCCCCAGTATTACCGCCGCGGACGCGCTGGCGGTGAACGGCAGCATTGACAACGGCGCCGCCTCGCCGTTCGGCATGTCACCCGCGTTCGGCAACGCCCGCCCGCGCGTCGGTTCGATGTACTCGGGCGGCATCGGCCTGCGCTACGGCAACTCGGCGCTCGACGCCCGCAGCTTTTCCTTTGCCGGCCAGAACACGCCCAAGCCCCGCTACAGCAATCTGACCGGGCTGTTCCAGCTTGGCGGACCACTGCTCATCCCCCACCTCACCAACCTCAGTAATGCCCCCTTCTTTTTCGTTGCCTACCAGAAATCCACTTCTCTAACGGCCACCAACACCGCCGCGCTCGTCCCCACGCTGGCGCAGCGGACGACGCCCGGCATGAACGCACAGGCCGCCGCTTTGCTGGCTCTCTATCCGTTGCCCAATCTAACCGGTGAATCCGCCTACAACTATCAAACCGCGCTCGACACCAGCACCCACATCGACGCCCTGCAGTCGCGTGTGGTGCGTGGCTTCGGCTTCGGCAACCAGATCGTCGCTGGCTTCGCTTTCAGTTCCACCCGACGCGCCGCCACCACGCTGTTCGGCTTCAACGATGCCGCCTCCTCGCTGGGCATGAACGTCCGATTAGGCTGGCGCCATGCCTTCACCCGCACGTTTTATAGTGACTTCGGATTTGACTACAGCCGCCAGGCCTCGCGCTCGCTTCCGTTTTTCGCCGGCCGGACCAATCTTGAAGGCAACGCCGGCATCCTCGGCGCCGACCCCGCGCCCGACAACTGGGGTCCGCCCGCGCTGAGTTTTTCCAACGGCATCTATCCACTCAGCGATGCCGGGTTCAGCCACAACCGCAATCAGACTGCGGCTTGGTCGGCGGGCGCTACTTGGAACCACATCAACCACAACCTCGAGTTCGGCGGCGACTACCGCCGCCTCGAGTTCAACCTGCTGTCGCAATCCAACCCGCGTGGCAGCTTCACCTTCAACGGCGCCTCGACCGGCGATGCCTTTGGCGATTTCGCCGCGGGTATCCCCGATGCCGCGGCGCTCGATTTCGGCAATGCTGATAAATACTTCCGCCAGTCGCAGTACGATGGCTACTTCACCGACGACTGGCGCTTCAGCGACAGCCTTTCGTTGAACCTGGGCGTGCGCTGGGAATACGGGGCTCCAGCCAGCGAGCTCTATCGCCGGCTGGTCAACCTAAACATCGGCCCGGGCTTCAGCGCCGCGGCCCCGGTCGTTGGCTCGCCGCTTCTGCATCCCGACTACGCCGGTTTCGAACCCCGCCTCGGTCTGGCCTGGCGTCCGCTACCCGCCTCTTCGTTGCTGATCCGCGCCGGCTACGGCATCTATCGCGACACCTCAGTCTACGAGGGCATTGCGCTGCGCTTGGCCACCCAGGCTCCGCTCGCCACCTCGCTGAGCGTGGCCAACTCCGCTGCCACGCCGCTCACGCTCGCGACTGCGCTGCAGACGCCGCTCGGCCCCACGCCCGACCTTTTCGGCATTGATCCCAACTTCCGGATCGGCTACGTCCAGACCTGGACTGCCTCGCTGCAGCGCGATCTTCCCGCTGGCATGGTGATGACGCTGAGCTATCTCGGGAACAAGGGCACCCGCGGCGCGCAGTTGTTTTACCCCAACACTGTCCCGCCTGGCGCAGCGAGTCCCTGCCCCTCCTGTCCGGTGGGCTTTCTCTACGAAACCAGCGACGGCGATTCGACCTACGAATCCGGCAAGGCGCTGCTACAGCGCCGCTTCCATAACGGGCTGGCCGCAACTGTTTCCTACACCTACGCCCACGCCATTGACGATGCCTCGCTGGGCGGCTCGAGTTCGGGCTCGGGCGCCAGCGCCCCGGTCATCGCCCAGGACTGGCAGGATCTCGACGCCGAACGCGCCCGCTCCGATTTTGACCAGCGCCACAACCTTTCCGTGGTCGCCCAATACTCGACCGGCAGCGGCATCCGCGGCGGCGCGCTCATGCGCGGCTGGCAGGGCGCGTTGTTCAAGGGCTGGACGATCACCACCGATCTCACCGCCGGCAGCGGCCTGCCGCTCACACCGCTCACGCTGGAGGTGATTCCCGGCACCGGATTCACCGGCGTCCGCCCCAACGCCACCCCCACCCCGGATGTGTTCACCGCCCCCTCGCCCGGGCAATGGGGCACCGCCGGGCGCAACGTGATTGCAGGCCCCAGCCAGTTCGGGCTCAACGCCTCCATGCAGCGCAGCTTCCCCTTGCCCCACAGCCTTACCGGCGCGCTCCGCTTCGACGCCACCAACCTGCTCAACCACGTTGCCCTCACCGGGCTCGACACGCTGTTTGCCTCGCCGCAGTTCCTGCTTCCTAATGCGGCCAACCCCATGCGCAGCCTGCAAGCGACACTGAGGGTCACATGGTGATACGCCGGGCATGGTGCGCCCCGCTCCTCGCCGCCGGCCTCGTAGCCGCGCAGGCCCCGCAGCAGAAGGCCTTCACCTTCTCCACCCACTCCTGGCTGGTGGTCGAGGCGGTCACGGTCACCAACCAATCCGGCGCGCCGGTGACCGGCCTGACCGCAAAAGACTTTGTGGTGACGGAGAATGGCGTCCGCCAGAGGGTCGCTTTTTGCCAGTACCAAGCACTTGACGACAAGGCCGCCGCGGCGGCTGCCACCGCGAAGAACGCGCCCGCGCCGCCGCGCCCTGCCACACCCGGGCCGACGACGATCCAAATCACTCCGGAATCCCCCACCAACTCCCAGTACGCCAACCGCCGCCTGATCGCCCTCTATTTCGATTTCAGCGCCATGCCAAACGCCGATCAGATCCGCGCGCTCGCTGCCGCGCGCGCGTTTATCGCCACCAACCTGCATCCCGCCGACAAGATGGCGATCATGGAATACGCGGGCGCGGGCGTGCAGGTGAAGCAGGATTTCACCAGCAACCGCGAGTTGCTTGGGCAGGCCATCAACAACCTGATCGTCGCTTCCGGCTACGGCCTGGATGAAAACGCCGAGGATGCCGCCAGTTCCGACTACGGCAGCGCCTTTGGCCAGGACGACAGCGAGTTCAACGTCTTCAACACCAACCGCCAGCTCGCCGCCCTGCAGACCGCGGTCGAAATGCTGGCGCCCATCAGCGAGAAAAAATCGCTCGTCTACTTCGCCAGCGGCATCGACCGGCAGGGCGTGGACAACCAGGCGCAGCTTGAAGCTACCACCAATGCCGCCATCCGTGCCAACGTCGCGCTGTTCCCGATTGACGCGCGCGGGTTGGTGGCCTACGCCCCGTTGGGCGATGCCACCCAGGGCTCGCCCGGCGGCCTGAGCATGTACAACGGCGGCGCCTCGACCGCCATGAACCTGCGCCTGGCCACATCCCAGGACACCTTATACGCGCTCGGTTCCGACACCGGCGGCAAGGCCCTGCTCGACAACAATAATCTCGGCGCCGGCATCGAGCATGCCCGCGACGCCATCACCAGCTATTACCTGATCGGCTACTACACGTCCAACGCCGCGCTCGACGGCAAGTACCGCCAGGTGCGCGTGGCGCTCGCTGCCCCACCCGGCGCGAAGCTCGCCTATCGCACCGGCTATTACGCCGGCAAAACCTTTGCCAAATTCACCGAGACCGACAAGGAGCGCCAGCTCGAAGATGCCCTTATGCTGGGCAATCCCATCACCGATCTCACCATCCAGCTCGAGCTGAACTACTTCCAGCTCAACTCGGCCGAATACTTCGTTCCCATTGCCGCCAAAATCCCCGGCTCCGAGCTCGCGCTCGCCAAAAAGGGCGGCGCTCGCCAGTCCATCATTGATTTCATCGGCGAAATCAAGGACCCCTACGGCACCACCATCAGCAACCTGCGCGACAAGGTCACGCTGAAGCTTTCCGGCGAAACCGCGGCGCAGCTTGCGAAGCTTCCCATCGAATACAGCGCCGGGTTCACGCTGCTCCCGGGCCGCTACTCGATCAAGCTGCTCGCCCGCGACGATGAAACCGGCCGCATCGGCACCTACATGACCGATTTCACCATCCCCAACCTGATGCACGCCGCCGATCGTGTGCCCATCAGCTCGGTGGTTCTGTCCAATCAGCGCGTCGCGCTCGCCGCGGCGCTGTTCAACGCCAAAAAGAACCAGGCGGGCGCCGACGCCGAGGCCGCCGACCCGCTGGTGGAAAATGGCGCCGAGCTGATGCCAAGCGTAACGCGGGTGTTTCATCGCTCCTCGCCGCTGCTGGTGTACCTGCAGGCGTACGAACATCCCGGAACCGCTCCAGCGCCGCTCGAGTCCTACGTCAGCTTCTACAGCCTGGCAAGCGGCAAGCTCGCCTGGCAAAGCTCGATGCAGGACGTGACGGTTCCTCCGGCAGGCCGGGCGGGGGCGATGCCGATCCAGTTCTCGCTGCCGCTGACCCACCTGCCGGCCGGCAAATACGAATGCCAGGTGACGGTGCTCGCTCCGGCCACCCATCAAGCTAACTTCTGGCGCGCGCCGATTGAGATCCGGCCTTGACAGTGTTGGCGCGGGCCCCCGCGCCAACATTATGTCCACACTCGCCCAACGCCACCGGGCTCCGTTGCATCTGAACTTGGCTCGGGGGTGTTCCATGCGTTTGCCATACGTGTTCGCGCTCGCGCTGTGCTTTTCTGTGCCGGCCTTGCTTGCCGCCCCATCGCCTCAGGCGCCGCCGAGCGCGGCTCAGGCCCAGAACCAGCAGCTCAACCAGATTCGTGAGCAAGGGTACAACGCCGGGTTCCGCGCCGGCGTCACCGCTTACCGCGAGCATGCCCGCTACAGCTTCCAGTCCCAGCCTGTCTATGCGACAGGCACGCTCGGCTATTCACCGTCGAACGGCGTGGACCAGAAGACGTATGAAATGAATTTCCGCAGTGGCTTCGAGCGTGGCTATGACGACGGCTTTTACGGGCGCACCCAGGACAATGCCGCCCAGCGCCAGCGCTCCTACAGCTCTGAGCCTTCCGCCGCGGCCCATCCGGCACCCAAGGCCGGCGCGGCCAGCAACGAGACCTTGCCTGCCGGCACCGCGCTCGAGCTCAAGCTCAACAACACCCTCAGCACGCGCAGCAGCAATCCTGGCGACGCATTTACGGCCACGGTCACCGAGCCGGTGGTCGGACCCGACCACACTACGGTGCTCGTCCCCACGGGAAGCACGGTCGAGGGCCACGTCGCCTCGGTCATCCGTGGCGGCAGCATCTCCGGCACCTCACGCCTACAGTTAAATTTCGACCAGCTCCGCCTGCCGAATGGCTCCCGCATGCCGTTGAATGCCCAGTTGAGCAGCATCAACCAGGAGGGAAGCGGCGTTGGCAACGTCATCACCGGCACGCCCTCGGCGACCCAGGAGGGCGGCGTTCAGCAATCGAAAACCCGCCGTACGGTGGGCACCGCGGCTGCCGGAGGCGCCGTGGGCGCGCTGATCGGCGCCATCGCGGGCGGCGGCAAGGGCGCCGGCATCGGCACGGTGGTGGGCGCCGGCCTGGGCGTGGTGCTGGCCAACCACAACGGCGCGCTCGACCTGCCCGCCGACACTCCCATCACCATCACGCTCAGCCAGCCGCTGCAGCTTGGCGGCCGCTGATACGAGCGGCCACTCGCCTACTGCACCCGCCCGGTCAGCCGCAGCCGGTCCTGGGTGTCCACCGCTTCGGCGAAGGTGCGGAAGTTGCCGTACTGCGCCGGCTCAATGCGGTTAGCCTTCAGAAACAGCGTGCGGTGAAATTCCAGCGTGTTGCCCTGCTGCGCAAAATTTGAGCTGAACCGCCCGAAGGTATTGTCCAGATGGGCGGGTGCGGGCAGGTTGGGCGCGCCGAAGCGCGCCGGCAGCGTGATCTTCACGCTCGTCTGCTCGAAGCTGTCGCCCGGAATCAGCAGCGGCAGACTGCGCACGGGTAGGGGCGCATAGCGGCGCAACACTCCCACGGCGCCGGTCAGATGTTCAATGTCCCAGGCCGATCCTCCATCGGTATGGACAAAGCCCGGCACGGTGGCGTCAATGGCAAAGATCAGAGGTTTGTCCTTATCCGTGCGGTTTTCGATCTCGCCGTGGGTTGCGGTGCCGTTGGGATAGGTGCCCAGCAACACTTGCTGGTACACCTGCGGCAGGCTGGAATCGGGCAGGGTGGAGAGCTCCTGCCGCACCTGCTCGCCTCCCGGCCCGCGGAACTCCATTTGCAAATGCAGCGTGGCATCGCCGGCATCGTTCACCTGTCCCGTGACGTTCACCACCAGCGCGTCGAGCGGGGAATCAAACGCCGGCACATGGATGAACGACGAGGTTCCCGCCGCTTCGGCCACGAACGCCAGGCCCCCGCGCACCCCCGGAGCCACGTAGTCGAGCCGTCCAAAGTTGCCGTTCAGGTCGTACCACCCCGAGGCCGGATTGGCCGCATCCGCGCCTGCCGCCACATGAACAAGCGGGTACTGAAACTGAAACATGCTGGGGATCTTGAGCGAGCTGTTGTCGGTCACCGGCCGCGCCATCACCAGTTTGTAGTGCACCTGCACCGCCGACAGCAGCGCCAGAAACACCGCCACGCGGTTGCCGGAATGATCGGTAAAGTACTGCCGCGCGGGGCTCAAAATGCCTCCCGGTCCGGGCTGGATATTCGCCACCACCCAGTTGAAAATCGCGTTGGCCTTGGCCACCGCGGTACTCTGACCGGCCGCCAGCGTCGCCGCCTGGGCTCGCATCTCCGCCGTGGTGCGGCGCACCGCGAACATATTGTCGGCGTAATAGCGGCTGAGTTCGCTCCATTGCCGCGGGCTGCTCACCCACACCTTGGGCACCAGAGTGTCCTCCGGCGGCATGTGCGGTTCGGTCACCAGAATGCGGGTACGCTGCACCAGCCATGTCCGGGCGGTATAGCCGTCGGGCTGCGTGCGCGTGGTGGGCGCTCCGGGGAACCGCTCCTGGTCCACCAGCAGCGGGAAACCGGGCGGCGTCAGCACCACGTATTGGGAGTAGTTGTAGGGTTGTTTCGAGGAGTTGAAGACGAAAAATTCGCGGTCGTCGAGCGTGCCCGGAATGATGTTCGATACCTCCATGTGCTGCACAAACTCGATCTCGATGTAGTCGCCCGGTTCCAGATCCGGCATGGTCACATCGGCGAGATTGCGGATGCTTTCCGGCAGCACCCGCCGCCCGTTGGCTTTGATCGTCTGGAGGCGGATGAGATCGGCGTTGGCGGGAATCGTCGTCACTTCGCCGATTTGCTCCACCCCGGCGGCGTTCAGCACCTTATAGATCTGATGAATGTACTGGTCCTGGGTGGCATCCGGGTTGATGCGGTTCACCATCTGGTCGAACACCAGGAGATTGCTGGCGCTGGGATATTCTGAAGCGTCCGGTGCATGTGCGATGACGTCGGTGGCGGAGTGGTACCAGGGCGCCCAGAAGCGGTCGCCGGCCAGAAAATCCGCCTCCTGGCGCAACCGATCGTGGTGCGTCTGAGTGCGGCGCAGCGCGGCGAGGCCTGCGGCCGCGCCCTGACGCAGCGCGACTTCATCGGCCACCGCTGCCAGCCGCCAATCGTGCGGCATCGCCGCCACATCGGCTTGGGCGGCGAGCGCCGCCGCGCGCAACTGTCCCGACTCCATCAGTGCCTCGATATGCTCCCGCCGCAAGGCGGCGGAAGAAGGCTCCTGCTGAATGGCGGTGGCCAGCGAACGCGCCGCGCCGGCGGCATCACCATGCCGCAGTTGGTAGGCACCCAGCGCCGCCGCGGCCCGCGGATCGGTGCGCAGCACCCGCTCCCACTCCGCCGTTGGAGCCGCCTCGCCCATGCTGGCGTAAAACTCCAGGCCGCTCACGATGCCGCTCCAATCCGAGCCGGATTCCGCCAGCGCGTGCTCCAGCGCCGTTTCCGCCTCCGGCCGCCAACCCTTGCCCGCCGCCAGATGGAAGGCGGACCAATCACAATCGGCGTAGCCTTTGTCGGAGCAGTGGGCGAACTGTTCCGCCGCCTGTGTGGTCTTGCCCTCCGACTGGTAGACCTGGCCGAGCCGGTCGTAGGCGCGCAAGGCCGCGGGCGCCACCTTGAGCGCCTGTTGCGCGGCGCGCTCCATCTGCGAGGCCGTCCAACTCTGGCTGGCATCGGTGAGGTTGCCATAGCAGGTCGCCAGATCCAGCCACACCACTCCGGCGTTGGGCGCCAGCTTGGCCGCCTGCTGCAGCGCCTCCCGCGCGCCTTCGGGGTCCTCATCCTGCTGCAGCCGCAAGCCATCCACCCACAGCGCCACGGCGTCGTGGGGATGGGCGGAAAGCCGTTGCCGGCTCCAGCCGGCGAGCGTGGTGGGCGGCGGCAGCAGGCGCGGTGCCCCCGCCAGCTTTGCGCCCGCGGGCAGCTCCGCCGCATCCTCGAGGGTGGTGCCCGGCGCGGCCCGCAGCATCAGGTCGAAATCCCGGTCCGCCTCCCCGCCCAGCTTCACCACCACCCGGTTCCAGCCCGCCGCCAGCTCGACGGCGGCCGCCACCGTCGCCGCACGGTAGCTCGCACGCCTGTCGTTGCGGATCACCTCTTCGCCATTGATTGCCAGCACGGTCGAGGCGGGCGTGTACATCCGCAGCAGCACCCGCGCGGGCCGTGCCACGTGCACGTAGCTGATGGCGTAATCCACGCCTTGCACGTCCCAGTTGAGCGGAAAATGCACGCCGTTGCCACTGCTGGTGAACGCCTGCGGCGTGCGCCCCTCAGCGTCCGTTTCGGCATCGGCGGAGTAGCTGGCCGCAATCGTGTTCTCGATGGCAAACGCGCGGTCGAAGGCGAGATTGGCTAAATCTCCGAACGGCCCCCAAAGCTGCCAGTTGCGCAGCCGCCCCGCCATTTGTTGCGCCTCGGCCTGTGTCAGCGCCATGCCGGGCGCATCCACCGCCGCCAGCACCGACCGCCCCAGCATGTAGCTGGTCACCGGATCGGCCAGCGGCTCCCGCAGCGCGTGCTCCAGGCTGGGGACCGCGTCCAACAACTCGCGTCCCTGGTTTTCCAACTGCCCGCTCAGCGCCCGCACGGCCAGCTCGGTGGCCACGTCGTCGGGCGCGAGGCGCGTCAGGCGCAGCGCCCCCTGCAGCATGGCGCGATCGGAGCCGTGACTGTAAGCGGCCACAAACCGTACAAATGCCATCTCCGGTGTTTCCGAGCCAGGTATTTTCTGCAGCGCTTTGTAGGCTTGCGCTTTAGCCTGCGGGCTGCCGTAAAACAACTCAATCCAGGCCACATCGGCCCGCCCGCTGTCTCCGCGCCTCTTGGCCTTTGCCAGCACCTCGGCATACTGCCCGGCCCCGACCCGCGGCAAGCGGTCCAGCAGGCTCGAGGCGGCAACTTGGAAACGCCCTGAACGCCCGCGGGTCGCGGTGGCCGCGGAAGGGCGGCTCCAGAAAGAGACAGCCGTGGCACGGGGAGGCGGCAAGGTGGCGATATTCTGAGCTCCGGCGGTTGCCAGTGGCAGCAGCATGCAGGCCGCCACCACCAGCCCGACGCGAGCATAAGCGGGGCGCGCGGCGCAATTCGCCCTGCGCTGTTCCAGCAGGGCGAAGCAGCCGCGCTGGGGCCCGCGCCAATCTTGTTTCCTCAAAACTTCCCTCCCGGTGACACTCCCAGCGGCCTTCCCAGCACCGCATCCACCTGCGCCCAGAAGGCCCGCCACGCGGGGTATTGGCCCGGCGCGATCAGCGACTGTTTGACCTCGACGCGGCTGCGCAGCGTCAGCGTTCCGCCGTTGACCGAAGCGGTTGCCTGAAACTCGGCGAAGGGCTGGTTCTGCTGGCTGGCGGCTGGCAGCGCTTGCACGCTATAGCCCGCCGGTAGCGCCAGATGCATCTCCTCCACCAGAATTTCCGGCGGTCCGGCCAGCATATCTGAACTCCGCTGGCTCAGCGCCGCCAGGGCCGGCAGCCACGCCCGCGGCACCGTCTGCCGCGGGACCAGTAGCGTGGTGCCGCTCACACTGGCAAAGCGCGGGATCACGCCCGCAAAATCAACTTCCAGCGGTTTGTCCCAATCTTCCTCGTTGGTGACCGCCGCCGACTCGACGCTGATGCCCGGCAGCCGGTCGTGCAGCATCGCCTGCAGCGCCCCCGCCTGCCGGTCCTTCAGCTCCATCGCCTGCCGGTACAGCGGCGTATCCCCGCCGCTCATCTCCAGATGCATTTGGAAGTGCAGGTTGCCCAGCGCGTCCAGTTGCCCGTTGAGCGTGCGCGTGGTCACGTCGGCCGTCGCCGGCTGTTCCGGCGTCACGGTTTCCAGAACGCCCGCGCCCGCGCCGCCGGGCGCGGCCGGGCCGCCGGCGGGGTCGCGGTCGGCCAAATCCACCTGCACCGGAATCCGCAGCACGAACGCACGCTGATCGCCCCCCGGCAGCTGCCAGGTGCCGTTGTACTCCGCCGTGCCGTCCAGATACTGATGCAGGCTGGGCACATACACGATGGCGTGGTCAAAATCGGCCACCGACGGAATCGCCGGGTCCACCAGCCCCAGATCCCGGATCCGCACCAGCACAAACTCCGCCGCAATGCCCGCCTGGTGAAGCATGGCGATCAACAGCGACGCCTTGTCCTTGCAATCGCCAAAGCGGCGGTGGAACACCTGCGTGACCGGATACGGCCGATAGCCGTGAATCCCGAACTCCAGCGCCACGTAATGCGTGTTCTGGATCACCCAGCGGTAAATCGCGTCCACCTTCGCCGCTTCGCTGGTTTTTCCCCGCACCAGTTGGTTGACCGTGGCCACCATCTGCGGGTCCATCACGAAGGTGTTGCGGATCAGGTGGCGGTACCACGCCCCGAACTGATCCCAGGTCTGAAACTCGGAAACCGTCACGTAGGGTTCGCGCTCGATGGAGGGGGTCGCCAGCGGTTCGTCCACTTGCGCCGCCAGGCCATGCGCCGTCCAGGCATACACCGTCTGTCCGCCGGCCGTCTTCACGGTGTGCTCACCCGCAAAGCGCACCGCCTTCGAGTACAGCGGCTTGTCCGCCGGGGAAATCACCACGTACTGCTGCAGCAGCGTGGGCGCGTTGCTGCCAAACTGTTGGATGTCCCCGAAATAATCGCCGTACAGCGACTCGAGCGTGGTGGGCAGCACGCGGTAGGCAATTTCGACAAAATCCCCCGCCCGCATCGCGGGCATGATGACGTACTTGTTGCGGACGTCGTAGAAGGTCTCATACCCGACCGACTGGCTGATGGGCTGATCGCCCGCCTCGGGCGCATCCGCCGTACTGCCGTCGGCGTGCACAACGTGGGCGGAGAGGAAGTGCACATCCTCGGCCGCTGGATCATACGTCACCGCATACACGCTCAGGGCGTCGGCGCCGCTGGGGTTATCCACGCGGAAGATTTGCTGCACGTAGCGGCCGGTGTTGCCGGAGGGAAAGATGTTGGTCACTGCGGTCGTGGCTAGCACCACCATCGGCCCGCCCTCCAGCGTTTGCCGCTGGGCGGCCGGCAGTGCTTTGTAGGCGGCAATGGTCTTGTCGGGATCGCGCCTGTAGGGGCGCTCGAAGCTGGCTTCCTCGGCCGCCTCGCCGCCGCGCGCCAACTGCAGCCGGTCGCGCAGGCTGGCATCCTGAGGGTTCAGATCCAGCGCCGCCAGCCAGTCCGCCACCGCCGCCGCATGATGGCCGAAGTGGCGCTCAATTTCACCCTCCGCCACTCGGAAGGAGGGCGTATCCGGCGCCAGCGCGACAGCTTTGCGGATCTGCGCCAGCGCCTCCGGCGCCCGTCCCAGCCCCGCCAGCGCCCGCGCTTCCACTTCCAGCAGACGCGGCTGCGCGCTCACCAGTTCGCTCAACTGCTCCACCGTCCGCAGGGCGTCAGCGTAGCTTCCCGTGCGTTGCTGCACGTCCGCCAGTTCCAGCCCGATGTGCAGGTTGGCGGCGTCTGCCGCATGCGCCGCCGCCAGCCACTGCCGCGCCCGCTGCAGCGGGCCGGTGCGCCGCAGCGCAATGCCCACCGGCTCGGCCACCGCCGCCGCCTGCATTTCTCCGGCCTGCTGCAGGGCATCGGCCCAGGCCAGCGCCTGCGGCCGCAGCCCAATGGCAGCGTACACCTGCAGCATCCCCATGGCCGCAAGCGGCGCCTGTTGAATCGCCGTCTGGGGCGCGAGCGCGCCAGCGTCGGTGGCTCCCGCCGCGGCGCCAGGATCCAGCGCGGCCCAAAAATCGCCCCGCGCCGGCCAGTAGGCGTTACGGCTCAGCTCGATCAGGCCCAAGTCGAGGTGAATGCGTCCGCCCCACCGCGCTGCCAATCCGGGCTGGGCCAGCAGTTGCTCCAGGTACTGGTAGCGCCGGCTGGTGTCGCTGTCATGGTGCTCGAAATCAATCACCGCCTGGGCGTCGCCGGGAGCGGCCGCCATGGCCGTGCGGAACGCATTCACGTCACTGTGGTCGCCGCTGTTGAAGTTCTGCTTTTCCGCCAGCACCCAGGCGTAGTCCAGCTTGGCCGCGGGCGTCGCCCCGGAGGCGGTGGCTCCCGCCTGCGCCAGCGCGGTTAGATCACGCACCTGCGGCAGCGCGCCCGCCACCGCCCGCGCGGGGGCATGCAGGGCATCGCTGTCTTCCAGCATCAGCGCTGCGCCCCCAGGCGTGGTGATGCGCAAAGCGAACGTCCAGCCTCCGGTCTCCCCATCCCCGGCTTTCACCAGAATCTCATTCCAGCCCGCCGCCAGGCGTGCGCCCGCCGCATGCTGGTCGAAGCCGAAGCCGGGGTGCGCGCCTTGTTCGGCGAACACGCGTTCGCCGTTCACCCACACCCGCGTCGAGCCGTCGTCGCGTAGCCGCAGCGCCACCGCCTGCGCCTTGTCGCTGCGCACCCAGGTCACCGCGTACGCCGAGGCGCTCTGCGCCGGGTTGAGGAACGCACCCAGGTCCAACTCCCCCAGCGTGGGGCAGTAGGGAAGGGCGCGCCAACCGACCTTGCGCGTCTTGCCCTGATACTGAGCGGCAAAATCAATGCCTTTTTCCGGTCCCTCGGGGTTGGCGATCGCCGTCGTACTGGTGTTATCGAACGGCCCCACGACGCGCCAGTGCTCCACTTCTCCCAGCGCTGTCCAATCTGCCGCCGCTTCCGCCGCCTGTCCCGCCCGCAGTGCCAGCGCCGCCCGCTGCGCTCCTATTTCAGCTCCCACCAGCGGATCCAAGCCCGGCTCCGCCGCCAGCTTCAACCACACCGCCGGCTGCTCGGCCAGCGGCAGCATGCGCATAAGCCTTTCGATGCGGTAGACCACCACCAGTCTGGCGACCGGCCCCGGGGCGGCGGCGAAGGCGCGTTCCAGTTCCGCCACCCGCCCGGCGGGAGTCGCAACCCCCACTTGCGCTGGGCGCGGCGGCTGGGTGAGGACGTGAGCATCTGCGGGCGGTGGTTGCCGGGCAGTGGCGACCGCGGTCTGGGCCGGCAGCGGGAGAGTGGCTCCAGCAAGAGGTGGCCGTGCTACCACAAGGGGCTGGGCCACGGCGAAACTGGCGGCCAGCGCCACCCCCACCAAGACGATTACGCGGCGAGCCACCCGGGCGACCATTCCCTCAATTATACGATTCCCGCTCCGCCCGCGTTTCATGCCCCGCCAAGCCCGGCACCTTGGAGACGCCCTGAGCGCCAGCGGGCGTCCGTTCGCGGGGGTCGCGCCGCGCTGGGGCCCGCGCCAACTTTCGGTATTCCAGTAACGCGCTCCGGAGGTCCGGCGTATTTATGTCCAGACTCCGCAAGGTCTACCTGCATGAAAAGGAATGCTCGGTTTCATCATCTATATTGGCTATTGTTGCTCGGCTTGGTGGCGCCGGCACAGTTAGCCGCGCAAGCCACTCCCGCTCTGCCCAACGTTGCCGCCCAGATCCGCGGCCGCGTTGAAGTGGACGGCCTTGCCGTTCCCGGCGTTACTATTACCCTCACCGATCCGGTCAGTGGCCAGCGTTACGTTACCTCGACCGATGAAAGCGGACGCTTTACCGCCCGCGTCGCCCATCCTGGCGAATTCGACCTTCAGGCGGCGATGATGGCCTTTGCGCCCCTCACCACCAAAGTTACCGTACCTGCCTCCGGCGCCGCAGTGCCGCCTTTAGAGTTGAGCCTGGTCCTCGCCTCGCAGTCGGCGGCCAGGGCCGCAACGGCTCGCCCGGCTCCGCTGCGGCGACGTGAAGGAGCACAGCCGGCGCGGCGCGGAGCCTCGAGTGCAGGCGGTGCAAACCGCAACTATCAGCAACTGGATATAAGCCAGACCGGCGAGATTACCGGCAGCGCCGATGCCGGCGCTGCCGACTCCGGCGTAGCCGGCATGAGTGATGCCGCCGCAACCGATTCCGCCGTCGTGGTCGGCACCGCCAGCCAGGACGATACCCCCATGAACGCCAACGCCATTCGCTCGCTGTTGCGCGCCAACGGCGGTGTCCCTGGGGCTCCCACCGGAGGCGGTTTTGGTGGCCGCGGCGGCTTCCGCGGCGGCGGGGGCGGTTTGGGTGGCCGCGGTGGCAATTTCAACTTCCGCGCCTTCCAGAACCGTTTCAACCAGCCCCACGGCAGCCTCAGCTATTCGCTGGCCGACTCGGCCCTCAATGCGCTCCCCGACAGCATCAACGGCACCTCGGCTACCGCCAACCCGCCCAACGCCGCCGATCAGAGTTTTTCCGCCAGTGTCAGCACGCCCCTGGTCATTCCCCACCTCTTCAATGACCACGGCAAAACCAACCTCTTTTTCAGCTACAGCGGCCAGCACAACGCCAACCTGAGCACCGTGAGCGCCCTCGTGCCCACGCTGAACGAGCGCCAGGGCAACTTCCAGGGCGTCACCGACCGCGCCGGCAATCCGGTCACCGTGACCAACCCCAAAACCGGCCAGCCGTACGCCAACGACGCCATTTCCCCCGGCGACATCGCCTCCGCCGCCACCGCCCTGCTGGCCTATATCCCCCTGCCCACTCCCGGCGCCGCCGGCGCCTTCAACTACTCCAACACGGTGAATTCGCTGGCCGTCACCAACCGCCTCGCCGTTCGCATCAACCACAGCTTCGGAGCTGCGCCCGCCGGCGGCGGACGCGGATTCTTTGGCCGCCGCGGCCGCAGCCTTAACTTCAGCATCAATTACGAGGGCGGCCACAGCGATCAGCCGGGCGTCTTCTATCCTTATATTGAAAGTCTCAACCGCACGCGTGGCATGAACATCCGCCTCGGCTACAACCAGCCGTTGTTCGGCTGGACGAACTTGTTCAGTGTTACTTACAACCGCAACCGCGTTGACGCCGCCAACCTCTACGCCAACCTCACCGACGTTGCCGGCCAGGCCGGCATTCAGGGCGTGGACACCGATCCCAACGCTTGGGGTGTGCCCACCCTCAAATTCACCACCTCCGGCCTGACCTCGCTCAGCGACATCGCGCCCAACTTCGTGCGCGCCGACACGACCTCCATCAGCGATGGCATGATCCGCCGCAAGGGCCGCCATAACGTGCGCTTCGGGGGTGATATGCGTTGGCTGCAGAGCAACCCCGACACCGATCCCGACCCGCGCGGGGTATTCAGTTTCGACGGCCAGTACTCCGGCTACGATTTCTCCGATTTCCTGCTGGGCTTGCCGCAGCAGACTTCCGAGCGCTTCGGCGGCGGCGTGTTCTACTTCCGCCAGGTCGAGCCCGACTTCTACTTCAATGACAACTGGCAAATGCTCGGCAGCCTGACGCTCAACTATGGCGTGCGCTGGGAATACATTTCCCCCTACCGTGAACTCGACAACCGCCTGACTAACCTTCTCGTGAGCCCCGGCTTCGACCGGCTGACGCCCGTGGTGGCGGGTCAATCCGGCGTGCCGGACACCATCGTTCAGCCCGAATACGGCCACTTCCGCCCCACCCTCGGCTTTGCCTGGCGCTCCTGGGCCAACATGATCGTCACCGGCGGTTTCGGCATGGCCTACAACACGGGCGCGTACAGCAATCTCGCCACCGCGCTCGCCTATCAGTCGCCCTTTATCACCAATCAAGCGAACTTGGGCACGGCCACCGCGCCGCTCAGCCTCACCCAGGGCTTTGCCGGCACCAGCACCGCGGTCAATACCTACGGCGTCAATCCTGACTACCAGGTCGGCTACTCCTACTTGTGGGATGTGGACGTGCAGCGCACCTTTGCCAGCGTCTACGTCGTCAATCTCGACTACAGCGGCGCCCGCGGTGAGCATCTCGACCAACTGCTCGCTCCCAACCGCACCCCCACCGGACTGCTCTATCCCAGCCTTCCGCCCTTCCTCTACGACACCACCGGGGGGCAGTCCAGCTACAACGGCGGCAGCCTGATTGTCAGCCGCCGCTTGAGTCAAAGTGTGTCGTTTCGCGCCACCTACACGTATTCCAAAATGATGGACGATGCCTCCCAAATCGGCGGGGGCGGCGGCCAGAATGGGCTCATCGCCCAGAACCCGCTCGATCTCGACAGTGAATGGGCGCTGTCGAACGGCAACCAGACGCAGCGCTTCAACACCAGCTATGAGTGGCAGCTTCCCTACGGCCTCAATCATCGCTGGGGCGACAGCTCCTCGTTCTGGAGCTCGGCGCTCGGGGACTGGCAGTTTTCCGGCTCGCTCACCCTCGACAGCGGCCAGCCCGTCACCCCCCTGGTCAGCAACGTGTATTCCAATGCCCAGGGAGTACAGGCGCTGGGCGTGTCAGCCCCGCTGCGCGCCGATCTGACCGGCGAGCCCCTCACCCAGACCGCGCCCACGCTGACCGGCTTCTTCAACACCGCCGCCTTTGCCGCTCCCGCCGCCGGCGCATACGGCACGGCCGGCCGCAACGTCATCATCGGTCCCGGTCAAATCATGTTCGACACCGCCCTGAGCAAGACGTTCCGCATGGGCGAGTTCCGCTCCATGGAAATCCGCTTCAGCGGCAACAACGTGCTCAACCACCCCAACTGGAGCGGCCTCGACACCAACCTCAGTTCGCTCACCTTCGGCGACATCACCAGCTTCGGCTCGCCGCGCCAGATCACCTTCACCGCCCGCTACAGGTTCTAAGTCAGGTCAAAGTAAATGAAACGCGCCGCCGTCCTCGTTTTCCTCTGCTGCGCGCCCATGCTGGCGCAAAAGCCGGCAGCGCCGGCGCCGTTCACCTTCAAGTCCACGCTCAACCTCGTACTCGTGAACATGACGGCGCGCGATTCGCACGGCCTTCTGATCACCAACCTCAAGCCTGCTGACGTCAGCGTGTACGAGGATGGCAAGCTCCAGCGCATCTCCAGCTTCGATTTTGAGCACGTGGACTCGCGCCCCGCCGCCGCGGCCGCCGCCAGCGCGGGTCCGCAAGGCGCGCTCGAAGGCGGCCAGCCCGCTGCCAAACCCGCGGCCGCAGCCGCCTCTCCCCTCGCTCCGGCAGCGAATCAACAGCAGTACCGCAACCGGCGCCTTATCGTGATGTATTTTGATTTGACCACCATGCAGCCCGACGACACCACCAACGTCGTCCAGCAGGCCGAAAACTACGTCAACCAGCAAATGCAGGCTGCGGATGTGGCGGCCATCGTCACCCTGAGCGACTCGCTCAACGTCAACCAGGACTTCACCGCCAACAAGACCGCCCTGCTCAATGTCCTGAAAGGCCTTAACCCCACTACCAGCGCAGGCTATGCTGACGGCACCACCGGCTCGACCGACGGCACCGCCGATGACGGCTCGACCTTCGCCGCCGATGACACCGAGTTCAACATCGTCAATGCCGACCGGAGCCTGGAGGCGGTGCAGTCCGTCTGCGACATGCTGCGCGGCATTGACCAGAAGAAATCACTGGTCTATTTCTCCAGCGGCATCCAGCGTTCGGGCGTGGACAACGAGATCACATTGCGCTCGGCGGTCAACTCCTGCGTCAAGTCCAACACCTCCATCTACAGCGTGGATGCGCGCGGCCTGCAGGCCAATCCGCCCGGCGGTGCGGCCTATGGCGGCAGCATCCGCGGGGCATCGGCCTTTAACGGCGGCGCCCAGTCGGCCACTCTCAACGCCCAATTCGCCCAGCAGGAGACCATCTCCAACCTGGCCACCGGCACTGGCGGCCGCGCCTTCCTCAACTCCAACGACTTCGGCCGCGTCTACACCCAGGTCCAGCACGATACCCGCTCCTACTACCTCATCGGCTATAGCAGCAATAATCCCGCCGAAGACGGCAAGTATCGCAAGATCCGCATCGTCGTCCACCGCCCCAATGTGGGCGTGAGCGCGCGGCCCGGCTATTTCGCTCCGCGCGACATCAACCACATGAACACGTCCGACCGCAAGGCCCAGCTCCAGGAGGAACTCAACGCCGACGTCAGCGACCACTCGCTCGATCTCTATCTCGCCGACGCCTGGTTCCGCGTCAGCCCCTTCCGCTACTTCGTTCCGGTCTCAGTGACCATCCCTGGCAGCGAGATCCCGATGCACGGCGTTGACCCGAAGGCCACGCCGGAGGTGGATATCGCCGGCGAAGTGATTGACCAGACCGGCCGCAAGCTTGACCACGTCGAGCAGACCATCAAACTCACGCCCCAACTGGCCGGCCCCGGTCAGCAACTTCATAACAAGAACCTGCAGTACTCCACCGGTTTCCTGCTCGCCCCCGGCCAGAAGTACAACATCCGCTTCGCCGTGCGGGAGAACCAGACTGGCCAGATGGGCGCGTTTGAGACCGTGCTCACCCTCCCCAGCCGCCGGCTGGCGCTGGCTCCGCACGTGCTCGACTTGAGCCCGGTACTGGTCGGCAGCCAGCTGCGCGCGGTCAAACCCAATCCCGAAGACCCGCTCACCGCCGACGGCCGCGCACTGGTGATGAGCGTGAGCCACGTATTCTCGACCAACCAGCACCTCTACCTGTACTTCGAGGTTTACGACCCCACGCTGGCCGCGCATTCGGAAAACGCCATCAAGCTGCTCACCAATGTGGCCTTTTACCATGGCCGTGTGAAGGCGTTCGCCAGCCAGGCGGTGACCACCGAGCGGCTCACCGATGCGCGCCGCAACGCCGCCGTCATCCAGCTCGACGTGCCCTTGTCCGAGCTCAAGCCCGGCTACTATCTCTGCCAGGTCAACGCCGTGGACGACCTGGGGGCGAAGTTCGCTTTCCCCCGCATCCCCATCCTGATCCGCCCGGCCACGGCCGCCACCGCCGCTGCGCCGCCAGAACAATAAGCGAACACGCGCCTCGCGCCAACATTCGCGGTTGGTTTTGCTCTAGTTGGAAGCCCCGGAGGGGGCCGCGGCCGGTGCAGTAAACCGCGCCGCATCCACGCTCGGGTTCAGCCGGATGTCGTTGATCTTGCGCTCCCAGTGGAACTCGTGCGTGTCAAACACCACATCGAACGGCAGCTTCACACTGCCCACTTGCCGCCAATCGTTGTAGTCCACCTGCAGCGGCAGCGTGCCCAAAAACGTGGGTGCGCCGGTGGTCATGCGCATTAGCAGGCCGCTCGAGGCATCAAACGCATAACTGTCGAAGCCGCTGGCGGTGCGCACGCCCAGGATGTAGGCCTTCTGCCCGTCGATATCCTGCTCGGTGAACACCCGCGCCTTGCTCGCGTCAATGCCGGCGCCCGGATAGAGCGGCAAATCCGTCCGCAGTTGCGCCACCGTGCTGCTCTCGGGGTTCATATCCGTCCCGCGCCGGCCCCAGCTCCAGAACGTGGTGCCGTCGAAGCCCGACTTCGCGTTCGTCCCTTCGGTCAGCAGCAGCTTGCCGCCGGCGCGCGTCAGCTCGACCGGCGTGCTCCGCCCAAACGCCATGCGTTCGCCCTTTACCGTTTCCGCATGGATTGCCTGCAGGGAGCTGGCCCCTCCAATCGCGGCCATGTACTTATCGAGAATTTCCTGCGCGCCCGGCAGCTTGGGCCGCGACGCCGCGCCCTGCCCGCCCCCTTCTCCGCCTGGACCAGCGCTCCCCGGTCCGCCGCGTCCGGGACCTCCCGCCGGCGCTCCGGTCAAGCTGGCCAGCGCCAGCCGTCCGTTCGGATGCGGGCTTCCCTGGTGGCAGGTGTAGCAGTTCACCTCATTGCGCCCGCCAAACGTGCTCTTGTTGATGGCGTACACCATCTCCACCATCTGCCGCGCACGCTTCTTTTCCGGCTTGGTATCGAGGCTGCGGTTTTCCTCGTGGCAGTAGCTGCAGTGCACGCCCAGCGAGCTGGCGATGAACTGCATCGTCGGGATCAACTCGTTCGCCGGCTTGCCCTGGAACACCTGAATGTTCTTGAACACCTGCTCGGCGGTTTTCTCCGCCGGCGTCTGCTGCGCGGCCGCCAAGCCGGCAACCGAGATCAACGTCAAACCGACCAGGAACGAGCGCACAGTAAGTAGCCGCATGTACTTACCCTACCACGCTGCGCGGGGTCGCGCTGCTTTGCACCGTGGGCAAAATCGCCGCGCTGGGGCCCGCGCGAACATTAGAATGCAAACCTTCTACACTGGATTCTCATGCAGGCAGCGCCGGTCCTCACCCTCTGCTCGCACCCACGCCTTGCCTATGGCTTGGGCGCCGCTTACGATCAGGCGCAGCTCGCCGCCGGCAACAAGAGCTGGGAATCGCCGCCCATTTTCACCCTCGACACCTGGCTGCAGCAACTCTGGTCCGGCTGCGGTGATTGCCTCCTGCTCACCGCCGATCAGGAGCAACTGCTCTGGCGCGCCATCATCTCAGATGCGGTTGGCAGCACGCCGCTTCTTGACCTCAGCGCCACCGCTGCCAGCGCCGCAGAAGCCTGGCGCCTCGCCCACGCCTGGAATTGGGAGTGGCGCCTGCGCCCCGCTGACGCCAGTGATGAAACGGCGGCGTTTCAGCAATGGGCCACCGAACTCCGCCACCAATGCGAGCGCGGGCCATGGATCACCGCCGCGCAACTTCCCGTTGCGGTCACCGCGATGCTCCGCCGCGGCGCGGTACCTGCTCCGCCGCTCATCACACTGGCCGGCTTCGATGATTCGCCGATCCCCGCAATCCTGGCGCTTTTCGACGCCCTCGCCGCTGCCGGCGCCCGGCTTGACCCGCGCCAGTCAACCTGGACGCCTGCCCTCGCCCAACTCGCCTCTGCCGCCGACGTCACCGCCGAGTGCGAGCTCGCGGCCCGCTGGGCGCGTCAGCTTCTGGAGCAGGGAAGCGCCGGCCCCATCGGCGTCATCATCCCCGACCTGGCCCGGCGCCGCGCCGAGGTCGCACGCATCTTCGCGCAGACCCTCCATGCCGATCTTCCGCCCTGGGATCCCGCTCCCCGCGCCTTTCATCTTTCCCTGGGCCCAGCGCTCGCCGAAGCACCCATAGTCGCCGCGGCGTTGCAGTTTCTCGAAACGCTGCTCCTGCCCGAGCCCATCGAACTGCAGCCGCTCCTCACCTTCCTGCGCTCGCCCTTCCTGGCCGCTGCCGGCTGCGAAGCGGCTGGCCGCGCGCGCCTGGAAAACGCCTTGCGCAACGCCCAGCACCCGGCGTGGCTCTGGAGCGGCGTGGATCACTTCGCCGGCCAACACGCCCCCCGGCTCGCCGCGGTTCTGCGCGCCGCCCGCGCCGCCGTTCGCGCATGGCCGCGGCAGCAGTCGCACCAGGCGTGGATCGAATCCTTCAGCGCCACCTGGGAGGCGCTCGGCTGGCCCAGCGAACGTTCGCTCGACAGCTCCGCCTGGCAGACGCGCCACGCCTGGGAGCGGTTGCTCGACGAGTTTGGCCGCCTCGACCAGATCGCTCCAGCCGCCCTTTCCGCCGCTGACGCCCTCGCCCGCCTGCGCGCCTGCACCGCTACGCGCGCCTTTCAGCCCCAGACCGGCCCCACGCCGGTGCAAGTGTTGGGCTGGCTGGAGGCGACCGGACTCGAATTCTCCAACCTTTGGGTCTGCGGCATGGACGACGAATCGCTACCCGGCCCGCCCCGTCCCAATCCCTTCTTGCCCCTTGCCTGGCAATGCGAACGCCAGTTGCCCCATTCCACCGCCGCGGTCGAGCTCGCCTCGGCGCAGCGCCAATGGCAGCGCCTGCTCCGCTCCAGCCCCTTCGTGATCGCCAGCTGCTCCCGCCGCGCCGCCGATGGTCACGACCTCCGCCCCAGCCCGCTCCTGGCCGGCTGCAAGCGGTGGGAATCTGCACTTCCCGACCTCCCGCAGTCTCAGCCCGCCGAGCTTGAATTCCTACCCGACGCTCAGGGTCCGCCCACCTTCGAGCCCGAGCGCCACGGTAGCTCGGGTCTGCTCAAGGACCAGTCTGCCTGTCCCTTCCGCGCCTTCGCGCATCGCCGTCTTCACGCGCAAGCGCCCTCCGCACTCCAGCCCGGCCTCGCTCCCTCCACCCGCGGCGCGCTGCTGCACGCCGTGCTGGCCCGCCTGCTGCAGCCTGGCCGCAAGCTCCCCCTGCACTGTGACGACGCTCTGCGCCGGTTCATAGCCGAGCTCGCGGCTGCGGTCGTGGCCGAAGAACACGCGCTGCAGGGCCTGCCCGGCCTCGCTGCGATCGAACAGCAGCGGCTGGCCGACACGGTCGTCGCCTGGTGCGAAATCGTCGAGCAGCACCGCCCTGAATCACGCATCCTGGCTGCGGAGGAAAAGCTCGACCCGGTGCACGTCGCCGGGCTCACGCTCGACTTGCGCCGCGACCGCGTGGACCAGCTCGCCGCGGGTGGCCGCCTGCTGCTCGACTACAAGTCCGGCGCGCTTCCCGCGCACGCCTGGGAGGGCGACCGCCCCAAAGAGCCGCAACTGCCGCTCTACTGGCTCGCCGATCCCGATCCTGCGAGCGTCGCCGCGGTCGCCTTCGCGCACGTGCGCAGCGGCCAGATGAAACTGGAACCGTGCGACGGCCGGCCTCCCGATGCGGCCTGGGGGCCGCGCCTGGAGGCGCTCGCGCAGGAATACGTTGCCGGCTACGCCGCCGTCCAGCCGCGCGACGAACAAGCCTGCAACTTCTGCGATCTACCCGCCCTGTGCCGCATCCGCGAGCACGCCTGACCATGGCAACGCTCCGCCCATCGCTGCTTCCGCCGCCCCCGCCGCCCGATGCCGCCGAGCGGGAGAAAGCACTCAATGTCACGGCGTCGTTCCTCGTACGCGCCCCGGCCGGCTCCGGAAAAACGGAGCTGCTGGTTCAGCGCTTCCTCAAGCTCCTGCCCAGCGTGGACCAACCCGAGGCTATCGTCGCCGCGACCTTCAGCCGCAAGGCAGCGGCGGAAATGCGCGCCCGCGTGCTCAGCGCCCTCTCCGGCGGGTTGCGCCCAGACGACAACCATCCTGCCACCTGGGAGTGGGCGCGCCCGGTGCGCGAGCAACTCGCCGCCCGCGGCTGGGACTTGGCCGCCACGCCCGCCCGCCTGCGCATCACCACGCTGGATTCCCTGGCGCTCTCACTCGCCGCCCGCATGCCTTGGCTCTCCCGGCTCGGTCCGGCCCCGCAGCCAACCGAGGAAGCAGGCCCCCTCTACCGCGCCGCCACCCACGCCACCCTGACTGCGATCGAGCGCCAGGACGCCCACGCCGAGGCTGCCCGCGCTCTGCTGCTCCGCTTCGACAATAACGCCCAGCTCTGCGAAGAGATGCTCGCCGGCCTGCTCGAGCACCGCGACCAATGGCTCGCGCTGGTGCAGCGCTCCGAAGCCGAACAGCACGGTGCTCTCGCCGCTAACTTTCAGCAACTCCTGGCCTCCTGGATGTGCGAGCTGCGCGCCATCGTCGCGGCCGAAACCGGTGCCGCCGCCCTCCCGCCACCCGATCCATCTGCTCTCCCCGCCTGGCAAAGCCTGGCGAAAGAGTTGCTCACCGATGCGGGCACGCTCCGCAAAAGGCCGCCCGCCCGCCTGGCCCTCGGCGCGGCCGCCTGTGCCGCCCTCCAGCGCCTGAGCCAACTGCCCGCCGTTCCTTTCGATGCCGCCGCCTGGCAGCGCCTGCTCCCGGTTTTGCGCATCCTCCCGCGCGTCTACGCCGAGCTGAAGCTCGTGTTCCGCGAGCGCGGCCAGTGTGACTTCACCGAAGTCACCCTCGCCGCTTGTCATGCTCTGCAGCAGGAGGGCGCGCCCACCGCGCTCGCCTTTGCCCTCGACGCCCGCCTCCGCCATCTTCTGCTCGATGAATTCCAGGACACCTCCGCGGCTCAATTCCAGCTTGTCCAGGCACTCGTGGCCGACTGGCAGCCCGGCGATGGCCGCACGCTGTTCGCCGTAGGCGATCCGATGCAGTCCATTTACGGCTGGCGCGCCGCCCGCGTGGATCTGTTTCTTGGCGCCGCCGCCACGCTGAGGCTCGAGCCTTTGGCGTTGACCGCCAACTTCCGCTCCCACGAACCCCTCGTTACCTGGACCAACGCGGTGTTCTCGGCTGCCTTCCCGCCGGCCGAAAACGCCCTGGCCGGCAGCGTCAGCTTTCACGAATCCAAGTCCACGCAACCCTCCCAGGGCCCCGCGGTTGAGTTCCACCCGGTCCCGCAAGGCGACCTCGCGACTGAGGCCGGGCGCGTGGCTGATCTGGTTCAGCGTGAGCTGAGTGCCGGCACCAAAGAAATCGCGATTCTCGTTGCGGCCCGTTCTCATCTCCAGCTCATCCTGCCGGCGCTGCGCCGCTTTTCCTTTCTCGGCCGCAAACTGGCGCCCTTGGCCGCCAGCTCCGCCGCCGCCGATCTGTTGGCGATCGCTCGTGCCCTGCTCAATCCTGCCGACCGCGTCGCCTGGCTGGCGCTGCTCCGTGCCCCCTGGTGCGGGCTCCGCCTCGCTGATCTCCACGCCCTGGCCGGCGGCGATGCCGGCACCGCGGCGACGCTCACCGAGCTCTGGTCCAGCCGCCGCGGCCGCCTCAGTTCCGATGGTCAGGCGCGCGCCGAGCGCGTCTTCAGCGTCCTGGCCGGCGCTGCCGCCGAGCGCGTCCGCCAGCCGCTGCGCATCCTGGTGGAATGGTGCTGGCGCCAGCTCGCGGGACCCCAGTGCCTGCGCGAAAACGACAACCCCGCCGACGCCTTCGCCGTGCTCGAGTACCTCCAGGCCGCCGAAGCCCAACCCGGCGGCTGTGATCCTGCTGCACTCGAACTGGCGCTGGAGCGCATCTTCGCCCTCACTGACTTGGAAGCCAAAAGCCAGCTCCAGATCATGACCATCCACGAAGCCAAGGGACTCGAATTTGACGTCGTGATCCTTCCCGGGCTCGCCCGTGCAACTGGAAACGATGGCGCGCCGCTGCTGCATTGGCTGGATTGGCCCGGCCCGGACCCACCGGCGCGCTCCTGGGCGCTCGCCGCCCGCTCCGAGCGCAACGCGGAAAATCCCGGCTATACGTTGCTCGCCGGCATGCGCCGTGCGCGCGCCGCCCAGGAGGATTTGCGCCAGTTGTATGTCGCCGCCACCCGCGCCCGGCGCCGCCTTCATCTCGTAACTGAACTGAAGTTGACCAGGAAGCGCGAGCCCTACGAAAACACGCCGCTCGAACATCTCTGGAAAAGCCAAGCCCAGGAGTTTTTAGGCGCCGTGCCCCCGGCTGCGCCGCAACCCCCTGCCCCGGTGCCACCGCCGCCGCCGCCGCCGCCCCCGCCCCTGCGCCGCCTGCGCCATCCGGCCTGGGCGCCGCCCGCGCCTGTGCCGCTGCGCTGGCGCCACCTCGCCAGCGCCCCGCCACCGTCAGAATCCGCCGCCCTGCATCACGCCGCCGCTTTCCAGCGCCGCCTCGGCATTGCCCTCCACGCCATGCTGCAATTCCTCGCCGGGGTCACTCCCCTGCGCTGGGATCCGCAGCGCCTCGAGTTTCATCTTTACAATGCTGGCTTCGCCTCCGCCGATATGCCCAGCGCCCGCGCTCAAGCCGCCGCCGCCCTTAACCGTACCCTCGCCGATCCCCGCGGCCGCTGGATTCTCGCCCCCCACGACGATGCCCACTCCGAGTGGGCTCTCACCAGCGCCGTTGCCGGCGTCCTCGCTTCCGCCCGCATGGACCGCAGCTTCGTCGAAAACGGCATTCGCTGGATCATTGACTACAAGCTCGCCTCCCACGCCGGCACCGCGCTCGACGCCTTCCTCGACCAGCAGCTCGCGCGCTACAAACCCCAACTCTCCGCCTACGCTGGGAGCCTTTCCGCACTCCTTCCACATCCAAATATCCGCTGCGGCCTTTACTTCCCGCTGCTCTCCGCTTGGCGGGAGTGGGTGCCAAATTAGCTTGTTATAGTTGCCGCGGCTGGAACCATTCCCGCTCCTCGCGGGGGTCGCGCCGCTTTGCACCGCGGGCAAAATCGACGCGAAGGGCTGCGAAATTCGGAACGGCGGCCCGCCCCCGGGGAAACTTGCAGGCGCGGCCCCAGCGAGGCGCAGCGTCGGGTTGGGGCCAAGGGCCCCCAACCCGACGCGAGCATAAGCGGGGCACGCGGCGCAGCCGCGCTGGGGCCCGCGCCAAGATTGCTGTTTTACCACTAAATGTTGGGGTTACCTCGGCGCTTACCCCGTATATTCGGTTTATTCCCTTGATTCACGATTAACTGCCGGATACTATGCACCCTAGTGATCGGACATTCTGGTCCTAGGAGGTTCGTGCGCGTGCTGAAGTTGAAAAAATTGCAAATCCAGGGCTTCAAGTCCTTTTGCGAGCGCACCGAACTCCAGTTCCCGGGTGCGGGCGTCGTCGGCATAGTCGGTCCCAACGGCTGCGGAAAGTCCAATCTCGCTGACGCCATCAGTTGGGTTCTGGGCGAACAGTCGGCCAAGTCGTTGCGCGGCGGCCGCATGGAAGATGTCATCTTTGCCGGCACCCGCGACCGCGCCGCCACCGGCATGGCTGAGGTCAGCCTCACGTTTGTGGATCCCAGCGAATACGCTCTCGGAGTTGCCGAAGCTGGCGAGCCCCGGCCCGAACCGGAAATTCTGACACCCGGCTGGGACGACGGCGACAACGAAGCCGCCCAGCCTGAGGCGCAGGAGCTCGAGGAGGAATCCGAATCCCACGCCCCCGCCTCCGGTGCCGTCATCCTCACCATCCGTAAGCGCCGCAAGTTCCGCGCCCACAACCGCCGCGGCGAAATTTTGGTCACCCGCCGCCTCTATCGCGACGGTCAGAGCGAGTACCTGATGAATGGCCGCCCCTGCCGGCTGCGCGACATCCAGGATCTGTTCCTCGGCACCGGTCTCGGACCCGAGTCCTACGCCATTATCGAGCAGGGCCGTATCGGTCAAATCCTCAGCTCCCGCCCCTACGACCGCCGCGCCATCCTCGAAGAGGCCGCCGGGGTGAGCAAGTACAAGGCCAAGCGCCGCCTTGCCGAGGCCCGCCTCGAGGCCGCCCGCCAGAATCTGGCGCGCATCAACGACATCTTCGAGGAAGTCACCCGCCAAGTCGCCTCGCTCAAGCGCCAATCGGCCAAGGCTGAGCACTATCGTCAGTACAAGCAGGAATTCGACGCCCGGCTGCGCCAGCTGCTGCGCCTGCGCGCCACCGCCATGGCCGCCGCCGCCTCGGGTCTCGCCGCACGCCGCGCCGAATTGCAGGCCGCCGTGGCCGCCGCCGAGGCCGAGGTGGCCGCGCTCGAATCGGCGCGCCTGGCCGTCCAGGTGCTTTGCCAGTCGCAGGAAGAACGCTTGCGCGCCGCCGGCGAATCCGCCGCGCGCCTGCGCCACGATTGCGATCACACCCGCCAGCAAATCACCTACGATCTGCAGCAGGCGGAGGATCTCGACCGCCGCGCCGCCGAAAATACCGCCGCCCAGTCCCACGCCGTCACCCAGCGCCAGAGCCTCGAGTGCGAAAGCGCGCAAGCACGGCGCGATCGCGAATCCGCTGCCCAATCCCACGCCGCCGCCCGCGAGCGGTGGACCCGCGCCCAGCAAGCCCATGCCACCGCCGGTGCCGAGGAAGCCGCCGCCGCTGCCGCCGCCGAATCCGTCCGCGCTGGCGGTCTCGATCTGCTGCGCCTGTTGGGTGCCTGCGCCAACCAGATCGCCCTGGAGGAAGTCCGCTTACAGGAGCTCGACCGCCTGCTCGAGCGCCTCGGCCGCGATGCAGCCGCCGCCCGCACCGAACTTGAAGCCTCGGGCGCGCGCCGCGGCCAGCTTCAGCTCGAATTCCAGGAACAGGAGGCCGAGGCCGCCCAATTGCGCCTGCAGGTCGCCGAGCTCGAGGCCGATGTCACCCGCCTCGCCGCCGCCGCCGCCACCAACCGCGCCCAGGAGCAGGAAGCCCGCACCCGCCTTGCCGCCGCCGCCGCCCGCCGCACCTCCCTCGAAGAAATCGTCGCCGGCCACGGCTACAGTAGCGAAGCGGTCCAGCGCCTGTTTTCCTCCGGTTCGCTCGCCGCATCCGGGGTCCTGGGCGAGTTCATCGAAGCCGAGCCGCCCTACGAGCATCTGGTCGAGCAGTTCCTCCACGACGAGCTGAACTACGTCGTCGTCACCGACTGGCAGCAGGCTGGCGCCGGCGTGGACATGCTGCGCAGCGCCCAAACCGGCCGCGCTACCTTCCTCGTGCACAGCGCCGCGTCTGTCACCGCGGGCGTGCCCGCCGCGGGGCAGGCCGCCGGCCTCCCGGCGCCCGCCGCGCCGCCGGTCATGGAGCTCGACGCCGTTCCCCTGCTCGACCACATGCGCGCCCTCAACGGCTTCCGCGGCGGCCTGGGCGCGCTCCTGCCGCGCCTGCGCGATGCCTACGCCGTGTCCGATGCCGAGCAAGCGCGCCGGCTCGCCGAGCGCCATCCCCACGCTTACTTCCTGACCCCCGAAGGCGCTTGCTATCACCGCGGCACCCTCAGCGGTGGCTCCGGCCGCGGCGCCGGACCGCTCAGCCTCAAGCGCGAGTTGCGCCAGCTACGCCAGCAGGAGGAGGAGTTCACCGCCGCCGCCGCCCACCAGGGGCAGCAGGCCCTCGTTCTCACCCGCCAGGCCGAGGGCGCGCAGCAGCAGCGTGAGCAGCAGCGCACGCGCCTCCACGAGCTCGACGCCCGCCGACTTTCCGGCGCGCTGGCCGTGCGCCAGCTCGAGCAAGAGCAGGCCCGCGCCCAGGCCCGCCTGCAGCAGGCGCTGCTGGAATCCGGTCGCACCCAGTCCTCCCGCACCGCCGCCGCCGAGCGCCTCGACGCCGCGCGGGCGCAAACCGCGCACCTGCACGAGGAGCAGACCGCTCAGGATGCCCGCCACGGCGAAGCCGCCGCCGCGCTCACCTCAGCCCAGTCCGCGCGCGCCACTGCCGCCGCCGCGCTCGGTGAATCGCACGCCGGGCAGGCGCGCGCCGAGGAACGCGCCGCCGCCGCCGCCGCCGCCGCCGGTCGCCTCCAGAGCCAGGCGGACGAACTCACCTCACGACTCCAGTCCCTCCGCCGTGAGGGTGACGACCTCTCCGCCCGCGCCGTTGAGCGCCGTGCCGCCGCTGCCTCCGGCCAGCATCAGGCCGCCGCGCTCGCGCATGCGCTCACCGCCGCAGAGCAATCCCAATCCGCCGCCGCCGCCGCCCTCGCTGCCGCCCGCGCCGGCGCCCAGCAGGCGGATGAAGCCCTGCGTCAGCATCGTCCCGCCCTCGACGCCCACCGCCAGGCGCTCAGTGAAAACGACGTCGCCCGCGCCCGCCTCGACGCCGAGCAGGAGCACCTGCGCGCCGCCTGCCGCGACGACCTCGGCTGCGAAATCGAACAGCTCCTCTCGCTGCCCGAACCCGAGGACGCCGCCAGCGATCTGCCTACCCTCGAAGAGACCGTCCGCACCCTCCGCCAGCGCATCGAACACCTCGGCCCCATCAACATGATGGCGCTCGAGGAATACGAAGAGGCCCGCCAGCGTTTCGAGCTCATGGACACCCAGCGCCGCGATCTCCTCGACTCCATCGCCGACACGCAGAAGGCCATCCAGGAGCTCGACGACGTCTCCCGCCAGAAATTCCAGGAGGCCTTCGAGCAGATCAACGAATTCTTCCAGGAAAGCTTCCGCGTCCTGTTCGGCGGCGGCCAGGGCTTCCTCCGCCTGGATGAGGCCGATCCCGGCGCTGAAATGGGTGTGGACATCGTCGCCCAGCCGCCCGGCAAGAAATTGCAGAACGCTCTCCTGCTCTCCGGCGGTGAAAAGGCCATGACTGCCATGGCACTGCTGCTGGCGATTTTCCGCTACCAGCCCAGCCCCTTCTGCCTCCTCGACGAGGTGGACGCGCCCATGGACGAGGCCAACGTCACCCGCTTCGCCGACATGGTGCGCACCATGAGCGCCGAAACTCAGTTCATCCTCATCACCCACAACAAGCGCACCATGGAATCCGCCGGCACTTTGTACGGCGTTACCATGCCCCAGCCCGGCTGCTCCCGCCTGGTCTCGGTGATGATGGAAGAAGGCGAACGCGCCGCCGCCGCCAGCTGAGCCTGAAGCAGCCGCGCTGGGGCCCGCGCCAACATTGGCTTTGCTCTAATCCCAGTACTTCCGCTCGAGCTGGCGGATCTTTTCCACCCGCCGCCGGTGCCGCTCCGCCCCACTGAAACGCGCGGCAAGAAAAATACGGACCACCTCTGCGGCCAGCTCCGGCCCAATCACGCGCGCCCCCAGGCAAATGACATTGCAGTCGTCGTCCTCGACCCCCTGCCGCGCCGAAAAGCTGTCATGGCATAAGCCTGCGCGAATGCCCGGAATTTTGTTCACCGCCACCGTTGCCCCCACCCCGCTGCCGCACACCAGCACGCCGCGCTCGGCCTGGCCCGAACGCACCGCCTCGCCCAGCGCCAGCGCGAAGTCGGGGTAGTCCACGGGCTCGGTCGAATAGGTGCCCAAATCGAGGATCGCGTGCCCGGCGTCCTCAATGGTGGCGCGCAGTCGTGGCGTCAGCTGGAATCCGGCGTGATCACAGGCAAGCGCGACAATCATGTCACTGCTAGAATACCTCGCCGCTGGCAGCGTACACCCGGACCGCACCCTCGAGGGTCGCCGCGGCCGGGGCCGCTGAAGGCCTGTGGCCCGGCCACCGCTTTTTGGTGGTGCCGCAAGCGCCATTCGCCCTGCACTGCGCCCCCCCGCCGGGTCTGGCAACCCAGTTGCAACGAGAAGGGCATGCAGTCATGAGCAGTCAATAGAAACGCAGGGAGGATGAGTGATGCAGGGCGCAACTTTTACCACTTTGGGGCAAGAAATGCCGGATTTTGACTCCGTGGTGCGCCAACATGGCGCGCGTCTCTATCGGGTGGCGCTGCGGCAATTGCGCAACCCCGACGATGCCCAAGATGCGGTGCAGGAGGCGTTGCTGGCCGCCTACCGGCACCGCAGCCAGTTCCAAGGCCGCTCCGAACTGATCACCTGGCTCACCCGCATCGTCATCAACGCCGCCCATGGCCAGCAGCGGCGCGCCCGCTCCCGCCCGGCAGCCTCGCTCGAGGAGGTTTCCGAAACCGGTCTTCAGGTTCGCGACCAGCGCCCCGGCCCGGAATCGCGCTGTCTGGAACACGAGCGTCACGAGCGCCTCCGCCGCCTGCTCACCCGTCTGTCGGCCCCACTGCGTCAGGCGGTGGTGCTGTGCGAGCTGCATGGGTTGAGCTGTGCGCAGGCGTCGGCGCGGCTGGGCTGCAAGCCCGCCACGCTCAAGTGCCGCCTTTTCCGTGCCCGCCAGCGCTTGACCCAGCTCGCCGCCGCCCACTGAACCCCAACGCGCCTGCGCCTTGGGGTGGGAGCGAGGCGCAGGGCGGGCAACCCGACCCGCTCGGCCGATCCCGGAGCGGCCAGGGGGCGCCGACCATCGGGAGGCGGCGGGGGCGGAGCCCCCGGCAAAGACAGGCTGTGCCTGCGCGAGCCAGCCGCCCCGCGCAGTTCCAGCAGGGCGAAGCAGCCGCACTGGGGCCCGCGCCAGCATTTCGCTGAAAGCTGGGAGCGGAAAGCGAAAAGCTGATAGCTTGATTGTCGTGTCCTCAGTCCCCCGACGCCAGTTGCTCACCGCCAGCGTCGCCATCTACCTCGTCTGGGGCTCGGCCTATCTCGCCATGCGCGTCGGCCTGCGCACCTTTCCGCCGCTGATTCTGGCGGGCACGCGCCTGCTGCTGGCCGGCCTCCTCATGGGCGCTTGGGCGCTGGCCCGTGGCGCCCGCATTCGCCGCGAGGAGTGGCTGGCGGTGATCGCCGCCGGCACCCTGCTGTTTCTGGGCGGCCATGGCTTCCTGTATTGGGGCCAGGTGCGCGTCACAAGCGGCATGGCCGCCGTCCTCTTCGCCACCATTCCGCTCTGGATCGTGCTCATCGAGGGCTTCTCCCCACACGGCATCCGCCTCGGCTGGCGCGCCGTCACCGGCCTCGTGCTCGGCTCGCTGGGCGTGCTGCTGCTGGTCGGCCCCGCCACGCTGCTCGGCGCCGGACGGGTGAATCTGGCCGGCGCGGGCGCCATCGTTGTCGGCAGCCTGTGTTGGGCGGTGGGCTCCATTTATTGCGCGCGGGCGAGACTGCCGCGCTCGGCCGCCCTCGCCGGCAGCCTCGAAATGCTGGTCGGCGGCGTCCTCCTCCTCGCCGCCGCTCCCCTGCTGGGCGAGACCCGCGGCTTTCACTGGGTCCAGGTTTCGCGCGCCTCCTGGTTCGCCATCGGCTACCTGGTGCTGTTCAGCTCGATGATCGGCTTCTCCTGCTATCTCTGGCTGCTGCAGAAGGCCTCGCCCGCGCGCGTCTCCACTTACGCCTATGTCACCCCGCTGGTGGCCGTCGGTCTGGGCTGGGCGCTGCTGGGCGAAGCCATCACCGTGCGCACGCTCGCCGCCATCGCCCTCCTGCTCGGCGCCGTGGTGCTGATCGTGCGCCAGCAGTCCAAACAAGGCGGGCCGTTGCTCGCCGCCGAGGTCGAAAGCCAGGGCGCGGTTGCCCCTTGAAATTGGATCCCGCCCCCGCGCGGGGCCCGCGCCAACATTGCTTCATACTGTGTAGGAATGACAACCACTCGCGAGGGTCGCGCCGCTTTGCACCGCGGGCAAAATCGGCGCGAAGGGCTGCGAAATTCGGAACGGCGGCCCGCCCCCGGGGAAACTTGCAGGCGCGGCCCCAGCGAGGCGCAGCGTCGGGTTGGGGCCAAGGGCCCCCAACCC
>JBOGKQ010000020.1:0-53654 GCA_050747905.1 Terriglobales bacterium | reverse complement strand
CCGGCGAAGGGCAACGAGAAGGGCGGGGTCGAGGGCGAGGTGGGTTATTTCCGGCGCAACCACCTGGTCCCGGTGCCGTGCGTGGCCAGCGGCGAGGAGTTCAATCAACGGCTGCTGGCGGACTGCCACGCCGACCAGGCCCGGGTGCCGGCGGGGCGCACGATGAACGTTGGCGAGGCCATGGCGCTGGAGCGTCCGCATCTGGCCGCGCTGGCACAACAGGGCTTTGGCTTGGAAGAGTTGAGCCCGGCCCGGATCGATGGCAAGGGCTGTGCCCGGATCAAGGGCAACTGGTACTCGGCTCCGCTGCCGCCGGGCACCCGGGTCGAGGCGCGCATCGGTCCCAACCATATCCAGATCGAGCATCAGGGCCGCCGGGTGGCGCGGCACGCGCGCTGCTATCTGCACGGCAAGCAGGTGCTCGATCTGGAGCATTACCTGGACGTGATCGAGCGCAAGCCCGGCGCCCTGGCGGGCTCGACCCCGCTGAAGCAGTGGCGCGAACAGGGGCGCTGGCCGGAGGAGTTCGACCGTATCTGGCGCTCGTTCGAGCAGCGCGCGGGCAAGGCGGCGGGAACGCGCGCCATGATCGAGTTGCTGCAGTTGGGCCGGGCGCGCGGCCAGCACCGTCTGCGCGCGGCGGTGCACCAGGCGCTGGAGCTGGGCTGCACCGATCCCGCCGCCGTGCGGCACCTGCTGGAAAGCGCCGGGTTGGGGCATGCACAGAGCCCCGGCACGCTCAGCCTGGGCGGCTTGGCCCGCTACGAGCGGCCGCTGCCCTCGCTGGCCGGCTACGACGCCCTGCTGGCGGCGGAGGTGGCGCGATGAAAGCCGCCGTTGCCGGCTTGGACCAAGCCGCCGTTCGCCAGCATTGCAAGCTGCTGCGCCTGCCCACGCTGGGTTCGCAGTTCGCCCAACTGGCCGAGGAAGCCGCGCGCGAGCGCCACAGCCACGTGCGCTACCTGGAAACGCTGCTGGCGAGCGAGGTCGAGGAGCGCGAGCGGCGCGCCGTCGAGCGCCGCCTGCAGGAGGCGCGGCTGCCGCGTCTCAAAACCCTCGATGAGTTCGACTTCGATCAGAGCCCTCAGATCGCCGCCGCCCGGATGCGCGAGCTGGCCTCAGGCAGCTACATCGAACGCGCCGAACCGGTGGTGCTGTTGGGCGAGTGCGGCACCGGTAAAACCCATTTGGCCACCGCCCTCTGCGTCGCCGCCTGCCGGCAGCTGCGCCGGGTGCGCTTCACCACCGCTGCCCAGCTCGTCAATGAACTGGTCGAGGCGCGCGAGCAGAACGCCGTCCGCCGCTCCCTCGCCCGCTGGCAGAAGTACGACCTCATCGCCATCGACGAGCTCGGCTACGTGCCCCTCGCCGAGGTCGGCGCCGAGTTTCTGTTTCAGGTCATCGCCGAGCGCGCTGAGCGCGCGGCCGTGATCATTACCACCAACCTGCCCTTCTCTGAATGGCCGCAGGTGTTTCCCAACCTTCGGCTCTGCAAAGCCTTGCTCGACCGCGTCACCGACCGGGCCCACATCATCGAGACCGGGCTCGAGTCCTACCGCTTCCGCCGTACCACCGCCAAACGCGGCAAGGCCGGCGGCTAACCCGCCCTGCGCCAGGGGCCTCCGCTCCGCCCTCCGCCGCCCTCGCGGGCGGCTCTGGGCTCCGCTCCGGCCCCCAGCGCAGCTTTATCAACCCGCCCCCGGTGGGGCCGGATTCCGTGAGCACGCCGGGGCCAGAAACTATTGACGAACGCACGGCCCGTACCGCTGGATTCGCAACCCTGCCTATAGTGGCGCCACGCTGTCGCTGGTGGGATTTGGACTGGCCATGCGCAACTGGCTGAGCGTGGCGACCTGCCTAGCGGGGATTCTGATTGCCTATGCGCGCCGCATTACGGTGGAGCAGAAGGCGCTCGAGACGCATTTCGGGGAACCGTACAAGGAGTACGCGCAGCGCACCTGGGCGCTGATACCGTTCATTTGGTGAGCCGCAGGAAATTGATGGGCGCGGCTCAGTCGTAATATTCGAGGCCGAGGTGGGTGATCATATCCTCGCCGCGGATGTGGCGCATGGTGTTCTTCAACTTCATGGACTGGATGAAAAGGTCGTGTTCGGGGTAAAGGCCCGGCGGGGTGATCGGGCTCTTAAAGTAGAACGACAACCACTCCTGGATGCCGAGGGCGCGCAGCGACGGCGTGCGCTGCGCCAGATCCATCAAGAGCACCAGATCCAGCACGAGCGGCGCTGCCAGAATGGAATCGCGGCAGAGAAAGTTCACCTTGATCTGCATCGGATAGCCGAGCCATCCGAAGATATCGATGTTGTCCCAACCCTCTTTGTTATCACCGCGGGGCGGATAATAATTGATGCGGACCTTGTGGTAAAAATCCTGGTATAGTTCGGGGTAGAGCTGCGGCTGCAAAATGTGTGTCAGGACCGACAGCTTGGATTCTTCCTTGGTTTTGAAGGACTCAGGGTCTTCGAGCACTTCGCCGTCGCGGTTGCCGAGGATATTGGTGGAGAACCAGCCGTGCAAACCGAGCATGCGCGCCTTGAGGCCGGGCGCGAGGATGGTCTTCATCAGGGTTTGACCGGTTTTGAAATCTTTGCCGCAAATGGGCGCCTGCTTGCGCTTGGACAGCGCCAAAAGGGCGGCGGTGTCGGTGGTGAGGTTAGGAGCGCCGTTAGCGTAGGGCACGCCCTCCTGCAGCGCCGCGTAGGCGTAAATCATGCTGGGGGCGATATCGGGGTGGTTGGCCTTGAGGCCGGCTTCAAAGGCCTTAAGGGTGGCATGCACCGGGCCGGGGGCGCGAAAAGCCTCGGTGGAGGCGCACCAGATCATGACCAGGCGGTCGCATTTGTGCTTCGCCTTGAACGTTTGGATATCCAGCCGCAGCATTTGCGCCAGTTCCCATTTGGTGGCGGCCTTTTTCACATTGGGGCCGTCAATGCGCTTTACGAAGGTCTTGTCGAACACCGCCGGCATGGGCTTGATGGACGAAAGCAGGGGCTTCACCTGGTCAAGCAGCTCGCGCTCGAGGACCTTGGCCTTGCGGGCGGCCTGGTAGCAGTCGTCGTTGTAGATGTCCCAACCGCCAAAGACGAGCTGATCGAGGCCGGCGAGAGGCAGGAAATGCCGGATCAGGGGCGAGCGATTGTCGGTGCGCTTGCCCAGGCGGATGGTGCCCATCTGGGTAAGTGAACCGATGGGGCGGGCACGGCCGTGGCGCACGGCTTCGACACCGGCAATGAAGGTGGTGCTGACGGCACCCAAGCCAGGGATGAGCACCCCCAGGGTACCTTTGGCGGGCGCGATGGGCGAAGCAGCTTTACGAGGCACATGGTAATGGTAGCAATGTTGGCGCGGGCCCCAGCGCGGCTGCTTCGCCCTGCTGGAACTGCGCAGGGCGAATTGCGCCACGCGGCCCGCATATGCTCGCGTCTCGTGCCCTGCTGCGTCCGGTTTACACTCGAACTATGAACGCGCGGGTGGCGGCGGCTCCTTCGCCAGGATTGCAAAGCCTCAACGAGCTGCTGCTGTGGCACGGCGAAGGGCGGGTGCGGCTGGAGCGTTTTGCCAAGCGCCTGGGGCGCTGGCAGGGTCTGGATTCGGCACAGTTCTATGCGCAGGTGCGGGGGCTGGAGGGGGCGCTGCGGCAGCGGCTGGGCGCGCAGGCGGGGGAGCGGGTCGCCATATTGGCGGAGAGCAGCCCGGAGTGGCTGCTGACGGATTTCGCCTGCCTGGCGGCGGGCGTGATTAACGTCCCGATATATCCCACGCTAACGGCGGAGCAAGTGGCCTACATTTTGCGCGACTGCGAGGCGGCCGGGGTGTTTGTGTCGAACGCCGAGGCGGCCGCGAAAGTGCAGAGCAGGGCGGCAAGCCTGCCCGGCTTGCGCTGGGTGTGCAACTTCAGCAGCGCCGAATGGCCGGAGCTGCTGCGGCACGAGGGGGCGGAGGGGGCGGAGGCGTTCGCGCAGCGGTTGCGGGCCACGCCGGGGGATCAGCCGGCGACCTTGCTCTATACCTCGGGAACCACGGGTGCGCCCAAGGGCCTGGTGCTCACGCACGCCAACCTGTGCGCCAACCTCAATACCTCGACCGCGGATTTCAACTATGGCGCGCACGAGCGGCGGCTGTCCATTCTGCCGCTGGCGCACATCACTGAGCGCCACATTGCCTACGTGGACATGATCTACGGAGGTGAGACGTACTTTGCTGAAAGCCTGGAAAAAGTGGCAGAACATTTGTTGGAGCTGAAGCCGACGGTGCTGGTATCGGTGCCGCGGCTGTTTGAAAAAGTGGTGGCGGCGCTGCGCGCGCAAGTGGCAGCGAAATCGGGAGTGCAGCAGGGCATATTCCACTGGGCAGTGCGCACTGGAGAGGCGATGATCCCGTACCGATTGGAGGGGCGGCAGGCGCCGGCGCGGCTGCGCGCACGCGCGGCGGTGGCGGATCGGCTGGTGGGGCGCAAGCTGCGGGCCCGGCTGGGGGGGCGGCTGGACAAGATCATCAGTGGCGGAGCGGCGCTGACGCCCGACGTCGGGCGGCTGCTGGCGGCGCTGGGCGTCATGGTGGATGAAGGCTATGGATTAAGCGAAACCTCGCCGGTGATCGCCCTCAACCGGCCGGGCGGGCGGAGGCTGGGTTCAGTGGGCAAGCCGCTGCCCAACGTGGCGGTGAAGATCGCCGCGGACGGAGAAATCCTGGTGCGCGGGCCCTCGGTATTTGGCGGCTACTACAAGCTGCCACGGGAAACGGCGGAGGCGCTGCAGGAGGATTGGTTTCATACCGGCGACATCGGGCGGCTGGATGAGGAGGGATTCCTGTATCTCACCGACCGCAAGAAGGACCTGCTGAAGACTTCCGGCGGCAAGTTCATCGCCCCGCAGCCGATTGAAACCCAGCTCAAGGCCGGTGGGCTGATCGCGGAGGCGGTGGTGGTGGGCGACGGGCGGAATTATGTCGTGGCGCTGCTGGTGCCGAATTGGGCGGCGGTCGAGGCGCTGGGCCACGCCTGCGCGGACCGGGCAGCGGCCTGCCAGGATGCGGGGCTGCGGGCGCGGTTTGCGGCGGAAGTCGAGCGGGTCAATGGGGGACTGGCGCGGTTTGAAACCGTCAAGAAATTCGCGCTGCTGCGCGCCGAATTCACCGTCGCCAACGGTGAACTCACCCCGACGGTGAAGGTGAGACGCCGCAGCGTGGAGGCAAACTATCGCGCGTTGATTGACTCGCTTTATGAGTGAATTTACCAAGCTTGGCGCATCCGGGCGGTCCTACTCGGAACCACGTCTTTCCACCGCGATGGCGATGAAGGCGAGGGCGGCGCGACCGAGGGCGCGGTCGCGGCGGAAGATGAGGCCGAGTTCGCGATAGAGCTTGCGGCCGGCGAGTTCGAGCAGCACCAGTTCGCCGGTGCGCTCCTCGGCGGCGGCCAGTCCGCGCGCGACCATGGCGACTCCCAGCCCGGCGGCGGCAAAGCCCTTGAGCAGCTCAGTGCTGTCCAACTCCATGGAAATCTGCAAGGGGCCGTGCGGAGCCAGCAGCTCCTCGATGGCATCGCGGGTTTGCCCTGAGCGCGGCAACAGCAGCGGCTCCCGCGCCAGCGCCGCGGGTTCGACCTGCTTCGCCCGGGCGAGTGGATGCGACGGCGCCACCGCCACCCGCAACTCATCCCGTTGCAGCGGCACCACTTTGAGGCGGGCATCGCGCACCGGAAGGGAGACGATGCCGAAGTCGGCGCGGTGCTCGAGTACGTCCTCGAGGATGTCATTGTGCTCGCCACGGCGGATATGCACCTGGACGGCGGCATGCTGACGCTTGAAGGCGGCGAAGACTTCCGGGAGCACGTGCAGGCAACTGCCTTCGTTGGCGGCGATGCGGAGCTCACCGCGGGGGTTGTGGGAGAGATCCGAAAGGGCGCGGCGGCCTTCCTGCCGGAGGGCGAGGAGGCGCTGGGCGTAGTCCTGAAAGACCTGGCCCGCCTCGGTCAAGGCGACCTTGCCGCCGCCGCGGTCGAAGAGACGTTCGCCAAGCTCGTCTTCGAGCAGGCGGATCTGGGCACTGATGGCGGGCTGGGTGCGGAAGCAGCTCATGGCCGCGCGGCTGAACGACTTTAGCCGTGCCACTTCAAGAAAGGCATGAAGCTGGTCAAAATCCATAGCCGCAATAAAAACAATTGATTGGCCTTCACCGGGCCGCGCTTGTTAGGCTGAGGCTCTAGTTTAGCCCGCAATCCCCAAGGAGCCCTTTCATGCCCACACCCAAGGAAATTCTGGAATTTTGCAAAAAGAGCGAAGTCAAGATGGTGGATGTGCGCTTCACCGACCTGCCAGGTCTGTGGCATCACATCACCTTCCCGGTGGCGCAACTGAGCGAAGCCTCGTTCGAGGACGGCTTTGGCATGGATGGCTCCAGCATCCGCGGCTGGGCGGCGATCCACGAGAGCGACATGCTGCTCACTCCGGATCCGTCCTGGACCATGCTCGACCCGTTTTGTACGGAAACGACGCTGGTGCTGATTGGCAACATCTCCGATCCGCTGACACGGCAGCATTACGAGCGGGACCCGCGCTACATTGCACAGAAAGCGGAGGCGTATCTGAATTCCACCGGAATTGCCGACCAGGCGTTTTTCGGCGCGGAGGCGGAGTTTTTCATTTTTGACAACATTCGCTTTGATCAGCGCGAGCAGCACGGGTTTTATTTCATCGACGCGGAGGAGGGACGCTGGAATTCTGGCCGCGAACAGGACAACCTCGGCTACCGTCCGCGGGTGAAGGAAGGATATTTTCCCGTGCCGCCGACGGATCACTACCAGGATTTGCGCACCGAGATGGTGATGAAGCTGCAAGGGGCGGGCTTGGCGGTGGAGTGCCACCATCACGAGGTGGCGGCGGCGGGGCAGGCGGAAATTGACCTGCGCTATGACACGCTGCTGAAGAGCGCGGATCACATGATGGAGTACAAATATATTGTCCGCAACGTGGCCAACGAGTTTGGCAAGACGGTGACGTTCATGCCGAAGCCGGTGTTTGGCGACAACGGAAGCGGGATGCACGTGCACCAATCGCTGTGGAAGGGCGGCAAGCCACTCTTCGCCGGCGACGGGTACGCCGGTCTGGCGCCCATGGCGCTGCACTATATTGGCGGGCTGTTGCGGCACGCGCCGGCGCTGGCCGCGCTGATGGCGCCCACCACCAACAGCTACAAGCGGCTGGTGCCGGGCTACGAAGCGCCGGTGAACCTGGCCTATTCACGGCGCAACCGCTCGGCGGCGGTGCGCATTCCGATGTATTCCTCCTCGCCTAAGGCGAAACGGATCGAGTTCCGGCCGCCGGACCCGGCTTGCAACCCCTACTTGTGCTTCTCGGCGCTGCTGCTGGCGGGGCTGGACGGGATCGAAAACCGGACGGACCCGGGCGAGCCGCTTGACCGCGACATTTACGACCTCAAGCCGGAGGAGCTCAAGAACGTACCGTCGCTGCCGGGGTCGCTGGAGGCGGCGCTGGATGCGCTGGAAGCCGACCACGAATTCCTGCTCAAGGGCGAGGTGTTCACCGAGGAAGTGATTCACACCTGGATTGACTACAAACGCAAGAACGAGGTGGACGCGGTACGGCTGCGGCCGCATCCCTACGAGTTCCAGCTCTACTACGACATTTAAGGCGAGCGGGGCTCGGGCGGCCGGCGGCTGGCCGTGGGGGCCGCGCCGGCTCACTCGGTTGTCCGGGGTAGCATAGACAGACGACATGCTACCGGGGCAGGACAGCTTCGAGAATCACATTTTTTACGGCGCCATCGCCTTGGGAGTGGTGACGGCGGGGGGGGTGGCACTGTGGCGCGGAGGGGAGGCGGGGTTGGGACTGGCGGTGGGAGCGGGGTTCAGCGTGATCAACTTCGCCTGGTTGCGGTCGGGCGCCGAGGCGGTGCTGCAAGCGGCGGCGGGGCAGGCGGCCATGCAGCCGCTGCGCTGGGGAATGGTCCGCTTTCTGATGCGTTTTGCCTTGTTGGCGGCATGCGTTTACGCTATACTGGTCACTCGTTTGGTACCCTTGCCCCCTGTGCTCGGCGGCCTCTTTGTGGTGCCGGCGGCGGCGGTGGCGGAGGGTCTGCGGCACATAACCGCCCATGCCTGAACAACTCTGGTTTACCCACGTACTGAACGCGATATTGGCAACGCCGGTGGATGGGCTTTACCATCTGCTAAAGGTTCCGGTGGCCAACCCGGCCGCGCCGATCACCAACTTTTTCGCCATGGAGGTGCTGGCGGCGCTCATCCTGGCGATTTTCGCCACCTGGGTGCGCGGGCGCCTGTCGGTGGACAAGCCGAAGGCTGCGCAGCACGCGGTGGAGCTGAGCTGGAACGCGATAGCCGAGCACGGTGAGGAGGTCATCGGGCATGGCGGCGGCCAGACGTTTTTGCCGTACCTGTTCTCGCTGTTTTTTTTCATCCTGCTAGGCAATCTGATGGGGCTGATCCCCAGCCTGACTTCGCCCACCGCCGACATTGAAGTCACGCTCGGCCTGGCCCTGGCTACCTTCATTTACTACCACGCGGTGGGACTGCGGACATTGGGACCGGCCCAATACGCCAAAACCTTTGTCGGGCCCATGATCGTGATGGCACCGCTGATGGTGCCGCTGGAGATCATCAGCCACTTCGCCCGGATTCTCTCGCTCAGTGTGCGTTTGTTCGCCAACATGTTCGCGGGCGAGATGATCACCACCATTTTTCTGGCGCTGCTGCCGGTGGCAGGGATCATCTTCATGGGCTTGCACGTGTTCATCGCGCTGCTGCAGGCCTACATCTTCATGGTTTTAGCCATGGTGTATCTGTCCGGCGCCATTGCCGAGGAGCACTAGGCTCAGCTTCGTTGTACCCCGCTGTGTGAGACCGTAACGCCCCAGCGCATACGGAAACCACCGCCAACGGGCATTTCATTGCCAATCTAAGGAGCTTTCATGCGTCTCAAACTTATGTACTTGTTCACCACCCTGAGCGCCCTGCTGTTCGCCACCATGCCGCTGCTCGGGCAGGCTGGCGCAGCGGCCGAGCCCATCAAGCTGGGCGCCATCGGCATGGGGATTGCCTCGGGCATTTGCGGCATTGGGCAGGGTCTGGCGACCAAGGGAGCGGCCGAAGGAGTGGCACGCAACCCCGGGGCGGTGGCGCACGTGCGCTTCGTGCTGATTTTCGGCATCGTCATGATCGAGTCGCTGGCGCTCTACACGTTTGTGATCGTGCTGATGAAGCTGTAGCGTCCACGGGCGGCGATCCTCCCGTTTTGTATACTAAATAGCGTTTGTGGGCGCCTAGCTCAGTTGGTTAGAGCGCCGCCTTCACACGGCGGAGGTCATAGGTTCGAGTCCTATGGCGCCCACCACAGGCAGACCATGGTGCGCATGATAGAAGTCCAGGAACTGCGGCTGCATCCCGTGCCGTTCTCGCTGAGTTGGGCGGCGGGGCGGGATAAGGCCCTGGCAGCGGTGCCGGAAATCACCGGCGAGCTGCGCTTCACCGGCCAGGCACGGCTGGTGGGCGAAGGTATGCGCATTCAAGGCAAACTGCACGCCGAAATTACCCCGGCGTGCGCACGCTGCCTGGAGCCAATCGCGATGGCGGTGGACCGGGAGGTGGATCTGCTGTACGAGCCGGAGTCAGTGCTGGGCGAGAGGGCCGAGGTGGAGATCCACACGGGCGACACGGAAGTCGGATTTTTTTCCGGGCCGGGGGTAGACCTGGAGGAAGTGGCGCACGAGCAGATTCTGCTGGCGATTCCGATGCAGTCGCTGTGCCGGCCCGACTGCGGCGGCCTCTGCCCCCGCTGCGGCGCCAACTTGAATCAAGGCGCGTGCAATTGTCCGCCTGCCGCCGATGCCCGCTGGAGCGCTCTGAAGACGTTGCGCCCGCCTGGGCCGGGCCGAACCTAGAGAAAGAGAACTGGAGAGTTTCATGCCGAATCCCAAACGACGCCATTCCCATCAGCGCACCAGCACGCGGCGGGCGCACGATCACCTGGCTGCGGAGTCGCTGTCCGAATGTCCCAACTGCCACGAGCGCAAACTGCCGCATCGGGCGTGTCCAGGCTGCGGGCATTATAAGGATCGCGAGATCTTCGAGGTCAAGGAGAAGTAGCACCGGCGACCCGTGTCCAGCCCGCTCACGATTGCGTTGGACGCCATGGGCAGCGATCACGCGCCCGTGCCGGAAGTGGCCGGCGCGGTGGCGGCGGCGCGCGAGTACGGGGTCAAGATTCTGCTGGTGGGGCTGGAGGCGCGCCTGCAGACGGCGCTGAACGCCTATGCCGCCGCCGACCGGCAAAACATCGAGATCGTGGCCGCCAGTGAAGTCATCACCATGGAAGACAAGGCCGTGCGGGCGGTGCGCACCAAGCGCGATTCCTCGATCCACGTGTGCGCGCGGCTGGTGAAAACCGGCCAGGCGGTGGGGCTGGTGAGCGCGGGCAACACCGGCGCGGTGATGGCCACGAGCAAGCTGATGCTGGGCAGCCTGGCGGGGGTGCATCGGCCGGCGCTGGCGGCGCTGGTGCCGACGGCGGGCGGACGGGCAGCCATTCTGGTGGACGTGGGCGCGAACGTGGACTGCCGGCCCGACCACCTGGAGCAGTTCGCCGTCATGGGCGAGATCTACTACCGCGTCATCCTCGGCTGCGACCGCACGGACGTGGTGGCAGGGCCGCGGGTGGGACTGCTCTCGATCGGGGAGGAGGAGAGCAAGGGCAATGAGCTGACGCGGGAGGCGTTCGGGCTGCTGCGGCATCTGCCGATCAACTTTGTGGGCAACGTCGAGGGGCGCGACATTTTCCGCGGCCACGTGGACGTGATCGTGTGCGACGGCTTTGTGGGCAACGTGGCCCTGAAGATCAGCGAAGGGTTGGTGGAGACCATCCGCGGGACGCTGCGCGAGCTGCTGAGCAGCACGTGGAGCACACGGATCGGATATCTGCTGTCGCGGCGGGCCTTTGTGACGTTCAAGAAGCGGCTCGATTACACCGAGTATGGCGGCGCACCGCTGCTGGGAGTGCGGGGCATCGTGATCATCTGCCACGGCCGCAGCAACGCCAAGGCGATCAAGAGCGCCATTCGCGTGGCGGCGGAATCGTCCACGCACGCCATCAACCTGCAAATTGAAGAGCAGATCGGACGCATCCGGCCCGCGGGGACGGACGAGGCACGGCAACCGGCTGTGCATCCCTGAAGGGCTTCCCGACATGGCCAAAATCGCATTTCTTTTCCCCGGACAGGGGTCGCAATATGTGGGCATGGGGCAGGAGCTGCAGCAGCAGTTCCCGGCGGCCGCGGAGGTATTCGGGCTCGCCGATCAGGCCCTGGGCGAGCCGCTATCGCAGTTGTGCTTCCAGGGGCCGGAAGAGCAGCTGCGCATGACGGCCAACACCCAACCGGCGATTTTGACGGTTTCGGTCGCCGCCGCCCGGGTGATGGGTGAGCGCGGGCTGCGGCCGGACTATGTCGCGGGCCACAGCCTGGGGGAATACTCGGCGCTGGTGACCGCCGCCGGCATGGATTTCAAGGACGCGGTACGGACAGTGCGGCGGCGTGGAGAGCTGATGCAGGAGGCCGTGCCGGCGGGCGAGGGGGCGATGGCAGCGATTCTAGGCCTCGAGGCCGGGGTTGTGGCGGCGGTGTGTGCCGAAGCGGCACAGGGGCAGGTGTGCTCGCCGGCCAACTTCAACGCGCCCGGACAAATTGTGATTGCCGGGCATTGCGCGGCGGTGGAGCGCGCCCGCGAGCGGGTGGGCGAGCGCGGAGGCACGGTGATTGCACTGCCGGTGAGCGCCCCGTTCCATTGCGCGCTGATGGAGCCGGCGCAGGAAACGCTGCAGTGGGACTTGTGGAACACGCTGTTCTGCGAACTGGAAGTTCCACTCATGACGAACGTGGATGCCGAGCTGATAGAGGGCGCCGAGGAAGCGCGGGACTCGCTGATCCGGCAGGTGACAGCGCCGGTGCAGTGGGAGCGGAGCATGCGCGGGCTGCTGGAAAAAGGAGTGACGCATTTTGTCGAGGTCGGACCCGGCCGGGTGCTGGGCGGGCTGCTGCGGCGGATCGAGCGGGGGGCGGTGTGCCTGAGCGTGGAGGATGCGGCATCGCTGGCGAAGACGTCGGAGGCGCTGGCGCATGCCTGAAAACGGCCATGTCGCACTGGTCACGGGGGCGTCGCAGGGGATTGGGCGCGCGATTGCCGTTGCTTTGGCCGCGGACGGGATTGCCGTGGCGTGTGCGGCGCGGAACGCGGAAAAGCTGAGCGCCGTGGTGGAAGAAATCCAGGCGGGCGGCAGCAGAGGGATGGCCGTGCCGATGGATGTGACCCAAGAGGAACAAATCCGCGCTGGTGTACAGCGGGTGCTGGCAGAGTGGGGAAGATGCGACATCCTGGTCAACAACGCCGGGATGAGGCGCGATAACCTGGCGCTGCGCATGAAGCGGAGCGACTGGGACGTGGTGCTCAACACCAACCTGACGGCGGCGTTCCTGCTGGCGCAGGCAGTGCTGCCGGGCATGGTGCGGCAGCGGTGGGGGCGGATCATCAATATCGCAAGCGTGGTGGGACAAAGCGGCAACCCCGGGCAGGCCAACTACGCGGCCGCCAAGGCGGGCATGATCGGACTGACCAAATCGCTGGCGCTGGAAGTGGGCTCGCGCCACATCACGGTCAACGCCGTGGCACCCGGCTTTGTCGCCACCGCCATGACGGAGGGGCTGGGGGAGAAGGTGCAGGAGGGCCTGCTGGCGCACATCCCGCTGGGACGCATCGGGAACGCAGTCGAAGTCGCGGCCGCAGTGCGCTTTCTGGCCAGTGAAGGCGCCAGCTATATCACTGGAGAAACGATCGCTGTCAACGGCGGCCTCTATTTATCGTAGGGAGACATAAATGTTCAACACGCGCGGCGTGCAAATCACCTGGCTGGGGCAGTCCACCTACCGGATCGGGTCGGGCGGCAAAACCTTCTACCTCGATCCGTTTCTGACTCCGAACCCGCTGTGTCCCGAGAACGAAAAGAATCCCAGCGCCGCCGATTTCATTCTGGTGACCCACGGCCATAGTGACCACACCAGCGACCTGGTGGCGCTGGCCAAGCGCACGCAGGCGAGAGTGGTGTGCATGTTGGAGCTGGGGCTGTGGCTGATCAAGCAGGGAGTGCCGGAAGGGCAGATCATGGCCTGCCACAAAGGAGGTACGGTGGAGTTGGCGGGAACGAGGGTCACCATGGTGCACGCCGACCACTCCAGCAGTTTCACGGGCGCGGATGGACTGGCCATTTACCTGGGCGAGGCCGCCGGCTACATCATGCACTTCGCAGAGGGCCTGCGGGCCTATTTTGCCGGTGACACCGCCGTTTTTGGCGATATGCGGCTGCTGGCGGAAATTTACAAGCCCGAAGTGGCGTTTTTGCCGATTGGGGATTTTTTCACCATGGGACCGCTGGAGGCCGCGCATGCCTGCCGTTTGCTGGCGGTGGCCTACGTGGTTCCCAACCATTTCGCCACGTTTCCGGTTTTGACGGGAAGTCCCGCCGAGCTGCGTCACCGGTTGCAAGAGGCGGGCACGCCCTGCGAAGTTTGCGAACTCAAGCCGGGGCAGACTATATGAGGCGGATATGATCGTTGCGCCACCGGTTGAGGAGTATTTGTATCGCCTGCTGCCACCGAGCGGGACGGTACTGGAAGAAATGGAGGAGCAGGCGCAGCGGCGCGGTATTCCGATTGTAGGGCCGCTGGTGGCGCGCTGCTTCCGGCTGCTGGCGACGCTGGCAGGCGCCCGACGCGTGTTCGAGCTCGGTTCGGCGATTGGATATTCAACGCTGTGGTGGGCGGAGGCGGTGGGAGAAGGCGGGGAAGTGTTTTATACCGACTCGAGTGCGGCGAACGTGGCCGAGGCGAAGGGATATTTCGAGCGCGCCGGCCGCACAGAGCGCATCCGGGTGCTCGAGGGTGAGGCACTGCAATCGCTGGCGGCGACGCAGGGCGAATTCGACGTAATTTTCTGCGACCTAAACAAGCCGCAGTATCCGGAGGCATTTCGCCAGGCGGTGCCACGCATTCGGACCGGCGGCCTGCTGGTGGCGGACAATGTGCTCTGGCGCGGACTGGCGGCTGAGACACCACCGCCGGGCGATGCCGAAACGCAGGCGATTGTGGAATTCAACCGTCTACTGTACTGCGATAGCCGGCTGGAGCCGGTGATTCTGCCGCTGCGCGATGGAGTCGCGGTGGCGCGCAAGCTGCATTCATGATCCAACTGGAACTGATCCACTCGCTGGCGGTTGAGGAATTACTGCTCACCCGCGTGGCCTTCTCCCACGATGGCTCGGAAATCGCCGTTGGCCATAAGCAATTCCGCACGTACGCCACCGAGAGCGGGGAAGCGCGTGCCGGGTTCGAGTTTCCCGATCTGCTAGCGCAGTTGAGCTATAGCCCGAATGGGCGCTATATCGCTGCCGCTAACGTGGGCGACAACCACCCCAGCACGCGCGGGCGCGTGGGACTGTTCGAGGCAGCGAGCGGCAAACTACTGTGGACGGCGGATGCGGCGCGTGCGGTGGAGACGTGTGCGTTCGGGGCAGCGGGAGCGTTGTACTGGAATGCGGGGGCGAACCTGGCGGGAGCCACCTGCGAACCACAGGCGGCGCTGGCACCGGTGAGGCTGCCGGATTTGCAGGTGCGCGGGCTTGCATGCACGGAGCGGGGATTTGTCTGCTTTGGGCGGGAATCGGTGGGTACGGTGCAGCAGGTGGAGGGCGCCGATCTCATCTTCCGCAAGTTCCGGGTGATCAGCCTCGATCCACGGGGGCAGGTGCGCACCGATTTTGACCTTGGCATTGGCGCGGGAGTGCATGCCCTCTCGCCGGACGGCAAGCTGCTGGCGGCGGAAATGGTGGACTTCAAAAACAATGAGCGGCACGTCTCGCTGATTGATGTGGAGACCGGGGTGGAGGCGAACCTGCTGCCGCTCGAGGCGAACACGCTGCCGGTGCTGGCCTTTGGCGCAGGCTCGGCGTACTTCCTGTGCATGAAAGAGGATGCCGAAGCGAACTACAATCTCATTCGCGTATGGCGGACCTCCGACCTCAGGCTGCTGGGCGAAGTGCAGGTGGAGCTGGCCTTTCACTCGCTGGCGACATGCCTGGAGCACAGTTTGATCGCGTGCCTGGGCGGGGGCAAGCTGGCTGTGTTCGCGGTGAGTTGAGCCATAGCGCTTGATCGGGCGCTTGGTCAACTGCGGAGTACGGTTTGGGGTTGAAACAGGGTGCCGGCCACGCGGCGGGCGATGGCGAGGAGGTGGCCGTCGGAAGTGAAGACGCGGATGTGGGAGACGGGGCTGAAGTCAGGGAGATTGACGGCCTGGCCGTGGCGGAGGCGGGAGACAGCGTCGGGGAGGGCTACGACCGCGGGCATTTCCGGCACCAGGGCGATGGGGGAGAGCAGGGCACGGGCCAACTGGCCGGCGGCGGCGAGGTCGGCAAGGGCGTCAAGAGTGTGGCTTTGCGCGAGCGAGAATTCGCCCACGCGGGTGCGCTGCAATTGCACAAGGTGCGCGCCGACGCCGAGCGCGGCGCCCAAATCGTGCGCCAGGGCGCGGACGTAGGTGCCCGAGGAGCAGGTCACGCGGAATTCAAGGTCTGGGCCTGTGAGCGCCAAAAGTTCAAACTCGCGGATTTCCACCCGCACGGGCGCCAAGGTGACCGTTTTCCCCGCGCGCGCATGCTTGTAGGCGGGAACGCCATCCACTTTCTTTGCCGAAAATTGCGGCGGAAGCTGCTCGATCGAACCGCGGAAGCGGGGCAGAACCGCCTCCACCGCTTGGCGGCCCGGCAGGTTAGCGGCGGACGGGCCGGTGGAAACGCCGGTGGCGTCGTAGGTGTCGGTGGCAAAACCAAAGCGGAGAGTGGCGCGATATTCTTTCTCCCGGTTGTTAAAAAACTGGGCCAGGCGAGTGAGGCGACCGACCAGAAGAGGGAGCACGCCGGTGGCGGCTGGGTCGAGGGTGCCTAGATGGCCAATGGAGCGCTCCTGACAGATGCGGCGGGCGCGCGCGACCACGTCATGCGAAGTCCATCCGGCCGGTTTGTCAATAATCAGCGCACCGTCCATATGGGGTATTGATCCTACCATGCAGTGGTGGTAGCTTGAGGGTGTTGGGCAACCCGTTTGGGAGGAGATGGCATGGCGACCATGGAGGCCTCAGCGCCGCTTGCGGCAGCGTCCAAACAACAGTTGGCCGACGAGCATGCCCTGCTCGATTCCCAGCTCCAGCTTCTGCACCAAAGGCGCTTCCTAACACCCAAAGAGGAGATGGAAGAGGTGCGCATCAAGAAGCTGAAGCTGCAAGTGAAAGATGCCATGCGACGATTGCAGGCCTAAGGCGAATTCGACGGAGGCGACAGGGTTCGCCGCATGACGACTGCGGCTTCTTCGGGGAGGCGGTAGTAGCCCGGACGTGTCGTGCAGGGTTCAAAGCCAAATTGGCGATAGAAGCGCTGCGCCAGCAGATTGGTTTCGCGCACCTCCAGGAACACCACGGCAGCGCCCTGTTCCGCTGCAGCGGCGAGCGAGCGGCGCAGTAGAGCCGCGCCCACCCCTTGGCGTCGAATCTCGGGCAGCACGGCAATCGCTTGCAGTTCGGCCTGGTCCACCAGACACTCCAGCACGCTGTAACCGGCACAGGGCTGCGTATGATCGCCGGCGACGAAGATGGTGCGGGTAGGGTGGGGGGTAAAATGAGAGGCGCCCCAGGCGCTGGAGCCGAAGCAGGTTTTGGCGATAGCGAGCAAGGAATCCACATCAGCGGCAGAGGCGGTGCGGATCTGCCAGGACGCGGCGTCGCGGCTCAGCGTTCCCATCGGGCTCCCAGGTAGCGGGCATCCAGGGTGAGAGGGTTGGCCGCCGCCTGATGGGGATCGGCGATCCAGGCGGCCGCCGCCAGGCGGCCCACGGCGGGCGCCAACAGCGGGCCAATAACGCGCAAGCCGGGATGAGCCGCGGCTAAAGCGGCGTCGGGCGTCAGTGCCTCACCGGACCACTGCTGCAGACGGAGGGCGAAACTCGTGCTGTTCTCCACGCCCTCATGTCCCTCGGGGTACATGCCGTAATAAATCTCGCCCCGGCCGGCATCGATCGCGGCCAGGGTGGGCCCAGGGTTGGTTGCCGCGGACGCGGCGGCCTGTAGCGTGCCCACGGCTACGGCAGGCAGAGACAGGGTTTCGCTGAGGGCTTTGACCGTGGCCAACCCGATGCGCACGCCCGTAAAGGAGCCGGGGCCGTTGGCCACGGCCAGAAGGTCCAGCCGGTTGAGTTCCAGTCCCTGGGCGTCCAGCAGAGCCTGGAGAGCCGGCACCAGCAGGGCCGCAAAGTTTCGGGTTTCGAGCGGCTGGAGGGCGAGGCAGGCCTGATCGCGCAGCAGCGCCAGACTGCCGTGTGAGGACGCGGTTTCCAGCGCGAGCACAGTCATGCAACTGAGTTTATCAGGCGTAAAATAAGGGTGTGGCGACGCTGACACAAGCGAACGCGGCGGAGCAGGCTTTTCAGGCGCGGCTGGACGCCGGCATCAAGGTGGAGCCGAAAGACGCGATGCCGGATGGCTACCGCAAGACGCTGATCCGCCAGATCTCGCAGCATGCCCATTCCGAGATCGTGGGCCAATTGCCAGAAGGCAACTGGATTGGGCGCGCACCCTCGCTGCAGCGCAAAGCCATTTTGCTGGCCAAAGTGCAGGACGAGGCCGGGCACGGATTGTATCTGTATTGCGCGGCGGAGACCCTGGGGGTATCGCGGGCGGTGCTGGTGGAGGAACTGCTAGCGGGCAAAGCCAAGTATTCCAGTATTTTCAACTACCCCACGTTGACCTGGGCCGACATTGGCGTGGTTGGCTGGCTGGTGGATGGAGCGGCGATCATGAACCAGATTCCGCTCTGCCGCTGTTCCTACGGGCCCTACGCGCGCGCCATGATCCGGATTTGCAAGGAAGAAAGCTTTCACCAGCGGCAAGGCTTCGACATTCTAGCGAAGTTGTGCCAAGGAACGACGGAGCAGAAGGCAATGGCGCAGGACGCGCTGAACCGGTGGTGGTGGCCATCGCTGATGATGTTTGGGCCGCCGGATGATCAGTCGGCGCATTCGGCACAATCCATGGCATGGAAAATCAAATTGATTTCCAACGACGGGCTGCGGCAGAAGTTTGTGGATCAAACGGTGCCCCAGGCGGACTATCTGGAGCTGAAGGTTCCCGACGACAAACTGCGCTGGAATGAAGAACGCGGGCACTACGACATTGGGCCGATTCGGTGGGAGGAGTTCCAGCAGGTGATCCGGGGCAACGGACCCTGCAACCGCGACCGGCTAGAAAGCCGGCGCCAGGCCCATGAGGAGGGAGCCTGGGTGCGCGAGGCGCTGGACGCCTACGCCGCGAAGCACACGGGGGCTGAGCATGCTGTTTGAAATTTTTGTCCGCAGCCAGCATGGCGTGGCGCACAAGCACGTGGGGAGCCTGCACGCGCCAGACGCGGAAATGGCGCTGACCAACGCGCGCGACGCCTACACCCGGCGCAACGAAGGCGTGAGTATTTGGGTGGTGCCGTCGGCGGCGATCACCGCGAGTTCGCCCGGAGACAAAGAGCCGTTGTTCGAGCCTGCCAACGACAAGGTGTACCGGCATCCGGGCTTTTATCCGATGCCTCCGGAGGTGAAAAACATTTGACGGCCCCAGTCGAGTTTTGCCTGCGGCTGGGTGACAGCGGGTTGATTCTGAGCCAGCGCCTGGGGGAATGGTGCGGCCATGGCCCGGTGCTGGAGGAAGACCTGGCGCTGACCAACGTGGCGCTGGATCTGCTGGGACAGGCGCGGCTGTGGTTGACGTTGGCGGGCACGCGGGAGGGGAAAGGGCGAGATGAGGACGCGCTGGCGTTTCTGCGCGATGCCGGAGGCTTCCGCAACCTGCTGTTGGTGGAGCAACCCAACGGGGACTATGCCCACACCATGACGCGGCAATTTTTCTTCGACGCCTGGCACCTGCCGCTACTCGAGGAGCTGGCGAGGGGCGCCGACGCCGAGGTGGCGGCCATTGCCGGCAAAGCGGCAAAAGAGGTGGCCTATCATTTGCGCCGCAGCCGCGACTGGGTGGTACGGCTGGGCGACGGCAGTGCGGAGAGCCATGGCCGGATGCAGACGGCGGTGGAGGCACTATGGCCGTACACGGGCGAGATGTTTCAGGCCGACGCGGTGGACCGGGCGGTGGTGGATCTGGAGGGGCTGCGGCCGCTCTGGAGGGAGGAAGTGTTGGGCACGCTGCAGCGGGCGGCGCTGGTGGCGCCCGCGGGCGAGTGGATGCAGCAGGGCGGCAAGCGAGGCGTCCACAGCGAGAAGCTGGGGCGGCTGCTGGCAGAGATGCAATTTTTGCAGCGGGCCTATCCGGGGGCGCAATGGTAGATGCCATCCGCAGCTGGCTGGCGGAAGTCCCCGATCCGGAGCTTCCCGTACTTTCGGTCGTGGACCTGGGCATGGTGCGCGAGGCCGTGTGGCACGGAGATGAGGTCGAGGTCACGATTACGCCGACCTACTCCGGCTGCCCGGTGATACCGGTAATCGCCCGCGACATCGAAGCCGCGCTGCGCGGGCACGGCATCCACAAGGTTACCGTGCGGCAACGGCTGGATCCGCCCTGGACCAGCGATTGGCTGAGCGAGCGGGGCCGGGAAAAGCTGCGCGAGTTCGGCATCGCTCCGCCGGCCACTACGGGGCTGACGGGCATCGCTCCACGGGTGGCCTGCCCGCACTGCAGGTCGGTGAAGACGGAGTGCGTGAGCGCGTTCGGTTCGACACCGTGCAAGGCGCTGTACCGCTGCCGCAGTTGCCTTGAACCGTTTGATTATTTCAAGCGTCTGGCATGAGCCACTACCACCCGCTAGCCATCGTGGCGGTCACGCCGGAAACACGGGAGGCGGTGACCGTAAGCTTTGCAGCGCCGCCCGAGCTGGCGCCCGCGTTTGGCTTCACCCAAGGACAGCACCTCAACGTGCGCGCGCGGATCGCGGGCACCGAAGTTCGGCGTTCGTATTCGATTTGCGCGGCCACGGGCGAGCGGCTGCGCATCCTGATCAAGCGGCAGCCGGGCGGGTTATTTTCCAACTGGGCCAACGACACTCTGCGCAGCGGGCATACGCTCGAGGTCATGCCGCCCACCGGCCTGTTTCATTTGCCCTTAGATCCGACGCGGGCAGGCCGCTATCTTGCGATCGCCGCGGGCAGCGGGATTACGCCCGTGCTTTCGATTCTGAAAACCACGCTGCGCGAGGAGCCGCGGAGCTGCTTCACGCTGTTCTACGGCAACCACGCTTCGGGCTCGATTCTGTTCCGCGAGGAACTGGCAGACCTCAAAGACTTTTACCTCGACCGCTTCAGCCTGGTGCACGTGATGACGCGCGAGCACCAGGATCTCGACCTGCTCAACGGCCGCCTGACCGTAGACAAGGTGGAGACGCTGCTGCGGTTTTGGGGACCACTGGCGGAAATGGATGCGGTGTTTCTATGCGGGCCGCAAGCCATGAACCGCGAGCTGGCGCAGGCGTTCCAGGCGAAGGATTATCCGGCGGCGCGGATCAAGGCGGAGCAGTTTGCCACGAATCAGCAGCGCCAGGGCGGGCGGCCGCTGGCGGCGCAGGCGGCGGCCAGTCCGACTTCGGAGATCACCCTGATTCTGGACGGTCACGAGCACCACTTTCGAGCCGTGCGGGGGAGGGAAACGGTGCTTGATGCCGGGCTGCGCGCAGGGCTGGACCTGCGTTTTTCCTGCAAGAGTGGTGTTTGCGCCACCTGCCGTGCCAAACTGATCGAGGGCGAAGTGGACATGGACGGAAACTTCGCCCTGGAAGATTACGAAATTGCGCGCGGCTACATTTTGACCTGCCAGAGCTATCCGGTAACCGAGACCGTGGTGGTGGACTTCGACCAGGACTGATGCACCATGCCTCACCCTCTATTTGTCAAGCACCAGGAAATGATCGAGCGCGCGGTGGCCGCCATTGACCAGCGCGGTTACTGGTCGCCGTTCACCGAAATGCCGAGCCCCAAGGCTTACGGCGAGAAGGCCAACGAGGAGGGCCGCGGCGCCTTCGAGGCGCGGCTAGGGAAGGCGTTTGCGCTCGATCAGCCGGGTCCGGGAGGCGAGGTGGGGCGCGAGGTTTCGCCTTTCGGCCCTGAGCTGAACATCCACTACCCGCAGACGGATGCCGATACCGTGGTGGCAGCGGCGACGATGGCGGCGACGAGTTGGCGCGCGGCCGGCCCGGAAGCCTGGGTGGGGGTGGCGCTGGAAACCCTGGAGCGGTTGAACCGTCGCAGCTTCGAAATGGCCTATGCGGTGATGCACACCACCGGACAGGCGTTCATGATGGCGTTTCAGGCGGGCGGACCGCACGCGCAGGACCGGGGGCTGGAAGCGGTGGCGTACGCCTGGCGGCAGATGAGGCGTGTGCCCAAAAGCGCGGTCTGGGAAAAGCCGCAAGGCAAGAACCCGCCGTTGAAGATGGAGAAGCGCTTCGCCATCGCGCCACGGGGTGTGGCGCTGGTGATTGGCTGCAGTACGTTCCCCACCTGGAACGGTTATCCGGGGCTGTTTGCAAGCCTGGCCACGGGCAACGCGGTGATCGTGAAGCCGCACCCGGCGGTAATTCTGCCGCTGGCGTTAACGGTGGAGACGGCGCGGCAGGTGCTGCGCGAAGCCGGCTTCGACGCCAACCTGGTGCAATTGGCGGCGCACGCCGAGGGCGACGAATTGCCGCAGCGGCTGGCGTTGCGACCGGAAATCAAAATCATTGATTTTACCGGCGCGTCAGCGCACGGTGAATGGCTGGAGCGCAACGCGCGCCAGGCGCAGGTGTTCACCGAAAAAGCGGGCGTGAACCCGATTGTGGTGGATTCGACCAGTGATTTTGCAGGCCTGGCGAGGAATATCGCCTTTTCGCTGGCGCTGTATTCCGGCCAGATGTGCACGGCGCCGCAGAACATTTTCGTGCCGGCCGGCGGCATTGAGACGCCGGAGGGCAGGATGAGCCTGGAAGCGGTGAGCGAGGGACTGGCGCAGGCGGTGGGCAAGCTGCTGGCCGACCCGGGGCGCGCAGTGGAAATACTCGGGGCGATACAAAGCCCGGCAATTCTGGCACGGCTGGAGCAGGCTGCGGCGGAAGGGGAAGTGTTGCTGGCGAGCGCGACGATCGGCCATCCGGAGTTTCCCCAGGCGCGGGTGCGCACGCCGCTGCTGCTGCGGGCGGGGGCCAGCGCGGAAGCGAGCTTTATGCGCGAGATCTTCGGTCCGGTGGCGTTTGTGATTGCCACGAGTTCAACCGCGGAGAGCCTGGCGCTGGCGGCCAAAGGCGCGCGCGAACATGGGGCGCTGACGTTTTCGATTTATTCCACCAGTAGCGAGGTGCTGGAGCAGGCGCGGGAACTGGCGGCCGCAACGGGGGTATCGCTGTCGGAAAACCTGACGGGCGGGGTGTACGTGAACCAATCGGCCGCCTACAGCGACTTCCACGGCACGGGCGCGAATCCGGCCGCCAATGCCGCGCTCACCGATGATGCGTTTGTGGCAAGCCGCTATCGCGTGGTTCAGAGCCGCGCGCACGTGTGATCCGATGGGCTACGAAAACATTCTAGTTGCGAGCGAAGGGCGGGTGGGGCTGATCACGCTGAACCGGCCAGCGGTGCTGAATGCACTGTCCACGCCGCTGATGCGCGAGCTGGGCGAGGCGCTGGAGGGGTTTGAGGCGGATCCGGGCATCGGCGCGGTTATTGTGACCGGCAATGAGAAGGCGTTTGCGGCTGGGGCCGACATCAAGGAGATGCAGGACGCAAGCTTTGTGGACGTGTTTCTCGGCGATTTTCCCAGCGGGCGGGCGGCCGCCTGGCGGCATTTGGGCTCCATCCGCAAGCCCATCATCGCGGCGGTGGCCGGGTTTGCCCTGGGCGGGGGCTGCGAGCTGGCCATGGCCTGTGATTTCATTTTGGCGGCGGATACGGCCGTATTTGGGCAGCCGGAAGTGACGTTGGCGACCATGCCCGGCGCGGGTGGCACGCAGCGGCTGACGCGGCTGGTGGGCAAGTCCAAGGCGATGGAGATGTGCCTGACCGGGCGCCGGATGGACGCCGCCGAGGCCGAGCGCGCCGGGCTCGTAAGCCGCGTGGTGCCGGCCGCGGAACTGCTTACGGAAGCGAAGAAGGTAGCCGCGAAAGTCGCCGCCCTGTCACTGCCGGCGGTGATGATGATCAAGGAAGCCATTAACGCCGCCTATGAGATGCCGCTCGGGGAAGGCCTGCGATTCGAACGGCGCGCGTTTCAGTCCACGTTTGCGACCGAAGACCGGCGCGAGGGCATGGCGGCGTTTACGGAAAAGCGCAAGCCTGAGTTCAAGCAGCGCTGAGGGGCCGGCATGGCGTGCGCCTACCAGAACATTGTGTTCAGCCTGGAGGACCGGATTGCACGGCTCACGCTCAACCGGCCGGACAAGCTCAATAGCTTCAACGAGGCCATGCACCTGGAAGTGCGCGAGGCCCTGATCCGGACGAGGGAAGGACACGCCCGGGTGCTGCTGTTGACGGGCGCGGGGCGGGGGTTTTGTGCGGGGCAGGATTTGGGCGACCGGGCCATGGCTGGCGGCGGCGAGGAGGCGGCGCCGGACCTGGGCGCTTCGATTGAGCAGTTCTACGCCCCGCTGGTGCGCAGCCTGCACGCGCTGGCGATGCCGGTGGTGGGCGCCGTGAACGGAGTGGCTGCGGGCGCGGGCGCGAATCTGGCGCTGGCGTGCGATCTGGTGGTGGCCACGCAGTCGGCCTACTTCTATGAACCGTTTTGCAAGCTGGGCTTGGTGCCGGACACCGGTGGCACCTACTTTTTGCCGCGCTTGGTGGGGACGGCGCGCGCGCTGGGGTTAACGATGTTGGGGGAGCGGCTCACCGCCGATCAAGCGGCGGCGTGGGGGCTGATCTGGAGGTCGGTGCCGGATGATGGGTTCGCGGCCGCGGTGGAAGCGCTGGTGGGGCAGTTGGCGCAGGCGCCGACGCGGGGACTGGCGGCGATTAAAGCAGCACTTTATGCCTCGGCATGTAATTCATTGGATACACAACTTGATATGGAACGCGACTTGAACCGTTCGCTGGGGCAGAGTCAGGATTACGCCGAGGGGGTAAGCGCGTTTTTGGAAAAGCGGGCGGCGAGGTTTAGCGGGCAATGAAGGTGGCGATTATCGGCGCCGGAGCCATGGGCAGCGGCATTGCACAGGTGGCGGCCGCCGCCGGTGAGCAGGTTCAGGTTTACGACAAACGCGCCGGCGCGGCGGTAGCCGCAGTGGCGTCGGTACGGATTCTTTTCGAGCAATTGGCCGCCAAGGGGAAGATGCCGGTTACCGCCGCCCGTGCCGCGAGCGAGCGGCTGACGGCGGCGCAGGAATTTTCCGAGCTGGCGATGGCGGAACTGGCCCTGGAAGCCGCGGTCGAGGATATCGCCACCAAGCGGGAGATCTTCAGCGCGCTTGACGTTCTGGTGGCGCCCACGTGCCAGTTGGCCACGAATACGTCGTCGCTGTCGCTGGCGGCAATCGCCGGGGCGCTGCGCGCACCGGAGCGGCTGGTGGGGATGCATTTTTTCAATCCAGCGCCGCTGATGGGGCTGGTCGAGGTCGTAGGCAGCGTGGTCACCGCGCCGGCGGCACTGGAGGCGATTGAGCGTCTGGCGCGCGCCTGGGGCAAGACGGCGGTGCGGGTGCGGGCCACACCCGGCTTTATTGTGAACCGCGTGGCGCGGCCGTTTTATGGGGAAGGATTGCGGCTATTGGCGGAACAGGCCACCGATGCGGCGACTCTGGATGCAGTGCTGCGGGAGGCGGGCGGGTTTCGCATGGGGCCGTGCGAGCTGACCGACTTGATTGGGCAAGACGTGAATTTTGCGGTAACGCGTGCGGTGTTTGAGGCCTATTTCGGCGATCCCCGGTTTCAGCCCTCGCTGCTGCAACAGGAGATGGTGGAGGCGGGCTGGCTGGGGCGCAAGAGCGGACGGGGATTTTTTCACTACGGCGCCGGCGCGGCTGTGCCGCAGCCCAGCGCCGAACCCGCGTGCCCGGCGCCGGAGCGGCTGGCCATTGCCGACCTGCCCGGCAACGACGCCTTGACCGACGCGCTGGCGGCACGCATTGAAGGCGCCGGGATCGAGGTCATGCGTGATCCGCGTCTGCCCACGGACGTGTTGCTGCGGGTGAGCGATGGGCGCACAGCGCTGGAGCTGGAAATCGGCGCCGGGGAGCAGCCGCAGCCAACCGTGCTGGTGGACCTGGCGCGCGATTATGCCACCGTCACGCGGGTGGCGGTGAGCGCATCGCCGCTTTGCCGTGGGCAGGGCTGGGCGGCAGCGGTGGGGGCACTGCAGGCGTCTGGTATCGCGGTGGCGCGGGTGCGCGATCTGCCCGGGCTGGTGGTGCTGCGCACGGCCGCGATGCTGGCCAACGAAGCCGCTGATGCCGTCCATTTTGGGGTGGCAGATGCGGCGGGCGTGGATTTGGCCATGTGCAAGGGCGTGAATTATCCGCTGGGACCGCTGGCCTGGGCCGATCAGATCGGCGTGGCGCGCGTGCACTCGACCCTGGCAGCGCTGGCCTGCTTTTACGGCGAAGACCGCTACCGCACCTCACCGCTGCTGCGCCAGCTTGCCTGGAGTGGCGGCCGCTTCTATGCCCAGTGAACTCTACAGCCGCGACCGCGCCTCGCAGGCGCTGGGGATGGAGATGTTGGAGGCAGGCCCTGGATTTGCCCGCGTACGTATGCACATTACGGCAGACATGCTGCAGGGGCACAACACCTGTCATGGCGGCTACGTGTTCACGTTGGCCGACTCCACCTTTGCGTTTGCCTGCAACAGCCATGGCTACGCCGCCGTGGCGTCGGGCTGCTCGATTGAGTACCTGCGGCCGGTGCTGCTCGGTGATGTGCTGACCGCCGAAGCCCGCGAAACCGCGCTGGCCGGGCGCAGCGGCCTATACGACGTGAGCTTGCGCAACCAGGCGGGAGAGCTGGTGGCGCTGTTCCGCGGCCGATCGCGGCGGGTAAGCTGAGCGGCATCTAAGCGGGGATGTCCGAGCTTGAGGGCGAGCACCCGGAAGCCCAAAATCCTGACAGCACAATTTCCAGCGAATCCGAGCTGAAGCAGGTCGAGGAACGCGAGGCGATCAAGACCAACGTCGTCTACGAGACCATCCGCCGCGAAGGCGATCACGAACTGGGCCGGAGCTGGCAGACACTGTGCTGGTCAGGGCTGGCGGCGGGGCTCTCGATGGGATTTTCGCTAGTGGCCGAAGGGCTGCTAGCAGGGCATTTGCCCAAGCGGACCTGGACGCCGCTGATTTCGCGTTTTGGGTACTGCCTCGGGTTCCTGATCGTCACCCTGGGCCGTCAGCAACTGTTCACTGAGAACACGCTGACCGCCATTCTGCCGTTGCTGGTGCGCAAGGACCGGAAGACTCTGTTGGCGGTGGGGCGGGTGTGGGGCATCGTGTTGGCGTTGAACGTGGTTGGGACCTTGATTTTTGCGGCGATCATTGGTCGTTCGGGCATGTTCGACCCGGTCACACGCGCGACCTTTCTGCATATTGGCCAGGAGCACCTCGGCGCCGGTTTTGACGTCAGTCTTTTGCGTGCCATTTTTGCAGGCTGGCTGATCGCGCTGATGGTCTGGCTGCTGCCCGCAGCCGAGAGCGGACGGGTGGCGATCATCGTGATCGTCACCTACATCATCGGTCTAGGCTCGTTCAATCACGTGATCGCGGGCTCGACCACGGTGCTGTACCTGGTGGTGACCGGGCACGCGAGCTGGGGCGCGTATTGGGGCGGTTTCTTCGCGCCGACAGTGGTGGGCAATATCATTGGAGGAGTGGCGCTGGTGGCGGCGCTCGGCTATGCCCAGATTGAGGCGCGCTGAAGCTCTGGTAGCATCGGACGGGTGAACATCGTCGTTATATCGCTGCCGGAAGCGGCGGACCGGCGGGCGCACATGAGCGCACAAATGAAAGCCACGGGACTGGCGTGGAGCTTTTTCGACGCGATCCGGGTGAGCGAGCCTCCGCCCGAGTATGACCGCGACGCGCGGCGGAGGTGGTTCGGGTTTGACCTGTCGCTGGGCGAGATCGGATGCTTTCTCAGCCATCGGGCCCTGTGGCTGGCATGCACCCGTTCGGGCGAGCGCGCATGGTGCATTCTCGAAGATGATCTTGCGGTCCTGCCCGGCTTTGCCGAGACTCTGGCCGCAGTGGAAGCGGCGGCAGGGTGGGATATCGTCCGCCTGATGCAACTGCTCCCCCGCCGCGGCTGGGTGCAGCAGCGGTTGCCCGGAGGCCGGTCGCTACTGATGTTCCCACGCCAGCCCTCGGGCGGGCAGGGCTACCTGGTTACGCCACACGGAGCCAGCGTGATGCTGGCGTACACGCGGCGGATTTGGGAGCCCATGGACAACGCAGTGGACACGTATTGGCGGCATGGGCTCAACGTCTTCGGCGTGGACCCGCCGGTGATAGCAGTGGCGGCGGGATTGGAATCGTCAGTGGGTACCCGCGGGACGAGCGAGCGTCCGTGGTGGCCAGGGCTGAAGCGGGATCTGAGCAAAGGCATGGGCATGGTGTGGCGGGCGGCGCACAACCTGCGCCGGTATGGGCGCTGCTGGTGAGATGCGGCGCGCGGGAGTGCGCGAATGCTACCCTAGTCCTTCATGACGGAAGCCTTAATTTGCGATGCGGTGCGGACGCCGTTTGGACGCTATGGGGGCGCGTTGGCGGTGGTGCGGAGCGACGATTTGGCGGCGCATCCGATACGGGCGTTGCTCGCGCGTAACCGGGGACTGGATCCGGGAGCGATTGAGGACGTGCTCTATGGGTGCGCTAACCAGGCGGGCGAGGACAACCGCAACGTGGCGCGCATGGCGGGACTGCTGGCGGGATTGCCCGTGGGCGTGGCCGGAGTGACGCTGAACCGGCTGTGCGGCTCGAGCCTGGACGCGCTTGCGCAGGCGGCGCGGGCGGTGAAGTGTGGCGAAGCGGAGGTGGCGATCGCCGGGGGAGTCGAGAGCATGTCGCGGGCACCGTTTGTGCTGGGCAAGGCCGAGAGCGCCTTCAGCCGCAGCGCCCAGATTTTCGATACGACCATCGGCTGGCGCTTTGTGAATCCCGCGCTGCATGCGCGTTACGGCAGCGACTCGATGCCTGAAACCGGTGAAAACGTGGCGGAGCAGTTCCATATAAGCCGAGAGGATCAGGACAAGTTCGCCTATGCCACGCAAATGAAGTGGAAGCGCGCGCAGGCGAGCGGCTTTTTCAGCCGCGAAGTGGCGCCGGTGCCAGTGCCGCAGCGCAAGGGACCGCCGCTGGTGATGGACACCGACGAACACCCGCGGCCCGACACCACGCTGGAGGCGCTGGGGAAGCTCAAACCCATCGTCCGGCCGGGCGGCACGATCACCGCCGGCAACGCCAGCGGCGTGAACGACGGGGCGGTGGCGCTGCTGGTGGCCTCGCCGGGCGCGGCGCAGCGATTTGGTCTGCAACCGCTGGCGCGGCTGGTGGCCAGCGCGGTGGCGGGCGTCGAGCCGCGGATTATGGGGATGGGGCCGGCGCCGGCCGCGCGCAAGGTACTGGCGCGGGCGGGCCTCAAGCTGGAACAGATGGACGTGATCGAGCTCAACGAAGCGTTTGCTTCGCAAGCGCTGGCGGTGCTGCGCGAGCTGAGGCTGGCCGATGATGATCCGCGGGTGAATCCGAACGGCGGAGCCATCGCGATCGGACATCCGCTGGGCGCGAGCGGCGGGCGGCTTGCGGCGGCAGCCATTTACCAGCTCCAGCGCAGCGGCGGCCGTTACGCACTCTGCACCATGTGCATCGGCGTGGGGCAGGGAATTGCGGTTATTGTGGAGCGCGCATGAGCGACGGGCGGGGTTTCAGCGTGGCAGGCCGCGCAGTTCAAACAGGGCGGAGACCGAGCGGTCCAGAGCGTAGCCGTAGAAGCGGCCGTTGGAGCTGAGGATGGGGCCGTCAATGCCGGCACGGCCCGCGCTGAGCTGAGGGTTGATGGTGATCCAGGGGGTTTGCCTGCCCGAGGCCAAATCGATGGCGTAGGTAGTGTAGGGGAGCTGCGAGGTGTCAGCGGCAAACAGGAGCTTGCCATCGGAGGAAAACAGCAGCGGCGTGTCATGGGGCGGCAGAAGAGCGAAGTGCCTAGGTGTGCCGCCGTGAATCGGATAGAGATACCAGTGCCTGTCAGTGGAGCTTTCGGCGAGGGCGAAGTGGCCATCGGTGGTGACCGGCACAGGACCCTGAATTACGGGACCGGAAAGCAAAGTGGGAGGGGAGGCGGAAATGTTTAGAAGAACCAGGCGCCAGGGTGAACCGGGAGAGGTTTGAGCCATGCCGACGATGGCATGGCCGTCCGGCAGCCAGTCGGCGAGAAAGCCGTAGTCATACAGAGAACCATTGGGTAACACAACTGGGCTGCCGGTACCGGTGGGCAGCAGCTCAAGATGAGCATGCGAGTCGGTGGCGGCAAACGGGGCGACGCGGGCGGCCACATAGCGGCCATCGGGGGAAAGACCCAACGGGATGCCGGGGCCGAGTTCGACCGGCGCGTTACCGTCCGTGGGCCGGATGAAGATGGTTCCCTCTGGCCCGCCCGTTTGTCCACACTGACAAAATACAGCCTGCTTGCCGTCAGGCGAAATGGCACCGACGAAGTTGGCACCCTGCCAGGACAGGTTGATCTCTTTGGGGTCACCATGGGTGCCGATCAGCAGTTGGGAGCGATCTTCCGCCTTGACAACGAGAGCATCACCCTTCGCGTCCACGTCCTGGAGCTGGATGTAGGCAGGCAGGCGGACCGCGGCCCTCGCGGAGCCGGAGGTGGAAATCAGATAGACGGCGTCGGAAAGGCCGGACGCATGTGAGCCGGCCACCGCGAGCTGTTTGCCGCCCGGCAACCACGCCAAACCATGTAGCGATTGAAAGCCCGGGGCGAGGACGCGGGGCTGACCGCCGGCAGTCGCAATCATCCCGACCTGGCCGCTGTCGCTATTGGTGAGCGGATGGTAGATGTAGGCGATCGAACGTCCGTCAGGGGAAAAGCGGGGATCGGCGAACCAGCCGAAGCGGTCGAGCAGGACGTGGCCGAGCGGGTACTGCAGCTGGGTGCGGTCGCCAGCCATATGAACCGCGGCGAGATGGGAGCCATCCGGCGCCCAGGCGGCATAGGCGATGCCGTCGGCACGGGGGCGGGGTGTGCCACCTTCCAGCGGCACCGTGGCCAAGGTGCCTATGCAGGCGAGGTAGACGTTTTTGCAATTTTGAATCACGGCGAGCTGGCCCTGCCGCGCGACATCCGCCAGGCGTCCCTGCACGCCGATGGAGCGCGGCTGCGCGCTGCCCGTGCGGCGCTCGTAAATCTCCATATGGCCGGATGGGCTGGCGCTCCAATCGGCGGAGTAGACAATGCCGGCGTCGCCGGGCTCGAAACGCGCGGCGCTAACCGTGCCCGGCTGGAACGTGAGCTGCGCAAAGCTGGGCGGCGGAGGCGGCACGCTCAGCCGCTGGGTGATGTACCAGCCCAGCCCGCCCGCCACTACCACCGCCGCGGCCAACACCCATGCGGGAATACCGCCGCGTGGCTTGACCGCTGGCTGCGCCGGCAGGGCGGCGAGCGTGCTGGTGGAAGTTCCTCCAGCGAGCATGAGCAACGCGAACGCCAGGTCCTGCGCGGATTGAAAGCGGCGCACGGGGTTCTTTTCCAGGCAGCGTTGGATGATGCCGGTGAGCGGGGGCGGGAGCTCGCGTCCGGAAGCGTTGAGAGGTGGCGGGTCCTCGCGCAGGATGGCGCTCAGAATTTCGATAGCGCTGCCGCCCTTGAAGGCGCGATGGCCGCTGACCATTTCGTAGAGAACAACACCCAGGCTGAAGATGTCGGAACGGGCGTCGGCGGGTTCGCCGCGTGCCTGCTCGGGCGCCATATAGCCGACCGTGCCCATCACTACGCCGGGCTGAGTGCTGGTGGGTTCGCCGGCCATGGTTTCAGCTTCGTCAGAACCCGGGGCGGTGGCCAGCGGGTAGAGCTTGGCAAGGCCGAAGTCGAGGATCTTGGCCTGATCGTCATGGGTGATGAAAATGTTTTCCGGTTTGAGGTCACGGTGGATGATGCCGTGGGCGTGGGCGGCGGCGAGGCCAGAGGCAATTTGGGCGCCCAGCTCGGCTGCCTGGCGGACCGGCAGCGCGCCGGCGGCGAGGCGCTGGCGCAGAGACTCGCCGTCCAGCAGCTCGGTTACCAGATAGGGCCGCCCGTCCAGCTCGCCCACATCGTAGATGGCGAGCAGGTGGGGGTGATTCAGGGTGGCGATGGTGCGGGCTTCCTGCTCGAAGCGACGCCGGCGTTCGGCGTCCCCGACCATTTCAGCGGCGAGCAGCTTGAGAGCGACTTCGCGCTGCAAGCGGGTGTCGTGGGCGCGGTAGACTTCGCCCATGGCACCAGCGCCGAGGGGGCTATCCACCCGATAGGGCCCGGCCATGGTTCCAGTTGCCAACGGCATGGAGATGGCTCAGTAATTCAGCAGGCGTTCGATAGCGGCGCGGATGGCCTCTACGCTGGGCAGCAGGGCGTTCAGCAAGCCAACGTTGTACGGCAGGGGCAGGTCGGGCACCGCCAGGCGTTCAATCGGGGCGTCGAGCGAGATAAAGGCCTCCTGCGCCAATACGGCGGCGATTTCGGCGCCGAAACCGGCGGTGAGCGTGTCTTCGTGCACGATCAAACAGCGCGAAGTCTTGCGCACGGAGGCCAGCACTGCCGGTTTGTCCCAAGGCATAAGGGTGCGCAGATCGAGGATCTCGACCGCGCCAGGGCGCCCCGCGGCAGCCGCGAGGCAGCGCTCGACCATTCCGCCCCACGTGACGACGGTGACATCGCTGCCCGACTGCAAGCAGGCGGCCAGGCCCAGCGGCAGGATATAGTCGTCACCTGGATAGGGGCGGCGGGCGCTGGCGGCGTCCAGCAGGTTGCGATGCTCGAAAAAGATACTAGGGTTATCGCTGCGAAGCGCGGCGCGCAGCAGGCCGACCGCATCGGCGGCATTGGAAGGCAACAGCACCTGCCAGCCGAGAGCGTGGGCGAACGTCACCTCGCTGGACTGGCTATGCCAAGGGTCGCCGCACTTGAAAAACCCGCCGGGCATGCGCACTACGATTGGAGCCCAGAAGCGGTTGGCGGTACGCCAACGCAGGATGCCGCAGTCGTTCAACTGTTCGGTGGCGGGATCGGCGTACTTGCGGAACTGAATTTCGGCGACCGGACGCAGGCCCGCCAGGGCCATCCCGGTGGCGCTGCCGATGATGCCCTCCTCGGAGAGGCTGGTGTCAAACACGCGGCGCGGGCCAAAGCGGGGTTGCAGGCCCAGCGTAGCCGTATGAACGCCGCCCTTGGGGCCCACATCCTCGCCAAAGGTCAGCACCAGCGGGTTGCGCTCCATTTCCACCTCGAGCGTGCGGCGGATGGCGGCCACCATGTTCATGCGGGCGCCGGCGGTGGCAGGTTCAACCGGGGTGAGGCGCCGTGGGGGAGCGAACAGATGTTCGGGCAGGGTGGTGGGATCGGGATCGGGCCGAGCTTCGGCCTCGGCCAACGCCGCGCGGGCTTGCTCTTCAGCGGCGCGCTCCATCCGCACCCACTCCTCCTGGTTGAACTTGGCCGGGACCAGGTAGGCGTGCAGGTGGGGCAGGGGATCGCGAGCGCGCTCGGCGGCAACCATCTCGGGGCTTTTGTAGCCCTGCGTGTCCTGGCCGGAGTGGCCGCACAGGCGCGGCACGCGCAGGCGCACCAGCGCCGGGGCGCGGTCGCCGCGCGCCGCCGTGAGCGCGCCGCTCAGGCAGCGGATGGTGTCGACCGGATCGGTGCCGTCGCCGTCCCAGACGCGCAGGTTATGGAACGAGGCCAGGTTCTGCGCGATGTTGCCGCCCGGAGTTTGCCGCGAGCCGGGAACGGAAATGCCAAATCCATTGTCCTCGATGTAGAACACCATCGGCAGCCGTTCCGTGGTGGCCATGGTCAGGGCTGACCAGAAGCCGTTGGTGGCGACGGAAGCCTCGCCTCCCAGCGCCACCGCAATCGAGCCGCGATAGCTCGCCTGGCGGAGCTCGTCGCGGTAGTAAACCAAGGCGCGCGCCCAGCCCGCGGTGGGGGTGTACTGGGTGCCGACGCCGCCGGCCATGGGGAGCACGACCACGCCGTTTTGTCCGGAGGGCCGTGGCAGGTTATAGACGGCACCAATATCGCGGCCTTCACTTACGCTGCCGGTTTTAGCCATGCCTCCCGCCAAAGCATCGGCGGCACTCAGGCCCAGCGCCAACAGCAGCGGGCGGGAACGATAATAACCACTGACGGCATCGTGCGGGCCCACCAGCATGCTGCCCAAAACGATTTGACCGAGTTCGTGGCCGCGGGCGGAAAACTGGTAAAGCACCTTTTTCGCGGGATAGAGTTCAACTTCTTCGAGCTGATCCAGGGCGCGGGAGAGCAGAAAAGTGTGGACGATGCGGCGCCAATCAAAGCGCGGGTCCACTGCGGCGGGCAGCGGCGAGCGGGCGGGGGTTGCGGCGGCCGCGGTTGCGAGGGTGGAACTGGGACGGCGGAGGGGATGGCGGCGGCGCGGGCGCCGCGGACGCCGGGAGCGATCGGGCGACGGAGCGGGATCGGCGGCAGCCGTCGCGGAGCTGGATTGTGGTGCCGCGGTTTCGCCGGCCCGCTCCTCGATCGGTTCCTCGGCGGGAGCCGGAGAAGGGGCTTCTGGACTGGAGCTTTCGGTTTCAGGCACGCACGGCCTCGTGGGAATAGGCGGAGGTGAGCCAATGGCGGTAGGCCGGCAGGCGCCCACGTGTGGCTTCGCGGTAGATGTCGCTCAGTTTACGCGTAATCGGGCCAGGTTTGGCGTCGCCCACGGGGCGATGATCCACCTGTGTCACCGGTGCGATTTCGGCCCCGGTGCCACAGAAGAACACTTCCTCGCTCACATAGAGCTCGCTGCGGTCAATCGAGCGTTCGCAGACCTCCAAGCCAAGCTCACTCCGCGCCAACTGGATAATGCTGTCACGCGTGATGCCCTCGAGGATGTTGTCGCTAACGGCTGGCGTATGCAGCTTGCCATGGCGCACGATGAAGATGTTGCAGGCGCTAGCTTCGGCCACGTGACCATCCTGATTGAGAAGAATCGCCTCGTCGTGGCCGTTGGCCGCCGCCTCGTCTCCAGCAAGCACACTGTTGGCGTAGGCGCCGCTGATCTTGCCGCGGCTGGGGATCGCGTTGTCGTCCACGCGCCGCCATGACACCACGCCTGCTCGCAAGCCTGTGTCTTCGGTGACAAAGTAATGGCCAAAGGGCAAGGCCACGATGGAATAGGCATCGTTTTTATCGGAGTGCACGCCGATGCGCGCGGAGGCTTTGTAGGCCAGGGGGCGAATGTAGATATTGGTCTGGAACTGATTGCGCCTGCAGAGTTCGGCGGTGATGTCGCACAACTGGGCTACGCTGGCGGGCACCTCGACGCGCAAAATGCCGCAGTTTTGCTTCCAGCGCCGATAGTGGTCCTCGACGCGGTTCAGATAAAGGGTGCCGTCGGAGTCATTGTAATAGCCGCGGATGCCTTCAAACACCGCCGCGCCGTAGTTCAGCGCGTGCGTCAGGATATTCACGTGGGCATCGGCCAAGGGCACGTATTGCTCACGGAACCAAACGATGGTTTTCGGATCGGGCGGGGGAGTGGGCATAACGGCGGTAGCCTCCGGCCTCCATTTTCCCTTATTTCGCGATAGAAGGGAACCGGCTGCGGTGCCAAACTAGGGAGGCGTGTTTTATCTCACCGAAATCCTGAATTTGCCGCTGCGGGGCGGGGATGGCCACCGCTACGGACGAGTGCGGGAGCTGGTGATTGAGCCGGAGGTGGATGCCAACCTGGTGCGGCGCGTGGTGTACCAGCACGAGGGCAACCTCTGGCAGGTGCCGCTGCGGCTGCTGGGCCTGGATATGGAAGGGATGTCGGTGGAGATGCGACAGGTCTCGCCGGTGCCGATGGAGACGAACTCGGGGCACCTGTTGCTGCGGCACGACGTGCTGGATCAGCAGATCATTGATGTCAACGGGCGCAAGGTGGTGCGTGTGAACGACATCGGGCTGGACGTGGTAACGCGCCATGGCGGCTATGAGCTGCGGGCGCAACAAGTGGATGTGGGGCTGGCGGGGGTGATGCGGCGATTGTTGCAAGGAGCGGTGCCGCGCCGCTGGCTGCGAGGCGCCTCGGAGTGGACCAGGCCACGGCCGATTCCGTGGCGGACGTTTGATTTGGTGGAAACCGATCCGGCGCGGCGGATGCGGCTGCAGATTACCTATCAGGCGCTGGGGCGGCTGCATCCTGCCGATGCCGCCGACATCATGGAGGAGCTGGCGCCGGCGGAGCGGGGAGCGGTGTTCGGCTCGCTGGACAGCGAAGTGGCGGCCGATATTCTGGGCGAGGTGACGCCGAAGCTGCAGCGATCGCTGCTTGAGGGGCTGGAAAGCGACCGCGCCGCCGATATCATCGAGGAGATGGAGCCGGACGAGGCGGCCGACGTACTTGCCGACCTGCCGGAGGAGCAATCCGAGCAAATTCTGCGGGAAATGAACGCTGAGGAACGGGAGGACGTTAGCGATCTGCTTGGCTACCGGGAGGACACCGCGGGCGGGCGCATGACCACCGAATTCGTGGCTCTGCCGGAATCCGCCACGGCAGCGGCCGCGGTGGTGGCGGCACGTGCCTTTCCTGGCCCCATCGCCGGGCTGACCACGGTGTTTTTGGTCAATGGCGAGGGACAACTCGCAGGGGCGGTGCCGGTCAGCCGCATTTTGTTGAGCCGGCCGGAGGGCGTGTTGCGCGACATGGCCGACGAGCCGATCGCGGTGGAACGACAACAGACGGAGGGCGAGGTGTCAGAGATTTTCAACAAGTACAACCTGCTCGCCCTGCCCGTGGTGGACGAGCAACGCCGTATATTAGGGGTGATTACGGTGGATGATGTGATCTCCTGGCTGAGTGAACCATGACCTCCGTTGCCCACGCACCCGCAGCGCCGGGCGAGATCGGGACGGCGGCGGCAGAGCCCCAGCTGGACCCGGCAAAGCTGCCGCGCCACATCGCCATCATCATGGATGGCAGCGGGCGCTGGGCGGCGCGCCATCACCGTCCACGGGTGAGCGGACATTTGGCGGGGATGCGATCGGTGCGGGAGGTGGTAGAAACGTGCGCCCGACTGAACATTGCGGCACTGACGCTGTATGCCTTCTCGGCCGAGAACTGGCGCCGGCCAGTGGCGGAAGTGAACTTTTTGATGCGGTTATTGCGGCGCTATTTGCGCAGCGAAGTGGAGGAAATGAACCGCCAGAATATCCGGCTGGAGGCGATCGGGCGGCTGGCGGAGCTGCCGTCCACGGTGCGCGCGGACCTGGAGCGCAGCCGCGCTGCCACCGCCGGCAACACTGGCATGGTGCTGACGCTGGCGCTAAACTACAGCGCACGGTCGGAATTGGCTGACGCCTGCCAGGCGGTGATCGAGCAGGCGCGGGCGAGCGGCAGCCTGGAGCAGTTAAAGATTCGCGAAGAGGACATCGCCGCCCATTTGTGGACCGCGCGCCTGCCGGAACTTGATTTGTTGATCCGCACCAGCGGCGAGATGCGCATCAGCAATTTTCTGTTGTGGCAGGTTGCCTATGCAGAATTCTGGATGACGCCGGTGTTGTGGCCGGATTTCCGGAGCGCGGACCTGAAGCGCGCGCTGCTGGACTTTCAAAACCGGGAGCGCCGTTTTGGAGGCTTGTCCGCAGAGGAGGAAGAACGCCAGCGCCGAAAACAGCCTCGCTCGCAACGCCACACGCGGCGTCCATGACCCGGGTGTGGACAGCGGCGGTGCTGGTGCCGCTGGTGCTGGCGGCGGTGATTTGGGCGCCGCCGGACCTGTTCACCGTCCTGATCGTGCTGGTGGCGCTTTTAGCCCTGCACGAATATTTCGGCTTGGCGCGGGCGAGCGGCCTGACGCCTTTCCGTTGGCTTGGCGGCATCGGCGCCGCCGCGGCGGTGGTGCTGCTGGCCCTGCCCATACCACCCAGCGAGTGGGTGGCGCTGCTGGCGGTTCTGGTCGTGGCCCTGGCGGTGCGCGCCTTGACGGAGCCCGAGGCGATGCCGAGGGCCATGGCCAACGCTGGCGTCACGCTGCTGGGGATCGTGTATCTGGGCGTTTTCACGGGACTGCTCTGCTCCATCCGGAATCAGAACGATGGGGTGGTATGGCTGATTTTTATGCTGGTGGTGGTGTGGGCGGGTGATACCGCCGCGCTTTACGCCGGGCGGAGCTGGGGCCGGCATCGCATGGCACCGCGCGTAAGCCCCCAAAAAACCTGGGAAGGGGCAGGGGCGTCGTTTGTGATGGCCGTACTGCTGGGCGCCGGCTTCGGAGCGTGGACGAACGTAGGGTTCAGCGCCCTGCCGGTGATCGAGCTGGCCGCCTTGGGCGGAGGGATCAACGTTGCCGCGCAAGTGGGGGATTTATTCGAGTCGCTGCTCAAGCGGGGCGCCCAAGTGAAGGACTCGGGCCATTGGCTGGCGGGCCACGGCGGTGTGCTGGACCGCATTGATGCGATGCTGTTTGCCGCACCGCTGGTTTGGTACTATGTAGCCTACCTCCACTAGAAGAACTCCACAGCTAACAATTCACTGTTTACGGTCTTGAACGGGCGAATCTCGAACATGTCTCCTGGGAAGGCGCAGCGGGTCGCCGTGTTGGGCGCCACCGGCTCGATTGGCTGCAGCACTCTGGATGTGATTGCGGGGTGGCCGGATAAATTTCAAGTGGTGGCGCTGAGCGCGGGGGGAAACGTGGAGCGCTTGCAGGGGCAGGCCGAGCGCTTCCGGCCCGAGCTTTTGGCGGTGCGCAGCGCTGAAGCGGCGGCTGCGCTGCGCGACCGGCTGGCCGGGAGCGGCTATCAGCCTAGGATTGTCAGCGGCCCGGACGGACTGCTGGCGGCAGCGACGGAATGCGGCGCCGACATCGTGGTAGCGGCGGTGGTTGGGGTGGTGGCGCTGGAGGCGATCGCCGCGTCCTTGCGCGCCGGCTACCGCGTGGCGCTGGCCAACAAGGAAGCCCTAGTCGTGGCCGGGGAGCTATTGCGCGCGGCGGCGCGAGCCGGGGGAGGCACGATTGTGCCGGTGGACAGCGAACACAGCGCTGTACACCAGTGCTTGCGCTCGGGCGAGCGAGGCGAACTGGCCCGCCTCATTTTGACGGCTTCGGGCGGGCCCTTTCGGAACTTCACTGCGGCGGAGCTGGCGCGGGTGACCCCGGCGCAAGCGCTGCGGCACCCTACCTGGAGCATGGGCAACCGCGTCACGTTGGATTCGGCGACCCTGATGAACAAGGGGTTTGAAATCCTGGAGGCGTGCCAACTGTTCCAGTTGGAGGAATCGCAAGTGGATGTGCTGGTCCATCCGCAATCGATCGTGCATTCCATGGTGGAGTTTGTGGACGGGGCGGTGATTGCGCAGTTGAGCACTACGGATATGCGCACGCCCATCCAATATGCGCTCAGCTATCCCCGCCGCCTCCGGTCGGCGCGTTTGCCATTAAAATTAGAGGAGGTAGGCAAGTTGGAATTTTTCCTGCCGGACAGCCAGCGGTTCCCATGCCTGGGACTGGCGCGCGAGGCGGGACGGGCGGGCGGGGGTGCTGGAGCAGTGCTGAATGCCGCCGATGAGATAGCTTTGGAGGCCTTTGTGGCTGGGAAGGTGGAGTTTTGTGCCATCGCCCGGATCGTGGAGGCCACCTTGCAGAGAATGGGGGCACCGGCGTTGGAGAGCATCGGCGCGGTGCTGGAGCTGGATGACAAAGCCCGCAAGGTGGCGCAGGAGGAGGTAGCAGCGTTGGGAACGCGTGCTCACCGGGCTTAGCGGCGAATGAATAACATCCTCATTGATGTGGTAGCGGTTGCGGTCGTGCTCGGAGTGATCGTGTTCGTGCACGAGATGGGGCATTTTATCGCCGCCAAGATTTTTGGCGTGCGGGTGGAGACGTTTTCGCTGGGGTTCGGGACACGGCTGATGGGCTTTACCGCCGGCGGCACCGACTACCGCATCAGCATACTGCCGCTGGGCGGTTATGTACGCATGGCCGGAGAGAACCCGATGGACCAGCCAAGCGGGCGGCCCGACGAGCTTTTGTCCAAGCCACGGTGGCAGCGGTTTATCATCGCGCTGGCGGGTCCGGCCATGAACGTGGTGTTGGCGATCGGGCTGTTGGTGCCGGTGTACATGCACGAATATCCGCACGATCCGGTGCTGGACGCACCGGCATTGGTCGCTCAGGTGCTGCCCGGATCGCCGGCCGCGAAAGCCGGCTTGCAACCGCTGGACCGCATCGTGAACATCGGCGGGCACGCCAACCCGACGTGGGAAACCGTATTTTTGCAGGCAGCGGTATCCATTGATCGTCCGCTGCGCATGACGGTCGAGCGTGGGGGCAAGCTGGTGCAAACCCGCATGACGCCCATCCCCGACGGCAATGACAATCCGCCGCTGGTGGGGCTGGCGCCGGTGCAGGTGACGCGTTTCGGCGAGATCAAGCCGGATTCACCCGCCGCCCGCGCCGGGCTCCAGCCGGGCGATCGAGTGCTGGCGCTCGACGGTCAACGCGTGCTCGACCCGAGCACGCTGGTGCAACAGATTCAGACGGAGCAGCCGCCGCTTAAGTCCACCAAGCTGGGCACGGCGGGCCGTGCGGTCACCCTGAGCGTACAGCGCAAGGGCAAGGCGCTGGCGCTGACGGTAACTCCGGAGCTGGCGCTGAACGGGGGCGAGCGGCAATGGATGATCGGCGCGGCGTTTGTCAGCGACACGACTTACTTGCGACTGCCATTCTCCGAGGCACTGAGCCAGTCGCTCGCAGACAACAAGCGCTACAGCCTGGTGATCATTGATCTGGTGGGCAAGCTGGTGTCGCGGCAAGCCTCGATCGAGACGTTGGAATCGCCGGTGGGCATTGCCTCGGTGGCGGGCGAGGCGGCGCGCGCGCCCACGTTCCTGCCGCTGTTTTCGGTGACCTCGCTGATCAGCCTGAACCTGGGCATCCTGAACCTGCTGCCGATTCCGGTGCTGGACGGGGGCATGATCCTGTTTCTATTTATTGAGTCGCTGCTGCGCCACGACGTGAGCATGCGCATCAAGGAGCGGGTGTATCAGGCAGGCTTTGCCTTTCTGCTGATCCTGATGACCGTTGTGGTGTACAACGACATCGTGCGCGCGGTGGTGGTGCGCAACTGATGGAGACACAGCGGCGGCGGAGCGTGGCCGTCCCTGTCGGCGGGGTATGGGTGGGCGGCGGACATCCCGTCGTGATCCAGTCCATGACCAACACCGATACGGCGGATGCCGCAGCCACGGCGGCGCAGGTGGAGGCGCTGGCGCAGGCGGGATCGGAGCTGGTGCGGATCACGGTGAACACGGAGGCGGCGGCACGGGCGGTGCCGAAGATTTGGGAGGGGCTGGTGCAGCGGGGCTGCCTGGTGCCGCTGATTGGCGATTTTCACTATAACGGCCATGTGCTGCTGACGCGCTACCCGGACTGCGCCGCTGCCCTGGCGAAATTCCGCATCAACCCCGGCAATGCCGATATCGGGCGCAAGGACCACGGAAATTTTCAGACGCTGATCGAGTGCGCGCTGCGGCATGCGAAACCGGTGCGCATTGGAGTGAACTGGGGCTCACTGGACCAGGCGCTGCTGACGCGGAAGATGGACGAAAACGCGCGGCGGGCACAACCGCGAACCGCGAAAGAGGTGATGCTGGAGACGATTGTGGCATCCGCGCTGGAATCCGCCGCCGCCGCCGAGCGGCACGGACTGGCGCACAACCGCATTGTTTTGAGCGCCAAGATTTCGGGCGTGCAAGATTTGATTCATGTGTACCGCAAGCTGGCCGAGGCCTGCGATTACCCGCTGCACCTGGGACTGACGGAGGCGGGTATGGGGGCCAGAGGGGTGGTGGCCTCGACGGCGGCGATGGCGGTGCTGCTGCAGGAGGGCATCGGCGACACCATCCGGGTTTCGCTGACACCGGCCCCGAACGGAGACCGGTGCGAGGAGGTGCGGGTCGCGCAGCAAATATTGCAGTCTCTGGAGCTGCGCTCGTTTACACCGCAGGTTTCCGCGTGTCCGGGCTGTGGTCGCACGACGAGCACGTTTTTCCAGGCGATGGCGGAGCGCATTCAAAGCCACATTCAGGCGCGGATGCCGGAATGGCGGCGGGAGCGGCCGGGCGTGGAGAGTATGAGCGTGGCCGTGATGGGGTGCGTGGTCAATGGGCCGGGTGAAAGCCGGCAGGCCAACCTGGGGATTTCACTGCCGGGGACGTTCGAGGTGCCCAAGGCGCCGGTGTACGTGGACGGGCGGCTGTTCAAGACGCTGCGCGGGGAGGGACTGGCAGAGGAGTTCATTCAGATTCTGGAGGAGTACATAGCATCACACTACGCACCGGCCGCGGGTGCAGGCTTGCCATCGGGAGCCTGAACGTCCGGTCGCAGGTTGCACCGTGGGCAAAATCGCGTGCGCGTGCTCATGGCCGCGCTTCCACGGGGATCTCGACGGGCGTCAGCCAACCGTAAACATCCTCCGTTTCGCCTTTGACGAGGGCGAAGAAGCGGTCCTGGAGAGCTTGAGTGATGGGGCCGCGGGCGCCAGAACCGACGGGAATGCGGTCCACGGTTTTGATCGGAGAAATTTCCACCGCGGTACCACAGAAAAACGCCTCCTCAGCGACGTAGAGGATCTCGCGCGGGAGGGACTCTTCGAGCACCTCCAGGCCCATGTCGGTGGCAATGCGAATGACCGAATCGCGGGTAATTCCGGGTAGAGCCGACGAACCCATGGGCGGGGTGTAGAGTTTGCCGTGGCGGAGCACGAACAGGTTTTCGCCCGGGCCTTCGCTGATATGGCCAGTGTCGTCGAGGGCAATGCCTTCGTGGTAGCCGTTGGTCAGGGCCTCCTGCTTGATGAGCTGGGAGTTCATGTAGTTGGCCGCGGCTTTGGCCATGGCGGGCAGGGTGTTGGGCGCAATCCTGGTCCAGGAGGAGATGCAGGTGTCCACGCCCTCGGTGATGGTGGTACCGCCCAGGTACTCACTCCAGTTCCAGGCGGCGAGGTAGGTTTCAATGGGGCAGTCGCCAGGTTTGACGCCAAGGCCCATGGTGCCGTAGCCGCGGAGGATGATAGGCCGAATGTAGGCTTGCGGCAGCCGGTTGACGCGAATGAGGTCGCGGGCCGCCTGCTCGAGCTGGGCCTGAGTGTAGCCGCACTCCATCCGGTAGACCTTAGCCGAATGCAAAAAGCGGCGCATATGGTCGGCGAGACGGAAGATCACCGGTCCGCTGACGCCCGAGTAGCAACGTAAGCCTTCGAAGACGGCCGAGCCGTAGCTGACGACGTGGGCCAGGACGTGGATGCGGGCGTCGTCCCAGGCGATCATGGCACCATTGCGCCAAATTTTCTCGCTCGGAGTTAGGGGCATGCCGCAAGTATACTAAAGCGAAATGAGCCCTGATTCCCCCATTCGGTTGATGCTCGAAGATGACGATTACCCCGCGGCACGGATTAAGGTGATTGGCGTGGGCGGGGGCGGCGGCAACGCCGTCAACCGGATGATTGACGCGCATCTGGACGGCGTGGACTTCATCGTGGCCAACACCGACGTGCAGGCCCTCAAGCTCGCGCAGGCGCCTGTCAAGATCCAGTTGGGCAGCAAACTGACCAGCGGGCGCGGAGCGGGCAGCGATCCCCAGGTCGGGCGGCAGGCGGCGCTGGAGGATACGGAAAAGATTCTGGAGGTACTCGAGGGCGCCGACATGGTGTTTGTCACCGCGGGCCTGGGCGGGGGCACCGGAACCGGGGCGGCGCCGGTGATCGCCTCGCTGGCCAACGAGCTGGGGGCACTGACGGTGGCTGTGGTGACGAAGCCATTTCAGTTTGAAGGCAAGCGGCGCATGGCGCAGGCCGAGCAGGGGTTGCGGGACCTGGCGGAGGCGGTGGATACGGTGATTACCATCCCCAACGACCGGCTCCTGCAGGTGGCGCAGAACGCGGCCTTCATCGAATCGTTCCGCATCGCCGATGACATACTGCGGCAGGCGGTGCAGGGCATCAGCGACATCATCACCATTCCCGGCATCATCAACCGCGACTTTGCCGACGTGCGCACCATCATGCAGGGCATGGGGTACGCCATCATGGGCACGGCGGTGGGCAGCGGGCCGCACCGCGCGGTGGAGGCGGCCAGGGCGGCGATTTCCAGCCCGCTGCTGGAAAACACGTCCATCGAGGGCGCGCGGGGGATTCTGATCAACATCAGCGGCTCCAGCAACTTGATGCTGTCGGAGGTGAACGAGGCGTCGAGCGTGATCCAGGCAGCGGCGCACGAAGAGGCCAACATTATTTTTGGTGCAACCTTGAACGAGGAGATGCAGGATCAAGTCAAGATCACAGTGATTGCGACCGGAATCCGCGCCGAATACATTCACGCCCGGGCCAGCGTGGCGGTGGCCGCCGCGGTAGCGGTGCCAGCGGCGCAGCCGATTTCCACGGCCGTGGGCGCCATGCCCCTGCCAGCACACAGCGTGCATGTAGGAGCTGCGGCTTCGCCCGCAGCCGCGCTCGAAGAAGACCTGGATGTCCCCGCCTTTCTGCGGCTGGGCCATTCCGGCAGCGCCAGCTAGAACATGCAGCGGCTGATTCCGATTTTACTGCTGGCGGCGAGTGCGCTGGGGGCGCAAACCGCCGCATCGCCGTTGGAGCTGCTGCCCTACCCGCGCCAGGTGAGGCCGGGTTCAGGGGATTTGCAGCTGCGGCGGAGGGTGGACATCGGCGTTGCCGGCAAGTCGCCGCAGGATCAGTTTGCGGCGCAGGTGTTGGCCGATGAGCTTTCCGCGATTGATCATCTGCCCAGCCGAATCCGGCATTCCGACGGCGGCACGGTGGTACTGGCGCGCGCAGATTCGAAAACCGGGCTGCGGCTGCTGCAGCGCGCCGGGCTGACGCTGCCGGCGGTGGCGCGGGCGGAAGGCTACGCGCTGGTGGTGACCCGGAACCAGGCGGCGGTGGTAGCCGCAAGCAGCGCAGGGATGCTCTACGGCGTCGAAACCTTGCGGCAGTTGATTCATCCGGACGCGAGCGGGGCATCGGCTGCGACCGTGCGGATCGTGGATTGGCCAGCACTGCGCTGGCGCGGGGTGCAGATGGACGTGAGCCGGGGCGCCATTCCCTCGCTGGCGGCGTTTCAGCGCGATATTCCGCTGCTGGCGGAGTTCAAGATCAACGCGCTGGTGCTGTATTTTGAGAACACCTTTGCCTATCCGAACCTGCCCGTGTGGGCGGCGCCGGGCGGCGCGATTACGCCTGAGGAGGCGACGGCGATCGTTTCTCTTGCCGCGAAATACAACCTCACCGTGATACCCGAACAGGAGGCGTTCGGGCATTTGCACCTGGGGTTGCGCGAGGAGAGGTTTCAGGATCTGGTTGAAAAACCCTACGGAAATCTGCTGTCTCCGGCGGTGCCGGCATCGCTGGATCTGACCAGCAAAATGTTTGCCGAGCTGGCGCAGTATTTTCCCGGGCCGTTTTTCCACATTGGCGCCGACGAAACCTTCGACTTGGGCACCGGGCGCTCACAGGCAATGCAGGCGAGCGAGGGCGCCGGGCGGCTGTACCTGAACTACCTCAAGGCGATCGCGGTGCGCCTCGAGCCCTACCACCGCAAGATTCTGTTCTGGGGCGACATCGCCCAGAACCACCCTGAGCTGCTATCGCAGTTGCCCAAGGACATGATCGCGGTGCCGTGGAACTACGGGGCCGGGCAAGGCTTCGTAAAACTCATCAAGCCGTTTACGGATGCGGGCCTTGCCACCTGGGTGGCGCCGGGGGTGAGCAACTGGAGCCGCATTTTCCCCGACTATTCCGAGGCCACGCCCAACATCGTCAATTTCGTGCGCGATGGCCGCAGCCTCGGTTCCACCGGCGTTTTGAACACGAACTGGAACGACGACGGCGAAAGCATGTTTGACTACTGCTGGTATGGCGTCGCGCTGGGTTCAGCCGAAGGCTGGGAAGATCAGCCCTCGCTGCCGCGCTTCCAAAACGCCTACGATTGGGCACTGTACCGCGCGGACGGACACGACTTCCTCCAGCAAGTCGAAACCCTGACCCAGGTTCAAGAACTCGTCCACAAGGCAGTGCATACCGACGCGACGGACTCGGCGATGTGGCACGAGGCGTTCAGTCCCGAAGGACAGCGGGTATACGGGGAGATGGCTCCGGTTGCGCCCCAGGTGCGGCTGCTGGCCGAGGACGTGATTGCCTCCATGGCGGAGCACCGCGAGGGCGCCCGCCGCTACCGCGATCTGTTGCTGCCAGTGGAATTCGCGGCCCGGCGGTTTGACTTTGTGGGTGAAAAGGCGATCTACGCCGTCTTGATCGTCCAACTTTATCAGCAGGCGAGCACGCCGGGACTCTCGAGGGGCAAGGTCAATGGCATCTTCAGCCGGATCAACTCCATCAACGGGCTGTTGCAGGACATGCGCGACGGCGTGACCACGCTGCGGGGCGAGTATCAGACCTTATGGCTGGAGGGCAATACGCCGTATTTTCTGGGCAACATTCTGGTGCGCTACGATAACGAGCGGCTGTACTGGGAGAACCAGGCGCGGCGCTTCAGCCGCATCCGGCGCGCCTACGATACTCAGGGGACGCTGCCGCCGCTGATTTCGTCTGGGGGCAACTAAAGGAGCCCGGCGCGACTGCCGTCAACCAGATGTCTCACCACGGTCTACCAGTTGCGGTAGCGCCAGAGGGTCTTGAGCGCTGCCCAGCCGTCGCGGGCGGTGACTTTTTTGCCGTCGGCCCGGCGGCGGGCGTTGTAGCGGGTGGGGACTTCGTGGATGGGCACGCCGCGCCGGCGGAGCTTGGCGGTAACTTCGGGACAGAATTCGAAACCTTCGCAGCGCAGGTCGAGGCTACGCAGCAGATCGGTGCGGAAGGCTTTGTAGGCAGTGGCCTCATCGGTGAGCCGGGCGCGGTAGAGCAGATTGGCGGCGGTGACCAGGACGCGGTTAGCGAGCCAGGCGGAGCGCGTCATGCCCAGCTCGCGGCGGCGTAGGCCGGAAAGAAAGCGCGAGCCATACACCACCGCGGCCTTGCCGTTCACCAGAGGAGCCAGCAACTGGAGGTAATCGGAAGGGTCGTATTCCAGGTCGCCGTCCTGGATCAGGATGATCTCGCCGTGCGCGTGGACGATGCCCGTGCGGATAGCGGCTCCCTTGCCGCGCGGCGCCGCACCGCCAGTCGAGGCGGTGATCACGCCGGTCCGGGATGCCGCTTGCAGCACCGCCTGGGTGCCGTCGGTGGAGCCGTCATCCACAATCAGAATTTCGCGGTCACAACCGGGAGGAAGGGGAGCGGCTTGCACGCGTTCGAGGACCTGGGGCAGGGTACGGAATTCGTTGTAGACGGGAATGATGATGGAGACGATCATCGTACGGCAGGTGTCCGCCGGGAGGCCAGCCAGCAGGAGGCCAGCAAAATTACTTCCGGGTCAATCGCGAGGCGGTAGCGGGGGATGGCCAAGGTTAGGTAATAGGCGCAGGGAATCAGCAGCGGAAAAATCGTCACCAGCCAGGAATAAGGGTGACGGCGACGGAACAGCAGGATGGCAGCCAGCAAGGCACCCAGGCTGAGGAGCAGGTCGGAGGTCAGCACGTAGCGGTCGCGCCAGGTGCCGTGCAGAAAGGCGGGAAGGGGGTGGGCGGCACCGCCCGACCAAAACACCCAAAAGCGCAGCCAGGCATGCGAGGCGGTGACGGCGGGATGGGCAGGGATGTAGCTGAGGGCGGCAGCCAGTTTGACACGCATGAAGGGGGCTTCACCCTGATGTACGAACTCGGCGCGCTCGGTGAGGTCATCGAGCGGATGCTGTTGGCCGTGCCAGGGGACACTGGCGCCGGGGTTGTTCCCCAGCCACAGTGCCAGCCCAAGGTCGCTGCGCAGCGGCACCCAAGCGTGCAAGGTTTCGCGGTTGCGGATGGTCCAGGGCAGCAAGCACAAGATGGTAACCACGAGCGCGATTAGTGGCCGTTGCAGGCGTACTGGGTAGCGGCCGAAGATGAAACAGGCCAGTAGAACCGGCAGGACAGCCACGAAGACGGGATTGGTCAGCAGCAGGAGAGCCCAGAGAAGGCCGTAGGCGATCCAGGAGGAGAGGGACAGGGAACGTTCAAGGAGGCGGAGGGTTGCCCAGACGGTGACGATGCCGAGCAGCGCCGAAAGGCAGCCGTCCCACATGCTCTGGTAGGTCAGCAGGATGGCATTGGGATAGACAGCCCAGAGCCAGCAGGCGATCAATCCGGCCGCGTGGCCCGTGCGTGCGCCGCCCAGTCGTTGGGCTATGGATTTTGTGGCGGCGTAGAGGGGGAAACAGACGAGGGTAGCGAACAGGATGTTCAGCCCGGTGGCGGCCACAAAGCTCGACCACGAAGCAACCCCGAACAGGCGAAACAGCGCTGCCAGGAGCGAGGGGTACACCGGGGCCACCCACGCGGTCGGACCGCTGGGGACACCGAGGGGCGAGGCGAATCCGTGGCCCGTAGCGAGGGCCCGGGCGATGTTGCCGGTTTCAAAAGCGAAGGGTTGAAGGCGCAGCGCGCGGTGGGACTGCTGAGCAATATACAGGATGGCGAAAAGGGCCCGCAAGGCTGCCGCGGCAGCCACGGCCGCCCATAGAGCCAGTGGGACGAGGCGTTGCCGTTGCAGGGACGTGCGGGCGTGGGCAGAAAGCGTGTTCACCGGGGATTGCCTGATTATCTCCCAGCACACTTACGAAGGTTGGCGCGACTCCCGCGAGACGAACTCAGACCCTCTTGTCGGGCGCGTGGCAGAGGGATTCGATGGGGCAGGGAGCGCATTGGGGCTTGCGCGCCAGGCAAAGCGCGCGGCCGTGCGCGATGACGCGGTGGCTGAAGGCGATCCATTCCCCGAGCGGGATCAGCCTTTGCAGATCGCGCTCAATTTTTTCCGGCGGGTTGTTGTGCGTGAGCTCGAGGCGCTGACTGACGCGCTGGACGTGGGTATCCACCACGATGCCGCTGGCCTGGTGAAACCACACGCCCAGCACCACGTTGGCGGTCTTGCGGGCGACGCCGGGGAGGGTCAACAGGGCGTCGATGGAATCGGGGACGCGGCCGCCGTAGACCTCAACGATGCGCCGGGCTGCGCCCACAATGGATTTGGCCTTGTTGTGGTAAAAGCCGGTGCTGCGGATCGCAGGCTCGAGCGCTTCTGGGGTGATTGCAGCCATGACCGCCACGGTGCCGTATTGGGCAAACAGCGCTGGCGTGACCTTGTTCACGCGCACGTCGGTGCATTGCGCCGACAGGATGGTCGCCACCAGCAGTTCCCAGGCGCTGTGATGTACGAGCGCGCATTGGGCGTCAGGATAGGCCTGAGCGAGACCGTCAAGGATGGCGCGGACGCGCGCGGGCGCTGTGGGTTTCGCAGTGCGTTTCGTGGGCACCGATCCACTCTAGCAAAAGTCGCACCGCGGCACCGCGATGGCTGCAAGCGCCTTTGCGATCGGCAGTGAGTTCGCCAAAGGCAGCCCCGGCAGCGGAGGAAAAAAATAGCGGATCGTAGCCGAAGCCGTGAGTGCCATGGGGAGCGAGCAGGATCGAGCCGGCGGCGACACCGCGGAAGGTGGCTGCGACCTGGCCCTGGCGCGCCAGGGCCAGCACGCAAACGAAGCGTGCGCCGCGCTGGTTGTCCGGCACGCCCTGCATGCGCTCCAACAGGAGGCGATTGTTGGCGGCATCGTCGCCATGGCGGCCGGCATAGCGCGCCGAGTAAACGCCGGGAGCGCCGGCGAGGGCGTCAACCTCCAGGCCGGAGTCGTCGGCCAGGACCAGCTCTGAAGTCAAGCGGCTATAGTGAAGGGCCTTGAGCTGTGCGTTGGCCTCGAAGGTGGTGCCGGTCTCTTCAATCGAGGCAAGGGAAGCAAACCCGGGCAGCGGAAGCAGGGACAGGCCCAGGGTGCGGAAATCGGCTGCCTTGCCGGCATTGCCGGTTGCCAGGTAGATGGTCATGAGAGCCGGGGCAGATTGAGCTTGAGGAGCGCATGCTGCTGGTCCATGATGCGGGCGATGCCCAGGCGGGCCAGGCGCAGCAGCTCGCGAGCTTGGTCGTCGGAGAACGGCTGGGCCTCAGCGGTGGCCTGAAGCTCGGCGAAGCGGCCGTCGCCGGTCATGGCCACGTTCATATCCACATCGGCGAGAGAATCTTCCTGGTAATTCAGATCGAGCAGCGCGTCCCCGCGCACGATGCCGACGCTGGTGGCGGCCAGGTAGTTGCGCAGGGGCAGGCGGGGCAGGTTGCCGGCGTCCACGAGGCGCTGCAGGGCCATGGTCAGGGCCACGAAGGCCCCGCTGAGGGCGGCGGTGCGGGTGCCACCATCGGCCTGCAAGACATCACAATCGAGAATCAGGGTGCGCTCGCCCAGTGCGGTGAGATCTACGACGGAGCGCAGGGCGCGGCCAATGAGACGTTGGATCTCGAGGGTGCGGCCGGAGGGTCGACCTTTGGTGACCTCGCGCGGGGTGCGGGTCAAGGTGGCGCGGGGCAGCATGGCATATTCGGCCGTAACCCAGCCCTTGCCCTGGCCGCGCAGGAAACCGGGCACGGCTTCTTCCAGCGTGGCGGCGCACAGCACGCGCGTATTACCGGCGCAGAACAGCACCGAACCTTCGGCGGCAGGCAGAAAGTCGGGTTCCAGACGCAGGGGGCGCAGTTGATCGGGCAGTCGCAAGTCAAATCGCACGGTATAATCTTGCCATGCCTGACTTCTTGCAGCCCGCCAAGGACCTGGCCGCCATTGCGCAGGGCCTGGGCGTGACCCTTAAGAACATGTTCCTGCCGCCCGTGACAGAGTTTTATCCGGATGAACCGGTGCGGTTTGAGGCCCGCTTCCGGGGCGTACATGTACAACAGAGGGATGAAAATGGGTTGGAAAAGTGCGTGGCCTGTTTTTTGTGCGCCGCGGCGTGTCCATCCAATTGCATTTACATTGAGGCCGGGGACAACACCGCGACGCAGCGCATCAGCGCAGGCGAGCGCTATGCCAAGGTGTACAACATTGACTACAACCGCTGCATCTTTTGCGGGTATTGCGTCGAGGCCTGTCCCACCGACGCCATCACCCATGGCCACGGTTTCGAGCTGGCGAACTACGATGCGGGGGCCATGGTGTACCGGAAAGAGCAACTGCTGGCGCCCTTGCCGTGAGTCAAGGTAATCTGGACTGTTGACGATCCCTGAAACGAGGAATATCCCATTGCCTAGCCGTGTATTGTTTACTTCTGAGTCGGTGACCGAAGGACATCCGGACAAGATTGCCGATCAGATTTCCGATAGTGTACTGGACGCAGCGCTGAGCCAGGATCCGAACAGCCGGGTGGCCTGCGAGACGTTGTTGACCACAGGGCTGATCGTGGTGGCGGGGGAAGTGAGCACGCGCGCGCAGATTGACTACCAGCAGGTGGCGCGGGAAGCGGTGCGGTCAGTGGGCTATACCGACGCCAGGTTTGGGTTTGATTGTGACACCTGCGGGGTTCTGGTGAGCGTGCACCAACAATCCGCCGACATCGCCATGGGCGTGGACCGCGAAGGAGCGGGCGACCAGGGCATGATGTTCGGCTACGCCTGCGACCAGACGCCGGAGAAGATGCCGCTACCGATCGCGCTGGCGCGGCGGCTCACACAGCAGCTTTCGAAGGTGCGGCGCGAAGGGAAGATGGAGTATCTGCGGCCGGACGGCAAGAGCCAGGTCACGATCGAGTATCAGGAGGGGAGGCCGGTGCGGGTGGATGCGGTGGTACTGTCCACGCAGCACGCCGAAGAGATCAGCACGGAGGAGTTGCGCTCGCAAGTACGGCGGCACGTCATTGATCCCATCGTGCCCGCGCACATGGTAGACAAGAACACGAATTATCACATTAACCCCACCGGCCGCTTTGTCATTGGCGGACCCATGGGCGACACCGGCGTAACCGGGCGCAAAATCATTGTGGACACCTACGGCGGCTATGGCCGCCATGGCGGGGGAGCGTTCAGCGGCAAGGACCCGACCAAGGTGGACCGCTCGGCCGCCTACATGGCCCGCTACATCGCGCGCAACGTGGTCGCTGCCGGACTGGCGCGCGACTGTGAAGTGCAATTGGCGTATGCGATTGGCGTGGCCGAGCCGGTTTCGGTGCGAGTGGAAACGTTTGGAACGCATACCGTGCCCGAGGAGAAGATTAGCCGGGGGGTGCGCAAGGTGTTTCAGCTCACTCCCAAGGGGATCATCGAATCGCTGCAGTTGCGGCGGCCGATCTATCAAAAGACCGCGGCATTCGGGCACTTTGGATTGAACGACGCTGACTTCACCTGGGAGCGGGAAGACAAGGTGGAGGAATTGCAAGCTGCTTGCGGCACTCGCGAAACGGTTGCGTCCGGGCGCTGAGCGATCGAACGACAGCATGCACGACATCGGCCATTGGGGGTTGGATGCGGCCGTTGCCGGGGGAGCCAGCTACGCCGACGTGCGCGTGGTGCAACAGTGGCAGCGCAGCCTGGTGACCAAGAATGGCAAGCTGGGGGAAGCCAGCGACAGCGAGACACAGGGCATCGGGATTCGGGCACTGCTGGAGGGTGCGTGGGGCTTCGCCGCCTGCGATGACGGCAGCCGTGCCGCGGTGATCGCCACCGCGCAGCGCGCCTTGGCCCTGGCACGTGCCTCTGCCCGGGTCAGGCAGGCCAGCGTCCGGCTGGCTGCGGAACCTGCGCATCAAGCGGTGTGGACGTCGCCGTGCGAACGAGATCCGTTCGCCCGCAGCGTAGACGATGGCCTTGCACTGTTGCTGGCGGTGGACAAGGAGCTGCGCGGAGTGAAGGGCGTAACCCTCGCGGAAGCACAGATGAACTTTATACGGCAGAAGCAGTTGTTTCTGTCGAGTGAGGGTGCGGACATCGCACAAACGCGCGTCCTGAGCGGCGCCGGCTACAGCGCACTGGCCTTTGCCAATGGCGACATCCAAAAACGCTCCTATCCCAACTCGTTTGGGGGTCAATATCAGCTCAAGGGTTATGAGTTAATTGACGAGTTGCACTTGCTGGAAAACGCGCGCCGGGTGGGCGAGGAAGCCGTCGCACTGCACCAGGCGGCGCAGTGTCCGCAGGCGCTGGGGACGCTGATTGTGGACAGTTCACAACTGGGGTTGCAGATTCACGAATCCATCGGCCACCCGATCGAACTCGACCGCGTGTTGGGGATGGAGGCGAACTTCGCGGGCATGAGCTTTTTGACGCTCGATCAGCTCGGTAAATTGCGCTACGGCTCGCCTTTGGTCAACGTGGTGGCAGATGCGCGGCTGGAGCACGGGCCGGGGCTGGGCACGTTTGGCTATGACGACGAAGGGGTGGAGGCACAGCGGACCGACATCATCCGCGCGGGTGAGTTTACCGGCTATATCACCAGCCGCGAGACCGCGGCGCAGATCGGCCAGGCGCGCTCGAACGGCTGCATGCGCGCCGATGGCTGGAACCGGCTGCCACTGATCCGCATGACCAACATCAGCATTGAGCCGGGACCGAAGCCGCTGAGCCCGGAGGAGCTGATTGCGGACACCGACTCGGGATTCTACATGGAGACTAACCGGAGCTGGTCCATTGACGACAAGCGCTATAACTTCCAGTTCGGCACCGAAATCGGATGGGAGATCAAGGGCGGCAAGAAGGTGCGGATGCTGAAGAACCCCAGCTATTCGGGCATTACCACCGAGTTCTGGAACTCGATGGACGCGATCTGCTCGCGCGAGCATTGGACGTTGTGGGGTACGCCCAATTGTGGCAAGGGTCAGCCGCAGCAAACGATGGGCACTGGGCACGGCGCCGCTCCCGCCCGCTTCCGAAACGTCAAAATCGGTAGCGCATACCAAAAGGGGCAAGAGTGAGTTTAAGGCTGAATCCCGCGCTGGCGCGCGAGCTATTCGGCCAAGCCCGGGCCGCCGCACCGGAGGGTGTGGCGCTGGAGCTCATGCTGGAGGACACCAACTCCGAACTCACCCGCTTTGCCAACAACGCCATTCACCAGCATGTGGCGGAATCCACACTCACGCTGTCGCTGCGAGCAGAGCTTGACGGCCGCACCGCCCGTGCCACCGGCCATTGCCTGGACGATACCGGCCTGCGCAGTCTGGTGCAGCGCACCTTGAACCTGACGCGCTCGCAGGCGCCCGATGCCGAACTGCTGCCCATGGCGGCGCCCGCGCCGATACGTCCGCTGGAGCGGTGGGAGGATGCCACGGCGGCGCTCACGCCGGCGCAGAGGGCCGAAACGGTGGCCGCCATGGTGGAGGTTGCCAAAGCCGACTCGCTCACCGCGGCGGGCATTTGCTCCAGCCAGAGCGGGGCGTTCGCGATTGTCAAC
>JBOGKQ010000019.1:0-53759 GCA_050747905.1 Terriglobales bacterium | reverse complement strand
TAAGCGGGGCGCGCGGCGCAATTCGCCCTGCGCAGTTCCAGCAGGGCGAAGCAGCCGCGCTGGGGCCCGCGCCAACATTAGTAAGCGTCTACCAGACGCGGCAGGCCTTGGGGCCGGCGGTCATGGCATCGCTGGGCCCGCAGTGGAAGGCGGCGGCGAACTCGGCCATGTTGGTCACCACGCCGTTCACACGGAAGCGCCCGGGTGAGTGGGGGTCGGTGTTGGCGGCCATGCGCGCCGCCTGGGGGCGGGTGTTTTCACACCAGATCTGGGCGTAGCCGAGGAAGAAACGCTGCTCGCGGGTGAAGCCATCGGTTTTGGGATCGGCCTTGCCAGCCAGCGCCGTTTCCATAGCCATGTAGGCGACCCGGGCGCCGCCGTTGTCGGCCGTATTTTCGCCCAGCGTCAGCTTGCCGTTCAAGTCCACGCCGGGCACGGGGCTGAAGCCGGAGTATTCATTGATGAGGCAGGCAGCGCGCTCCTTAAAGGCTTTGGCGTCGGCGGGAGTCCACCAGTCGCGCAAGTTGCCCTGGGCGTCGAACTGGCGGCCTTCATCGTCAAATCCATGCGTCATTTCATGACCCATGACGACCCCGACGGCGCCGTAATTGACGGCGTCGTTGCGGGCGGGGCTGAAAAACGGCGGCTGCAGAATGCCCGCCGGAAACACAATCTGGTTCCACAGCGGCGTGTAATAGGCGTTCACCGTGGGCGGGGTCATGCCCCACTGGCTGCGGTCCACCGGCTTGCCGATCTTGTTCATGTCACGGCGCCACTCGAAGGCGCGGGAGTTCTCCAGGTTGGCGTAATAATCGGCGGGCGAAAGCTCGATGGAACTGTAGTCCAGCCACTTGTCGGGATAGCCTACCTTGTTGACGATGGCGTGCAGCTTGACCATCGCCTGCTGCTTGGTGGCGGGCGTCATCCAGTCCAGCGCTTCAATATCCTTGCCCAGCGAGGTCTCCAGGTTCTCCACCATGGCGCTCATGTGCGCCTTGGCCTGCGGGCTGAAGGCCGCTTGCACGTAGAGCTGGCCCAGGGCTTCGCCCAGGTTGCGGTCGGTGGCGGTCACGCAGCGCTTCCAGCGCGGCTGCTGGGCGGTGACGCCGCGCATCACGCCGCTGTAGAAGGCGAAGTTGGCGTCCACGAACGGCTGCGACAGTGAGGGCGCGGCGGCGTGCACCAGGTGCCAGCGCAGGTAGGTCTTCCAGTCGCCCAGCGGTACCGTGCGCAGCTCGGTGTTGACCGCCCGGAAAAAGCCGGGCACGGCCGCGTTGACGGTGTCGAAACCGGGCGCGTCCACGCCGGCAAGGTAGGCCTTCCAGTTGAACGCCGGGGTCAGCAGCTCGAACTGTGCCACCGTCATGGGATGATAGGTCACGTCGGGGTTGCGGCGCGCCACCGGTTCGAGCGAGGCACGGGCGAGCGCCGTTTCAATTTTGAGCACGGTGGCGGCTTCGGCGTCGGCGGTGGCGTGGGTGTCGCCCAGGAGCACGAACATCTGGCTGACGTGATCCACGTACTGCTGGCGCAACTGCTGCGACTTGGCATCGGTGCGGAGGTAATAGCCACGGTTGGGCAGGCCGAGGCCGCCCTGGTCGGCGCCGGCAATGACACTGGCTTGGGCGTGCTTGGCATCCTGCTGGGAGCCGAAGCGGAACAGGGCGCCCACGCCCGCCATCTGCAGCTTCGCCAGCACATCCGCCATCTGTGTCTTCGAGGTCATGCCGTCAATCGCCTTCAGCTCTGGCGCCAGCGGCTGCGCGCCGGCGGCATTGACCAGCTTCTCGTTCATGCAGGCGGCGTAGAACGTGCCCACCTCGCGGGTCACCTCGTCGGCATCAATGCGCGGATCGGCGCTCGCCTTTTCCAGAATGCCGCGCAGCACCTCGCGGTTGCGGTCGGCCAGCGTGCTGAACGAGCCCCAGCTCGCCTGGTCGGCGGGGATGGGATTGTCCTTCATCCAGGTGCCGCAGGCGTACTGGTAAAAATCCTGGCAGGGGCTGACGCTGGTGTCCAGGTCGGTCATGACCACGCCGGCGGGTCCAGCCGGCCGGGAGGCCGTCGTTTTCGATTTCGAGCAGGCGGCCAGAACGACCACCGCGGCCAATGCCATGGCCGCAAGAGAGGAGGGAGCGACGAATTTGCGCATAGGGACTTCCGGGTCTGCAACTACCCGCGAGCAGTGTAGCGCAAGCCGTCAAGGCGCGGCAACATTAGTGGGGCTCGCGGCGGGTTGGAGCCAGGGGCCCCCAACCCGCCCTGCGCACTCACAGCAGGGCGGGCAACCCGCCCTGCGCACTCACAGCAGGGCGGGCAACCCGCCGCGAGCCTAAGCGGGGCGCGCGGCGGCGCCGCGCTGGGCCCCGCGCCTATGCTTAGTGGGACTCCTCATGCAGGTGCGCGCAGTACAGCACGTCGGCGCTGCCACTAGCCCCGGCGGCCAGGTAGCCGCGCGCCACCAGCGGCGTGCCCACGGCCAGGCTGGCGATGGTGCCGCTCGACAGCTCCTGGCCATCCAAGACCGTATTGGTGTTGGTGTCCACCACGAGTGTGGTCAGGCCCGCAAACTTGGCGAAGTTGGCCTGGGTGTCGAGCAGCAGCGTGATGCTATAGCCGATGGAACCGTTCACGGTTACCGCCGCGGACGTCAGTCCCAGCGGGTTGACCGCCGCCGGCCGAAGTTCCGCCGCCAGCACGGTATTCGTCGAACGCTGCACCGCGGTGCCCGCCACCCATACGCCCTGGCCCGGGAAAATCGAGCTCTGGTCAAACCCGGCAAGGCCGGCCGAGGCCGCCATCATGCTGTCCTTGAACGCCGTCGCGCTGTTGACCTGCACGGTCAGCACCGTCCCAAGATTGATCAGCCGCAGGCAGTTGCGCACCACCATGGTGAACGAGGTCAACTGATTCTGGCTGTCGCGCGTCACCGCGGTCACGATGCCTCCATCCACGCGCCCCTGGTGGCCTTCAACGCCGCCGTCGTCGGCAGTTTCGATCTCCAGCGCCGTGAGCGCACCATCCGGTCCGATCGTGTCTTCGGAGTCAACGGCGGTACCGGCGGTCAACGAGCCCAGCGAAAGGCCATCATCGAACTGCGTCGAGCTGGTGACGTTCAGCGTTACGGTCAGGCCGCTGTCGCCCACGCTCATGGTGATGGTTTGCTTGGTGGTGTCAGTGGCACTGACCGTGCCATCCACGTGGATCTGGCGCGCGTCGGCGTCCTCATCCTTCACCCGCGCAACCGCCCCGGCGATCACCGGCGTGAACGTCACCGTGCTGCCACTCAAATCCAGGGACTGCTGCAAGTCGAAGTCAAACCGGATGTCAGTGGCGCCGCTGTCATTGACCTGCAACGCGGGATTCAGCGTAATGGTTTGTGTGGCGCTCGCGGTGGGGATGGTCGCCGTCGCCATGACCGGTTGCCCCGAATTGGGATCTATATAGGTGATCTGCGCCGCGCTCACCGTGATGCTCATGCTGGTGTAGGTGCCTTCGGGCAGCGGCTGCAGGCTCAGGGGTGCGCGGATGCCACCCAAATGAGTGAGCTCCACCGTGCGCGGCTGTTGCAGCAGGCTCACGCTACCAGCGCTGCTGGTCATGCTGACTGCCGAAATGGTGACCATCGCAGCCAGGACGCTGCTCATGGGTGCGTCGCCCACGGAAACGACCGTCGGGCTGGCATTGCCGCCCGTGCTGCCGCCACTGGCGTTGACATTGGCGCCTGCATTGCCACCGCAGCCGGCCAGAAGCGCGGCGGCAGCCAGGACGGAACCCACTACAAGACTGTATCGGTGCATGAGTCTTCCTCCTGCCGGATTGAGAGCACGCGGAGGGCCAAATTGTAAGTTGCTGATCGCCCGGGTCTTTGGTTGGCGAGCATCCGGACGGGGTAGGTAAAAAATTCTACTCTGCTATACTCTCGGCCATGCCGCAGCCCCTGCACACCCGCTGGAGCGATCTCGAACTGGAAACCCTGAACCCGCTGATTCAGCGCCACTTTGTGGTTGGAGAACAGGTCATGCTGGCTCGTATTCTGCTGAAAAAAGGCGCGGAGGTGCCGCTGCACAGCCATGCCAACGAGCAGGTGACGTGGATTCTGGAAGGGGCGCTGCAATTTACCCTTGACGGCCGCGACCTGACGCTGCGCGCGGGCGAAGTGCTCTGCATTCCGCCGCACATGCCGCATGCGGCCCGCGCCCTGGAAGACACCGTCGACGTGGACGTGTTCACCCCGCCGCGCCAGGACTGGATTAATAAGGACGACGCCTATCTGCGCGGGCAAAAATAACCAGGCCCGCCGGCGAACCGGCGGGCCTGGGGCTTGGGTGCGATGCGCAGGCGATTAGGTTGTCGGCGGGACCGGAATGGCGGTCGGATCGTTGATGTCGGTCAGCGCCAGGCTGTAGGCGCCGCCGGAAACGGTCAGATAACCGCGGGCAAATACGGTGTCGCCGGTAGGCTCGGTTGCCGGCGCCGGGCTCGCACCAAATTGCAGGTACGGCCCATCCAGGTTGGCCGCCATGCAGCCGGCCGGGGCAGAAGCGGTGCCCACCGCGGCGCAGGTGAGCGCCGTGGCCGTCACGGCCGTGCCGCTCGCCAGGTTACTGAACGAGCTGCTCAGCGGGAACACGTAGGCAATGGTGGTTGTGCCGTCCGAGCCAGCCGTGACCGTGGGCTCGCCCGTGGTCAGTGCCTGCAGGCTCACCGCCGACTGGTTGACGTTGGTGGCGTCAATCACGACCGCGGTAGAGGTGCTGGCAGCATCGTTCGCGCCTGCTACCCACACCGCCTGTCCTACAAAGACCTGGGTGGCGTCAAAGGTGGCGGTCTGCCCCGCGCCAGCGGCATCGGCCGCCGCCGCATAGACGGTGGCAGATCCAGTGTTCACCGTGATTTCCTGCCCCACCTGCGTCGGCACGCTGCTGTTGGTCACCACCAGGGTGAAGCCGGTGCCGGTGGTCCCGACCACGACGCCATTGTTCACGCTGCCGGGAACAGTAGAGACCTTGGCGACAACGACGGGGATCTCGGCGGCGCCGTTATCGGCGGATTCCACCGAAATCGCTGCCAGGCTGCCATCCGCGTTGATGCTGCCCACCACGCGTGCGCGCGCGCCCACCGCGAGATTGCTCAACGACAGAGCGGCGTTGTAGAGCGTGCTGGTGCTGGTGTAAACGGTTTCGCCGTAGCTGCTGGCGTCCGTGGTCAGCACCAATCCGGCGCTCGCAGTGCTGCTGGTGTTGACCGAGGCGATGGTTCCGTACGCTTGCACCGTGGCCTGCGACCCGCTCAGCCCGGTCGCGGCAGCCAACGTCACCGCCACGTTGGCGGTCGTCCCGGTGACCGTCGGCGAGAACGTCACCATGCCGCTGGTCAAATCCAATTCCTGGGCCAGATTGAAGTCAAGGTTCAACAGGCTGGCGTTCTGGTAGTTCACCACTACCGGCTTGGCAAACGTATAGGTTAGCGACTGGCTGGCGGTGGGAATCGTCACCGTCGCGGCCGTCCCCGTGGGCGGATTTGAGGTCGCATAGGCGACCGTCCCGCCGTTCATATAGGTAAAGTTGGCGCTGGTGATGGTGAACATCAGGCTGTTGTAGGTACCTTGCGGCAGCGGGTCAACATCCACCAGCGTCTGCCCGGTGCCCAAGTGTGACAACTCCACGGCTGCCGGATTGGCCAGCAGCGTCGTGGTCGAACCGTTGGCGTTGGCCGCCGTAATGCTGCCAATAGTGATCTGGGCCGCCAACACCCCACTCATGGGCGCATCGCCTGCGGTGATCACCGCCTGGCTGTCCGGTGCAGGACCGTTGAACGAACCCTGGCCGGGCGAAGTGCCGACGCTGGTGCTGCTGTTGCCGCCACATGCGGACAAAGTGAGCATGGTGGCGAACGCCAAGGCGGTCGCCAGCGAAACGGACGAAATTTTGCGCATTACCTTTAGCCTCCATGAAGTGCTCGCCGCCGGACTCACGCCGTCGCCGCGCGAAGCCCCCCGCGCCCTCCAGTCTGCCTTTTCCACCCGCCGATTGGCAGTGCCGCGTTGAGCGAGACAACTCTAACACAGATGATTGAGCCCGGCGGTCATAAATTTTTGGCTGCTGACCGCTCGGTCAGTGCGCGTAGCCTGGAGAGGGTCGCACCGCCTCGCCGCGAACCAGCACGCGGTCGAAGAAAGCGCCCGTGGCCTCGAAGTTCCGCACCCAGGTTTGCCAGAGCAGGGAATCATGGATGCCGTCGGGAAACACGATCAGCTCGTAGGGCAAATGATGTGTCCGAAGCAGATGTACGAGATCCACCGTCTGGGCAAACTCGACGTTACGGTCATCGTCGGCCTGCATGAGAAGCACCGGCGAGGTCCATTTGTCAATGGAAGCGACGGGGGAAGATTCGTAGGCGAGTTGGCGCGCCGCCTCGGACAGCCCGGCGCGGCTGCCAAAACCGATCCTCCAATCGTGCACACCGGCGTAATCCACGCCCGCTTTGAAGATGTCTGAGTTGCGTGCCAGTCCCAGGGCAGTCAGGTAGCCTCCATAGGAGCCGCCCCAGAGGCCGATCCTGGCGGGGTTGACATAGGGCAGGGCTTGCAGATACCTGGCCCCGGCGACCACGTCCTGGTACTCCGATGCCCCCTGCGGTCCGGCGTGGGCCGGCTGGCGGAAGGCCAGGCCATACATGATGCTCAGCCGATAGTTCACCGACAACACCACGTAGCCGTGGTTGGCCAGGTATTGATTGGCTGCGTACATAAAGTTGTAGGCGTCCATGGGATGGAAGCCGAGCATCATCTGGCGCGGAGGGCCGCCGTGGGTGAAGATCAGGGCTGGCAGCTTGCGGTTGTGGCGGCGGGGCAGGAACAGCTGGCCGTGGATGGTGAGGCCGTCGGGGCTGCGGAAGGTTACCGCCCGCGGCACGACCATCGCGGCAGAGGGATAATCGGCCGGGAGCGCGCTGCTCGCGATCATTTTGCGGCCCGTAAGCGTAAGTTGATACGGCATGGCGGGCTGCGTGGCCGTGGATCCGAGGCAGACGACCGCGCGACCGTCGCCCGTGGCCACCGGCGTCCACTCGAGGCCATCGCCGTGGCTCAGCGCCACCGGTCCAGGGCGCGAGACGCTGACCTTCCATACGTGCCGCCGGTCCACGTCGCCCTGGTTGGAGGCGTAAAGCAGCGTCTCTCCATCGGGGGTGAGCGTCACCGGTGCGGGCGCAATGGAAAAATCACCGGGGGTGAGCAAGGTTGCCGCGCCTCCGGAAGCGGGCACCGAATACAGGTGCACCCAGCCATCCTCCTGCGCCGCAAACACCACCCGGTTGCCGCTGCCAAACTGGAAGGTGGTGCTCTCCCATTCACCCGGCAGCCCGCCGCGCTCATCCGGCGTGCTCTGCCAGACCTGGCGCGCCTGCTTCGTCGCCGCGTTCCACACCCAGATGGTCCAGGGTTGCGGCCGGCGGCCGAAAAAGATGCCGCCTCCGGACCCCAGCAGGCGTACGAAAGCGAGCTGCTGGCCGTCCGGCGACCAGCGCGGCATGAGATCGTGGAACACGCTCGGTGCGGCGTACTCGAGCGTGGACGCGCCCACGCGGTAAATGCCGATGAGCGAGTGCGTGCCGCGATTGCTCACAAAGGCGATGGCTTGGCTGTCAGGCGACCATTGCGGATCGGAATTGTTTCCCCGGATATAGGCCAACTGCCGCGCCGGCTGCGCGCCCGATACCGGCGCCAGCCACAGCGCCCCGCGCGCCGCCCACACCGCCGATTGCCCATCGGGAGAAATCTGAATGTCTTCGCAGCCTTCGAAGCCGCAGTTCATCGTGCCCAGCAGGCGCGGCGCATCACCACCGTCCACGTTCGCCGCCCACACCTGTTGCTCGGGCCGCACGACGTTGCTGGTAGGATCGGCGACCTCGCCCTGGCCGTTAGTTTCGCTGCCGCGCGCATAGACCACGGTGCGGCCGTCGGGCGTAAGCCGCAGGCTGTTGATGGGCATCCCCTCGTCGCCCTGGTAGTGCGTGACTGAATGTGCGGCAAAGCCGGGCCCCTCGGCTACCCAGACGTTGCTCGCTCCGCGCGCGTCAAACACCCACGCCGCGCGCTCCCCCTGCGCCGCTGCCGTGAGCTCGGACGGAAAGGGATAGCTCAGCGCCTGTTCCACCGTAAACTGCTGCGCGCGCACCCCCACCGCCGTCAGCGCCAGTGCCACCGCCGCCACCGCAATTCGCCACATGGTTCCTCCCCGTACTGGCGCCCAGCATAGCGGCTGTGGTCCCGTCCCGCAAGCCACGCGCGGCGGTCGCGCCGTTTGCACCGTGGGCAAAATCGGCGCGAAAGCCGCGGAACCGAGTGAGGCGGTCCGCCCCCGGTTGGGCAAGCGGCCTGGCCGCCCACGGCCAGGCGGCGCCCTGGCAGACCGCTGCAAGCGAGCTGAGGGCGGCCGCAGGCCGCCCGAGCCCCGCGCCTATCAACGCCCGTCGCGGTCGAGCCGCTCGCAGTTCTTGCACTGGTGATAGCCGCCGGTGCCGGTGGATCGGTCTTCCGTGGCGATCCCCTGCGCCGCCTGGCAGGAGTCATTGTTGTGATAGATCCGCCTATTGGGCGCCTTGACGATTTCGTCCACGGCATGGAACGCGGCTGTAAGAGGCATACGAAACCTCCTGATCGGCAGCAGAATGGCACAAGGCAAATATAATTGCAACCTCAGCGCCTGATGATGCGGACGATCTGTTTCCAGGCCTGCGCGCGCGCCTTCTGATTGGCTGGGGTGGGATCGGGCTGCTCGCCGGCACGCATGAAGCCGTGGCCGGCGCCGGGGTAGATCACTGCCCGATAGCGCTTATGCAGGCGCTTCATGTTGGCGCGGGTTCCGGGAACGGTAAGCGAGACGCGGGCGTCGTTGCCGGCGTAAAAGCCGAACACGGGGGCGGTAATTTGAGCCATCGCCGGCTGGCTGGGCGGAGTGCCGTAGAACACCAGTGCGGCCCGGAGATCATGGCGGTGGGTGGCGTAGCGGAAGCTCTGGCCACCGCCCCAGCAGAAGCCGATGACATAGAGCTTGCGGTTGGAGGCGGGCTGGCGCAGAGCCCAGTCCGCGGCGGCATCGAGGTCGGCGGTCAGCTCCTCCGGCGGCATGGTCACCAAGGCGCGGCCGATGGACGTCTGACCAGTGAAGCTGGAGGTGCCGCCGCCGCCCGGTCCCTTGCCGCTGAGCAAGTCGGGGGCGATGGCAACGTAGCCGGCTGCGGCAAGCTCATCGGTCACTTCCTGAGCCCAGTCACTGAGACCGAAGATCTCATGGATGACCAGCACCACGGGGCGTTGGCCGCTGGCCTGGGGGTAGGCGACGAAGGCCTGCAGGGTGCGCCCCTGGGGATGCAGAATCACGATTTGGCGGTGGCGCGGGGACTGATCAAGGCGCTGCCGGGCCCACTGCTGGGCTCCCAGGGGCAGGCCAACCCAGGCCATCAGCATCAAGCAGAGCAACCCCGATCTCATGATGCCTGTACCGTACCATGCCAGGGGGTCGCGCCGCTTTGCACCGTGGGCAAAATCGACGCGAAGGGCTGCGAAATTCGGCACGGCGGCCGGCCCCCGGGGAAACATGCAGGCGCGGCCCCCCACGGGCAGCCACCTGGCCGCCCACGGCCAGGCGGCGCCGCGGCGGGCGGAGTTAAAGTTGCGGCGGCCCGCCGCCGATGAGGCATATGGCGAAGCAGGCAGCGCGGCGGATTCCCTGGCGCGGCGCGGAATTCCAGTTCGCGCCACTCCGGCAAAATCTTACAAAAGGTGCGATGCCCGCGGGTGCGGAAGAGTACGGGCGGGGGGGCGCCGCGGCGCGGGAGGGGCGCAGGGGTTGCAAACACAGGCCTCGGGCGGGGCGGGGCGGCATTGGCCGGGCACGTGCAGTTAGAACCAGTGAGCGGCGCGGGCCGCGTAAGTAAGTCAAATCGGGAGGAACAATCAATGACAGCTCTATTGACTCGTCTGTGGAATGATGATGCCGGCCAGGATATGGCCGAGTACGCCATCATGCTGGGTGTGATTGCCGCGGTGGTGCTCACTGCCATCACGCTGCTGGGGACCAACATCTCCAGCGTCTTCACCAGTATCGCAGGCAAGATTCTGCCTGCTTCCTAAAAGCGCGGCATGCTCTGGCGCGACGCGGTGCTGGCGGCGGCGCTGGCGGCGGCGGTCTGGGACCTGCGCTGGAGCAGGATCCCGAAATGGCTGACGCTGCCGGCGGCCGCGGCTGGACTGATCTATCACGGCTTTAATGGCGGCCTGGCCGGCGCCCTGGTGGCCTGCGGTCTGGGCCTGGGGGTGGGGCTGGTGCTGCAGCAGTTGGGCGCCGTCGCCGGCGGCGATGTGAAGTGGCTGGCGGCGCTGGGCGCGTTGCTGGGATTGCGATTATGGTTTTGGAGCATCGAATTCGGATTGCTGGCGGCGGGGCTGATCGCCCTGGGGCAGATGGCGTACCGCGGACGGCTGACGCATTTGCTGGACGATCTGGCGGTGATTGTGCGCGGCTGGCGGCAGTACGGCCTGCACGGCGACCCCGAGCACAGCGTGACCACGCCGGGCGCGGTCGTGGCGCCGTTTGCGGTGGCCTTGTTGGCGGGCGTACTCTGCGCCCTGTTCGTCATCTGAGCGGGCAGCGCGGGCAGACAATGCTCGAGATGGCGATGGTGATGCCGCTGCTGGCCCTGCTGGTGTTTGGGGCGGTGGGGCTGGCACGCCTGGCGAATGTCAGCGAAACCTTGCATAACGCCTGCCGCGAAGGGGCGCGCTATTCCGCCATGCCCGTGGTGGGCAGCAATGCCCTGCCCGGCGTCGGCGAGGTGGTGCAGCGGGTGGTGAATTTTGCCGCCGCAGACGACATTACCCTCAATCCGCTGGCGGTTTCGGTGAGTCAGGAAGTGGACCAGACGGTCAACGGCCTGACCACCAGCTACAGCGACGTGCAGGTGGTGTACCACTTCAAGTTTATGCTGCCGCTGCTTACGGACCTGGTGCCGTCGGTGACGCTGAGTCCGCAGGCGGAGATGCGCAATGAGATTAACTAGGCGGCGGCAAAACCGGCAGCGGGGCAGCGAAATCGTGGAGTTCGCCATCACGCTGCCGTTTCTGGCGATGCTGCTGCTGGTCGTGGGGCAGGTTTCGGCGGCGGTTTCCGCGCACCAGATTCTGTGCAACTCGGTACGCGAGGGGGCGCGGCTATCGGCGGTGCCGGGCGAATACGGCCGCGCGGCGGACGTGCAGAACGCGGTGGCAGCCTACGCCCAGGCCAACGGCATTTCGGTGAACGCGAGCGCGGTGACGGTGAACCAGAACGAGTTGGTGAGCCAGGGCGGGGACGGCTGCAGCGCCAGCGCGCCCTGCCTGAAAGCCTCGCTGGTGAGTGTGACCTATCAGTTTCCGCTGTCCCTGATGCTGGGCAAGACGATGACCCTGGGGGCGGCGGTGGAAATGAGGAATTTCTACTAATGAAGCGCAAACGATTGCTCGGCCTGGCGGTGGTGGCGCTGGCGCTGGCGGCGCTGGTGAGCCTGACGGTGAGCCGGCTGGCGCAGGCGCGTCCGGCGGCGGCCGCCCCGGCGACGCAAGTGGTGGTGGCGGCGGCCCTGCCGATGAGCGTGGGCCAGCAGATCGACGCCAACGATCTGCGTCTGCTGCGGGTTCCGCCGCAGACGCTGCCGGCGCACGTGTACAGCGCGATCAGCCAGCTCGCCGGGCGGGTGTTGACCACCGCCGTGGTGCCCAATCAGCTGATCGTGGCGGAAATGGTGGCCCAGCCAGGCTCCGGCGTCGGCCTGCCGCCGCTGATTCCGCCGGGCATGCGCGCGGTTTCGGTGAAGGTCAATGACGTGGTGTCGGTGGCCGGCTTCGCGGTGCCGGGCACGCACGTGGACGTGCTGCTGACGGGCAACCCGCGCGCCGACAACAACCCCGCGGATGTGACCACGGTGACGCTGCTCAAGAACGTGCAAGTGCTCACGGCGGGACAGCAATTCGAACAGCGCCAGAACGGCAAACCCGAAAAAGTCGCGGTCATCACCCTGCTGGTCAGCCCGGAAGGCGCGGAAAAGCTGGCCATGGCGGATGGCTACGGACGCTTGCAGTTGGCGCTCCGCAACCCGCTCGATCAGGCCAAGAACAAGACCGAGCCGCTGCGCAACGCCAGCCTGTATTGGCTGCCGGGGCCGCCGCGGCGGGCGAGGCGGGGCGGGCGGGGCCTGGCCAAGGCGGATCCGCCGGCGCCGCAGGCATGGACGGTAGACATGATCAACGGCAACCAGCAACAGGTGGTGAAGTTTGCGGTGCCGGGAGGAGGCGCACAATGAGTCGCCGAAAAATGCATTTATTGCGGGCGCTGGTGCACGGCATACTGGCCGGGCTGGCGATGCTGGCGCTGGGCAGCCTGCGGGTGGCGCTGGCGGAAGGACAGAACCCTGCGCCGCCGGGGCAGGCCGCGGCCAGCCGCTTGCACGCCTCGCCGCTGACGCTGGGCCTGCAGCAGCAACTGGTGCTGGTGGACAAGCTGACCGCGCCGGCGGAGGCGCTGCGCGTGGTCACGCTGCCGCCGCGCGCTCCGCTGCCGCGCGCCGGCGCGCCGGCCTGGCAGCCGCGTCTGGATCCGATCACGTTGCTGGCGGCCCTGCGGCAGACGCTGCCGCCGTCCACGGCAGTGCCGCCCTCGAGTGTGGCGCTGGCGGAGCGGCCGTACCCAGTGGCCGTCGCGGCGGAGCTGTTCGGCGCTCCACAGCCGCCGCCGCTGCCGGCGTCACAGCCTTCATCCGCACCGCGGGCGGGAGTGTTTCCGCCGCCGCGGCCCATGGATGCGCCGGTGGATCTGGAGCTGACCGCCCATCACAGCCTGGTGGTGGAAAGTCCCGTGCCGCTGAAGCGCGTCTCCATCACCGACGACACGGTGGCCCAGGCGGTGGTGGTGTCGCCCAACCAGGTGCTGGTGCAGGGACGGGCGCCGGGCGAGGTTTCGCTGCTGCTGTGGGACGCGGATTCGAACGCGCGCGCCTACACGGTGCGGGTGCATCTGGACCCGCAGCCGCTGCAGACCGAGCTGGGGCGGCTGTTTCCCCACGACACCCTGAGCGTGAGCGCCAGCGGCGACGCCATGGTGGTTTCCGGCACGCTGCCCAACGCGGCCACGGCCAAGCAGGTGTTGAATGTGGCCTCGGGCTTTTCCAAAAACGTGGTCAACAACCTGAACGTGGATTCGCCCAGCGATCCCGGCGAGGTGCTGCTGCAGGTGCGTTTTGCTGAAATTGACCGCAGCGCGGTGGCCCAGTTCGGCGCCAACCTGCTATCAACCGGCACCGGCAACACCGTGGGCGCGATCGGCACGGGCCAATTTGGCGGTGCCACCGGTGTGGTGGCGCCCGGCAATCAGACCCAAATTCCGCCTGGCGGTTCGGTGGTGTCAGGCAATCCCAACAGCGCGAGCGGCGGAAAGTTCGGATTGAGCGATCTGCTGAACGTATTTCTGTTCCGCAGCGACGCCAACCTGGGACTGACACTGCAGGCGCTGGAGCAGAGAAACCTGCTGCAGATTTTGGCCGAGCCCAACCTGCTGGCCATGGACGGCAAGGAAGCCAGCTTTCTGGCCGGCGGAGAATTCCCCTTCCCCGTAGTCGAGGGCCAGGGAGCGATCAATAACGTCACCATTCAGTTCAAACCGTTCGGCGTGAACCTGCATTTCAAGCCCACCATCCTCCCCGATGGCACCATCGACTTGCAGGTGGCGCCGGAGGTGAGCGCGCTGGATTTTTCCAACGCGCTCACTGTTTCCGGCTTTTTGATTCCGGCGCTCAGCACGCGCCGCGCCTCCACCGAGCTGGAGTTGCGCGATGGCCAGAGCTTCGTGATCGCAGGCTTGATGGACAACCGGCTGACCACGAACATGTCGAAGCTGCCGGGACTGGGCGACATTCCCATCCTGGGGAAATTTTTCCAGAGCCGCAACACGAGCAAGTCGCGCACCGAACTGCTGGTGGTGGTCACCGCCCATCTGGTGCAGCCGAGCAATACCCCGCCGCCAGCGCTGAAGATGTCGAAGCCCTTCTTGAACCCGGCGCAGTTTGACGGCAAAAAAGGTGGGCACTAATGCGGACGCGGATGCGGCGGCGCCAGGAGGGAGTGACCGTGGTCCTGATGGCGATGCTGCTGACCGGGTTGTGCGGCATGGCGGCCTTGGCGGTGGACGTGGGGGTGCTGCTGGGGGCGAAAAATGAGGCCCAGAACGCGGCCGATGCCGCCGCCCTGGCCGGTGCGTTCACCTTTCTGGATCCGGCGAACGCCCAGCCGGCAGCGGCGCAAAACGCCGCCGCCGCGATGGGCAACAGCAATTTGGTGCTGAACCAGCAGTTGAGCCTGACGGCGGCCAATGTCAGCGTGGACGAGACCGACCGGGAGGTTACAGTGACGGTGAGCCGCAGCGGCGCCAACGCCGTCCCGACCTTTTTTGCGCGTGTCCTGGGCATCAATTCGGCGGCGGTGGGCGCCACCGCGACCGCGCAAGCCTCGCCCTACGCCAGCGGTTCGATCTGCCTGCGGCCGATCTTCGTGCCCAATACCATTTTGAGCAGTGAGCAGCCGGCGCAGGCGTGCGCGGACGGGCAAACCATCCTGGACACCACCACCGGTCTGCCCAGCGCATGGCTGCAGGCCAATCCGCAACTGATCGGGAGCCTGCTCACCCTTCGCCCTACCAGCCCCAGCGGCGCGCTCGCGCCGGGCCAGTTTTATTCTCTGGATTTTGGAGGCGGTGCGAGCACCTATGGCTGCACGCTGGGGAGCAGCACGCTCGCGGACTGCAGCGTTTCACCCGGCGTGGCCAGTTGCGGAGCTTCCTATCCCACTGAAAATGGCAACATGGTCGGCCCCACCAAACAGGGCATTGGCAACCTGCTGGGCGCAACCCCTGATACCTGGGTGGGTCCGGGAGCCTATGAAAGCGCCAGCGGAACCATTACCGACACCAGCAATCAACTGGTGGTGGCGCCGGTCTGGGACAATTGCAACTTCCCCATCACCTCCGGCAAGCAGACCGCGACGATTATGGGCTATAGCGATTGGTTCATTGATGGCTGGAGCAACGGCGGCAGCAGCGGTGTACAGGCCAACTTCGTCAATGCCGCCGGCTGCGCGGGCCAGGGCGGCAGCGGCGGCGGCAGCGGCAGCGGCAGCGGGGCGGGCCAGAACTCCCCCTTTGGCATTCCCGTGCGGCTGGTGAATCCGGGGCAATAAAGGGCAACGATGGCGACGAAATTCACCCTGTTTGCCGCTGAGGAAGCCGAACGCCGGCAACTCGAGCAGGTACTGCTGGCGTGCAGCAGCGGCGTGCTGGCGGGGCGGGCGCTGACGCTGCCCCAGCCGTTTGATGGCGGGGCGGATCTCGCGGCGCAGGTGCAGGCGCAGGCGCCGGAAGCCATTTTAGTGGCGCTGCCTGAAGGCGGGGCGGCGGATCGCGAAGCCGCCTACGCGCTGATCGCCTGGCTGCGCGCGCAACTGCCGCAGGCGGCGGTGATGGCGATGGGCCCGATGGACGTGCCCGGAGCCATAGTGGCGGCCATGCGCGCCGGCGCCAGCGAGTATCTGGAACGGCCCTTGCGGTCCGAGGCCCTGGCGGACGCGGTGGTGCGGGCCGTGGGAGCGCGACAGGCGCTGGTGCGGCAAAACACGCGCGGCAAGCTGCTGCTGGTGCTGGGGGCGCGGGGCGGCTGCGGCGCCACCACGGTGGCGGTGAACCTGGCGCTGGCCTTGCAGGCGCGGCGCCGGCAGGACGAAGAGCCGGTGCTGCTGCTGGATGCCGCACCGCTGGGCCACGCAGCCCTGCATCTGAACCTGAAAGTGCAGTTCACGCTCGCGGATTTGCTCAGCCACAGCGCCCGTCTCGACACGGCGGTGCTGGACACGCTGGTGTGCCGGCACGACACCGGCCTGCAATTGCTGGCCGGACCGGCGGCGCCGCTCAACGCGGCGGTCGCCGAGCACCCGCACGCCGCCTGGCTGGAGCTGCTGCTCACCCGCTACCCTCTGATCGTGGCGGATCTGTCCGCGCGGCTGGACGGGCTGACGCAGGCGCTGCTGGAGCGCGCCGACCGCATCCTGTTCATCGCCCAGACGGACATGGTGTCGCTGTGGAGCGCGGCCAAAGTGCGGCAATATCTGGACGCGCCCGCGCGGCTGCACTTCGAAATGGTACTCAACCGCTATACCGGCACACCCGCCACCGATCTGGATCAGGTGGCCTCGATCACCCAAGCGCAGATGCTGTGGAAGCTGCCGAATGCGTACGCCGAGATCATGGAGGCGATCGAGCACGGACAACCGCCAGTGCTGAAGGGCAAAAGTGAGCTGGCGCGCAGTTATTTTCAACTGGCGGCGCTGCTGCTGGGCCGGCCGCCAGCGCGGCGGCGCAGCTGGCTGCCGTTCCTGCGGCTGCGCGCCGCCGAGGGATGAGATTCGAGGATTGAACCATGGCCATGACGACGCCGGTGGCGGAACCACAGAATCTGCAGACCATCAAGCGGGGCTATCACCGCCGCGTGCTGGACCGGCTGCACCTGGAACAGCTCGACAAGATGGCGCCGGACGTGGCCCGGCAGGAGGTGGTGGCGCTGATCCGCTCCATGCTCGGCCAGGAAACGGTGCCGCTGTCGCTGACCGAACGGGATGAGCTGGTGCAGGAGGTGCTCGATGAAATTTTCGGCTTCGGACCGCTGGAGTTATTCCTGCGCGACCCGCTGGTGAGCGACATTCTGGTCAACCGCGCCGACCAGATCTACGTGGAAAAGAAGGGCCGGCTGTACAAGACCGACGTGACCTTTCAGGATGACGCGCACCTGATGCGCATCATTGACCGCATCGTCAGCCGGGTGGGGCGGCGCGTGGACGAGAGCTCGCCCATGGTGGACGCGCGCCTGCCCGACGGCTCCCGCGTCAACGCCATTATTCCACCGCTGGCGCTGGATGGGCCCTGCATGTCCATCCGCCGCTTTGGCAGTGATCCGCTCACCGCCGACAAGCTCCTCGCCAACCAGGCGCTCACGCCGGCGATGCTGGAATTCCTGCGCTGCTGCGTGGTGGCGCGGCTGAACATGCTGATTTCCGGCGGCACCGGCGCGGGTAAGACCACGCTGCTGAACGTGCTCTCGGGCTTCATTCCCGAACACGAGCGCGTGGTGACGATCGAGGATGCAGCCGAGCTGCAACTGAAGCAGGAGCACGTGGTGCGCCTGGAGACGCGCCCGCCCAACGTGGAAGGACAAGGAGCGGTCCGGCAGCGGCAGTTGATGATGAACAGCCTGCGTATGCGGCCGGACCGCATCGTCATGGGCGAGTGCCGCGGCGAGGAAGCCATTGACATGCTGCAGGCGATGAACACGGGCCACGACGGCTCGCTCACCACCATCCACGCCAACACCCCGCGAGACGCGCTGGGGCGGCTGGAGACCATGGTCAGCATGGCCAACCTGAACCTTCCTGAACGCGCCATCCGCCAGCAGATCGCCTCGGCGCTACAGCTGGTGGTGCAGCTTTCGCGCTTGTCGGACGGCAGCCGCCGCCTGCTCAGCATTGCCGAAATTACGGGCATGGAGGGGGAAGTGGTGTGTATGCAGGAGCTGTTCCGCTTCGAGCGCCAGGGGCTGACGGAGACGGGAGCCGTGAAGGGACGGTTTTGCGGCGCCGGCATCCGGCCGCACTGCGCCGACCGGCTGGCGTCGGTGGGACAGAAATTCAATCCCGCCTGGATGGAAGAAGTGTTCGCGATCAGTAATGCTTGAGCACGGAATGGCCGTTAAGGACATTGCAGAGTTGGCATGATCACGTATTTGCTCATCTTCGCGGTGGTGGCGGTGCTGGTGTTCGGCCTGGGCCTGTCCTGGAACCGGGGCGACCGCCGCATCCAGCAGTTGCGCGAGCGCCTGCTGCTGGTGGAGCAGGCCGAGAAGCGGGAATCGCGGGTGAGCCTGACGCTGATCAAAGATGATCTGCTGAGCGAAATCCCGGCCCTGAACCGCTGGCTGGGGCAGATGGGCCGCGCCACGGCGCTGCAGCGCTGGCTGCGGCAGGCGGGCACGCCCATGCGAGCGGGCAAGTTCATGCTGGTGAGCGCGGGCATGGGGGTGATTGGCGGCCTGGTGGCGACCCTCTGGCTGCCCTGGTATGGCTTCTCCCTGGGCCTGGTGACGGCGCTGGCGCCCTTCACGGTGGTGCGGCGGCGGCGGGCGAAGCGGCTGGCGGCGTTTCAGACGCAATTTCCCGAGGCCATCGAGCTGCTGGTGCGCGCCAGCCGGGCCGGCCACCCGCCCAGCTCGGCGCTGGAGCTGATCAGCCAGGAGATGGCCGAACCCATCGCCAGCGAGTTCCGGCAGGTGTTTGACCAGCAGCGCTTTGGGCTGCCGCTGCGCGACTGTTTGCTGAACATGGCCGAGCGCGTGCCGCTGGTGGATGTGCAGTTTTTTGCCACCGTCATGATCATCCAACGCGAGAGCGGCGGCAACCTGGCGGAGATTCTGGAGAAGCTGTCGCACCTGATCCGGGAGCGGGTCAAGATCATGCGCGAAGTCAAAACCCATACCGCCCAGGGGCGAATGACCATGTGGGTGCTGGTGGCGATGGCGCCGGTGATGCTGCTGGTGATGCTGTTCCTCAACCACAGCCTGACCATGCCGCTGTTCACTGATCCGATGGGTCAGATGATGCTGGGCGGAGCGGCGCTGCTGCAGGTGGTGGGCATCTTCCTGCTGCGCCGGATTGTGGCGATCGAGGTCTAACCATGCACGGAATGACTTTTTCAGTGAGCGTATTCGTGGCGGTGGCGCTGGGCATGTTCGCGCTGGGCGCGGTCTGGATGGCGCGTGGCTCCACCAGCGGCCGCCTCCGGGAGCACCTGGGACTGGAGAGCGAGCCCAAGGCGAAGCTGGGTAATCGCCTGCAGTCCACCTTCGAGAAGGCAATGAACCCGGCGGGCAGGCTGCTGCCGCCCTCCGCCAAGGAAGCCTCACAGACGCGGCGCTGGCTGATCCAGGCGGGTTATCGCGAGCCCCGCCATGCCCGTTTCTATTTCGGCCTGCGGGCGCTGATGGTGGTGGCGCCGTTCCTGCTGGTGCTGGCGACCGGCATCGAGCGCAAGGCGCCGCTGGCGCTGCTGGCCGCGCCCGCCATTGGCCTCATCGTGCCGCGCTTTTTCCTCAAGCGGAAGGTGAAGCAGCGCGCCAAACGCATCCGCCTGAGCCTGCCCGACGCGCTCGATCTGCTGGTGATTTGCGTCGAGGCGGGGCTGGGATTGGATCAAGCCATGTTGCGCGTGGCCAGCGAGCTGCGGTTCACGCATCCGGATTTCTGCGCCGAGCTGGAGCTGCTGGGGCTGGAAACGCGCGCCGGCGTGGCCCGCGCCGAAGCCTTGCGCCACCTCGCCGACCGTTGCGGCGTGGACGATTTGCGCGCCCTGGCGGCCGTGCTGATCCAAACCGACCGTTTCGGCACCAGCGTTGCGCAGGCGCTGCGCGTGCACTCCGACGCGCTGCGCACCGAGCGGCGGCAGCGGGCCGAGGAAGCGGCTGCCAAGCTCAGCATCAAGATGCTGCCGGTACTGGCGTTGTTTGTGTTTCCCGCGGTCATGGTGGTGATTTTGGGCCCGGCCGCCATCTCCCTCATCCGCCATCTGGGACCGGTACTGATGCATTAATTCAAGGAGACTGGCCATGGAACTACCTCCGCCTTCCGCCTTCGCCCCCCCGCCGCTGTACGCCATTAACCGCACCCGCCAGGTGTTTCTGGCCACCGACGTGCGCAAAGCCAACAACTTCTTTACCCGACTGTGCGGGCTACTGGCCACGCCGGCGCGGGAGTTCGGTTTTGGCCGCGGGCTGTGGATTCAACCCAGCAAGGGCGTGCACATGCTAGGTATGCGCTACGCCATTGACGCCGTGTACGTGGACAAGGACAACCGCATCGTGCACATGCAAGAGCGGCTGCAACCGTGGCGGCTGGGTGCGGTCCGCAAGGACGCAGCGGGCGTGCTGGAGCTGCCGGCAGGAGCGGTGGAGCGCACGCAGACCCGCATCGGTGATGAAATCGCGTTCTGCCGCGCTGCCGGATGGGCGCCCGGGGTGGCGTAAAAGCCACTCCCTACTCTTCGCGGTAGCTGCGGGAGCCGGTGGTGGGGTCCTCGTAGACGCGGGTGCGTTTGCCGGTGGTGGGGTCAATGAAAATCTCGCTGGTGGGGCGCTGACGGTCGTCGTGGCGTCCGCGATAACGGCGCCGATCGAAGGCATAGTACAGCAGCAGCAGCAGGATGACGACGGCGAGGATGGGCCAGAGGAGGGCGGCGGCCATGGCTTACTCCGGCGGGATGGGATCGAGTACCTGGGCGGTGCCGTAGGCGACGACCTCGGACATGGTCTGACCCATTTCCGAAGAATCAAAACGCATCATAACCACGGCGTTGGCGCCCAGTAAGCGGGCGTTCTCGACCATGCGGTCAATGGCGTGGCGGCGGGTGTCCTCGACCAGGTGAGTGTATTCGGTGATCTCGCCGCCGGCGAGGGAGCGCAGACCTGCGGCAACGTTGCCCACCAGGCTGCGGCTGCGCACGACCACGCCAAACACGTGGCCCATGACGCGCTTGACCTGATAGCCTTCGACGCGTTCGGTTGTTGTAACCAACATTGGTAGCTGCCCTCCTCAGCACATCCTCCCACAAAGACAGCATGGTTACAATTTGACCATGCCAACAAAGCGCTCCGGCGGCTGGGCCCTGGCGATGCTGGCGCTGGCGGTGCTGCTGGCCATGGCGCCATGGTTTACCACGGCGGCGCTGGTGACCCCGTTGCGGGCGGCCTGGGGATTAACCGGATCGCAGGTGGCGTGGCTGACCATGGCCGCCCAACTGGGATTTGTGGCGGGAGCGGTGGCGGCTGCGGTCAGCAACGTCGCGGACCGCATTGCGCCGCGCTGGCTGATTCTGGCTGGAGGCGTAACCGCGGCGGCGGCCAACGCCGCGGTGGGCTTGAGCCAGAGCTTTGCGGCGGCCTGGCCATGGCGGCTGGTGACCGGCGCGTGCCTGGCGCTGGTGTATCCGCCGGCGTTGAAGTTGATGGCCACCTGGTTCCGCGCCCGCAGGGGCATGGCGTTGGGGGTCATGGTGGGAGCGCTGACGGTGGGCGCGGCCCTGCCGCACCTGGCGGTGGCGCTGGGCGGGACGGATTGGAGGACCGTGGTGTGGATTACCTCCGCCATCACGGCGGCGGGCGGCGTGTGGGGCGGGCTGGCGGGCACTGAAGGACCGTATCCGTTCGCACGGGCGCCGTTTGCCTGGAACGCGGTTGGACGTGTGTGGCGCGCACCGGGCGTGCGGCTGGCGATTGGCGGCTATTTGGGACATATGTGGGAGCTGATCGCCATGTGGAGCTGGATCGGGCTGTTTCTCGAGGCGGCGTTTGCGCGCGCCGGTGTGGGGGCCAGGGCCGCCGCCGCCGTCACCTTCGCGGTGATCGCCACGGGTGGGGTGGGATGCTGGTGGGGCGGAGTGCTGAGCGACCGGGGCGGGCGAGAACGGGCGGCGGCGACGGCAATGGCGATTTCTGGCGCCTGCGCGCTCACCCTGGGCTGGATTCACGGTGACGGCCTGGGGGCGCTGGCGGCAACCATCGTGATCGCGCTGGTGTGGGGCTTTTGGGTGGTGGCGGATTCGGCTCAGTTTTCCGCGCTGGTGACCGAGCTGTGCGATGCCCGCTATGTCGGCACCGCGCTGACGGTGCAGTTGGGGGTGGGCTTTACGCTCGCCTGCGTCACCATCTGGATCCTGCCGTGGCTGGAGGCTCGGCTGGGATGGGGCGGGGCGTTTGCGGCGCTGGCGCTGGGCCCGGGGTTGGGGATTTGGGCCATGGCCCGGCTGCGCGGGTACCGCAACTGCTTGCCAGCACCCCCGGCGACGGATTATTCTGCGGCGCGGGGATGATGCGGGTTTGGTTAGATCCGGAGGAAGTGCGGGCGCGCCTGGAGCCAGAGGGGCTGCGGGCCGCGATGGCACAGGCATTGGTGGATCTGCACCTGGGCCGCGCCCACGCGCCCGCGCGCATCGCCGTCCAGGCGCCGGAGGGATTGCTGGCGGCGATGCCGGGCGCGGCCAGCGGCATGCTGGGCGCCAAGCTGGTGAGTGTGTTTCCGCGCAACCCCAGCCGCGGCCTGCCCGGCCACCAGGCGCTGTTGGCGCTGTTTGACGCCGCCACGGGCACGCCGGTGGCAGTGATGGACGCCACTGCGCTGACGGCGGCGCGGACCGGAGCGGTTTCGGCGGTCGCGACCGAACAGTTAAGCCGCCAGGACGCGCGCGTGCTGGCGATCCTGGGAACCGGCGTGCAAGCGCAGGCACACTGGGAGGCGGTGCGGCGGGTGCGCCGTTTTGCCGAGGTGCGGGTCGCGGGGAGAAATGCCGGGCGCGTGCACGCCTTAGCCCAGGCCTGGGACGCTCTGCCGGCACCGTCGTTCGAGACTGCGGTGCGCGGCGCCGACGTCATCTGCGCGTGCACGCACGCGCTCCACCCCATCCTGCAGCGGGTGTGGCTGTCGGCGGGTGCGCACGTCAACTCGGTCGGCATTGGCGGCTGCGAGCTGGACCGGGAAACCGTAACCGCCGGGTTGCTGACGGTGGAAACGCGGGGGGCGTTCGCACCCTTCCCGGCCGGCGCTTACGAGCTGCAGGGTCTGGACCCGGACTTGGGCATCGAGCTCGGGGCGGTGCTGGCCGGGAGGCATCCGGGGCGTGCCTCGGCGCAGCAGATTACGGTGTTCAAATGCGTCGGCCATGCGGTGGAGGATGTGGCCGCCGCCGCCTGGCTGGTCCGTGCTAGCATGAAGGCCGATGAGCCCCGGTAAAAGCACTCCTGGCGAGTCGCGCCGCGACATTCTACGCGCGGCCGCGCGGCTGTTCCAGGAGCGCGGCTACGACGCCACTTCCATGCAGGACGTGGCCAGCGCCCTGAATTTTTCCAAAGCCGCCCTCTATCACCATTTCGAGAGCAAGGAACAGATCCTGTTCGAAATCATGAGCTACGGCATGGATGTGTTTGAGGAAAAGGTCCTGGCGGGAGTGGCGGGCATCGCCGATCCGGAAGAGCGGCTGCGGGCCGTCGTCGAGCGCCATGTGGAGCTGGTGCTGAGCGGGCACGACCGCGAAATTTCTGTCATTCTGCACGAAAACCGGACGCTGCCGGCGGAGGCCGGACGGCAGATCAACGCCCGCAAGAAGCACTACATGGTGTATCTGGGCGAGCTGGTGGCAGAAGTGCAGCAGCGCCGCGGGCTCAAACGCCCGGAGGTGGATGCGCACCTGGCGGCCATGGCGCTGCTGGGCATGATGAACTGGATGTACCAGTGGTACCGGCCCGAGGGCGGCATGAGCGCGGCCGAAATCGCGCGCCAGTACATCGAAATTTTCTTTCGCGGGGCCATCCCGCCCGCGGTCGGGTAAGCGGCGCGGTCCCAGCCCCGGGTCCCCCAAGGCGCCTGCGCCTTGGGGTGGAGCGAAGCGCAGCGTCGGGTTGGGGCCCGGGGCCCCCAACCTGACGCGAGCATAAGCGGGGCGCGCGGCGCAGCCGCGCTGGGGCCCGCGCCTATCAATCGTCCAGTGCGCGATTGGGTTCCACGCGCAGCGCCCGGCGGGCGGGCAGCCAGCAGGCGATGAGCGCGGCCAGCAGCAGGATCGCCGGAGCGATGAGGAAGCTGGCGGCATCGAAGCCGCCCATGCCGTACAGCAGGCTGCCAAGGCCGCGGCTGAGCAGCGCGGCGATGGCCAAGCCAGCGGCGATGCCGACTGCGATCATGGCCGAGCCGCTCGCCAGAATCAGCCGCATGACGTCGGCGGCGCCCGCGCCCAGCGCCATGCGAATGCCGATTTCGCGCCGCCGCTGCGCCACCGAGTAGCTCATCACGCCGTAGGTGCCCACCGCCGCCAGCAGCAAGGCGAGTATGCCAAATACGGCCAGCAGTTCGGCACCGAGGGTGGGCGCGGCCAGCAGCCGGGCAATGCGCTCGGACTCGAGCGTCGAGAACGGAGGCGGCAGGCCAGGGTCAAGATTGTGGATCACGCCGCGCAGATCGCCCAGCACGGCACCCGGGTCGCGGTGTGTGCGCACCAGGATGGCGGCGTCCGGCGCCGGTTGCTGCTCGAAGGCAAAATAGACTTGCGCTTGCGGCGGCTCGCCCAGCGTGGCGTATTTGACGGTTGGCACTTCGCCCACCACGGTGACATCCCAGGATTCCTGCAGAAAACGCAGGTGCTGGCCAATCGGATCCTGTCCGGGCCAGAGGCGGTGCGCCAGGGCGGTATTGATGACCGCCACCAGGGGCGAGGTAGCAATGTCGGTGTCGCGAATCCCGCGGCCGCGTAACAGGGGAATCCCAAGCGTATGAAAGTAGCCTGGGCTGACGGCGGTGACGGGAGTCAATTTGCCGTTTCGGGTATCGGATGTATCCACACCGGCGCGAAAGGTGGTGCGCGACATGCCGCCGAACATCGGAGGGTTGTCAGCGACGCTGGCGGCGGCGACTGCGGGCAGGGCGCGCAGCCGCGCCAAGACATCTTTGTAGAACTGGTCCTGGCGCGCAGGCGAGTAGCCGGCGGGGGTGAGGCCGAGGTCGAGAAGAGCCAGATGGGAGGCGTCAAAGCCGGTAGAGACGTTCTGGGCGTTGATCAGACTGTGGACAAACAAGCTGGCGCCCACCAGCGCAATCAGGGAGAACGCCACCTGGGCCACGACCAGCAGACCGCGCAGACTGTACCAACGCTGCGCACCCGCAGGGGTTTCGGTGCGGTCACGCAGGGAGGCCAGCGGGGCGGTGCGGGTGGCCTGTAGAGCCGGGGCGAGACCGAACAACAGCGTCGCCGCCAGCGCCACGAGCAGCGTAAACACCAGTACGGTTCCGCTGATGGTGGGGTGAACGGCATTGCCCAGACCGGGAGGGCGCAGCGCCCAGAGGGCGCTGCGAGCCAGAAAGGCGAGGCCGATGCCGACCGTGCCGCCCAGTATCCCCAACAGCACGCTTTCGCTCAACAGTTGGCGAATGAGCCTTCCCCGCCCGGCGCCCAGCGCCAGCCGGACCGCAAACTCGCGCCGCCGCTCGGTGGCGCGGACCAAGAGCAGATTGGCCACGTTAGCACAGGCGATGAGCAGCACCAAGCCGGCAATCGAGAATAGCAGCAGCCCTGCCAGCAAAAACGTCGGACGGGCATTGGGGTTGACATTGCTCTCGCTCATCGGCACCAGCTCGACGCCGCGGCCGGCATCGTCGGTGGGAAACTCCTGCGCCAAGTGGGCGGCCAATGCCTCCATGGCCAGTCGCGCCTGGCGGAGACTGACGCCCGGCTTGAGCCGGGCAAACGCCGAGACAAACAGTGGACGGCGCTGGTTGAACCATGCCTTGGCTATACCGGTGAGCACCTGATCGTGCATGGCGGCCGGGATCCAAACGTCAGGACTGCCCACAACGGCCAGGTTCTGCATGTCAGCCGGCGCAACACCAACCACGGTGTAGGCGAGGCCGTTCAGTTCAATCGTGCGGCCAAGCAGGCCGGGATCGGCGCCGAACTGACTCACCCACAACTTGTGGCTGAGGATGGCCACCGGATGGGCACCGGGAACGTCGTCCTCATTCGGGCGGAAGTTGCGGCCGGGAGAGATGGTTTCGCCGAGCAGCGGAAAAAAGTTGGCGTTGACGAGCGCCGCGGCCAGCGGGCGCCGATGGCCATGGGTGCTCCAGGCCACGCCGCTGGTAATCTCCACCGACATCGCCGAAAACACCGTGTTCAGGCGCTGATAGTCGTGGAGGTTGACATAGGAACTGGTCATGTAGCCCAGGGCGGCGTTACGCGCGTCACTGGTGTAGATGGTGACCACTCTACTGGGGTCCGGGATGGGTACGGGACGCAGAAAGACCGCGTTGACGAGCGTGAAGACGGTAGTGTTTACGCCGATGCCGAGCGCCAGCGAGAGCACCGCGACCAAGGTGAAGGCCGGGCGGTGCCACAGCAGGCGGCAGCCAACGCGCAGATCGCGGAGCCAGCCACTGGGGTCCATGGCCAGCATTATAGGCGCCACGCGATCACGCTACCGCAACAAAGGCCCCGGAAATCCGGGCGCGGGGGTCGCGCCGCTTTGCACCGTGGGCAAAATCGGCGCGCAAGCCGCGGAACCGAGTGAGGCGGCCCGCCGCCGGGGAAACATGCAGGCGCGGCCCCGCGGCGCCACGGCAGACCGCTGCAAGCGGGCTGAGGGCGGCCGCAGGCCACCCGAGCCCCGCGCCAATATTGACCAGCCTGCGCAGGCTCTACAAGAAGCCCCCGCTGCTGCTGCCCGATTTCATCTGCGACGCGAGCTTGCGCGCTTCGCTCAGATGCTTCTGCAGGACTGGAATGGCGTTTTGTACCACGGTTTTGAGCTGCGGATCGGTGATCTGCGGCTCCAGCCGCTGCAGGCGTTTGATCGCGCGTTCGTGGTCCCGAATCTGCGCCGTGACGAAGCTGTGGGCCGCCTGCGGGGCCTGCTCCTTGTTCCAGCGCTGGTCTTCGCGCTGCGCCTGTTTCTTCATAGCCGAGCTCTCGTTGAGGTTGAGGTTGGCCTTGCTCGCGGCATCCTCGAGCTGGTCTTGCAGGTTCTTGTGGTCGTTCACGAGATCCTGGGCGTAGGACTTTACGGCGGGGTTCTGCACGTGGTCCTGGATGGACTGGGCACCATCAATTTCGGTTTTGTTGATAGTGTTGAGCAGGTCGGCGGCGCGCTGGCTGGCGCTGGCCATGGAGCGCGACGGATGCGACCCGGCCTGCCCCTGTTGCGGTTGCTGCGGATGCTGGGTGGTCTGGCTCTGGGCCAGGCAGAACGGAACAGCGGCGGCGAGCGCGCCGCTGAGAACGCAAGTGGCGAGATGCTTGTGCACGTGCATGGTTGGACCTCCGAATCCTGTACCCATGGGATGAGTGGGGCCCTCGCGGCGGATGCATGGGCGCCGCGGTCAGAGTGGAGGCAGCTGGCCGCGCAACCGTTCGAGAATAGTCCAGTGTGACTTAAAGAAGGGTTCCGCGGGCAGAGAGCGCCAAACGGCGCGGCCCTCCCAACTGGGGCGGGGCTCGCCCTCGGCGGTGGCCATGAAGACGCTGATGCGCCCGGAGATGTAAGCGCCGTCGGAATAGGTGAACCAGAGGCGGCACTCGGAAGGGCTAAGGCCGGTTTCCTCGCGCAGCTCGCGGCGGACACACTGCTCCGGCGATTCACGCCAGCGGGCGGTACCGCCGGGGAAGCACCATCCCAGGCCGTCGTGGCGCCACTGCAGGAGGTAGTCGTTGCCGCGGCGGATCACCGCGACCGAGCCAGCCAGCTCGCCGAACAGGGGCCAGCGGCCGTACACGGCCACGAACAGGCGTGAACACAGACGGAACAGCGTGGCGCCGGGGTCCATGGCTTTAGCCGAAGAGAATGTACTGCACGCCTACGACAACCTGGTGATCCACCCCACGGCCGGCGTGGAAGCTGGTGCGGCGGCGATATTCGAGGTAGGGCACCACGTCGCCCAGCGACCAGCCCACACCGGCGCCCACCGTTTTGTAGCCGTGCAGGCCAGTGCCCCAGCGGCGGCCTAGGGCGACTTCGCCCAGCAGGATCGGTCCCCAGCTTTGGGCGGGACGCAGCGAGGGTGAGAGCCAGGCTTCCAGGCCCGTGCCCAGCGCCGCGCCGGTGCTGCCGGGCTGACGGTCCAGGCCGACCGAGACGATGTTCCACAGCAACAGCAGATGCGGGACCGGGGGCAGGGCGATGGCGACCTTGGCTGCAGCACGGCCAACTTGGCGCGGCTCGTGGGGGTTGGCGAGCACCCCGACGGCGCCGCCGGCGACTACTTGGGCGGAGGCGGCGGCCGCGAGGGCGGTCAGCACAACCGGGAGGAGATAAATCCGCACGCGCATGCCTACATCGTATCCGCAGTGTCTGATTCCAATTTCACCGATTCTCCCGGCTGCAGATACGACTTGCGCCGAAACCAGTCCTCCAGCGCGGCGCGCAGGGCGTCCAGCGGCACCTGCGTGCCCGCCTCCAAAAGACCGTCGGCCACCGGCAAGGTGTCGTCGAAGCGGGATTCGCCGGTGAAGCTGCGCATCGCAAAGCTGTCAAGACAGCGCAGGGGCGCGGGGCGGCCGCCTTGGGGACCCACGCAGGTGACGTGCAGCTTGCGGGCGTACACCGGCCTACCCCAGCTTCTTCTTGAGCAGTTCGTTGACCAGGGCGGGGGCGGCCTGGCCCCGCGAGGCCTTCATCACCTGGCCGACAAAAAACGCCAGCAGCGCGGTCTTGCCGGCGCGGTACTGCGCCGTCTGGGCCGGATTGGCAGCCATGACCTGATCCACGATCGCCTCCAGTGCGTCGGCGTCGCGGATCTGGCGCACGCCCATTTGTTCCACCAGCCCTCGGGGAGCGCCGCCGCCGGCGAGCATGCGGGCAAACAATTCCTTGGCGATCTTGCCGGAGATGGCGCCTCCGTCAATCAGCGCCACCAGCTCGGCGATATGTTCGGGCGGAATGCCTGCCGCCTCGGGCGCGGCGTTGGCAGCCTTGGCGTGCGCCATCAGGTCGCCCATGATCCAGTTGGCCACCGCCTTGGGGTTGGGCGAAGCCGAGGCGGCGCGCTCGAAATAAGCGGCCAGGGCGCGGCTGGCGGTGAGCACCTGGGCGTCGTAGGCGGAGAGCCCATAGCGGCCCTGCAGGCGCTCGCGCAGCGCCTGCGGCAGCTCGGGCAGGTTCTGCTCGGCCTCCGCGCACCGGGTCGCGCTGATGATCAGCGGCGCCAGATCGGGTTCGGGAAAATAGCGGTAATCGTGCGCCTCCTCTTTGGAACGCATGGGCGCGGTGCGGTTGTCGGCGACGTGGAACAGCCGCGTTTCCTGACGCACGCGGCCGCCAGAGTCGAGCACGCCGGCCTGGCGCTCGATTTCAAACTCGAGCGCGCGCTGCAGGTAGCGGAAGGAGTTGAGGTTTTTGACTTCAACCTTGGTGCCGAACGCCTCCTGGCCGCGCGTGCGCACGCTCACGTTGGCGTCGCAGCGCAGGCTGCCCTCCTCCATGTTACAGTCGGAGACTTCGAGAAAGAGCATGATTTCCTTCAACCGGGTGAGATAGTCGTAGGCCTCGGCGGGCGAACGCAAATCCGGTTCGGAAACGATTTCGATCAGTGGCACCCCAGCGCGGTTCAGATCCACATACGAGTGCGTGCCCGTGCCCGGCAGTCCCTCGTGGATGTTCTTGCCCGCGTCCTCTTCCAGGTGCAAGCGGGTGATGCCGATGCGGCGGCGGCCGGCCTCGCCGATTTCCACGTCGAGCCATCCGCGCTCGGCGAGCGGCTGGTCAAACTGACTGATCTGGTAGCCCTTGGGCAGGTCGGGGTAGAAATAATTCTTGCGGGCAAACACCGAGCGCTGGTTCAGGCTGAGGTTGAGGCCGCGCGCGGCGCGCACGGCCTTGTCCACGGCGGCGCGGTTGAGCACCGGCAGCGCGCCCGGCAGACCCAGACAGACGGGGCAGGTGAGGCTGTTGGGGGGCGCACCGAACCGGTTGGCGCAGCCGCAGAAAATCTTGGATGCCGTATTGAGCTGGACATGGACCTCCAGCCCAATCACGGGCTCGTAGCTTGCCAGCGGCATAGGCTTTTATTCTAGCGAACCCGCGCCCGCACTTTTCCGCGCGCTGAGGCCGTTCCAGTGCTCGCAGGCGACGATGGAGTTGCCGGGATTGACGGGATCGTATTTCACCTGCACGGGCAGGCCGGGGATCCAGCTTCGGGGATCGAGGGGCACGGGCACCAGGTAGAGCGGCTGTGAGGCTTCGTAGGTCACGCCGCGCACTTCATATTGATAGAGGAGCGTGGGCGGCGCCTGCTCGCCCGCCTCGGCGGGCGCGGCGATCAGATCCAGGATTTCCCCCGCAGCCAGGCGGCCGATGGCATGGAGTCGCAGCCGGCGCGCGCATTCCAGTTGCTCGGGCGTCGGGCGGCGGCGGCGCAGCCACCAGACCGCAGCGGCCACCGCCAGGATAGCGGCGGCGGCGGCGACATAGGGGGCGGTCATGGGGCTGGCGTCGCCGCGACCGGGTTTTCGAGCGAGCCCACCCCGGCGATGGTGACGCTTACGCGGTCGCCCGCGTGTAGCGGACCCACGCCCGCGGGTGTGCCCGTGGCCAGCACATCGCCCGGTTCGAGCGTCATGACGGCGGTAATGGCGTGCAGGAGTTGCGGCAGCGAAAACAGAAAATCGCGGGTGTTTCCCCGCTGGCGCACACTGCCGTTGACGCAGGTCTCGAGGTCGAGGCCTTTCCAGGGCTCGGCGGAGTCCGTGGGAGCCTCCACCACCCAGGGCCCCACCGGACAGAAGGTATCGAAGCCCTTGGCGCGCGTCCATTGGAGATCGCGCCTTTGCAGATCGCGGGCGGTGACATCGTTCACGCAGGTGTAGCCCAGGATATACGGCCTGGGGTCCTCGCCGGCGCCAAAATGCGAGCAACGGCGCCGGATCACCAGACCCAGTTCGCCTTCGTATTCCACCTGCTGCGACAGCGCTGGAAGCAGGATGGTGCCGCCGGGATCAAGCAGCGCCGACGGCGGTTTCAGGAAGAACAGCGGCTCGGAAGGCGCCTCATGTCCCAGCTCGCGCGCGTGGGCGCCATAGTTGCGGCCCACGCAGACGATCTTGCTGGGCTCGCACGGCGCCAGCAAGGGCGTCGCCGCCAGCGGCAGCCGCTCGGTGCTGGCCGCCGGGCGGCAACCCTCGTCGAACGGCGTGCCCGAGAAGACCTGGATAAAGTCCGTATCGCCGCTGCGATGCAGTTGGCCCCAGCAGATCTGTCCCTGCTGCCGAAAGCGTACCCAAGGCATGTCTTGCGGTCCTTAATTCTGATTTCCGCCGCCGCCGGGGCCTTTGGGCTTTTTGGCGTCGGGCTGAGGCTTCTTATCGGGCAACGCCTGCACCGCTATGATACGCGAGGTGGAGCCAAACTGCCTGTAATTGGTGAACTGAATCACCATGCGCATGGGGATGGAGGGCGCGCCGGCACCGCCCGGCACCACGCCCTGCAAGAGCGTGTAGGCGGGGAACCAATATTTGCCATCCACCTCTTTGCGCCAGACCGTAAACGGCAAAAACGTGTTGGTAGGAACGCCGTGCTTGTCATATTGGTTGGGCACCACCCGGCCAATACTTTTGACGATCATGTCGTGCTGATCTTCCACGTAGACGATGCCGTTGAAGTAGCGGTGGCCTTTGACAATCTGTTTGGGCTGGACGCGGAAGACGAAGGCGGTGATGTCGTCCAGCGGCTGGTGGTCGAGATAGGTGATGGTGTATTGCGGCAGCTCATCCACGGCAAGCGTGTACATGTTCATGTTGAACATGTCGGTGAGGTCGTCCTGGGTAATTTCGATACCGGCCTGCTCCATGCTGGGCTGCGGGCAGAAGGTGCAAACAATTTGGCGGCCTTCGCCGGGCACGAAGGTCACATTGTTGACTTGCTGGAATTTTCCAGTGGGCGTGCCGTCGGGCCCAAGCGAAGACAGGGCCTGCGCCAGGATGGATTCGGTGTAGGTATAGTTGTGGGCCAGCAGTTGGCGGAAGTCGCGCTCATGGGTGGCAAAGGTAATAATTAAGGTCTGGATCTGAGTGGGCGAGGGGTTGGGCAGGCGTTTGTCAGGCGGCGCCAGCGTCCAGGAAGGTGTGTTCACCCCGGGTTGCGCGGCGGAGCCGCCCAACACAAACGTGTCGGAAGATTTGGTGGCTGGCTTGGCCGACGCGGCGCTGGCCTGCGCGGCGGCGGCAGCGCTGAGGGGCAACAGCACGCCCAATGCGAGGCCCAGTGATAGCCCGAAGTGCGTCCCGACTGCCCTGCGTACCGGCATCGTCACCTCCTACCCATATTCTACCTTCGATTCCGGAGTTGGAGTGGCGCGTATAATCAGGTGCAAGTGCAAGGTTGTTGGTAGGCGTTCCACTCTCCATCCGGAGGCCACACTTGAAGACCGCTCTGCTGCTGCTCACACTTTCGCTTGCCGCATGGGCTAACCCTAAAGCCACCTACGTCCGGCCCGTCATGCAGACCATCCCAGCGGCGGGGATACGCCAGATCGTAGTGCAAAACATGGTCGGGCCGATCAGCGTAAAAACCGATGTGGGCCCTTCCATAGCGCTGGTGGTGCTGATCCATTCCGGAGGCAACGATGCCACCTTCGCGCAGGCGCTGTCACAGCAGTTACAGTTTTCGATCCAGAACGACAACGGCCAGTTGCGCGTCATCGGCGAGTACCCGCTGGATCATTTCCGCAACTATGGCTACCCGAACATGAAGAGCATCATTGGCATCCACGGCACCGACAGCAACGTGTATCAGGGGAAAAAGGTCTTTATCCGCGACGTGAACAGCAGCAAGGTGGTGGATCTGTGGGCGGAAATCCGGCTGACGGCGCCGCCGGGCATTGAGGTGGTGGTGCGCAACACCTATGGCAACGTGACGCTGCACGGGGGCGATCCGATCACCGGCGGATCCAGTTTTGACGGGTTTACCGACGTCGGCGATTTCAAAATCTACCGGCCGCAGTGGCAATCCCTGAAAATCCAAAACGATTATGGCGACGTGGACTTCAGCGACGGGCTGGGATCGGCGCGCGACATCCGCGTCAAAATCGGCAACGTCGGGAGCACCTCCCTGGCGCTGCCGCCGGGGGCGGATCCGACCATCATCGCGCACAAGGACCTGGGCTTTTTGCACAACGACATCACCGAAGCCAGCTTCGTCAAGAACAGCCAAGGCGATTCCGTGCTCAAGCTGGGCGACGGCAAAGGCGCCACGGTCACCATTGACATGAGCGTCGGCAGCCTGCATTTGATCAAGGCCGGGGGAATCGCGGCCGCCGGCAGTCTTCCACCGGGCTAAAAAGCAGTCCCAGCAGGCCGCCCGAGCCCCGCGCCTATCATGGGCTCAGTAGTGAAATTTCCAGCGGAGCTGAACGTAGAATTGGCGCGGATACTCCCAATGCGTACCGCCGAAGGTGTTGCTGTTGTCGAGCAGAAACTGGGAGTTGAGCAGGTTCGTAACGTTCAGGCTGGCGCTGAGCTGCTCGCCCAGGTCCTTGCCCAGCGAAAATCCCGCGAGCGAGTGGACGGGCAAGTGGTAGGGACCGTCGGCATTTAAAAAGCCCGAGCCAAAGCTGTAGGACGCTGAGGCCCAGGCGCTCCACGGAAGGCTGGAGGTGACGACGGCGTTGAGCGTATTGCGCTGGTCATGATCGAGGAAGAACCAGCCGCTGGGCGCAAACTCGATCAGGCCGCCCGTCACTGGCCCGTGGCCCTCGGCGATCTGGTTGGAATAGGTGAGGCTGAGGTGGGCGCGGTGCGCCAGCTCGGGCGAGCGCAGCGTCACTTCGTTGCCGCGGATGCGGGCGGCGGCGTCGGCGAGGGGCAGGAAAATATCGGAGTTGCCAATCTCGTCGTGGTCGAGGAAGTCAGTGGCGTCGGTGCGGAAGTGGTCGAAGTTGAGCGACCAGCCGTCAACCGGCAGCGTCAGCCCCGCGTCCCATTGGCGGTCGCGCTCGCCCCCCAGCGGCACAAAGTTGAAGCCCTGCTGCACGGTAAAGGCCAGCAGCGGGCCGCTGATGGTTTCAAGCGGCGGTTGCTGGTAGTAGCGGGAATAGTAGCCATGCAGGGTGATACGGGGCCAGCCGCGGGGCGCGGGCAGAAGCAGCGAAGCGCCCACGCGCGGATCGGCGGCGGTTTCGGTGAGCAGACCGCCATAGCGGGTAGCATGCAGACCGGCGTTGAGGTTGAGCCACGGGGTGGCTTTGTAGCTGTCTTCAACGAAGACCGCTTCGGAATCGGCCGCGGGCGCGAACGACTGTGCCGCGACCGCGCCACCGGGGTTTTGGCGCAGGTAAAAGAAGGTTTGGTCGTGTTCGCCCCAGACATCAAAGCCGGTGGTGAGCGTATTGGAATGGAGCGGGATGATCAGGCTGGTGAGGTCCCCGTAGTAGCTGGAACGGCGGTTGTCATTGAGCGCATAAGGGGTGTCGCTGGGGCTGCCCACGTAATGGGCCTGGTTGAAATGAAAAAACGGCGAGCTGGTGAGCACCAAGCCGCCCGAGGTGGAGTGCGTCCAGGTCAGGCCGATCAGGCTGTCGCGCTCGAGGTCACGGTCGGCGATACCGGCCGTCTGCTGATCCGGCGTATTGGGGATCTGATAGTTGTTGCCGCGCAGCGAGGTTACGAGATGGATCTGGTCGGCCGGAGTGGCGTTGTAGATCGTAGAGAGCAACACGCCCAGCCCCGCGGTGCGGTCGTGCAGCACGTCGGAGGATGGCGCGTTAAGGCCGAGCTGGGCGGCGTTGCCGTCGAGGCTGAGGTAATAGCCGGCGCGCTCACTGTGGCCGCCTACGCTGAGCTGCTCGTGGGTTTGGCCGAAATTGCCCAGCGAGGCGGTGAGCTCGGCCTGGTTGTTGCGATTGAACCCCGAAGGCGTGATGGCGTCGAAGTAGCCGTAGGCACGGCTGTCGTACTCGGCGGAATAGCCCCCGGTTTGCACCTGCAGCGAGCTGATGTTTCCCGGATCCACCAGCGGACCGACGTTGCTGGCGATGTTGGTGTTGAGGACGGGAATGCCGTCGAGGAACCAGGATTCCTGGTGCCCGCCGCGCACGTGCAGCATGTCATGGACCATGTAGGCGCCGGGGACAAAATCGGTGATCATGGCCAGACTGTTGGGGCTGTCGGCGCCGGGGGAGCGCTGAATCTGCAGGGCACTGACCGTGGTTTGCGAGGTTGAGGTCTCGGCGCTGAGCTGGGTGGCGGGTGCGGTGACCGTCACCTGCTGCGAGAGCGCGTGCAGCGGAAGTGCGAGGTGAAAAATGGGGTTGCCGCTGGCCTGGACTTGAAACGCGAGCCTTCTGGATCCGAATCCTTTCGCGGTGGCCACGAGCTGATAGGCGCCGGGCGCGACGTTGGCGAAGCTGAACTCGCCGTTGGGGTTGGTTGCCGCAGCCTGCGCCCCGGCCGGGGATTCCAGCAGCACCGTGGCGCGGGCCACGGGGCGATGATCGGGATCATGAACGATGCCGTGGATCTCAATCCCGGTTTGCGCACCGAGGGCGAGGGGCAGAGTAAACAACAGCATCAGCCAGGTACGGACGCGCACGCAAGCCTCCTTGACTCAAGGGCAATAGATCTCGGGCAAAAGGCGGCGAACTCTCGTTGGTGGAGTGCGCTTGGGCCAAGCGCGCGCGGCTTTTTCCAATGTCAAAGCCGCAAGCCGAGCGTTCCGCCGTGCTACTGCGGGGCTGGTTTTGCTCTAGCCGAGCGGAGGATGAAAGATGGTACGCGGAAACCCGCTGGCCGGGCTGGCTGCCGGCGCGGCGAAACCGGGTGCGAACAGGGCAATGGCCTCAGCGCTGGCAACCTGCGGAGGGGCAAACAGCGCCATGGCACGGGCGGGCGTAACCGCGGCCGGTGCGCTCATGGCGTGACAGCAGGCGCGCACCATGAGGGGACAGCCGGCCATGCGCATCATCGGGCACGCTTCGCCGCCCGCGTGGCACACCGGAACCGCCACCCAGGCCGCCGCCACGCTGAGCAGCGGCGCCAGGACCAGAACCAGTGCCAGAATTGAGCGTGGCGGACGCATGCGATGCCGTGTATGTTAGGATACCGCGCGGCGCCCGAAGTTACATTTTCGGCATCCGACCGGCCACCCCTGGCCCGAACGCCGAGCTCTCACCCCAGCGCGCGGCGCAGCCGCGCTGGGGCCCGCGCCAACATTGCGGTGCACGCAGTTCCAGCGGCGCCCACGTTCTATTGGGGCTCGTCCTCCGACTCCGGCGAAACGGCGTCTGCAACCCTGACGGATTTTGCTCGATTGATCATTCGTTTCACCTCGGAGCTTCCGTTAATCGACAGAACCCTAATGCTTGGGTGCCTTTGTGCGAATACACGGAACACTTCGTCTGCGAACGCTTGACCGATATATTGGACATCTTTGAAGTCGAAAATTACGGTAGAGAATTGTTCTACCCGAGCAACGAGGCGCTTGGCTTGTGATCTGGAAATCAGCTTTTCGTTTCCGTATTGAGCTTGCTTCACGGGAACAATCGTCTTGGAGAAGCTAACGTCATCCTCGTGTGACGTGAACTTCCTGAAAATCTTCGCCAAGGAGCGAGCGGTGTGGTTGTTGAGCTTCAACCAAACCATTGTGCCATCCCCAGGTTTTGCTCTTTCCGCCAGCCAGCCCTCCGCCTCCCCGAACGTGTGGGTATAAAACAACCCTCCGGAAATGATGTCGAATGAATCGAAGAGGCGAGAAGTGAAAAACACCCCTTCTCCAGTGTGGCCGGTCGGGGCTGTTGTCAATTTACCCTTGGAGAGTTCCAGGATCGCGTGGCGCTCGTCGAGCAGCCCAAAAGCTGCCTGGATTTTTCTGAATATCCCGACGCCATTGTCAATAATGGCGATCTCGGTCGCAGCGGCGGTCCGTGTCACAAAAACAGAAATCGTCGAACCTGCGGAGTGGTCCTTTGCGTTGTTGAACATCTCACTGAAGCCGTAGAGCCAGATGTCAGCTACGTTCTCCGGCAGCGTTCCGAGTAGCGGTTCGACATCTACACGCCAGACTACATCCTCTTCGAGCCCATCTCCCAAACGATATCGCTTGAACCACTCCACGAGTGGCCGTATGCCGTAGACGCGGCTACGAGTCCGTCCGTTTGCCGTTAATGCTCCCTCCTGAACTAGAAGATGCAGGTGTCTATTGATGGCCTGGCGAGTGATGCCAAGGTGCTCCGATGCCACCTTGCCAATATCGGCTGGATGCCCCTCGATGTTCTCTAGGATGTATTTCCTGGCTTCCTCCCCACGCTCTCGGATCGTAGACATTCCTTAGCAACCCTCCAGAAAAATATTGTCAACCATTAATAAACGTTTGTCAATTTATTCTATTGACATTGTCAACGCGAAACGATATCGTGTCAAAATACGGCAGCGCATTGGAAAAGGATACGTGGAAAATGAATCGCTTAAGCACCGCCGAACGCGCAGGTATCATCCACTGCCTTTGCAAGGGGACAGCATCCGCGCCACCTGACCGGATTAGCCAAGAACACCGTGGTCAAGCTGCTAGCGGATCTCGGCGACGCCTGCGACCGCTTCCACGATGCGAATGTGCGCGAGGTGAAGGCGAAGCGCGTCCAGTGCGATGAGATTTGGAGCCTCGTGGGCGCGAAGAAGAAGACCACCACGCCGGAGCAGCGGCGCAGCGGCCTTGGCGATGCGTGGACCTGGACGGCCATCGCGAACGATACGAAGCTCTGCATCTCCTACCTTGTTGCTGGGCGCGATGCGGCAGCCGCATGGGACTTCATGCAGGATGTCGCCAGCCGGGTGCGCGGGCGGGTCCAGCTAACCACGGATGGCCATAAGCCATACCTGGAGGCCGTGGAAGGCGCGTTTGGCACGGACGTGGACTTCGCCACCCTCCAGAAGATTTACGGGTTTGTGAGCGAAGAGGACGCCCGGCGCTACAGCCCAGCCCAGTGCATCGGGTGCGACATGAAAACCGTGATCAGCAACCCCGATCCCGAGCACGTTTCCACTAGCTTGGTTGAGCGCCAGAACCTAACGATGCGCGGCGGCGGCGCTGGTTGACACGCGCCGCCCGCGGTGGGATGATGCGCACATGAAACCTCGAACTGTGGCTTTTGCGGTAGGGTTTCTCATGTTTGCATCCTTAGTTGCCGTGGCGGCCACGCCGCTGACCGTTACCCAGGCGAAGCTGGGGACCGCCGTGCAAAACCGCCAACTGAGCGGCGAAGCCACCTCGTTCCCGGTAGACAGCCAGGTTTATTTGTGGCTTGAAGTTGCCGGAGGCTCGTCCGATTCCATCACAGTCACTTGGAAATCTCCCGGCGGCGGCAGCCTTCAGACTCAGCTCGACGTCAAGGGGAGCCCGTGGCGCACTTGGGCCTACAAGACCGTCCGCGCGGCGGGAGACTGGCAGGTGAGCGTCAGCTCAGCCGACGGAACTGTGCTCAAGACACTGTCGTTTTCGGTGAAGTAAACGGCGCACCCCACTCTCGTTGGCAGCACCCGCCAACTGATTACCACCACGAGCTACAGACACGCGGCGAGTTCGCGCACGCCATCGCGAATCTGGCCTGCGCTGAGGGAGCCGTAGCCCAGCACCAGGCCGGGACGCGCCCCCGGGCGCAGACGGCAAAACGACAGCGGCAGGAGCGAAAGCCCGCGAGCCAGGGCGGTGGCGGAAATCGCACGATCTGACGTTCCCGGCGGCAACAGTACGGCGAGGTGCATGCCCGCGCGGGCGCCCACTGGTTCCAAGCGGCCCGGAAGCTGGCGCGCGAGCTCATGATCGAGGCAATCGCGCAAGCCCTGGTAATGCAGACGCATGCGTCGGACGTGGTGGCCGAAGTGGCCTTCGCGCAGAAAGTCCGCCGCCACGGCCTGGTGGAGAAAGGCCGGACAGATGTCCGCGGCGTCGCGCACGGCGGCGAAGCGGGCGGCCAAATCTGGCGGCAGCACCATATAACCGATCCGCAGCGAGGGAAACAACACCTTGCTAAAGGTGCCGATATAAATTACGCGCTGGTCCGCGTCGAGCCCCTGGAGCGCAGCGATGGGGGTGGTGCCGTAGCGGAATTCGCTGTCGTAGTCGTCCTCGAGCACCCAGGCGCCCGTACGAGAGGCCCACTGCAGTAGCTGCAAACGCCGGGTGGCGCTCATGACCATACCCAGCGGATATTGGTGCGAGGGAGTGAGGTAGACGGCGCGCGCCTGCGGACAGCGGTGCCTGCCCTCCTCCACCACCAGTCCCTCGCCATCCACCGGAACCGGCGCCATGCGCAGACCGGCAGCGCGAAAGGCCTGGTGGGCGCCCGGATAGCCGGGCTCTTCCATCCAGATGTGGTCGCCGGGCTCGAGCAGGGCGCGCGCGGCCAGGGCCAGCGCCTGCTGCGATCCGCTGGTTACAATCACCTGCGCGCCGCGGCAGCGCACCGCGCGCGCCACGCCCAGATAAGCCGCCAGGGCCTCGCGCAGCGCCGGCATGCCCATCGAGTCGCCGTAGTCCAGACTGGAAGGGGTGGCATGGCGCGCGTGGCGGGCGAGGAGCTGCGACCACACCCCCACCGGAAACTCTGCCAGCGCCGCCGAGTGCATGCGGAAGGCGCCGCGCAATCGCAGCCATGGTTGCACTTCGTCGCCGCGGGCCTGACGGGCAAAACTGGCGACGCGGCGCGGCCCCCTCTTGCCGGAGCCGCCCTCTCGTCGGTCGGGCTGTGACCGGGCGTCTCCAAGTTGCCGCGCGTCGTCTCCGGGAATGGAGCGCACCACGCGCGTGCCCGCGCCGCGCACCGGCTCCAGGTAGCCTTCCGCCATGAGTTGCTCGTAGGCGCACAATACGGGCGCGCGCGAGATGGCGAGTTCGGCCGCCAGCGCGCGGCTGGAGGGCACGCTTTGCCCAGGGCGAAGCGTGCCATTGGCGATCGCGCGCTGGAACCAGGTGTACAGCTGGCGGTGAATGACCCCGCCGGCCGTGCGGCTGATCGCGATGGCGAACGGAGGTCCGCTGGAATATCGCTGGATGATTCCCCCAAAGTGGTCAGGTAAGAATACCAGCAACTGGCTATTGCCCAGACCACTTCCTTGCCTGATTATCACCCCATGGCCAGCCCCATGCACCTGCAATTTGGTCGCGCCGCGCTGGGGCCCGCGCCAACATCGTGAAGCCCGCAATCGCTCTTCTGGCCTGTCTGCTGGGGACGGTGGCGCCGCTCTGGGCGCAGTCGCCGCCCAGCACCCGGGAAACCCTGCAGCAGGCGTGGTGGACCGGGCCCATGCTGGCGCCATCGGCGGGGACGCTGCCGCGGGGTCACCTTCTCGTCGAACCTTATTTTTACGACGTGGTCACCAGCCCGCTGTCGAATACGGCGGGCTCGCTGAGCTATATCGAATACGGCGCCACCGACCGGCTGACCGTCGGTCTGATCCCCACCTTCGATTACGAGCTTCTTCCAGGCGGCGACCACAGCACGCGGCTGGAGCTGGGCGATTTCAGCTTGGTGGGGCAATATGCTCTGCGGCGTTATCATCCGGGGCACTGGGCGCCCGCGCTGGCATTCAATTTTCAGGAGTCGTTTCCCACCGGGCGCTATGATCGGCTGGGCACGTCCGCCAGCGATGGGTTCGGTGCCGGCGTTCACACCTCGATGCTGTCGCTGTTTTCCCAGACGTTTTTTTGGCTGCCCAACGGGCGTATCCTGCGTGCGCGGCTGAATTTGTCCCAGTCGTTCTCGACCACGGCCCGTGTGTCGGGGGTGAGCGTCTACGGCACCGATCAGCATTTTGTCGGCGAGGCACACCCCGGCGCGGTGAGCAATGCCGATCTTGGTCTGGAGTACAGCCTGACGCGCCACTGGGTGCTGGCGTTCGATGCCGTGTCGCGATACCAGAACCGCACCCGCGTGCGCGGGTTGGACCCGCAAGCGGTGGCATCGGACTCGGGCGCGAGCGAACAGTTGGTCTGCGCGCCCGCAATCGAATACAACGTGACGGCGAGTCTGGGTTTTCTGTACGGTCTGCGGTTGATTGAGGCGGGACACAATTTCACCCGCTCGGTAACACCCGCGATCGCCATCAACTGGGTGCACTGAGCGGAACGGCCGGGAGCTGCTCGCGGTTGGTGATGGCTGGCGCCCTCCTGCGAACCGTGCAAGAGCCACAAGACCACTGCCATGACTTGGCGCTACGCCCATCTCGCCCCCGCGGGGGTCGCGTCGCTTTGCACCGTGGGCAAAATCGAAGCGGAGGGCTGCGAAATTCGGCACGGCGGCCCGCCCCCGGGGAAACATGCGGGCGCGGCCCCAGCGAGGCGCAGCGTCAGGTTGGGGCCAAGGGCCCCCAACCCGCCCTGCGCAGTCACAGCAGGGCGGGCAACCCGACGCGAGCATAAGCGGGGCGCGCGGCGCAGCCGCGCTGGGGCCCGCGCCAACATTGACTTGCCGCTACGCCCATCTCGCCCCCGCCGAGCACCAGTTGGAAACGGTGCGACTGCTGAGAGGGTGGGGCAGCACGAAGCCGGGGCAGGATTTTGCTGTAGCCGGGGTGCAAACGGACACCGGAAGGGACAACAACGGTTTTTACGGCCCTGGGGCCAGCTTGCCGGGACAGCGGCAAGTAGCTGTACAATAAGCGCTTACCTAAGACGTGCTGGAGTGGCGGAACTGGCGGACGCAGCAGACTCAAAATGCCAATTTCGCCCGTTTTCAGGGCTCCGCATCTGCACGCATCATCCCGCATTTGCCCAATGTTTGCAAGCCTTTTCTGCGATTTTGCCTCCGCAGCGCTCCGCACCGAAGCGCACCAAATGCCAGCTCCAACCGGCACCAAAACCGGCACCGAAGAATTAGCGAAGGCGCGCCCAACGGCCAGCGCCGCCGCCCCGTCGGCGGCCTAAGGCACGCTCTCCAGCACAAGGTACGGGTTTCGCTGAGTTGATTGACGAGGCGCCAGTCGAGAAGGCTGGATCCACTCCCCGTAGACGAAGGAAATGGATCTATGGGAACGCTATGGGAACGCTGGTTGACGCACAGATGGTTCCATAGTTAGAATAGTTTCGAATATGGACCCATTAGCGATAGGCCGGACGGAGCTGGCGAAGATGGTGGGCCAGTTCCTCCATGAAATGCACCGCTACGACGGCGGCCGAATGCTTCCGCTGGTGCACGCGGCGAAGATCACCCTGCCGCAACTTGCGGTGCTGGAGTATGTGCGAGACCCTCGCACTGTATCCGAAGTCGCCAACCACGCGGGATTGTCGCGGCCAGCGACCAGTTTCATGATCGACAAGCTGGTTCGGCGCGGATTCGTGAAGCGCTCAGAAGGGATCGTGGACCGGCGTGAGCGGAGAGTCGTACTGGGCGCAAAAGGCAGCGGGCTTCTGAACAGGGTCCATGCCGCCCGCGTGGCGCGGTTCGAGGCAACGCTGGGGGCCTTGCCGGCAAGCACCGCGCGCCGCCTGGCCGGGACACTGGAAGAGGTTCTTGCGGAACTGGAGAGAGTCCGGGAGAAGCGGGATTAGGAGGGAACAGGCAAATGAGTCCGCAAACGTTCCTGCTGGTCAATCTGGCGCTGTCGTTTTATCTCACGGGGACGATATGGGCGCTGGAAGTCGATATCTTCCGATCATGGAGGCTGGTGGATGCGAAGGATTGTCACCAGATTCAGTCGGCGCACTGGAAGAAGCTGCCGTTTTGGGTCTTTGCGCCGCTTGGGTTGGCGCTGGCGGGGTCCGTCGCGCTCATCTTTTATCACCCGGACGGTTCTCAGGCATGGGTTATATGGAGCAATCTGGCGGCGCAGCTCATGTCGCATCTGCTGACGGCTATCTTCTGGGGGCGGTTGCAGGGCAAATTGAGCCGTGACGAGAGGGGGCCGAACAGCCCCTATCTGGCGAAGTTTTTGGCTACGCACTGGATCAGAACGCTGTTGATCAACACCTACAGTGCGATCTTGCTGGTATGGGCTATCCAGGTACTGACGTGAAGGGCGGGATGCGGCACCCCAGCCACCGGTGGCGCGGGCTTGCCGCCGTTGATCTTCGCGGTTTCGGTCTAACACCCGGAGCTCTTTCGAGTGGGGGCTCCTACCGACAGGTTTCACCTATTCCGTTTGACAGTTGAGGAGGCCGTTAACGAAAACGTACCTGGTTGCCTTGGGCTTTTTGCTGACAGGTGAAATTGGCGCCGTGCCGCCAGATGAAGTAATTTCGGCTTCAAGCTCCAGCGTCGCAAGAATGGAGTCGAAGCTCGGCGCCTCGCCAAAGATCATCGGCGCGCATGGCGCAATAATCCTGCCTCAAGCCCAGGACGCGCGCCTCGTGTGGGGTTAAACGAAGCGTCCCGGGAACCGCAAGGTCGTACCTTGCCCAAGCGGACGGATAAAACATCTTCTTGTGACGCACGACTTGGGCCAGCAGATCCAGATCGGCCGATGCCTGGTGTTTGACTTCGCCGCGGGCCAGGACAGCAAGATCATAATAATGCCGTGAGTAGCGCGCTGGCATCGCCGCCGCTGGGGCGCGGTGATACTCGGCGTGCAGAATCGTTGCCTTCTCCCAAAACGTGCGCTTCGCCAGCAGCGCAACGACCGTTGTATCCGGCGCTTCAAACACGTTGGGAAACTCCTCGGCGGCAAACGACGAATGGTGAATTGCCCTCGTGGAACGAACTCGGCATGCGTGCCGATTTCCAATACCACCTGTGGGGCAACGTAGGCGAGCTCGCTTTCGACCGCGCTGGGATAGCGGAAGCTGACCACGTGCGGGTCCGTGGCGCTGATTTGGAGGTCCCAGCCGCCATCACCAAGGATTCCCTCAATTCGTGCTCTCAGGATTGGTACGAACTCCACCCGGATGTACGAGGTGCAGGGATGCAGCTGAACTTTTAGTTGTGTCAATCCTTGACAGGTAACCTTATACTGTCATTCATTGACAGGAGCGAAGTGATGGGCAAACCCGCCGATTTGGTGCAAGGCACGCTCGACCTGCTGATTCTGAAAACGATTGAGCTCGAACCGATGCACGGTTGGGGTATCGCGCAGCGCATTCGGCAGGTGTCGAAGGAAGTCTTGCAGGTGCGGCAGGGAGCGCTCTATCCAGCGCTACATCGGCTGGAGCAGAATGGCTGGATACGGGCGGCGTGGGGCGAGTCGGAGAACAACCGCCGGGCGAAGTTCTACGCCCTGACCGCTGCCGGGCGGAAATGGCTGGAACGTGAAGAAGCGCAGTGGGAACGTCTGTCAGCGGCTATTGGGTTGGTACTGGCTTCGGTAAGAGGCGAAGCGCGATGAGCCGCCTGCGCGACACCCTGCACCTGCGCCTGCGCACGCTATTCTGTCGGCAGAGGGTCGAGGCGGAAATGGATGCCGAGTTGCGCTTCCATCTCGATAACCTGATCGCCGAGAAGCGCGCAGCCGGCATGGACGCGCGTGAGGCGCGCACCGCCGCCCTGCGCGCAATGAGCGCAGGCGACTGGATCGCGGAGGAATGCCGCGACGCGCGCGGCCTGCGCTGGCTGGAATCGTTTGCCCAGGATGCCCGCTACGCCCTGCGGCAGATGCGGCATCATCCTGGCTTTACGTCCACGGTGATTCTGATTCTGGCGCTGGGCATCGGGGCGAATACGGCCATTTTCAGCGTGACCGACGCCGTATTGCTGCGCCCGCTGCCGTATCCGCATCCGCAGGAATTGATGCAGCTTTACATGACCAAGCTGAACAGTCCGGGCAGCCACTGGTGGATGGACTATCCGGATTTTGTCGACTGGCAGAAGCAGAACCAGGCGTTTGCGGATATGGCGCTATACACCGGCACAACCGTGAACAATCTTGCGAACCACAAAGGCGCCATCTCAGTGCAAAACTACGTTGTATCGGCAGGATTTTTTCAGGTTTTCGGCATTCGGCCGATCCTCGGCCGGGGTTTCACTGCTGCCGACACACGCCCGGGGCACACCCATGAAGCCGTCCTGAGCTATGCGTTCTGGATGCAGCAGTTCGGAGGGAATGCGGGAATCGTCGGGCAAACGGTGAAGCTCAATGAGAAGCTTTACACCATTCTTGGCGTGATTCCGCCAGGGTTCAAATTTCCGTGGGGAATCACGCAACTGTGGACACCGCTGGAGATGACTGCAAGTGCGCAGGGTGGGCGCGGCGACCACCATTTGTTTGCTGTCGGGCGGCTCAAGAGCGGCGTGACCGTTGCCCAGGCACACGCGGATCTCAGCACGATTGCGGCGCGACTGGCAAACCAGTACCCCAAGGACGACAAGGGCTTTGGCGCCGTGGTGGTTCCGTTACACGCGGAAATTACGGGCAGCAGCCGGCGGCCGTTGCTGTTGATTCTGTGGGCAGCGGCGCTGCTTTGGCTGATCGCCTGCGTGGATGTCGGGAGCATGCTGTTGGCGCGGTCAGTGGCGCGGCAGCCGGAAATGGCAATCCGGATGGCGCTGGGCAGCAGCCGTGTGCGCCTGGCCCAACAACTACTGACGGAGACCATTTTGCTGGCATGCGCCGGCGGAGCGGCAGGATTGGCGCTTGCATTCGGCGGCATCCGCTGGCTGACCAGCCTGAAGCAAACCGGTCTGGCAACGCCCAATCCGATCCGGCTCGATCTGCCAGTTCTGGCATTTGCGTTTTCGCTTGCCGTGGTGACCGGAATTGCTTTCGGGTTGGCGCTGGCGTGGCGCGGGCCGGGCGTGGGCTTGGGCGTGCGCGCGACCGTCGATCGGCGGCGCGCACAGCTGAACCGCGGGCTGGTGATGGCGGAAATTGCGCTGTCGGTCATGCTGCTCGCAGCCGCCGGATTGTTGCTCGACAGCCAATATCGCCTTGTTCACGCGCCAATTGGAATCAACCCCAATGGCGTACTGACCGCGCGTATTTCGCTGCCAGAGGTGAACCGCGACTTTTGGTACAACCCGCAGGATTTCCAATTTGCCCAAGCGCTCCTTCATCGCGTCGAGGCCTTGCCGGGCGTGCAGACCGTGGCACTCTCCGATTCACTGCCGCTCAGTTGGAACGGCTCCAGTTATGTCGCACCCCGCGATCGTCCATGGCGCGGCAAGCAGGAACTGTTGGCCGAGGGCCACAGTGTGACGCCGGCATATTTCCATCTGTTTGGAATTGCGATCGTGCGCGGTCGCGGCTTCAGTACAGACGATGAAACACGCGCCGTTCGCCTGAACGCCGAGTACGACGATGGTCATGCTCCGACCGCCGCACAGATGAGCACACTTGTACTGCCGACGGTGATTAACCAGACGCTCGCCCGGGATTTTTGGCCTGGGCAAGACCCTGTTGGCCAAGAGATCTGGTTTGGGCCGCCGGGACCGTCGCTTCGCGTCATTGGAGTCGTCGCCAATGTTGCCAACCAGTCGCTGGGCGCACCTGTGCAGCCGGAGCTATACCAGCCGTTTGTAGGAGACAACTGGCTTGCGATTGCGATCCGTTCTGCGCACCCTCTAGCGCTGGTGCCGAGCGTTCGCAAGGTGCTGGCGGCAATCAATCCCGATCTGGCGTTGTTTAATGTCGCCACCATGCAGCAAACGATCGATCAGCAGGCGGGCGGCAAGCGGTTTCTGGGGATCCTGGTGGCCCTGTTTGCCGGGCTAGCGCTGATTCTCGCCTTCGCCGGCATTTACGGCGTACTTTCGTACGCGGTAGCGCAACGGCGCCAGGAGATGGGCATCCGGCTTTCACTCGGCGGACAGCCGAGCCAACTGGTTCGGCAGGTTCTCGGCGACGGCATGCGGCTGACCGGCTGGGGCATTCTCGCGGGCATGGCAGGTGCGCTGGCAGCCGGACGTTTACTGGCCAGCTCACTTTACAAAGTAAGCTCGTATGATCCGGCAATACTCGCTGCGACGGCGCTCGTCATCGCCGCTGCCGCCGCATGTGCCTGCTACGGGCCGGCGCGCCGCGCCGCGCGCGTGGATCCGGCGGAGGTGCTGCGGGAGGGATGATGGTTTGGTGTAGCCCGCCAAACCACCGCTATGAAGCAGCGCAGGTGCAAACGGGCCGAGCTCGGTGCCTCCTCAGCAACGCAGAGCGCCCCCCCGAACCGTGCAAGAACTGATGGGCCACAAGACCATTGCCATGACTTGCCGCTACGCCCATCTCGCCCCCGCCGAGCACCAGTTGGAAATGGTGCGACTGCTGGGAGGGTGGGGCAGCACGAAGCCGGGGCAGGATTTTGCTGTAGCCGGGGTGCAAACGGACACCGGAAGGGACAACAACGGTTTTTACGGCCCTGGGGCCAGCTTGCCGGGACAGCGGCAAGTAGCTGTACAATAAGCGCTTACCTAAGGCGTGCTGGAGTGGCGGAACTGGCGGACGCAGCAGACTCAAAAACGTCAGTCCATCAGCGCAGGCGCCTGCACCGAAACGCGAGACTGTGCAAACTGCGAGGTTACCGAAAGTAGACCTCCGCAGGATGCTGCATAGAACTGCACCATTTCCAAACTGAACAGCCACCAGAACAGCCAGCAGGGCTTGTAATCGCTTTCTGCGGCGTCTGAGTCGGGCGCGGAATCCAGATCAAATGGTCTGACTGTACGCATTCGGGGTGGCCGACACCAGCCGATCCGCGTGCTTCAGCCGCGCCTGGAGCAAAACCAGCCGTTACGAGCCGTGGCCCTGCGAGAGGCTCACCGCTAGTAGACCGGAATAACCATTTTGGCCATCCCATGGCCCCAGATTCTACACCCGGTTGCCGTCGTCTTGGGGAAACCGGCGGCGCCGGGTAAACGCAGGCGGGCCGGGAACCTCTTGGGTGCGCCCCGCATGGCAAAATCGGCAGTATTTCGAGCATTTTGTGGACACCTCCCCATCTTCGTCCCTCTTCGGCTAAGTTTCCAATCGCCGCACCGCCGGTCGGCTACCCGGCCGGGAGCGGCAGGGCCGCAATGCGCCGCACCATGCTCTCGAACAGCCGCCGCGTCAGGTGGCTCTCGGCCAGGAACAGCCAGCGGTACCGGGCGTGCTTGACCAGGCGACCACCGGTTTTCACCAGCCGCTGCTGCAAGCTCGTCAACGACCAGTTCGCGATCTTCGCGGGCAGCGCCAGCCGCCGCCACAGGTTCCCCAGATTGTAGGCAATCAGACTCAGCGACAGCCGGACTTCGTTGGAACGGAAGCGGTGGCAACTCAGGCGGGTCATCTTCACGGCCTCCTTCCCCTCCTTGATCCATTGTTCCGCCGTGCCCCGCTTGTTGTAGAAGCGCACTACCGCCCGGCTCGGCAGCGTCATGTTGGTTACGATGAAGCCTACGCGCGGGAACAACTCGCCAGCGTGATGCTCGACCTTCGCCACCACCCGCCGCGCCATCTTCCAAGTCGCCGCCTGATAGAGAAAGCTTTTGTACCACACCACCGGCTTGTGGCTCGGCCGGCCCACCGGGCGGCTCAGCAGCTCCGCGATGTCCCGCTCCAGGTTGTCATTGGCTGGCATGCGAATCGCGAACTTGACGCCTCGCGTCTCCGAGGCCTCATAAATCTCCGGTTTGGCAAATGCCGCATCGGCCCTAAACGCAACCTCTCTCCCCGTCGCCTGCTGCCGGTCGATCTCCGGCAACAACAGCTCTTCCCATCCGTCGGCGCTGTGCACGTTGCCGGGCCGCAGCTTGCTGCCCAGGCAATCGCCGTCGCGGTTGAACAGCAGCAGCGGGTGGTAACACGTGGACTCGAAATGTCCGTTGTAGGTGCTCTCCTCCTGTTCGCCGAATACCCGAATCTCGGTCGAGTCCATGTCCAGCACCACCCGAACCCGCGCGTCGAGCGCCTCAGCTTTCGCGACCAGCGCACGATTGAGCCGCGCCAGCCCGGCGAAGTTGCCATCGTCGGCCAGCATCTGCGTCTCGAAACTTTGCAGCCGCGACGGCAGCGCCGCGCCCCGCTCCCATATCTTTTCGGAACCGATCAGCCGGAAGGCGGGGTCCTGCGCCAGTCGCTCGGCGTCGTTCATGTCTTCGTAACCTGCCAACCTGCTGTACACCGATTGGCGCAGCAGATCGATGATCGGTAACTGCGTGTTCCTCGCCCGCGTGTCCGTCAGGCAACCGGCGGCAAGCTCGCCGAAGCCCAGCCGCTCATCCAACTCGCGCACCAATAAGAGGCCGCCGTCAGAGGTGATGCGCGAACCCTGGAAATCAATCCGGACCGAAGGGTTGAAACTGAGCTGGATTGCCCGTTTTTCGCTCTCACCCATTGGGTTTTGCCTTCTACGGTGTCGAAATCGCTGCCGCACCCGCATAAACATTGACGATTCTGGCGGCCGAAGGTTACAGAATCAGGCGTCAAAATGGAGATGCGGGGTAGAATGAAACAATGTCCATACGCATCAATGATACAGCCCCCAATTTTTCCGCCGAGACCACCGAAGGTGCCATCAGCTTCCACGAATGGATCGGGGATGCCTGGGCGATCTTGTTTTCCCACCCCAAAGACTTTACTCCCGTTTGCACCACCGAACTCGGCTACATGGCCGGCTTGCAGCCCGAATTCGCGAGACGAAACTGCAAGATTATCGGGCTGAGCGTGGACCCGGTGAGCAGTCATGGAAAATGGGCAGCGGACATAGAAGAAACTCAGGGCCACCAGGTGAACTACCCGATGATCGGCGACCCGGAACTCAAAGTCGCAAAGCTCTATGACATGCTGCCGGCCGATGGGGGAACCACGTCCGACGGTCGCACGGCCGCGAACAATGCCACGGTACGCACCGTGTTCGTGATCGGCCCCGATAAGAAGATCAAGTTGATGCTGAGCTATCCTATGAGCACCGGGCGCAATTTCGACGAGGTGCTGCGGGTGCTCGATTCCATCCAACTCACCACCAGGCATAAGGTTTCCACGCCGGTGAACTGGAAGCCGGGCGAAGACATCATCATTTCGGGCTCGGTATCGGACGAAGAGGCCAAGCAGATTTACCCCGGCGGCTGGAAGGCGCCCAAGCCTTACCTGCGGATCGCTCCCCAGCCGAGGTAGGTGTCTTGCCCGTGAGTGAACCCACAGTGCGCAGCGTCGGGTTGGGGCCAAGGGCTCCCAACCCGCCCTGCGCGCTCACAGCAGGGCGGGCAACCCGACGCGAGCAAAAGCGGGGCGCGCGGCGCAATTCGCCCTGCGCAGTTCCAGCAGGGCGAAGCAGACGCGCTGGGGCCCGCGCCAACATCGAGGCCCGCATCGCCGCGCTTGTGAAGCAGGCCGTCGCCTGAGAATGCGGTCTGTTGCTGCTCGCTCTTGCCTGAGGCCCCCGGCTGCCTCGGAGCCTCGGGCCTGTCACCGATGGGACCGCCCGGGTCTCCGCCGCAGCGCGCCGGGCGTGGTCACCGTGGCGGCCCAGCGATCAATGCCCTGCGCCGAATGGCCAGGCCCAACAGGGCGAACGTGCCGACGCCGAACAGCCACAGGCTGGCCGGCTCGGGCGTGGGAGTGACTTCTCCCGGCGCGGTCAAGGTGTTCAGGGCGAACGGATCGGAAATTTCGAGCCCAGTCGGTCCGGGCAGGCTTTGGGTATTGCTGGCCAGTGTAAAGCTGAGCGTACTACTCCAGGTGCTGCCAGCCAACAGCGGGACCGAAGTGGGGCAAGGTGGCCCACCCGGTGGTGGGTTATAGGTGAAACAAGGAGGGCTCAGCGACGCGCCTGGCGTCGATGTAACCGTGGAGGTAATAATCGGCGCAAACGGATCGAAGATGACGGTGCCATCCGGGGTGAAGCCGTTCACCGAGGTGAAGTATTGGTTGCCATCGGCGTCGGTAACCTCAAACTGAAAGTCCCAGTCGACGGAGGGGTCGTTTTGGACGCCGACGGGGCATTTGAGGCAGCCGAATGCCCAGGGTTGATCGGTCGTTACGGTGAAGTTGTAAGCGATGGGAATCGGGAACACCAACGTTCCGGTGACGGTACCGTCGGCGTTGAAATTCGCCGAGGTGCCATCGGCGTTCAACCCGCCGCTCAGCACGTAGGTGCCTCCGCCGTTGCTCAGGTTCACTGCTCCGGCGGCGTTACCCGTGCCAGGATCAAAGAGCGACGGCAGGATGGACGGTCCCGATGAGGTGACGGTCGGGCAAGAAAAGAAAGCACAGTTCACGTTTTCGCCCACCGGGGCCGAATACCCCGAAATGGCAAACGTCAGGTTGCTTGGTGTTATCGTATCGGCATGCAGGGCCGACCCTGCCGCCAGGACCACTAGCCCGAGACCTGCTAGACACTGACCAAAACGATTCATGGCTACGCCTCCTGCAGCCGCCAGAATCCAGCCCCTGCCCTGCGCAGTCAATGGATTCTGGCTGAACTAGAGCTGAACTAGTTCCGGACTGTTGGCTAGCGCGGGCCCCCGCGCAGTTTCGGCCGGCGGCCGGCCAGGGTCCCGGCCGGTGCTGCGCTGGGCCTCGACACTATCCCTATTAGTGGTAGTTGTGTCCCCGTCTTACGGGTTATATAATCATCCATTACCGTGGCCGCGTGTTTACAGTTCGGAGAGTTCGAGCTCACCGGGCACTCGGGCGAATTGCGGCGGGCGGGTGCGGCCGTGCGAATTCAGGAAAAACCCCTGAAGCTATTGCAGTATCTGCTGGCGCGTCCCGGCGAACTGGTGACGCGGACGGAGTTGCAGAAGGCCCTATGGCCGGACGCCACTTTCCTGGATTTTGAAGACGGCCTGAACACGGCGGTGCGGAAACTGCGCAAGGCGTTGGGCGATGAGGCCGAGCATCCGCGGTTTGTGGAGACGGTGCCGCGGCGAGGGTACCGGTGGGTGGCCGAGGTAGCGGCGAAGATTGAGGCCGTGGCCGGCGGCGCGCAGGCTGGAATGCCTGCGCCGACGCCAAAGCGGCGGCGGTTGTGGAGATGGGCGGCGGTGGCCGGGTTGGTTCTGGCGTGCGGGGTGGAGTGGTTGCTGCGGGCGCGGTCGGTGCTGGCATTCCGGCAGCATGACTCGATCCTCATCGCCGACATGGATAACCAGACCGGGGAGCCTCGGTTGGACCAGGCGCTGAATGGGGCCCTGGCGATCAGCCTGGAACAGTCCCGCTGGGTGGCAGTGTTTCCCCGCGACCGGCTGGCCAGCGTGCTGCCCTTGATGGATCAACCTGCCGATGCCCGCGTTACCAGCGCCCTCGGGCGCGAGATCTGCCTGCGCGAAGGTATTCAGGCCCTGGTCGCGCCTGGCATCACCCGCGCCGGCAAGCAATACGAGTTGACGGCCGAGCTGATCGAGCCGGCTACGGGCGCGGTCGTTCGCTCCTACAGCGAGCGCGCGGCGGGGGCGGACGGAATTCTCGACGGACTGGGACGGATCGCCGGGGAGGTTCGGCGCGATTTGGGGGAATCGGTGATCCAGGTGCGGGCCTCGCGGCCCCTGCCGGAAGTCACCACGCAATCGCTGCAGGCGTTACAGGACTATGCCAATGGCAGCCAGAATTGGGGCGCCGGTCATTTCAACCAAGCAGTGGCGCTCTATCGCGCTGCGCTGGCGGACGACCCCAATTTCGCCATGGCGCATGCGGCGCTGGCCGCTGCCGACTGCAGCTACATTTTTTACGCCGAAGCCGCATGCCGCGCCGAGTATGCCAGGGCGCTGGCGCCAGCCAGCCACCTGAGCGACCGCGAGCGGGAGATCATCGCCGCCAACTTTGCCGACAGCACCAACCAGGCGGCGCGTGCAGCAGCCTTATATGAGGACTATCTGCGCGTGTACCCGAAAGACTGGGCAATGCTGAACGATTACGGTCACCTGCTGCGCATGCATGGACGCGCGGCGGAAGCGTTGGACATTTACCGGCGCATCCTGCAAGTCGCGCCCGACGACGCGCGCGCCCACGTCGAGCTGGCGACGGCCGACGCCGACCTAGGCGATTCGAACGCGGCTCTGGCGGCGTATCGGCGCGCCTTTCAACTGGATCCGCACTGGCAGTTGGCCGGCGACATCAACCGCGAGTATGGCTTCACTCTGGCCCGGCTGGGCCAGTTCCAGGCAGCGGCGGCGGCGTTTGCCATTTTGCTGCATGACCCCAGCCTGCGGGCCACGGGCATGGATTCGCTGGCCCGACTAGATTTCCTCGAGGGCAAACTGACGGCAGCGCGGCAGCAGGAGTTACGGGCGTCCGCGGCGCGACGCGACCCTGGTCCGCTGACCCCGGCGCGCAGCCATTTGCTGCTGGCAGAAATCGCCGCCGCCCAGGATGACAAGACGGCGGCGGAGCGGGAGATGCGAGCCTCGATGGCGGATTTCCGCCAGCTCAACCCCAAGGTCGCCTGGGGCGGGCTGGCGGGGCGGGAATGGGCGCGGCTGGGTGAGCCGGCGGAAGCGCAGCGCATCCTGGCCGAGATACAGCCCCTGGCCCAGGAGGGCAATCTCGAGGACCAAGGCTACGTGCGGCTGCTGCGCGGGGAGATTGCCGTGGCCGAGGGCCACGCGGCGCAGGGGATCGCAATCTTCGGCCTGCCGAGCGGGGAAGATGGGGACTCGGTGCACAACCTGACCACCGAAGCGCTGGCACACGCATTTCAGCGACAAGGTGATCTAAAGCAAGCGGCGCTCTGGTACCAAAGAACGATAACGCCGAACCAAGCACTGATCGGCTGGGAACCTCAGCCGCAAGGCCAGGAGGCCTATCTCGAGTTGGCGAGTGATGAGCTGGCGTTGGGTGATGAGGTGGCGGCGCGAGCGGCATTGCAGCCGCTGCTGCAGCAACTGCAGGCGGCGGATGCGAATTACGACTTGCGGCTGCGAGTGATGGCGCTGGCGGCGAAGCTGCGGTAGAAGTAAGCAGAAAGCAGGAAGCAGTGAGGAACTTGCAGGCCGCAGCCCAGCCTGCGGTCGCGAGGATGGTCACGGCCTGATAGCCTGGGTGAGATGGCCGTGCCCGCCCTTGCCCCGCCCCAGCCGCTCGCCATTGGCGATTACGGGCTGGTGGCTGACGGCAAGCAAGCCGTCTCGCGGGGGTCGCGCCGCTTTGCACCGTGGGCAAAATCGACGCGAAGGGCTGCGAAATTCGGAATGGGCGAGCGTCCCAGCGAGCGCCCCCGGGGAAACATGCAGGCGCGGCCCCAGCCCCGGGGTCCCCAAGGCGCCTGCGCCGTGGGGTGGGAGCGAGGCGCAG
>JBOGKQ010000018.1:0-54023 GCA_050747905.1 Terriglobales bacterium | reverse complement strand
GGGCGCGGGTGCTGCCGCGGGCGCGGGCGGCGCCGCTGCCCGGGACGCGGGCGCGCGGCCGCGGTATTTGGCAAGCGACTCGCCCGGCAACACAAATGCGCTTACCGGCGCACTCACTGCGGCGCCGGGCCCGGGGGCGGCTTCGGTCCCCGACGGCTCGGCAACGGCCACAGGCTCGGCAACGGGGGCCATGGCTCCCTCCGGCCGCGCGAACTTCTCTTCGGGAATTCCCCCGCGCCCCCGCCGGCCGCGATGCCGTCCCCGCCGGCCACGCTGATCCAGCGCCGGCTCGGCCGGCGCCGCCAAGCCTCCGGCTGGGGCGCTTGCCTCGCCCGCGCCCGCCGGCGCGGGCGACGCGGGCGAGGCTACGGCCGCCGGCGGAACCGCCGGGGCGCCCAGGCGCGCCACCGCGCTTTCCGCCTCGCTCACCACCCGGTCGTATTCCTCGCTGTCCTCGAAAAAGTCCGAGACATAGAGGAACGCGTCCCGTTCCAATCCGATATCCACAAAGGCCGACTGCATCCCCGGCAGCACCCGGGTCACGCGCCCTTTGTAGATGGCTCCGGCGAGAGAATACTCCTGTTCCCGCTCGTAGTACACTTCGGCAATTTCCCCGTCCTCGGCCAATGCCAGCCGGGTTTCATGGGGGGTGGACGATACATACAATTCCTTGTTCATGCGCTCTCCTCGAGCGGATCCGCTGCCTGGCGCTGCGCGCTTGCGCGCGCGCCTGGGGCGCGAACCTGGTTGAAAACGGTTAACGCTATTCAGTTCACAAACCGGGCCATGCGGATGTTCATCACCATCCCGATCGCTATGAACGTGAACAGCAGCGACGATCCTCCTGAACTCATCAACGGCAGGGGGATTCCGGTCACCGGCATCAACCCCACCACCATCCCTACATTCACCAGGACGTGAAAAGCCAAAATCGCCACCACGCCCATCACCACCATGCCCGCCGTACGATCCGGCGCCAGTTGTGCGTTCTGGATTAAGCGCAGCAACAGCAGCAGGTACAACCCCAGCAGCAACAGCGCACCGGCGAAACCGTACTCCTCGGCAAAGGCGGCAAAAATGAAATCCGTATGCGGCACCGGCAAAAACTGGCCCCGCGTCTGTGTTCCTTGGGCCATACCCTGGCCCCAAAACCCTCCTGCACCCACGGCAATCTTGGACTGCAACACCTGATACCCACTCCCCAGCGGATCCGCCGTCGGCTGCAAAAACCCGACAATCCGGTCCCGCTGGTAAGGATGGAGCTCGTGCCAGGCGATCGGCAGCATCAACAGGCATCCCAGGCCCAGCAGCAGCACTTGCCGCCACCGCAGGCCGCCCAGAATCAGCCCGACCACGGCTACCGGTATATAGGTTAGGGCCGTGCCCAAGTCTGGCTCCAGCAATACCAGAACCGCCGGCAAGCCCACCAGCAGCCCCACCCTGACTACGTCCATCCACGTCAGCGCCAGGCGTGCCGCCCCACAATACCGCGCAACCACCACAATTATAACGATTTTGACGAATTCGGATACTTGCAGGTGCGACCCTGCCACGGGAATCCAGCGTCGCGAGTGAAATATCGCCCGTCCCAGTACCAACACCAGACCTAGCGCTGCCACCGACGCCAAATACAGCCAGGGGCTCGCCTCAACCAGAAGCTTGTAGTCCAAGCGGCTAAAAATCAGTAGCAGCCCGATCCCAGCCACCAGAAAATACACTTGCTTGATCCAAACCGGCGCAAACTTAGTCGCGATGGTGGCATTGTGAATTTCCAGAATCCCGATCACGGAAATTAGCAACACTACGCCCAGCAGCATCCAGTCCATGTCGCGCCATCGGATCAAGGCTCCCCTGCCCCCTGCTTCGGCGCCGGCGCGGGCACCTGCTCCTGCCAATACGCCTGGACCACGCGCGCCGCAATGCGCGCCGCATACGAGCTTTCATACCCGCGCTGGAACAGTACGCACACCGCAATTTGGGGATCGCTGACCGGCGACACCCCCACGAACCACACGTTCGGTGTGAACCGGCTTGTGGACCCGGTCAGCCGCCGCAGGGCGCTGTCGGATATGGTCTGGGCGGTGCCCGTCTTGCCCCCCCAGTCCACATTCACCAAATGCGCGCTGGCCGCTGTGCCGCCTGGCTCGGTCACGCCCCGCATGCCGGCCGCGATCGTCGCGACGGTGACCGGGCTCAGCGGCACGTTGAACCCCGCCGTATCCGTCGCGTCCGCATTCAGGTGGGGCCGGGCGAAATGCCCGCCGCTGGCAATGCCGCCCACCAGCCGCGCCAACTGCACCGGAGTGGCCGTCACCGAACCCTGCCCGATGGACACGTTGATGGTTTCGCCCAGGAACCAAGGCCGGTGCAAGTGGCTGAGCTGCCATTGTGGCGACGGAATCAATCCCGCCGCTTCGTTGGGCAGGTCAATGCCGGTGCGCTGTCCCAGCCCCAAGGCGTGCGCGAAATGATCAATCGTGTCAATGCCGAGCTTGCTGCCCAACGTATAAAAGTAAAAATCGCAGGACTGCGTAATGGCCTGGCTGATGTCCAGCACCCCATGGCCATGGTGTTGTTCGGTGTAAATGTAGCAGCGGTACGGGTGCCCGTAGTAGTAAAAGACTCCGGTGCAATCCACCTTCAAGTTTTCGGCGAGGTTGATCTGCAACCCCGCCACCGACATCACCAGCTTGAACACCGAGCCTGGCGCCAACTGCGCCTGAATCCCCTTGTTCATGAGCGGATGCTGCGGGTTTGTCGACCATGCCTGCCATTGCTGCGGGGTTACTCCCTGCACGAACAGGTTGGGATCAAACGTCGGACGGCTGACCATCGCCAGCACCGCGCCGGTGTGGGGATCAAGCGCCACCACCGCCCCCGGGCGGTCGCCCATGGCTAGCTCCGCCGCCAACTGCACTTGCTCGTCCAGCGTCAGGTGCAAATCATGCCCGGGTATCGGCGGCTGGTCCGTCAGCGTCCCCACCACACGCCCACGGCTGTTCACCAGCAACCGCTCCTCGCCGTCGGTCCCCATCAGGGTCTGGTTGTAATACGCCTCCAGCCCGGATTTGCCCACCATCGCCCCCGGCCGCAGATTGAACTTCCGCATCTGTGCTTCCGTGGGCTCGCCCACGTATCCGATCACGTTGGCGGCGTAGCCGTTTTTCGGGTAGAGGCGACGGCTGCTGGTCACCGTTTCCAGCTCCGGATATTGGTCGCGATGCGCGGCAATGAATTCCTGATCGGCAAGCGTAATGTCCAGCTTGATGGGTATGGGCTGGTACAGCGGCGCATCGCTGTATTTGTCCACCGCTGCCTCCATTTGCGCCAAGGGCACAAACAGCCCCTGCGCGATGGCGGGCAAATCGCTTAGCCATTGCTTGCGGGTGTCGCGCATCAAATACGCCGTAAACGAGGGGTAGTTCCCTACCAGCAGCTTCCCCCGGCGGTCATACATTCGTCCCCGCGGCGCCGGAATCGGCACCACCCGGATGCGGTTCTGCCGCGCCAGCTGTGCATACCGGCTGGCCTGCAAAATCTGCAACTGCCACAGCCCCGCCACCAGTCCCACGATGCCCAGTACGATCACGTACTGGATCAACGCCATCGGCCGCTCCGGCAATTTATCCCTGCGATCCAGGATTTCCGCCATCGTCCGCCCTCACACCCAATGCCGGAACCGGTCCAGGCCCCGGAACAGCGCCACCGCCACCAAGCCATTCACCACTGCTGCCACCAGCGTAATTCCACTCCGCCAGGGCACCGGCGTGCCCAGCAGGAAGCGCTCCAGTGCGTACAGAATCACCCGGTTGAGAATATATCCGGCTCCCACCACCGCCAGCCGGATGCCCCCGTGGTCGGCGTCCAACCGCCCTCCCAGGCGCGTATCCAGATACCCGATCAGGGTTTTGGCGATCCCGTTCACCCCCAGCGCCAGGTGCGACAGGCTGTCTTGCACCACTCCCAGCACCGCCCCCAGCAATGCCGAGCTCTCCGCCTTGCGTTTCGTCAGGGCCCAATAAATGACGATCAGCAGCGGCAAATCCAAAAACACCGCCGCATGCACCACCACCGGCAGATAGGCTTGCAGGACAAGCGCCAGCAGGATCACCGCGGGGAAAAACAGCGGCGGAAACCGGAACACCGCCGCTTCGGCGCGCGAGGTGGAGAAAATTTGCGGCACAGCCGCTTACATTGTAAGCTGCTGCTCCGCCCACGATCACGCCTTCAGAGCCGTGTCGCCGGCGGGGGAACCAGCCGCGTTAGCCTCACTCCCGGCGCCGCGTTCCAATCCTGCCGCCGGACATTCAAGCTGTAGAGAAATGCCAGGGCGCTCAGCACTACAAGCACCAGGATTGGCCAAGTCAGGGCGCGCGGTGGTTGGGGAAGCTTTGTCATGGCTGGCGATCGCCGACGGACCCCCAGCCCATGACACCCGGGCTGGGGGGCGCCCGCCGACGGCGGGAACCGGTCAGAGTTTTCCGCCTTTGTTGTTTAGAACGCCCAGCGCGCCGCTTCTTGCAAACTATTTTTTTGCCCCAAAGACGCTCCCGCGCACCACCAAGCTGCTACGATGGGGGCAGTTGGCAGTATGGAATCCTGGTACACCCCGACGCGCCAACTCGGAAAAGATCTGAGCGCCGGCGCGCCGCTCCAACACGGGTCCGAGGCCCGGGCACGGCCCGACCGGGGGGCGGCAGCTCAGTTTGGCGTCAGCCCGGTGCAGGCCCGCCGTTGGCTGCACGAGGTCGAAGCACGCCATCTGCCCGCCGGCGCGAGCGCGCGAGCGCGGCGCCAATTCCGTCAACGCCTGCACGTGGACGATCTGATCCTGGCGCGCGCCTGCGCGGAAGGCTGCGAAGCCGCATGGGAACAATTGTGGCGCCGTGCCCAGCCGCGCCTGCGGGCTGCCGCCCACGCGCTCACACACGATTGCACCCGCGCCCACGAGCTGGCCGATAGCCTGCTCGGCGATCTGTTCGCCGCCGGCGCCGCCAACTCCAAGTTACGTTCCTACAGCGGCCTGGGCAGCCTCGAAGCCTGGCTGTGCACCCTGCTCGCCCAGGCGCATGTCAACCGCTGGCGTCAGGAGCGCAAGCAGGTCTCGCTGGAGGAGTGCGGCACCCTGCAATTTCTTCTTGTCCCGCCCCAATTTGACGAGCCCGCCGCCTCCAGCGCCGAGCGCACGTGTTTGGAGCTCGCCTTGGCGCACGTGCTCGCCCGCCTGTTGGCCCCGGTGCGCCTGCTGCTCTGTCTCTACTTTCTCGATGGCCGCACGCTAGCCGAAATTGCCGTTGTGGTGCGCGTGCATGAGTCCACGGTCAGCCGCCGCCTCGCACACGCCCTGGTGCAATTGCGCCGCGACACCCGCCGCGAACTGCGAGCCCTCGGTCTCCGCCCCACGGCCACCGAGGCCGTCTTGCGCACCGATCCCCGCTGGTTGCGTCTCGATGTCCGCCACGCCCTGCGAGCGCAGCCGCAGGAGGGTCCGCATGCTCTCTAGGCCGCACCCGGACCCTAATGAACTCAGTGCCTGGGCCGAAGGTAGTCTACGCCGTCGTGCTATGCGCGAGTTGGAAACTCACTTTGCCACCTGCACTGACTGCCGGCACGTCGCCGCCGCCGCCCGCTTGGCCCTCGGCACACGGCCGGCGAGCGCCCCGCTCCGGCGTCCGCGTACGGCTTGGGAGCCGATCGGCATCGCCGCCAGTGTGCTGCTGGTCGCCGCCCTGGCCTTCTGGTCCCTGCGCACGCCGCTGCCCCCGGCCCCGCAGGCTGCGGGCAGGCTGCAAAGTTCGGTGCAGCGGAGCGGAGCCGCACCCCAAAAGCTGACCCCGCCCCTGCTGCGGTCGCTTCCCCTGTCGCCCGCGCCTCCGCCCGCCGTATTTTCGCCTCTTCGTTCTGCCCTCCCCTCCTTGCCGGACGCTGCCCCAGCCCGGTCGCCGGCCGGGTTGGCAGCCTCCGCAGCCAGCCTTAATTTTTCCACCCTCCGCAGCGGCTTTCAAGACCAGCAGGCGAGCCAGAGCACCCGCGGGCGCCTCGCAATCTGGGGGGGACTGACGACCGCGCAACCCACGCTCGCCGGCGCGCCCCAGGTCCTGCTGCCCGAGCCCAGCCTGCTCGACCTGACCACGCCCGTCCCGGCCGCCAGCCTGCCGCTGAGTTCCAGCTTCAATCAAGCCAGCGCGGTCACCGTACCGCTGGCCCCTCAGGTGGCAGCCTCGGTGGACTGGGCGGTATCGCGCAGCGGCGAGCTGCTGCACGCGGTCGCCGCCGGAATCTGGAAATCGGTGCCGCTGGCGCCAGGGGTGCACGTGCAGGTGCTTTATGCCCAGGGCGGGCAGGTCTGGGCGGGCGGCGCCGCAGGTGAATTGTTCGCCTCCAGCGATCATGGCGTCCACTGGCGTCGCGTCGGTCTCCCGGGCGCGATCACCGCATCCGAATCCCTGCGCAGCATCCAGTTTTCGGGACGTAACGGCGTCATCACCGCCGCCAATCGCCAGGTCTGGACCACCAGCGACGGTGGCAAGACCTGGGTGCCGCGCTAAGGCTGGAACTGGTTTCATTCCACCCCGCCGCCCCGATCCGCTGACTCGCCGCGGTTGACACTCACCTCTCGGCGCTATAGTCTCTCCCTTAGTCCGGTTTACTGGCAGAAACCGGGGAAGGTGGTCTCCGCCATGAAACTCAGGTTCCAGCTACTGGCCCTGTCGCTCGGCCTCTGCTTCCTGCTCCCCGCCCTGGCTCAGCAAGCCGCGCCCCCGCAGCTCACCGATGCCATGGCGGCGCAATTGTCGCAAAACGTCAACCGCCAGGTGATTGTGCTCATGGCGCATTCCGATACGGGCGTGGCTGCCATGAACGACCAGGCGCCGCTGATGAGCGAGCTCAATCGGGTCAAGGCGCGACACGTGCGCCAGTTCCGCATGGTCAACGCCGTTGCCGCCACGGTTTCATCGGGCGAGCTGGAGCGGCTGCGCTCCAATCCGGCGGTGGCGGAAGTGTTCTCCGACAGCGTGCTGCGGCGTCCCCCCGGCCCGGCCAGCCACCCCAATAGCGGCTGGTCGCCGCCGTCCGCCCAAGGTTCGACCGTCCCGCCGGGCGCCTGCAGCACGGACCCCAATGCGCCTCTGCTGGAGCCGGAAGCCCTGCAGGTCACCCACACCGATTCCACCAGGCGGGGCGCGCTTACCGCGCGCTCGCTGGGGTTTACCGGCGCCGGCGTGACGGTGGGCTTCATCGCCGACGGCGCGGACCCCAATAACGCCAATTTCCTGCGCCCGAACGGGCAGTCGGTTTTCGTGGACTACCAGGATTTCTCCGGCGATGGCGCGAATGCCCCCACCACCGGGGGCGAGAGTTTTATTGACGCCAATGCCATCGCCGGCCAAGGCACGCAGGTTTACAACCTCGGTCAGTTTTCCGCCCAACCCGATCCCGGCGGCTGTTATATCCGCATCGAGGGGGTGGCGCCGGGCGCCTCGGTGGTGGGCCTGAAGGCGGCACCGCTGAGCGGTTACTTTACCGTCTCCAGCATCCTGCAGGCGATTGAATACGCCGTGCTCAACGATCACGTCGACGTGCTCAATGAATCGTTCGGTTTCACAGATTTTCCCGACGATGCCGTGGACCTGGTCAAGGAATTCGACGATGCCGCCGTGGCGCTGGGCACCACGGTCACCGTCTCCAGCGGCGACGCTGGATCCACCGACACGGTGGGCAATCCGGCCAGCGATGCCAACGTGATTGCGGTGGGCGCCTCCACCACCTTCCGCGCCTACGCCCAAACCAATGAAGGCGGGGCGCAGCAGTTCGCGCCCCGGGGCTGGCTGGATGACAATATCAGCGCGTTAAGCTCCAGCGGCTTCGATCAATCGGGCCGCACCCTCAGCCTGGTGGCGCCGGGCGATCTGGGCTGGGCGTCGTGTGACGCCAGTCCCAACTTCTCGGATTGCCTCAATGATGTCGGCCAGCCCTCGGACGTGGAATCGGCGGGCGGCACCAGCATGGCCGCGCCCCTGACCGCGGGTGCGGCGGCGCTGGTGATTCAAGCCTACCGGGCCACCCACGGCGGCGCTTCGCCCTCACCGGCGCTGGTCAAGACCATTCTGCTCAGCACCGCCTCCGACTTGGGCGCGGCGGCAGAGGAAGAAGGCGCGGGGCTGCTGAATACGTATGCCGCCGTGCGCTTGGCCGAATCCATCAACCACGGCACCGGCGTCGTGGGAGCGCCGTTGGTGCTGTCGCGCAACCAGTTGAACCTGGTCGCCCCGGTCAACACCTCCCAAACCTGGAGCGTCGGCATCGCGAACCCCGGTCCGACCGGCGAGGAGGTATCGCTGAGCGGGCGCACGCTGGGCCCAGAGCGGGATGTCCGAAACGGCTCGGTCAACCTGATCGGCGCGCCGACGTTCGTGCTCAACAACGGCAAGCTTTACAACTACCAGACGTTCACCTTCACGGTGCCACCGGGCGCCGCCCGCCTGGACGCCGCCATCGCCTACCCGGGCGCACCCGGCAGCGGCGCGGACGCCCGTCTCAGCCTGGTGGATCCGCGCGGCCGCTTCGCGGCCTATTCTCTGCCCCAGGGCCAGAGCAACTTTGCCAACGTGGACGTGCGCTCGCCTGCGCCCGGCAAGTGGACCGGCGTGATCTTCATCTATGCTCCTTACTCCCAAAGCGACCTCGCCGGCCCCGTAACCTGGCAGGTCTACACCCAGAACTACGCACGCTTCGGCTCGGTCTGGCCCGACCATTTCTACCTGCCCGCGCACGGCAGCCAAACCGTCGCAGTGAGCGCAGTCACCCCTGCCGCGGCTGGCGATGCCGCCGGATCCATTGTCATTGCCTCCTCCGCCGAGGGCTACGACCGCATTCTCGGCCCCGAGCTCGCCTCCATTCCGGTCACCCTGCGCAGCCTGATTGACCTCCAAGGCACGGGCGATTTTGCGGGCACGCTCACCGGCGGCAACGGTCGCGCGCCCAACCAGGGCCAGCAATCCTACTATCAATTCCAGGTTGGCCGCGGCCACGGCACCCTCACCGCCAACGTAACCCTCCCGACCGATCTCGGGCTTACCATCGGGGCTTACCTGGTAGCACCCAATGGCGTGCTGGCCGCGATGGCAGAAAACGTGGACTCGATCACGGGAGCGCCCACGCCTTCGCTGACCGCCGATTGCATCCATCCCATGCCCGGCACCTGGACGCTGATTGTGGACTTCGCCAACATCGTCGGCGGTGACCTGGTGACGCAGCCGTTCAGCGGCAACGTAGCGCTCGACAATGTCATGGTCTCCGCTCCCGGGCTTCCCTCCAGCTCGCACACCCAGCTCGCCGCGCGCGTTCCGGTCACGATCCCCGTCACCATCACCAACCCCGGCCTGGGCACGCAAGCAGTCTTCCTTGACGCCCGCCTGCGCGGCCAGGACCAGACGGTTTCGCTGGCGCCGCAGTACGGCGAAAACGGAGTCTTCGCGCTGCCACTGCCGGGCCAGTATCTGCCGCCGGTATTCCTCGTGCCTTCCGAAACCAAGGGTCTGCTGGCGCAAGCCGAGGCCACCGCGCCCATCGAGTTTGATTTTGCTCCCTATCAGGGCGACCCTGACCTGTTCGGCGCTCCGGGCGCGCTCGACAACGGTTTTCCGACCGCCTCGGGCTTCTACTCCCCCGCCCGCGGCCACGTGCAGGCGGGCTTGTGGCAGGTGACACCCGCTGAAATTGGGCCCTTCCCGGCGAGCGGCGTGCCCGCGGGCGAAGTCGTTGTAGGCATGCTGGCCAGCACCAAGGCCTTCGACCCCGCCATGTCCAGCCCCACCGGCGACTTCTGGCTGCAAGCCCTGACGGGGGCCAACTCGCTGGCCGCGCCCGTGGACCTGCAGCCCGGCCAGAGCACGACCATCAACGTCACCATCACCCCCTCGGCGCCGAGCGGGACGGTGGTGAAAGGCATTCTGTACGTGGACAGCGCGCTCGCCTACGTCGTGCCCTACAACGTGCCCGGCGGCAACGAGTTGATCGCCCTCCGCTACGAGTACACGGTGCAATAGCGCGGCAATGTTGGCGCGGGCCCCAGCGCGGCGCGCCCCCCGCGCGCGCGGCGGGTGCGCTTACGCCCGCGCCAGAAACGCCAGCGCCACCGCCCAGGCCACGCGCGCGGCTTCGGCCGCATAGCCGGCCCGCTGGTCGTTGAAGAATGCGTGCCCGGCTTCGGAGAACGTGCATTCGGTGAACGGCTTGTTGGCCGCGCGCAGCAGCCCGGCAAATTCATCGCGCTGGGCCTTGGGGATGTGCTCATCGCGGTCGCCCCATACCAACAGCACCGGCGCCCGCGTCACCGCCACGCCCGCGCGCAAGCTGAGCAGGTTGCCGCCGTAAAACGACGCCGCCGCCTTCAGCGGCAGCTCCTGCGCGGCGAGCATCGCCGCGCCTCCGCCCATGCAGAAACCGATGGCAGCGGCCTCGCCTGTCCCCTGCGCCCCCAGCCATGCATAGCACGCGCGCAAGTCGGCCGCCGTGCCCGCGTGGGTCATCGCCTGCATGTGCGGCAGCGCGGAACGGAAGTCGTTGTTGTCACCGACAAATCGGGGAGCGGTGCGGTGAAACAAATCCGGCGCCACGGCCCAATATCCCTCCCGCGCCAGCCGCTGCGCCACGTCCTGAATGTGACCGTTGACCCCAAACGCCTCCTGCAGCACCAGCACGCCTCGCCGCGGCTCCGCCTGCGCGCGCGCCGTGAAGGCCGCCATGGTTGTCCCATCCGCCACCGGCAGACTCACCCATTCGCATTTCATACCCTCAGGATAGATCCAACCGCAAGGGTTGGCGCGGGCCTCAGCGCGGCTGCTTCGCCCGGCTGTGAGCGCGCAGGGTGGGATTGGGGGCCCCTGGCTGGGGAAGCGCCTGGTGGCACGGCCACCTCTTACGGAGGACGACGCGCCTGTTCGATCGGGTGCAGCTATTTTTCACTGGACATTTGCGACAAGCTTTCGGAGACGCCGCGTAAGCGAGGCTCTTCACAACGATTCTCCACATGCCAAACGAACTCGGCAATACGCGTTGCGAGTAGAGGCCGCAAGCCGGGTGGCAGGTCATGTCCCATGCCCTCAATTAGTACTAACTCAGCACCCGTTATGACTTCGCCTGTTGCTCGGCCGCCGCTAACGTCGCGCATGCGGTCTGCAAGCCCATGGATCACGAGCGTGGGGACCTGGAGATGCCGGAGACGTTCGGTTCGATCCCCGGAGGCTACCGTCGCGATCGCCTGGCGGGCGCTGCCGATCGGATCATGGGACCGGTCATAAGCCCGGCCTGCTCGGGCAGCGACTTCGGCTTCGTCGCTCGGATAGCCGGGGGATCCGACAACGCGCATCGCCCGAAGAGATTGTTGAATCACTTCGTCGCGCGTGACTGCTGGTGGACCGGCGAAGAGTTCCCGCAACATCTCCATTGAGGGTTGTCCGACGGACATGTTCCCGGTAGTCGACATCATCGACGTGAGAGAGAGGACGCGGTCCGGATGCTCGATGGCCATCGTTTGTGCAATCTGGCCACCCATGGAGGCCCCAACGATATGCGCCTTGTCGACGCCAAGCGCGTCGAGTAACCCGACAGCGTCACCAGCCATGTGCGACAACGTATACGACACAGATGTGAGATCGCCGGCAAGCGCCGCGGGGAGGTTCGGCGGCGGGGCGTCCGTCAGATGCGTCGAGAGTCCGGCATCGCGGTTGTCGAAACGAATCACTTGCAGACCGCGATCAACAAGGGCTTGACAAAACACGTCCGGCCAATGGATGGATTGGCCGGCGACTCCCATGATCAGCAGAACGACGGGAGCATCCAGCTTTCCGATGCGTTGGTAAGTGAGATTCATACCGGACGGCCCAACTTCTACCGCCATCTCATCCACGAGTGAACTGTCGAAACCGTCCGCAAATTCGGGCATGCAGAACCTCCTGACCGTCTATCATTCCCTCTCCGAAGGTATTCAAAAGCGAGTCCGAAAAGCAGTCTATTTCTGGAGCTTTCCGCCTGCTATTCTAAAAGAAGTGGGGCCGAGGTTTTGTTGCAGATCGCGGCAAAACCAGACCAATGTAGTTCCACGTCCGTCCGGTACTCCTATATCCCCTGACCCCACCAAGAACACTGACGATCAACCAATCTGCCATTGCGCTCCGAAGGGGTCTTGGAACCACGACTGGGGTTTCGCAGATTTGGTCGGCTGGTGCTCGAACCATGCCGAGTTTCATCTGACATGTAGAGGCCGAGTCGCCTCCATGCCCATGAGAATCGATCTTTTTCTGTTCATGATGGTTAGGAAGTTTCCTAACAGCCTCCCTGATCGGGCTGTGGCCGGGCCGGCGGCGCGACCCCCGCGGCGCCCTCACGCCGCGCGCTGCAACTTCTCCGCCTCCGCCCGCCTCCGCATCAGCGCGGGCGCTGCGGCGGCTGCGGCAACACCCAGCCCTACCGCCAGCCATCCCCAGCCCGCCGGACGGTGCGTCGCCAGCCACAGTTCGCGGCTGCGCGGCTTCGAGCGCGCGTCAAACCGCCCGTGCGCACCGCGGTCGCCCTCCACCGGCTCGAACAAATTATTGGGCCGCTCCGGGTCTTCCGGCTCGTCGGTCTGCTGCGCCTGAAAATTCGTGCGCCCCAGATAGTGGTCCAGCAGCATGGCGCCGACCTTGTTTCCCTCCACCGCCTTGACCGTCGAGCTGCCGACCAGAATCTGCCGCCGCTTGTGCTGGATGGCAAAGCGCACCGCCCGCGCCGCCACCTCGGGCTGGTAGATCGGCGGCACCGGCTGCGCACGCTGGGGCAGACGGCTTTTCACCCAGTCGAACTGGGGCGTGTTCATCCCCGGCATCTGCACCATGGTCACCCGCACCCGGCTGCGGTCGTGGATCAGCTCGCAGCGCAGCGACTCGGTAAACCCCTGAATGGCATGTTTGGCGCCGCAATACGCGGCTTGCAAGGGAATGCCGCGATAGGCGAGCGCGGAGCCGACCTGCACGATGACACCCTGATCGCGCGCCAGCATGCGTTTCAATGCCGCCATGGTGCCGTAGACCACGCCCAGGTAGGTCACCTCGGTAACGCGATGGATCTCCTCCGGCCGCAGTTCCTTCACGGGAGAAAACACCGAAGTCATGGCGTTGTTTACCCAAACGTCCATCGCCCCCCAGCGGTCCTCCACCCGCGCCGCGGCGGCTTCCACCTGCGCGGCGTCGGCCACGTCGGTGGGCAGCGCCAATCCCTCGCTGCCTGCCGCTTCCACTTCGGTCAGCGCCGCCTCCAGTCCCACATGTCCGCGCGCCAACAGCGCAATCTTGTTTTTCGGCCCGGCCAGTTCGCGCGCAACCGCCCGCCCCACTCCGGCCGATGCTCCAGTAATAACGATCACCATGCCGGAATGTGATGCCCACAACCAAGCTGCCGAAATCGTCAGGTGGCGTCAAAACACACTTTCATCTTCGGCCTGCTTGGACTACTCTGGAAGGCGGTCCAGGAGGGATTCACGATGATGAAGCGAAATCTTATGTTGAGTGCGGCGGTAGCCGCCGCGGCGGCGATGGCGGGATGGATGGGTTCGGCTTCCCTGTCCGTACATGCGCAATCGGGAGGTGTGAACCAGGCGCTGGCGAATTTGCACTATCGCTTGATCGGGCCCTACAACGGCGCCCGCACCGAGGCCGTCAGCGGCATCCCCGGCAACAACAAGGTCTTCTACTTTGGCTCGGTGGACGGAGGAGTGTGGAAAACCACCAACGCCGGCGAAAGCTGGATGCCGCTGTTCGACCACGAACCCGTCCAGTCAATTGGCGCCATGGAAGTGGCTCCCTCCGACCCTAATGTCATTTACGTCGGCACCGGCGAAGCCTGTCTGCGCAACGACATCTCTTACGGCGACGGCATGTACAAATCCACCGACGCCGGCAAAACCTGGCAGCACATCGGCCTCGACGACACCCAGCACATCGCGAACCTGATCGTGGATCCCAAAGACCCCAACCGCGTCTTTGTCGCGGCCATGGGGCACGCCTCCGGCCCCAACCCCGAGCGCGGCATCTTCCGCTCCCTCGATGGCGGCCAGACCTGGAGCAAGGTCCTTTATAAGGACGACAAAACCGGCGGCGTGGACATCGCCTTCGATCCCCAGAACTCTCAGGTCCTCTACGCCGCCCTCTATCAATTCCTGCGTCTCCCCTGGCGCGCCGACAGCGGCGGTCCCGGCAGCGGCCTGTACAAGTCCACGGACGGCGGCAACACCTGGACCCAGCTGACTCGCCACGGCTTGCCCGGCGGCGTCTGGGGCCGCATCGGCGTGGCCGTCGCGCCCAGCGGCCAGCGTATCTACGCCCTGATTGAAGCCAAAGACGGCGGCCTGTACGTCTCCGATGACGCCGGCGCCACCTGGAAGCTGGTCAACAGCGACGACCAATACCGCCAGCGCGCCTGGTACTTCACCCACCTCTTCGCCGACCCCAAAAGCGACGCTACGGTCTACATCGAAAACACCGGCCTGTTCCGCTCCACCGATGGCGGCGTCAAGTTCCAGGCTATTCACGGCGGCGATAGCCACGGCCTCTGGATTGATCCCGACAACCCGACCCACATGATCACCAGCTCCGACGAGGGCGCCTTCATCTCCCTCGACAACGGCCGCACCTGGTCCACCAATCTCAATCAGCCCACCGGCCAGTTCTACTCCATCGCCGCTGACAACGATGTGGACTACCACGTCTATGGCGAAAAGCAGGACGCCGGCTCGGTGGTCATTGCCACCCGCACCAACCACGGCTTCATCGGCCCCCAGGATCAGTACAGCGCCGCGGGCGGCGAAAGCGGCTGGCTCATGCCCAAGCCCAACGATTCCAACATCGTCTATGGCGAGTCCTACGATGGCGACATGAGCCGCTACAACGTGCAGGAGGGCCTCAACACCCCCATTGGTCCCTGGCCCGACAACCCCATGGGCCACGGCGACATTGATATGCGCTACCGCTTCCAATGGTCGGCGCCCATGGCCACCTCGCCCTGGGATCCGAATACGGTCTATTACGGCGGCAACGTGCTGTTCAAAAGCAACGATATGGGTGACCACTGGCAGATCATCAGCCCCGACCTCACCCGCAACGACAAAACCAAGCAGGTCTCCTCGGGCGGCCCGATCACCCAGGACAACACCAGCGCCGAATACTATGATGTGATCTTCTCCATCGCGGTCTCGCCGGTGCAGCAAGGCATCATCTGGGCGGGAAGCGACGATGGCCTCGTCCACGTCACCAAAAACGGCGGCGCCAGCTGGAGCGACGTCACTCCGCCCGAACTCAAGACCAGCAAGCAATGGGCCAAGATCGGCAACATCACCGCCTCTCCGTTTGCAGCTTGCACCGCTTACGTAGCGGCGCGCCGCAACAAGCTCGATGACTTTGCCCCCTACGCCTACCGCACCGACGACTGCGGCCGGACCTGGACGAAAATCACCGCCGGCATCCCCGACGGCTTCTACATCCAGCGCGTCACCAGCGATACCGTCCGCAAGGGGTTGCTGTTCGCCGGCACCGAGCGCGGTATCTTCGTCAGCTTCAATAACGGCGACAACTGGCAATCCTTGCAGTTGAACCTGCCGCGCACCTCCGTGCGCGACCTGCTCGTCCACGGCAACGATCTTGTCATCGCCACCCACGGCCGCGCTTTTTGGAGCCTCGACGACATCACCCCACTGCGGCAATGGACCCCCTCCATCGCCTCCGCGCCGGCCACGCTGTTCAAGCCCGCCGAGGCCATGCGCAGCTTTGGCGGCGGGTTCGGCTTCTTCGGTCGCGGCAACCGGAGCGTGGCGCAGAACCCGCCCGGTCCAGCCGTGATTGACTACTACCTGGCGCAGCCGCCCCAGGGCCCGGTGACGATTGCGATCACCAATGCCCAGGGCGAGCTCATGAAGCACTTCAACAGCGCCCATAATCCCAAACCGGGCGCCAATCGCGGCGGCCGCGGTCGCGGCGGGTTTGCACGTTCCTTCGCGCGCGGCGTTACCGTGCCCGATAAGCAGGGTTTCAACCGCTTCACCTGGAACCTGCAGGCGCTGACCGCGCCCCAGGCGATCAAGGGCGAAGTGATGTGGGGTGCGCGCGGCGGCCTGACGCCCACCGTGCCGACCGGCACCTACACCGTCAAGCTCACCGTGGACGGCCAGTCCTATACGCAGCCGCTGACCGTCACCCTCGATCCGCGCCTGCACGCCACCCGTACGGAGCTGGTGGCGCAATGGGATCTGGCGGTCAAAATCAATCAGGACCTCACCCAGGCCTGGGGCGCCGTCACTCAAATGCTCGCACTGCAAAAGCAAATCGCGGCGGTGAATGCCTCCGCGCCGGAAGCGGTGAAAAGTGCCGGCCAGGAGTTGCACGGCAAGCTGCACACGGTGATTTACAAGATCTCCAACCTCAACAATAAAAGCGGCGAGGATCCGCTCAACTACCCCATCATGCTCGACAACAAGCTCGCCGACCTCGGCGGGCGCGTCGAGGAGTGCACCTGCGCACCCACGCCGCTGGTGATGGATGTTTACAATTTGCTGAACGGTCAGTTGCAGCAACAATTGGCCGCCTGGCACGCCTTGCAGTCCACCGATGTGGCGGCCTTCAACGCGCTGCTTCAGCAGAACAACCTGAAACCGCTGGCGAGTTCGAGCCCGCGCCCCTGAGGCAATGATAGGCGCGGGGCGGGGTGGGGCCCTTGGCCCCAACCCGACGCTGCGCCTCGCTCCCACCCCACGGTGCAAAGCGGCGCGACCCCCGCGACGGGTCCGGTGTCGCCGTGTTCCAGCAACCGCTCCCGGGCATTTTGTTTGGGTGTCTTAGAATGATGGGATGATCTCCGGCACCGAAATCCGCCGCCGCTTTCTTGATTTTTTCCAGGCCCGCGGCCACCGCGTGGTGCCGTCGTCCTCGCTGGTGCCGCAGGGCGATGCCACCCTGCTGTTCACCAACGCGGGCATGAACCAGTTCAAAAACGTCTTCCTGGGACTGGAAAAGCGCGACTATACCCGCGCTGCCTCGGTGCAGAAGTGCGTGCGCGCCGGGGGTAAGCACAACGACCTGGAAAACGTAGGCTTCACCCTGCGCCATCACACGTTTTTTGAAATGCTCGGCAACTTCAGCTTCGGCGACTATTTCAAAGACGAAGCCATCCCGCTCGCGTGGGAGCTGCTGACGCAGGGATTCGGGTTGCCGAAGGAGTTGCTCTACGCCACCGTGTACGAGGACGACGACCAGGCGGAAGCCATCTGGCGTCAGCGTGTGGGCTTGCCGGCGGAGCGCGTGTTCCGGCTGGGGGCGGCGGAGAACTTCTGGGCCATGGGCGACACCGGACCTTGCGGCCCATGCTCGGAGTTGCACTTCGACCAGGGTCCGGAGGCGAGCGAGCGCGACCACCGGGACTGCCGTTTCCCCTGCGACTGCGGCCGCTATGTCGAAATCTGGAACCTCGTCTTCATGCAGTTCGAGCGCGACGCGGCCGGCGCCATGACGCCGCTGCCGCGCCCTTCGATTGACACCGGCGCCGGCCTGGAGCGGCTGGCGGCGGTGCTGCAGGGCGAGCGCAGCAACTACGATACCGACCTGTTCCAGCCGCTGATCGCGGCCGCGGGCGAACGCGCAGGAGTGCGTTACGGCGCCTCCAGGCGCGGCGATGTGGCGCTGCGTATCCTCGCCGACCACGCCCGAGCCGCGACGTTTCTCGTTCATGACGGCGTGCTGCCGGACAACGAGGGCCGCGGCTATGTGCTGCGCAAGATCGTGCGCCGGGCGCTACGGCACGGGCGCGTGCTCGGCCTGGAATCGGCGTTTTTGTATGAGCTTGCGGGCACGGTGGCCGGAGTGATGGCGCCCGCGTATCCCGAGCTGGAACAGAGCCGCGCACGCGTAGCCGAGGTGCTGCGGACCGAAGAAGAGCGCTTTGCGCAGACGCTGGCGCTGGCGCTGGGCGAGCTCGAGCGTGCTTTGGAGGTAGAGCCCCAACATCTGGCCGGGTCGGAAGCCTTCCGGCTTTACGACACCTTTGGCTTGCCCCTCGACTTGCTGCTCGAAATCGCCGGCGAACGCGGCTTTACCGTGGACCATGCCGGTTTTGAAGTCGCCATGGAGGAGCAGCGCCGGCGCGCACGGGCGAGTTGGAAAGGCGGCGAACAGGCAAGCGCGGGCGGCGTCTACCAGCAGTTGGCCGCCGTCGTACGCACGCGCTTTGACGGCTACGAAACTACCAACAGCCCCGACAGCACCATCCGCGTGCTGCTGCGCGAGGGTCAGCCCGTAGCGGCTGCGGAAGCCGACGCCGAGCTTGAAGCCGTGCTCGACCACACGCCCTTTTATGCGGCGAGTGGCGGCCAGATCGGCGACCGCGGCGTGTGGACCACCGCCAGCGGGCTCGCCGCCGAGGTGCTCGACACCTACGCGCCCGTGGCCGGGCTGAGCGTGCACCGCATCCGCACGCGCCAGCCGCTGCGGACTGGCGAGTCGGTCGAGGCGAGCGTGGACGTTGTCCGCCGCGACGCCACGCGCCGCAACCACACCGCGACCCACCTGCTGCACGCCGCGCTGCGGCGCGTGCTGGGTAAGCACGTCAAGCAGGCCGGCTCGGTGGTCGAGCCCACCCGCCTGCGTTTCGACTTCACCCACTTCGCCCCCCTGACGGGCGCGCAACTGGAGGAAATCGAGCGCCTGGTCAACCTCGAGATTCTGAAGAATGCGCCCGTCACGACCACCATCATGCCCCTCGAACAAGCCCTCGCCACCGGAGCCATGGCCCTGTTCGGCGAGAAATATCAGGAGCAGGTGCGCGTCGTCTCCGTCCCCGACTTCAGCCAGGAACTCTGCGGAGGCACCCACACCCGCCGCACCGGCGACATCGGCCTGTTCAAGATCGTCTACGAAACCAGCGTCGCCTCCGGCGTCCGCCGCGTCGAAGCCGTTACCGGCGAAGGCGCCTTCGAACTCACCCTGGCGGCCACCCGCCGCCTGCATCAGCTCAGCTCGCTGCTCCACACACAGGAAGCCGAACTCCCCGCCGCCGCCGCCCACTTGCTGGAGCAACTCCGCCAGGCCCAGGCCGAAACCCAGCGCCTGCGCCTGCGCGCCGCCCAAGGTCAGGCCTCGGCGGGCGCACGACAGGAACGCCAGGTCCAGGGTATCAAAGTCGTCACCTCCCGCGTCGAGGGCCTCGAACGCTCGCAAATGCGCACCCTCGCCGACCAGCTCCGGCACCAGCTCGGCAGCGGCGTCGTCGCCCTGGCCGGCGAACAGGACGGCAAACTGGCCGTTATCCTGGCGGTTACCGCCGATCTCGCCCCCCGCCTGCCCGCCGGCGCCTTGCTCAAACGTCTCGAGGGCGTCAAGGGCGGCGGCCGCCCCGAGCTCGCCGAAGCCGGTGGCCCCGATCCCGCCGCCGCCGACCTCGTGCTCGCCCAGGTCTTTCAGGCCGTGGAACGAGCCACTAACGACCGCGGCTGCTGAATCGGGAACCTCCGTCCAGCGCCTGCGTACTCCAGGGCATGGGTGGAGGGAACGACACCGTCTACGCACTGCGCATGCTGCGCAAGACGCCGCTGCTCACTACCCTCGCCCTCCTGGCGCTGGCGCTCGGCATCGGCGCTAACACCGCGATTTTCAGCATGGTTCATTCCGTACTGCTTTCACCGCTTCCCTTCCCGGCGCCGCAGCAACTGGTTCAGGTGTGCCCTCGGCGCCGACTTCCGCCCCAGCGATGACCAGCCCGGCCGCCCGCCCGTGGCCCTGATCAGCTACCACTTGTGGCAGTCTCGCTTCGCGGGCAGCGCCAGCGTCGTTGGCCAGACGGTCGGGATCAACGACCAGCCCGTCCCCGTCCTGGGCGTGCTGCCCGCCGGCTTTCGATTTCCAGGTGATCCCGATGTGCTCGAACCGCTCCAGCCCGAAGCCGCCGCCGCCGGCCGCGGCGCCAGCACCATCAGCGCCATCGGACGCATCAAGCCGGGCGTGACGCTCGCTGCCGCACAGGCGCAAATGCACGCCATCGGCGCGCGCCTGGAACAACAGTATCCGCAGGCCAACGGCGGCGAGACCGTCGGCCTCGTGCCCCTGCAACAGCAATGGACGGGCGCCCTGGTCACCGGCATGTGGATACTGTTCGACGCCGCCGGCCTGGTCCTGCTGATTGCCTGTGCCGATCTCGCCAACCTGTTGCTCGCCCGCGCGCTCGGCCGCCAGCGGGAAATCGCGGTGCGCATGGCACTGGGCGCCGAGCGCCGCCGCATCATCCGACAGTTATTGACCGAAAGCATCGTGCTGGCGCTGGTGGGCGGCACCCTGGGGCTGGGTGTCGCCTACGCCGCCTTACGCGCCCTGCTCGCCTGGGCGCCCGCGGCCCAATCGGTGACGCTCGTGCCCACAGTCGCGCTGAGCGCCTCGCTCGATGGTCCGGTGCTGCTGTTCACCCTCCTGCTGGCCATTCTCACCGGCCTCCTCTTCGGTCTGGCTCCCGCCCTGCAAACCTCCAAGCTCGATCTCAATAGCACCCTGCAACAGGCTTCCGGACGCTCCGCCGCCGGCCACGCCAGCCGCCGCCTGCGCAGCCTGCTGGCGGTCGCCGAGATTGCGCTGACCCTGCCACTCCTGCTGGGCGCAGGCATACTGCTTTCCAGCCTCGCCCGGTTGCACTCCACCGACGCCGGTTTCAATCCTGACCGCCTGCTCACCGCCCACCTGGCGCTCGCGCCCGGCAAATATCGCTCCTCCGCCGATGTCGCGCACCTGGCCGCCCAGCTACTGCCGCGCCTGCGCGCGCTGCCCGGCGTGCGCTCGGCTGCCCTGACGCTGGTGCTGCCGCTGGCGCTCTGTCCCGATTTTCCCTTCACCATCCCCGGCCGCTCCATCTCCGCGTCCAACCCTCCCGACGCCGAATGGCACCCCTCGACGCCGCAGAGCTTTGCTGCCCTGGGCGTACCCGTGGTCAGCGGCCGCGATTTCCGCGACGCCGACACCGCCTCCTCCGCCCTCGTCGCCATCATCAATCAAGCGGCCGCAGCCGCTTGGTGGCCGCATCAGAACCCCATCGGCCAGTCGCTCTGGATCGGCAAACCCTACCTGCCGCCCGCGCTTGCCGATCCAGCCCCTCGCACCATAGTTGGCGTGGTCGGCAATGTCCGCCAGGACGGCCTCGGGCACCTCCCTCCGCCCGCCCTTTATATCCCCCTGGCGCAAACCGGCACCGGCGCCATGTCCCTAGTCACGAAAATCATCCCCATCGCGCTGGTAGTGCGCACGGCTGGCGATCCCAACGCGGTTCGCTCCGCGCTGCGCGAGGCCATCTGGAGCGTGGACCCGAACCAGCCCATTTCCGACTTGCTGACCATGCGCCAGGTCGAGGCCTCGGGGCTGGGCCCGCATCAGTTCAACTTCGCCTTGCTGGGCATTTTCGCCGCCCTCGCGCTGGCGCTCGCGGCTCTCGGCATTTACGGAGTCATGTCCTACGGTGTCGCCGAGCGCCGCCGCGAGCTCGGCCTGCGCATGGCGCTCGGCGCGACCCCGGGCCAGCTCCTCGGCATGGTGCTCGCCGAAGGCGCCCGCCTCGCCGCCGCTGGCATCGTCCTCGGCGGCCTCGCCGCCTGGCTCTTGCAGCGCCTGCTCGCCCACCAGGTCTCCAGCCTCAGCTCCCTCAGCCCCGCCCTGGCACTCGCCGTCGCCGCCACCCTGCTCGCCCTGGCGCTCGCGGCCTGCCTCGGCCCCGCCGTCCGCGCCGCCCGCCTCGACCCCCAGCAAGCCCTGCGCCAAGACTGATCCACAATGTGCCACGAGCAACTTTTCCCCTTGACTTCCGTCTGGTCAGCCCCCAGAGTGTTCTGAGCCGGGCTCTGGCAATTCTCCCAACCGGCATGGGAGTCAATTTAGCTGCTGTTCTGGACAGCGTTCCACAGACCGAACCCGTAGTGTGTGTTGCCGCCGTGGAGGCGGGCGCACACCCGGATACCCGGGAGGTTCTGCGCTGCCCGCAATGCCAACTGGTGCAGTACCGCACCCAGAACACCCTGTGCCGCCGCTGCCGGGGCTCGCTGGATGCCGCGCCCCCGCCCCCTGCCCCGCCCTGCGCCGCCGTCGCCGCTGCCCCCAGGCCCGGACCCGAGCTCGAGCTTGAGCCCGGGATTGAAACGGCAGAGGCCACCGGCATCCCCGTGCCCGACGTCGCCGGCGCCATCCGCCTCTGGCGGCAGCGCCGCGGCCTCAGCCAGCGTCAACTGGCCGAGCGCATGCGCGTGCCCCGCACCTACGTCAGCAAAATCGAAAACGACAAGGCCACCCCCACCCTCACCTCGCTCGAGCGCATGGCCGCGGCCATGGAAACCACTCTGGCCCGCCTGTTGGGTGAGCCCGCCGGCGCCGCCGTGCTGGAGGATTCCTTCGTGCGCGCGTTATTGCCCTACGTGGCCCGGCTCGGATCGGAGAACCGGGAACGGCTGCTGCAGACCTCGCAACTTTTGTCACAGCACAGCTGAGTGCCATCGCCATTTTGGCACTGGCGCTTAAGGCCTGCCTGGCACCGGCAACTCGCGCCGCCCGGCTGGCCTCGCGGGCGGCGCTGCGCCCAGGTTTGAAAGGTTTGGCTTTTTCCTATACAATGAATTTGTTGGGCCGGGTGTGCTGGCTATCTGCCGATGCCATTCAAACGTGCAGTTCTGATCTGCCTCGTTGCCGTGGCCGTGATGTTCGGTATTTCCCTTCCGGCCTTCTCCCAACAAGACTCGGCGGGTAACTCCCCGCTCGCCCGCCGTGGCCTCACATTCAGCGGATGGCTGCAACTCGACGGTTCCGCCGTCGCCTCAGGCGGACAACCGCAGGCGTCCAGTTTTGACGGCCAATACCTGCTCGATGTCGCTTTCAACATTGACACCGCCAAGCTCGCCGGCCTTCCCGGCGGTACTCTGCTGATTGACGTGCAGAGCCACAGCGGGCCCAGCATTCTCACTCATCAAATGCCCGCACTCCAGGATCCCGACAACATGGACGCCTACTCGGAGACCTCCGTGGATCGCGCATGGTTTCAGCAAGATTGGTTCGGCCACAAGGTGCAGACCCAAATCGGGCTGATGTATGTGGACGATCAATTCTTCACTGTCCCTTTCGGCCAGAATTTTGTCTCACTGGATTTTTCCTCCGACGCGTCCATCAGCACTTTCGTCCTTCCCACTTTCCCCAAAGGCTCCTTCGGTGGCGACGTGTTTGTGTATCCAGGCCGCGGGCTCTACTTTTCCGCCGGCATGTACAACGATCACAGCACTGAGTTGCCCTATGATCCGGGCGGCGATCTGTACTTGAGCGAAGAAGGATGGCAGGGCAAGTGGCGCAATCTGCCGTTGAAACTGCAGGTCGGCGCGTGGACAGACACGGGCCGCCTCCGGCGTTTTAGCGGCGGCATTACCCGCCAGGGTTCCGGCGTGTATTTGGTCGCGAGCAGGAAGCTGTGGCAGCCGCGAGAACACCCCGACCGTGGCCTCGGCACGTTCGTCCAGTTCGGCACCGGGCCGCCATCCGTCGCCGCGGTCCGCCAGCACTACGGCGCGGGCATGGTCTGGACCGGACCCTGGGCCGCACGGGCCAAAGACGAGATCGGCTTCGCCTTCAGCGACAGCCTGCTAACGCCGCAAGCCGGCTTCGCCCGCGGTTTTGAGAACGAATTCGAAACCTACTACCAGATCGCCGCCTGGAAAGGGCTCACCATTCAGCCGGATATTGAGTACTGGCTGCATCCCGGCGGCACGACCACGCCCAATACCCTGCTGCTCATGACGCGCATCACCTATCCGTTTTAACGACCCACGCTGGTTGCGCTCTAAGGGCGGCGCATGCGGGTGAGAAGGGCGGAGGTAGAGTAACCCGACATTAGGGGAATGCGCTCGACGCGGCCGCCGGCGGCCAGCACCTCGGGCTCGCCCACCACCTCTCCTGGACCCCAGTCGGCGCCCTTGACCAGCACGTCGGGCAGCAGTGCGGTGATCAGCGCCAGGGGGGTGGGATCTTCGAAGAGGGTCACGTAGTCCACGCATTCGAGCGCGTCGAGCACCTCGGCGCGCTCCTGCTCGGGAATGATCGGCCGCCCCGCTCCCTTGGCGGCGCGCACGCTGGCGTCGGTGTTGACCGCCACCAGCAGCGCCGCGCCGAAGGCGCGCGCCGCCGCCAGCGTCCGCAGATGCCCGGGGTGCAGCAGATCGTAGCAGCCATTGGTGAACACCAGGCGCCGGCCGGCGGCCCGCAGGCGCTCGCGCTCAGGTATCCATCCATGCCAATCGGGGACAATCATTCCTGCCCCTGCGCCGTCTGCAGCAGCGTCGCGCCGGTTTCGTTCCGTCCCAGCACGCTGATCTGCACCCCCGCAATCTGGCTCCGCAGCGCCCGAATCATTGCTTGCGCGATCGCCAGTCCCTCTGCCCGGGCCGCCTCCGGGGTGCGCGTGGCGCGCATGCGCTCCAGCACCGGCAGCGGAATCTGCACTCGCAATTCCTGCTGCATGAACTCGGCCTGGCGCAGGCTGGAGAGCGGCCAGATGCCAGCAATCAGTGGCCGCCGATGGCTGGCCGTATCGCACAGAAACCGTTCCATGAGCTCCAGATCGAACACCGGCTGGGTCACCACATAGTCGGCCCCCGCTTCGATCTTCCAGCGGTAACGCCGCAGCTCCTCTTCGTAGTTCACCGCGCCCGGATTCGCCCCCACGCCAATCAGATACGACGTCTGCCCGCCCACCGCGTTGCCGCCCAAGTCCAGCCCGCGATTCAAATTGCTGACCAGGTTGGTGAGCCCGATCGCATCCACATCAAAAACGGCGGTGGCGTCGGGATAGTTGCCCAGCTTGGGCGGATCGCCGGTGATCAAAATCAGGTTCCGCAGCCCGAGCGCGTAGCCACCGAGCAGATCCGACTGCATGGAGATGACGTTGCGGTCGCGGCAACAGTAGTGCAGCACCGGCTCGATGGTGAGGCGGGAGCGCATCATCACCGCCAGCGCCTGGTTGCTCATGCGGGCGTTGGCGCGCGGGCCATCGGGAATGTTGATGGCGTCGGCGCCGTGGCGTTCGAAAAATGCCGCACTCGCCAGCTCGCGCTCGGAATCGCTGCCACGCGGCGGCAGGATCTCGACCAAGGTGACGAAGGTACCAGCGGCCAGCTTGCGCCCCAGCGCCGAGCGTTCGTGCATCGGCACGGCACGCGTTTCCGCGGCGGGCGGCTGGGCCACGGTTTCCACCTTCACCCGGCGCTTGCCCGGCGCTGTCGAGCGCACGTAGTTGCGGATCCATTTGATGTGCTCGGGCGTGGTGCCACAGCAACCGCCGACGATTTTGGCGCCGGCCGCGATGAACTGGCGCGCGTAGTCGGCCAGATACTCGGGCGAAACCATGTACAGGTTGCGCCCCGCCACGTTGCGGGGCTTGCCGGCGTTCGGTTGCGCGATCAGCGGACGGTTGGTGGCCCGCGCCATCTGTTCCAGCGCTTCCAACATGCCCACCGGCCCGCCGCTGCAGTTGATGCCGATGATATCGGCGCCCCAGGCATGCAGCCGCGCTGCCGCATCCCCCGCCGGCGTGCCGTCCAGCGCCCGGCCTTCGTCGTCAATCGTGATCTGGGCGGCAATCGGCAGCGCGCACGCCTCCCGCGCCCCCGCAATCGCCTCCCGCAGCTCCCCCATCTGCCCGAACGTCTCCAGCATCAGCAGGTCCGCTCCCGCCTCCGTCAGCGCCGCCGCCTGCGCCCGGAACGCCTCCCGCGCTTCGCTAAAACTCAGCTTGCCCAGCGGCTCCAGGAACACGCCCAGCGGCCCCATGGCTCCCGCCACCCAGCCTTCGCCCGCGCACGCCCGCGCCAACCCCACTCCGGCGCGGTTGATGTCCGCCATTTTTTCCTGCAGCCCGTACTTCTCCAGCGCCACCGTGCTGGCTCCGAAGGTGTTGGTCTCGATGATTTCTGCGCCCGCGTGCGCGTAAGCGGTGTGAATCTCCTTCACCACCTCGGGTTGCGACAGGTTCAGCTCATCATAGCTGCGGTTGATGAACACCCCGCGCGCATACAGCATGGTGCCCATGGCGCCATCGCTGACCAGCACCCGCTCGCTCAACTCCTGGAGAAAGTTCCCCGCCACCTTACGCCTCCGGCCGCAGCAGCGGAAACAGGATGACATCGCGGATCGAGCTGGCCCCGCTGAGCAGCATCGCCAGCCGGTCAATGCCGATCCCCTCGCCCGCCGTCGGCGGCAGACCGTATTGCAGCGCGCGGATGTAGTCCTCATCGAGGGCGTGCGCCTCCGCGTCCCCACCTTCCCGTGCGGCTACCTGCTGCTCAAACCGCCGCCGCTGCTCGTCGGGATCGTTCAGCTCGCTGTAGCCATTGGCAATTTCCATCCCGCCGGCGTACAGCTCAAAGCGCTCGACCCAGTCGGGTTCCGCCGGCTTGCTCTTGGCCAGCGGCGACACCGCCCGCGGAAAGTCATAAATGATGGTCGGCTGCACCAGGTGCCGTTCGGCCACTTCTTCAAACAGCTCCACCGCCCGCGCCCCCTCCAGGTCCCCCTGCCCCGGCTTCGCTCCCCGCCCGGAGGGCCAGAACTCCAGCACTGCGTCCCGCAGGCTCAGCCGCCGCCACGCTCCCAAGTTGATCTCAGCCCCGCGAAAGATCACCGTCTCGCTGCCCGCCACCTCGCGCGCCGTCTGCGCCAGCAGTTGCTCGCTCCAGTCCATCAGCGAGCGGTAGTCGCTATAGGCCTCGTAAAACTCCAGCATGGTGAACTCGGGATTGTGCTGGGTGGAGATGCCCTCGTTGCGGAAATTGCGGTTGATCTCATATACCCGGTCCAGCCCGCCCACCACCAGCCGCTTCAGGTACAGCTCCGGTGCAATGCGCAGATAGAGATCGAGATCGAGCGCCTCATGATGTGTCCGGAACGGCCGCGCCGCCGCCCCCCCCGCCAGCGGCTGCATCATCGGAGTTTCCACCTCGATATAACCGCGCGCCTCAAACTGCCGCCGCAGGCTGGCGATCATCGCCGCCCGCTTTAAGAACATTTCCCGCACCTCCGGATTCACCACCAGATCCAGATAGCGCTGCCGGTAGCGCGCCTCCACGTCCACCAGCCCATGCCATTTTTCCGGCAGCGGCAACAAATCCTTCGCCAGCAGCACCAGACGCGTCGCATGCACGGTCAGCTCGCCGGTTCGGGTGCGGAATAGATACCCCTCGACCCCGATCAGGTCGCCCAGATCGAGCGCCTTCCACAGCCGGAACGAACCCTCGTCCACCCCATCCTGGCGCACGTAGATCTGCAGCCGTGCGCCATTTTGCTGTAGTTGTCCAAACCCTGCCTTGCCGTGCGGCCGGAACGCCATCAGCCGCCCGCAAACTTTCACCGCCCGCTTCTCGGTCTCCAGCTCTTCCCCACCCCGGCCGCCAAATTCGGCCAGCACCTGCGGCAGCGCCTGCGAAAACGCAAACCGGTGCGGATACGGCTCGCCCCCCGCGGCTCGCATTTCCGCCAGTTTCGCCCGCCGCTGCTCCAGTATTTCTGTGTCCAGTGACATGAATTCTTAATTATAGCTTTGGGGTCCCGGCGTTATGTATGATGGCCGCCTGCGGCATAGATAGGCGCGGGGCTCGGGCGGCCCGCGGCCGCCCTCAGCCCGCTGGCACCGGGGGCGGGCCGCCTCACTCAGTTCCGCGGCTTGCGCGCCGACTTCGCCCGCGGTGCAAACGGCGCGACCCCCGCCATCAGGGTACCTCCACATACCGCGTCAGCGCCGTGATCCAACCCTGGTTGCCCTCGCGCACCACCTCGCGTACCCGGTACGAACCCGGCGCCAGCCGCACCTTCAATTCCGAACTGATCGCCGACTTCGTGCTGTCCTTCAGTGAGCCCGGCTTATAGGCCAACTCCGCGCGCCCCATCTGTGCCAGCACAAACTGCCCGCGCCGGGTGAAAAAGGCCGTAACCCAGATCAGGCTGTCCCGCTCCCGCCCGTTGGCTTTCACAAAGGGCAGCCGGGCGGTCTCCACCTTCACCTCGGCATGCACCTCCGGCAGCCCGGCGGACATGCGCCGCGCTCCCCCGCTGAAGCTCACCGGAAACGCTCCCGGCGTGCCCCGCTCCAGCACCGCGTCATCCAGCTCACGGCGCGTCGCCGGGCTCAGCGGCGCCATCGCCGCGTCAGGATCGTAGTAGCCCGCCCGCGCCGTCACGCGCAGACGCGGCGGTGCCACCCGCACTCTGAGTTTGTGGAACTTGCCGTCGGCGGGCATCTCCGCCGGCGCAAAGCTCAACACATACTGCGCCTCCGGCGTCAGCGACCGCCGCAGGCCGCCGGTCAGATCGTTGGTGTTGTGAACAAAACGCCCGCCCGTGGCCTCAGCCAGCGTAGCCATGACGTCGTTCATCGCCTCCGGCTCGGCCAGGTTCAGGCCCAGGTTCTCCTCCAGCGCGGTGGGCAAGTCCGCCGTCAGCATCTTCGCGTCCAGCGCGTTGATAGTCACCCCCGCGCGCAGCGCCGCGTCCTCGACCTGGTCCTGCTGCTCGCCCAGCCTGGCATTCAAAAACCCCGAGGAGGCCAGCAGCAAGGTCCTTCGCCCCGCCTGCGCGCGCAGGCTCGCAATCGCCCCCAGCAAGGCCCGCAACGTCCCCGCCCCGGCCTGGGTCGCCTGCTGCACCGTCGTATCTGCCGCCCCGCGCGCCAGAATCTCGCACGCCTGCTCGGTAAAGCACTGCCCGCTTCGCCGCAGCCGCGCCACCGCCTCGCGCAGGAACGGCGAAGTCGAAAACTGATCCAGTGTGACCATATAGGCGAGATACGGACTCAGCTTCAAGCCCTCGTGGGGCCCCTGCGGCGTCATCCGCGGCCGCGCCACCAGACGCTGCAGACCAGCTGCAAGCGCCTCGCGGCTGCGCGTGTAATTCACCCTGACGGCCCCGGAGGCGGTGAAGACCCCGATCCGCACGCCCACCGGCAGCCCCGCTCGCACCAACCGCTCCGCCGCCTGGCGCGCCTCGGCCAGGTCCGCTACGTCCATCGCGTTGTCATCAAAAAACAGCGCCGCCGTCTGTGCCTCGGTCGTGTCCGCGGCCGGCACGGTTGCGCCGGCCTCCGGGGCCACGGCCGCCGCGGGCCGCGCCCGCTCCACCTGAAACGCGGTAATCGGTTCCTGCACCCCATCCCGGTAGAGACGGAAATCCCCCCGCCTGAGCGTGCCCACCGCCCGGCCGCCGCTATCGCGTACCAGCACCCCGACTTGAACTTCGTTGCTGCTCGCCGAGAATTGTGCCATCCCCGGCCGATACGGCGCGCCCGTCACCCGCACCTCGGGCTCCTGCGCGCCCGCCGCCGCCGCCGCGGCCAACAGCACCACGCCCGCCACCAGCGCGCTACGACTCGCGAAACCAGCCATTGACCTCCGCGTACGTCATCGCTCCCTCCACCCGGCCAAAGCTTCCCGGTCCGCGCAAGTCCTCGCCGATGCGCCGCAGCAGCGCCAGCGCCGCCAGATACGGCCGCGACCCCAAACTGATGCGCCGCACCCCCGCCCGCGCCAGCTCCTCCACCGACGCCGAATTCTCATTGCCCAAAATGTTGAGCGGCCCCGGGCTCGCTTCGACAAATCTCCGGATCATCCCCAACTCCTGCATCCCCGGCACAAAAATGCAGTCCGCCCCTGCCGCCCGGTACACCTGCGCCCTGCTCACCGCCTCCCCCCATGGATCTGCCGGCGCGGGGCCGTGCAGAAACATCGCATCCACCCGCGCATTCAGCACCAGCGGCACGCCCGCGTGCGCCGCCGCCGCCCGCACCGCCTTGATTTTGGCCACCTGCAGGTCCAACGCCACCAGCCGGCTTTCATCCTCCTCGCTGTCCTCCAGGTTCATCCCCACCGCCCCGGCTTGCAGCAGCAGCCGCGCCGTCTCGCCCACCTCATGGGGATCGTCGCTGTAGCCGCCCTCGCAATCCGCGCTCACCGGAATCTTCACCCCACGCGCAATCCGCCCCACCACCTCCAGCATTTCGGCGCGCGGAATCCGCTGCCCATCCGCATACCCGCGCGTGTTCGCGATGGCGGCGCTCGAGGTCGCCACTGCCGGAAATCCCGCCTCCGCCAGGGTGCGCGCGCTCGCCACGTCCCAACAATTCGCAAACAGTACCGGCCGCTCGCCCTGATGCAAGGCCCGCAGCCTCTGCGCCAATTCCTTCCGGTTCATGTCCTCACCTCACGCTCTGCCTGGCCGGTTCACAAACTCCCGCAGGTACGCATCCTGCGACCCCAGCAGCCCATCGGCGCTGCCGTCAAACACAATCCTGTGGCCGTGCAACACCACAAAGGAAGTGCTGGCGCCGTGGCGCGGCTCGGCCACCATCGCGTTCCGCTGCTTGTCCCAGCAATGGGTGGCCATCAGAAATCCATCCTGCAGCCGGTGCGTCACCAGCAGCGCCGTTACCCGGTTCACGTCCCGCAGCTTGATGATCTGCTCCATGATGTTGGTCGCGGTAACCGGATCCAGCCCGCCGGTGGGCGAATCGTAGAGCATGATTTCCGGCTCCGTGGCCAGCGCCCGCGCAATCGAGACGCGCCGCTGCATGCCTCCCGACAGCTCCGCCGGCATCTTGTCAATCGCCTCCTCCAGCTCCACCATCGCCAGGCACGCCCGCACGCGCGCCTCAACGGCGGCCGCCTCCAACCGCCCTTCCTCTTCCAGCCGGTAGGCCACGTTCTCGCGCACCGTCAACGAGTCGAACAGCGCGCTTTCCTGAAACACCATCCCGATCCGCCGCCGCAGTTCGTAAAGTTGCTCCTCCGCCAGCGTGCTCACCCGCTCCCCCAGCACTTCCACGGTGCCCGCATCCGGCTTGAGCAGCCCCAGCGCCAGCTTCAGCATCACCGTTTTGCCTGCCCCGCTCTCCCCCAGCAGCACTTTGGTTTCGCCGCGCCGCACCTGCAAGCTCACTTCTTCCAGCACCGGCTGCCGATCAAACGCCAACCCCACGTGCTCGAATTCGATCAGGATGGGCTGCGGCGGCATTGCAAGCTAGGCGCCGAAGATGCTCAGCAGCACGCGGCTAAGCAAAAAGTCGAGCATGATGATCAGCACCGACGACGAGACCACCGCCGTCGTCGTCGCCCGCCCCACTCCCCGCGTACCCCCGCGCGCCGTCATGCCGTAGTAGCACCCCACCACAGCGACCACGATCCCGAACACGAGCGGTTTGATCAGCCCTTGCGCCAGCGAACCCGCATCCAGCGACTGGAGGGCGATGGACCAGTACTGCCGCCCGTCCAGGCCCAGCGCGCTGACCGCGTACACGTACCCGCCGATCACGCCGATCAGATCCGCCAGGATCACCAGAAAAAACATCATCACCACGGTCGCCAGCAGGCGCGGGCTCACCAGTTTTTTAATCGGATCGGTGCCCAGCGCCCTCATCGCGTCCACTTGCTCGGTCACCACCATCGAGCCCAACTCGCTGGCCATGCCCGCCGCATTGCGCCCGGCCACGATCAGCCCGATCAGCACCGGCCCCAGCTCCATCACCAGCGACAGCGTCACCAATTGTCCGGTTCGCTGAATCTGCCCGTACTGCTGCAGCGTGGAAGCGGTCTGCAGCGACATGACCGCACCGGAAAAAAAGCCGGTCAGGATCACGATCGGCAGTGATCCCACCCCGATCGCGTCCATCTGCAACAGCACGTCGCCGCCATAAAATGGCCGTGCAAACAGGTTCCGAAACGCGGCCCACACCAGCATGGAAAACGCGCCCAGACCCTCCAGATGGCCGCGAACCCAGGCCAGCAACGGACCGGGCCGGGCCTCCGTCTCCCGCGGTGGTGCAATCGTAGCCAACCCAGTCCTCCTGCCCCGAGACTATCACGGCAAGGGCACCGAGTCGGCAGCTCGCCGCGGGCGGTCACCTATAGGCGCGCGCCCCGCTTATGCTCCCCTCGGGGCTGCGCCAAGATTTGCCCGGCTGCAAGCCGCAGGCTGTAAGCTTTAACCTTATGCTTCGTTTTTCCACCGCCGGCGAATCCCATGGCCAGGCGCTCATCGCGCTGCTGTCGGGCCTGCCCGCCGGGGTGCCGCTGGAGGTTGCTTTCGTTCGCCGCGAACTCTGGCGCCGCCAGCAGGGCTATGGCCGGGGTGGCCGCATGCGCATCGAGCAGGACACCCCGGAGTTCCTCAGCGGCATCCGCAACGGCTTTACCATTGGCTCGCCCGTCGCTATTCAGATCGTCAATCACGACTGGAAAAACTGGGAACAAACCCTCGGCGTCGAAACCCCCGCCGGCGTCCATGCCCGCCCGGTACAGAGCCCGCGCCCAGGCCACGCCGATCTGGCTGGAACCTTAAAGTACAGCTTCAAGGAAGCCCGCTATGTCCTGGAGCGCGCGAGCGCCCGCGAAACTGCCGCCCGGGTTGCGGCCGGCGCCTTGGCCAAGCTGCTGTTGCGCGAGCTGGGCATTGAAGTTTGCAGCCACGTCGTCTCGGTCGGCGCGGCTGCGCTCGATCCCGCCACAGCCATCACCCAGACCGCTCTGCGCGCGCTGGCCGCACGCGACGAAATCCTGCTCCACTGTCTCGACCAGGTCTCGGAGCAGCACATGAAAGCCGAGGTGGATAGAGTGCTGCGCTCGGGCGATACCGTCGGCGGCGTCTTCGAGCTGCGCGCCTACGGTCTGCCTCCCGGCCTCGGCACCTGCTCGAACTGGGATGAGCGCCTCGACGGCCGCATCGCCCAGGCGATCATGTCCATCCAGGCGGTCAAGGCGGTCGAACTCGGCGCCGGCATCGCCGTCGCTGCGGCCTTGGGCTCGGAAGCTCAGGACCCGATCGGCTATGATGCCAGCGCCCGCCGCTTCACACGCCAAGGCAACCACGCCGGCGGCCTGGAAGGCGGTATGAGCAACGGCGAGGAAATAGTCGTGCGCGGATTTCTCAAGCCGATTTCCACCCTCCGCCGCCCCCTCGCCAGCGTGGATTTCACCACCCGCGAGCCCGTCAAGGCCGCTTACGAACGATCTGACGTCTGCGTTGTTCCTGCCGCCGCCGTGGTCGGCGAGGCCATGTTGGCACTGATGTTGGCGCAAGCCGTGCTGGAGAAATTTGGCTCCGATTCCCTCGTCGAACTTCGCCGAAACTATAATGCCTATGGCGAGCAGCTCCGCAATTTCTGATGCTCTACCCGATCGTTAAATATCCCGATCCCGTCCTCACCAGCGCTGGCGCCAAGCTCACCGAATTCGGCACGCCCGAGCTGCGCGAGCTGGTTGATGACATGTTCGCCACCATGGTTGCCGCCAACGGGGTTGGCCTCGCCGCCCCGCAAATCGGCCGCGGTCAGCGGCTCACCGTCATCGACTGCAGCAGCGGGGAAGACCCGGCTCAGAAGCTGGTGCTTATCAACCCGGAAATTATCCACCGTGAGGGCAAGCAGACCGGCGAAGAGGGCTGCCTGTCCATCCCCGGCTTCCGCGCCGATGTCACCCGCGCCATGCTGGTCCGCGTCCGCGCCCAGGATGCCAGCGGCAACTGGTTCGAGGTCGAGGGCCGTGAACTGCTCGCGCGCGCCATCCAGCACGAAGTGGATCACCTTAACGGCATCCTCTTCATCTCCCACCTCAGCATGCTTAAGCGCGACCTGATCAAGCGCAAAATCCGCAAACTGCTCAAAGACGGCGAGTGGTAGCTACTTCCGCGCCCCGCCGTGCCACAGCATCTCCATGGCAGCCACGGCCGGGAAATGCTGCCTCAGCGTGCGATTGAGTTCCAGCAGCGCTCCGGCTGCCAGCAGCAGCAACGCTGCCAGCGCCACCAGGTCCCGGATTGCCCGCCGCGCTTCCATGCCTCCTTTTCTGCACGCCCCGTTCCAAACTCTAATCCGTTCAAAAACCGGGCCCGTGAACAAAATGCCCTCCCCGGCTTGTCCGGTTCCGGACAGTAGCGGTCCGATAATGAAACCATGGCGAGAAGAATCCTTTGTGTAACAGCTCACCCCGACGACGAGGCCGCCAACTTCGGGGGCACGGTCTTGCGCTCCGCACGCGAGGGGGTGGAATCTCGGCTCATCTGCCTCACCTCGGGCGAGGCCGCACGCAACCGCGGCGGCGCCAAGGATTCCGCCGAGCTCAAGACCATGCGTCACTCCGAGCTCGCAGCCTCGTGTGACCTGCTCGGTTTCGCGTCCCACGAAATCTGGGACCTGGGCGACTCGCACCTGCCCGAGGCGCCGTTCTACTACGCCGTGGGCCGCCTGGTGGCTGAGATGCGGCGCTTCCAGCCTGACCTGCTGTTAACCATGGGCCCGGAAGGCTCGATCACCGCCCATGCGGACCACGGCATGGCAGGCACGCTCGCCACTACGGCCTTCCACTGGGCCGCGCGCGACCGCTATTTTCCCGAGCAAGGCCTGGCCCCGCACCGCACCCAGCGCCTCTACTACGCCACCGCGCTCGGGCAACCCCCGGGCTTTGCCACCGTGTGGCTTCCCTTCCCCGACGTGGCGGTGGACATCGGCGAGTTTCTCGAACGCAAAATCGCTGCCTTCCGCTTGCACCAGACCCAGGCCCCGCTGTTCGATCGCGTCGAAAAGATCCTTGGCTCCAATCCCACCGAGCTCTTCCATCTGGCCGCCGGCGCGCCGCTCCCCGCCGCTGCCCACCCGGGAACCGACCTATGGCTCGGGCTAAAATAGGGGATTAAGCCATGCTCGATCGCCTGCAACAAATCGAAGACCGCTACAACGCCCTGACCGTCGAGCTGGCCTCGCCCAAGCTCCTCGCCGACGGCGCGCGCTACCAGAAGACCGCCCGCGCGCACGCCGAGCTGCAGGTCACCGTGGACGAGTTTCACCGCTACAAGGAACTCCAGCAGCAGGCCGCCGAAGCGCGTCAGATGCAACACGATAGCGACTCTGAAATGAAGCAGTTGGCCGCTGACGAGCTCGCCGGCCTGGAGCCAGAAATCGCCGCCAGCGAACTCAAGCTGCGCCAGTTGCTCATCCCCGCCGACCCCAGCGACCAGAAAAACGTCGTCCTCGAAATCCGCGCAGGCACCGGTGGCGACGAGGCCTCGCTGTTCGCCGCCGAAATCTTCCGCATGTACAGCCGCTTCGCCGAGCAGCAGCGCTGGCGCGTCGAGATCCTGTCGTCGAGCGCCAGTGGCGTCCACGGCCTCAAGGAAGTGGTTGCGATTGTCGAAGGCCGCGGCGCCTACAGCCAGCTCAAGTACGAAAGCGGCGTCCATCGCGTCCAGCGTGTCCCAGCCACCGAACAGCAGGGCCGCGTGCACACCTCCGCGGTCACGGTCGCGGTGCTGCCCGAGGCCGAGGAAGTGGAGGTGCAGGTTGATCCCAAGGACATCCGCATTGACACCTTCTGTTCTTCCGGCCCAGGCGGCCAATCCGTGAACACGACCTATTCCGCGGTTCGCATCACCCACCTCCCCACCGGCACCATCGTTTCCTGCCAGGACGAAAAATCACAGATCAAAAACCGCGCCAAGGCCATGCGCGTGCTCCGCTCCCGCCTGCTCGAGATGGAGCAGGAAAAGCAGCATCAGGCCATCGCCGCCGAGCGCAAGCAACAGGTCGGCAGCGGCGACCGCAGCGAGAAAATCCGCACCTACAACTTCCCCCAGAACCGCGTCACCGATCATCGCGCCGGCATCTCCCTGCACCAACTGACCGAGGTCATGGATGGCCGCTTGCAGCCGCTCTTTCAGGCCCTGCGCGAGCACTTCCAGGCCGAACGTCTGCAAAAAGAACCCGTCGCCTAGAGCGACCCCTGCGGGGGTAGGCGCATGCTACCGTGGCAGAATGCATCGGCGCCAAATCCCTTCCGTGGATGCGGTTCTGCGAAGGCCCGGTCTTGTCCCCGTGTGGAACGAACTGGGGCCCGCAGGCGCCCGCCGCGTCATCGCGGCATGCCTGTCGGCGTGGCGTGCCGCCCCGGACGCGGCGGCACTGGCGGGGCTCGATGACGAACTGCGCGCCGCGGCGGCGCGGCGCCTGCGCCCCTCCCTGCGCCGCGTCATCAACGCCACCGGCGTCATCCTCCACACTAATTTAGGTCGCGCGCCCCTGGCGCCGGCAGCGGCGGCGCGCATGGCCGAAATCGCCGGCGGCTATTCGAATCTGGAACTCGACCTCGCCACCGGCAAGCGCGCCCGCCGCGACCGCCATCTGAGCCCGCTACTGGCCGAGCTGACCGGCGCCGAGGCGAGCATTGTGGTGAACAACAATGCTGCCGCGGTGCTGCTGGCGGTGCAGGCGCTGGCACCCGCGCCGGAAAACGAGGTACTCGTCTCCCGCGGTGAACTGGTGGAAATCGGAGAAAGCTTCCGCATTGCCGACATCGTCGCCCGCAGCGGCGCCCGTCTGGTGGAAGTCGGCGCGACCAACCGCACCCGCCTCGCCGACTACGAGCGCGCCCTCACGCCCCGCACCCGCCTCATCCTTCGCGTGCACCGCTCGAATTTCTCCCAGCGCGGCTTTGTCGCCCAGCCCGCATTAGCGGAACTGGCTGCCTTCGCCCGGCGCCGCAAGCTCCCCCTGGTCGAGGATCTCGGCAGCGGCTGTCTCGCGCCGCTTCCGGGCGGCCCCGCCGAGCCCCTCGTCGGCGACAGCATCCGCGCCGGGGCGGCTCTGGTCACCTACAGCGGCGACAAGCTCCTTGGCGGTCCGCAAGCCGGCCTCATTAGCGGCAAGGCCAAGCTGGTCGAGAAGCTCCGCACCGACCCCATGTTCCGCGCCCTGCGCGCCGGCAGCGCCATCTACGCCGCCCTGGAATCCACCCTGGCGATCTACGCCCGTCAGGCCTTCCACGAGTTGCCGGTGTTCACCGCCGCCGCGGCGCCCGATCTTGAAGCCCGCACCCGCCGCCTCGCCGCCTCCCTCCCGCCCGAACTCGGCGCCGAAGTCATCTCCGGCCGCGCCGTCATGGGCGGCGGCTCCCTTCCCGACACCACCCTCCCCACCTGGCTCATCGCCCTGCCGCAAGCGCTGGGTCCGGCACTGCGCACCGGCGAGCCCCCCGTCCTCGCCCGCCTCGAACGCAAACGCTGTTTGCTGGACCTCCGCACCGTGCTCCCGGCGCAGGAAGATGAGCTGCGCGCCGCCATCCTTCAGGCCTATGGCAGCGCTACGATGCCAACCAGCCGGCCGTCCTGAACGACCGGCAGCCGCCGCATGCCCGCCTTCCTGATGCGCCCATAGGCCGCCTCCAGCGCCAAATCCGGCTCGAGCAGCGCGCCCGGCGCGGCGATCACCTCTCGGCACATCACCTCCGACGGCCGCTTGTCGAACGAACCCAGAAATACGGCCGCGTCGTGCACGGTGATCCACCCCAACCACTCCCGCCCCGCCAACGTTTCCACTACCGGCACCCAGTCCATTGCCTCTTCTCCCATGATTTCCAGGGCGTCCAGCAGCCGTTGATGCGGCACGCAGCAGAGAAACCTGGTTTGCATCTGTTCAGCAGCGGTCATAACTATGTCACCATTAATAATAGAGGCTATGCGCACCCGAATCCTGACTGCCTTTTTGGCCCTGCCGCTGCTGGTCTCCTTATGGGCGCAGGCGCAAACGACACCGGCGGTGCCCTCCACACCCGCCGCGACCAACAACACCGCTCTGACTGGCGCCATCATGCAACGCCTGATCTCCGATCCCATTCTCCAGGGTACCGCCGTCACGGTTGCCGTCAGCGACAACGGCGACGTGCAGCTCAACGGCGTGGTGGCACGTCAGGACGTTCTCGACCGCGCCCTGGAGGTGGTGAAATCGGTGCCCGGCGTACAGCAGGTGACGAGCAACATTCTGGTCAACACCGACCCGTTCGCCCCACCCAGGCCGCCGCTACCCTCGCCCCCGCCGCCCATCAACGCCACCCCGCCACCGCTACAGGCCGCCAGTTCGCCCCAGGCGCAAATCGCCCGCGCATTTTCCACCGCGCTCAGCCTGGTGCGGGTCGGAGTCCAAGTGCAAGAGGGGACGGTGTTGCTCTACGGTTCGGTCGAGACTCAGCAGTCCAAGCGGCAGGCGGAATCAATCGCCCATCAGATCGAGCCCAAGCTGCCTATCAAAAACATCATCTGGGTGAATCCGCACCCGCTCTCGCCGCCGCCTCTGATTCCACAGTAGCGGCTATTCGTAGCGCAGCGCCACCATCGGGTCCACGCGCGTGGCGCGGCGGGCAGGCAGCCAGCAGGCCGCAAACGCCACCCCCAGGAGGATAACGCCCACCCCGGTCAGCGTGAGCGGATCGCTCGCGCCCACCCCGTACAGCAAGCTGTGCAAATAGCGCGTCGCCGCCAACGCGCCCGCTAGGCCCAGCCCAATGCCGCCCGCCGCCAGCCCTAGTCCCAGCCCCACCACCAGCCGCAGCACCTGCCGCCGCTCCGCCCCCAGCGCCATGCGGATGCCAATTTCCCGCGTCCGCAGCGTCACCTCCTGCGCCAGCAGCGCGTAGAGCCCGATCGCTGCCAGCAGCAGCGCCAGTACGCCAAACAGCCCCGATAGCCGGGCCAGCGCCCGCTCGCGGAAGAGAAGCTGATCTATGGTCTGCGCTTCCGTCGAAGGCCGAATCAGCGGCAGGTTGGCATCTATTCCATGCACCACGCGCCGCGCCGCCGGCAGCATCGCCGTGGGCGCGCTCACGGTGCGAACCACAAAGGCGGCGTAGTAGCTGTCGGGCGTATACATGATTGGCTGCAATGAAGCCCGCAGGTTGTCGAACTTGGCATTGCTGACCACCCCGATGAGCGTGAAGGTTGGATGCTCGCCGTGCTTGCCGTAGCCAATCTGCCGTCCAATCGGATTGCCTGGCCCCAGAAATTTTTGCACGAACATCTGGTTCACTACCGCGGCCCGCGGTGGCGGGTTCTTCGCCGGCGGCGCATTCGGCAGCGGCTCGGGGACAAAGTCAGTATCGCGAAATCCGCGCCCGCGCAGCAGGCGCATGTCCATAGTGGCAAAAAAGTCCGGTCCCACTCCCATCTCCTTGAAGCGGACATACCCCCCACCCGGACTGATGCGTGCGGCGCCGTTCATGTAACTTCTCGAGAGCAGTGGAAACTGCGAATAGCTGACGCTTTCCACCCCCGGCAGCGTCTTCAGATCCCGCTGCACGCGCTGGATCACATCCAGCATCCCCTGTCCCTGATAGCCCGCCGAACTGGGGTCAATCGTAAACAACAGCAAATTGCCTGGGTCGAAGCCCGGATCAATGCCACGCAGGTTCACCAACGTCCGCGCCAGCAGCCCCGCCCCGGCCAGCACCACCAGGCACATCGCCACTTGCGCGACAACCAGCCCCTTGCCCAGGCTCAGCCGGCGGCGGCGCTCGACGCGCACCATCGGCTTGCCGCCGCGCAGTGCCGGCGCCACGCCGGCAAGAACCCCGGTTCCGACAGTCGCGGCCAGCGCAAATTCCAGCACCGCTGCCCCCATCGGCGCGCTCAACCGGTAGAACGGCAGCCCGCTGAACGCCAGCGCCAGCAGCGCCCGATTCCCCGCCCATGCCAGCCCCACGCCCAATGCTCCGCCACAGACTGCCAGCAGCAAACTTTCGATCAGAAGCTGCTGCAGAATCCGGCCCCAACCCGCGCCCAGCGCCCGCCGCACCTCCATTTCTTTTTCCCGCGCCTGCGCCCGCCCGATCAGCAGTCCGGCAAGATTCGCGCAGGCGATCAGCAGCACCGCCCCCACCAGCCACAGCAGCAGCTCCAGCGGTTCGCGTAGTTGCGTCCGCGCCCCTGCCAGCGCCGTCTGTGCGTGCAAAACCAAAACTCGGAGCTTGTCTCCCGGCTTGGCCAGCGGGTTCGGCCCGGCGAGCATGAGATTGTGGAACATGCCGCTCACCTCCGCTTGCACCGCCGCCGTCGTCACGCCCGCCCGAGCTCGTCCCACCAGCACCACCCAGTGCGAACCCGGAGCGTCGTAGCCGCGCGTCCAATATGGATTGATCTGCCGCTCCATCGCCAACGGCATCCAGGCATTCACCTCCGCCCCCGGCGTCAGTCCCGGAAACCCGGGCTGGACGACGCCAATCACGGTCACCGGGTTGCGGTTCAACTCCACCGTCGAGCCAATGATGCTGCGGTCGCCGCCCAAGTGGTTTTTCCAATACGCGTAGCTCAGCACCATGACCGCCGGCGCGCCGGAGTGGTCATCGCTTGGCGCAGGCAGCCGCCCCAGGAGCGGCTTCAGCCCCAGCAGTTGAAAAAAGTTCCCCGAAACCAGCTCGTCCGTCGCCGTTAACGCCCGCCCCCGCGCCACCAGGCTATCGTCGCCATTCTCCGCGAATCCCGCCACGCCAGCCAGCGTGTGCGACCGTGTTTGCAGCATTTTCAAAAACGCCGGCGAAAACGTGCACGAACCGATCTCGCTTTCTGCACCACCGCAGGCACCGTACCTGATATAGATGCCTACGACTCGCGGAAACCGCTGGGCCCGCCACTTCAGCAAAAGCAAGTTTTGCGGCTCCCTTACGGGCAACGCCCGAAACAGCAGACCATCCGCCAGGCTGAAAATCGCCGTGCTCGCCCCAACCGCCAGCGCCACGGTCAGGACCACCACTGCGCTCAGCCCCTTGTGCCGTCGCATCCCCCGCAGTGCGTAGCGCAAATCCTGCCGCATGGTTCACTCGTAGCGCAGCGCCACCATCGGGTCCACGTGCGTGGCGCGGCGGGCGGGCAGCCAGCAGGCCGCAAACGCCACCCCCAGGAGGATAATGCCCACCCCGGTCAGCGTGAGCGGATCGCTCGCGCCCACCCCGTACAGCAAGCTGTGCAAATAGCGCGTCGCCGCCAACGCGCCCGCCAGGCCCAGCCCAATGCCGCCCGCCGCCAGCCCTAGTCCCAGCCCCACCACCAGCCGCAGCACCTGCCGCCGCTCCGCCCCCAGCGCCATGCGGATGCCGATTTCCCGCGTCCGCCGCGTCACCTCCTGCGCCAGCAGCGCGTATAGCCCGATCGCCGCCAGCAGCAGCGCCAGCGCCGCGAACAGGCTCGCGAGCTTCGCCAGCATGCGCTCCTGGAACAACAGCTGGTCAATGGTCTCGGCCTCCGTCGCAGGGTTGACCACCGGCATGTTCGCATCAATGTCGTGCACCGCCCGCCGCACCCCAGGCAACAACGCCATCGGCGCGCCCGCGGTGCGCACCACAAAGCTAGCGTAAAAGTCATCGAGTGGCGTGTACATAGTGGGTGCGATCACCGTGCGCAAATCCTGGTACTTGGTGTTGCCCACCACGCCAATGATCGTGAACTGCGGGTGAGCCCCGTCATTGTCGTAGCCGAACTCCCGCCCCAACGCCTCGCCGCCGCCCACATAGTTCTGGACAAACGACTGGTTCACAATGACCGACCGCGGCGGCGCATGGGGATTGCGCTTGGCGCCCGGCGGCGGAGTGGGGACAAAATCAGTGGCGCGAAACACCCGCCCGCGCAGCAGCGCCACGTGCATGGTCTGGAAGTACCCCAACCCAATCGCCAGCTGTTGGACATCCTGGGTTTTGACGCCCGGCTTGGGCTCCATGCGGACGTCGCTGTCCCACAGGTCGCCCGCCAGCAGCGGCGAGCTGGCATAGCTCACGTCCCTGACTCCCGGCAGCGCCGCAATGCCGTTCTGTACCCGGCTCAGCACGTCCAGCAGCTGCGAGCCGTGGTAGCCCGCCGAGCCCGGGGCAAGCGAAAACAGCAGCAGGTTCTCGGTCGCAAATCCCGGGTCCACGCTGCGCAAATTCTCCAGCGTCCGCACCAGCAGCCCCGCGCCCGCCAGCACCACCACGCACAGCGCCACCTGCGCCACCACAAGTCCATTGCCCGCGTGCAGCCAGCGCCACCGCCGCCGCCCCGACGCCGAGGTTGAATTCCCCAACCCGTCCTTGAGCGATGCCGCTAGACTTCCGCGCGCCCCGTGCAGCGCTGGTACCAGCCCAGATAAAATCCCGGTCAGGATGGTCACTCCCAGCGCAAACGCCAGCACCCGCGCATCCAGCGGCGCCGCCAGCGCCATGCGCCCCATCCCGCTCGATTGCAGCAGCGCCACCAGGGCCTGCCCCGCCACCCACGCCAGCCCCAGCCCCACGATGCCGCCCACCACCGCCAGGAGCAGGCTCTCGCTCAGCAACTGCCGCACGATTCTCCCGCTCCCCGCCCCCAGCGCCCGCCGCAGCGCAAATTCCTTGCTCCGTACCTGCGCCCGCCCCACCAACAGCCCGGCGATGTTGGCGCACGCAATCAGCAGAATCGCTCCCACCAGCCACAGCAACAGCACCAGCGGCTGCTCGAACTCGCCCCGCGCGCCGTTCAGCCCGCTCTGCGCGCTCACCAGGGTAACCCGCGGGTTGTCGCTCGCCTGTGCCAGCGGCTTGGGGCCGTTCAGCATGGCGTTCCGGAACAGTCCGCTCACCTCCGCCTGCGCGGCTTCCTGACTCACCCCCGGCTTCGCCCGCCCCACCATCACCAGCCAGATCGAGCTGGCGGCATCCTCGCGCGGCGTCCAATCCGGGTCCAGCGTCCGCCGCAGCGACAGCGGCACCCACGCGTCCATCTCCGAACCCGGCGTCAACCCGGTAAACGTCGGCTTCGCCACCCCCACAATCGTCACCGCGTGCCGGTTCAGCTCCACCGTTGTGCCCACCACGCCCCGGTCGCCGCCAAACCGCTGCTGCCACATCTGGTAGCTCAGCACCATCACCGGCGCCGCGCCCACGCGGTTATCGCCCGCCGTAAGCAGCCGCCCCAACTCCGGCTTCAGCCCCAACACCTGAAAATAATTCCCCGCCACCCGCTGATCCCGGATCCGCGCTGCCTCGCCGCGCGCCACCAGCGTGTCCCCGCCGCTGCCGCCAAACGCGGTGACGCCCGCCAGGGTATGCGCCTGCCGCTGCAGCTCGTGAAAAAACGGCACTGAAAACGAGCAGCTCGACGTGTTCCCGTTCCGCCGGAAACTGGAATGGCGGCAATCCCCAAAACTCGAGCTGCTGGTAATGCCCTTCGGCGCCTTGTTCGCCTCCCACTGGAACAACAGCAGCGACTGCGAATTCCGCACCGGCAGCGCCCGCAGCAGCAGTCCATCCATCACGCTGAAGATGGCGGTATTGGCCCCAATCGCCAAGGCGAGGGTGAGCACGATGACGGCGGTCAATCCCCGATGGCGGCGCAGCGATCGCAGTGTATAGCGCAGATCGTTCCACATGCAGGAATTCTCTCACGCATTCGACGCAGGATGTCGGTTGGAGTTAGCTGAAAATCGCACCGCGCTTTTCACCCCCCGCGGCGATGTTGGAGCGCCCGCGCCGTTACAGCGGCGCGGGGGGTGGCCGGGTCACTGTCTCAGCGGCGCCCGGCAGGATACGCCAAACCGCGGGGTCCTCCTGGCCCAGGCGCCAGGCGGAGATGCCCGCCAAATGGAGCTGCCGGGCCCATTGCACCAGAGCGCTCAGGCTCCGCGCCCTGCTCCACCAGATCACCTGGGTTTCCGCGGCGCTCCGCCGCACCGTCACATACGCCTGTTGTTGCCGGTCCCAGCGGCCTGGCGCTTGCTGCCACAGGGCTGTGGCCCAACCGCTGTTGCCACCCCGCGCCCTCCACGGGCTCGGGTGCAGCGGGGCGTAGCGGAGCGGGATCGCGGGTACCGGTGGGACTGGTTGCCCCGCCTTTCCGATCCACTCGTTCGAGTAGAACGCCGCTCCAATCGAGATCTTATTCGCCGGCATAAACCGCAGCGCGTACTCCACGCTCGCCCGGATCCACGGCATCCCGCTGATCGGACCCGGTGCGGTCACCCCGCTGTGCTCGGAATAGGTCATCAAGGTCACAAAGTCCGTGTGCGCGCCCAGCGAGGGATAGTCAAATACCCCCGACCAATCGTCCCAGCCGCCCGCCGAGAACGCTTGCGGATCACCCGACAGGCGCGGCACGATGGTCACGCTGAACTTCAGCCCCCGGCGATGAAACGCCCGCTCGGCTTCCGCAACCAGCCCGCTGTAGCGGTCCCGATCGCGCGCCGGGATATGCTCAAAATCGAACTGCACCCCCCACCAACGTCCGGCGCTGCCCTGGCGCCCCAGTTCCCGGATCATCCGCCGCCCGGCGGCCGGGGAGTGCAGCACCCGGTCCATCAACCGCATATTGAACCCGGCATTCGTCACCAGCGGCATCAGCCGCACATGCTCCCGCGCCGCCAGCCGCGCGATCCCCTCGGGCACGGACCCGCTTACCCGGCCCTCACCGTCCATGCTCAAAACCTGCGGCGCAATCACGTCCATCTGCCGCGCATGCGCCTGAAAATCCGCAATCGAGCCCGCACTCGCGACGGCATACATCAGCACCGTCAGCTTCTGCCCCCAAGCCGGCCGAAATGTTCCCATAGCCACCACCAGGCAACAGGCAGCGCCCCAACGTTTATACATGGACTAATGATAGGCGCGGGGCTCGGGCGACCTGCGGCCGCCCTCAGCCCGCTTGCAGCGGTCTGCCAGGGCGCCGCCTGGCCGTGGGCGGCCAGGCGGCTTCCCGCGGGGGGCGCGCCGCCTCACTCGGTTCCGCGGCTTTCGCGCCGATTTTGCCCACGGGGCCCATTGCGAATAGCTGTTTTTTTCGGCACTTTTCCCCCTCCGCCGCGTATAACCAAGCATGAACCCTTGGCAGCAGGCTGCCCGCACCCTCGCCCGCCGTCCCGCCTACCTTGCCACCGCGGTAATCGTATTAGCCCTTGGCATCGGCGCAACTTCGGCCCTATTTTCGGTCGTGCAGACCGTCCTGCTCGCCCCGCTTCCCTACCCCAACGCCAACCGCCTCGCGCTGGTGCTCGAGCGCAACCCCGCCAGGCACGAAGACCTGCTCGCCCCCGCCCGCCTCGCCGAGTGGAAGCGCATGAACCAGAGCTTCACCGCCCTCGCCGGCCGCTACACCGAAAGCGAAACTGACACCAGCGGCGCCGAGCCCGTGCGCCTCCAGGGCTTGCGCGTTTCCCAAGACTATTTCCGCCTCTTGGCTGTCCCGCCCGTCCTCGGCCGCTGGTTCACCGCCAACGAGCAAGCATTCCACGGCCCGGGCGCCGCCATCATCAGCTCCAACCTCTGGATGCGCCGCTACCATCGCAACCCCGCTGTCCTGGGCCGGGCGCTGGTCATCTCCGGCACGCGCTACACCATCGTGGGCGTCATGCCACCAACCTTTGGCAACCCTGCCAATAACGTCTGGTTGCCCGCCCAAACGCCCCCCGGCCTGCTCCTGGCCCGTGAAGCGCGCTTCTACACCGGCATTGGCCGCCTCCGTCCCGGAGTCACGTTCCTCCAGGCCCAGGCTGATCTCGATCGCGTCGAGACGCAACTCGGCCGCCAGTATCCCGCCACCGACGCGGGCTGGTCCGCGCAAGTCTCAAGCCTCAAGAATGCCGAAGTCGGCTCCTCCAGCGCCGCCCTTTGGACGGTCTTCGCCGCCGTGCTGCTCCTGCTGCTGCTCGCGGTCGCCAACCTCGCCGGCCTCAACCTGGCACAGTTGCACAATCGCGAGCGCGAGCTAGCCGTCCGCAGCGCCCTCGGTGCCTCCCGCGGTCAATTACTGGCCACCGTCATGCGCGAAATGCTGCTGCTCGCCTCCGCCGGCGCCCTCCTCGGCGGCCTGCTCGCCTGGGCCGCCGTGCGTGCCATTGCCTCCCTTACCCCCGGCACCCTGCCGCGCATGAATGAGCTGCATTTCAGCTTCTGGGGATGGGCGTTCGCCGTGGTCATCAGCGCCCTGGCTGCCGCCGGCTTCGGCCTCGCTCCTGCTCTGGCTGCCACCCGCCCCAGCCTCAGCACCCGCCTCGCCGCCGCCGGGCACCGCATCGCCAGCGGTCAGCGCCGTGCCCAGCACATCCTGGTCGCCGGGCAACTTGCCCTGACCGTTCTGCTGCTCGCCGGCGCCGGCCTCCTCCTGCGCACCTACCAAAATCTTTCCGGCGTCGCCGGTGGCTTCTCGACCCGCAACGTCCTCACTTTCCACGTCTCCGCCGCCTGGAACGAAGATCGCGGCCAAATCGCCAGCTTGCAAACCAACCTGCTCCGCCTCCTGCGCGCCCAGCCGGGTGTAGTCGCCGCCGGCTTTACCAACTTCCTGCCCGCCAGCAACGCCACCCTCCAGTACGCCATCCAGCTCCAGGGCCTCACCGGCCCTTCCACGGACGGCGCGTTCTCCGTCGGCGAACGCTCCATCTCGCCAGGATACTTCGAGGCCCTCCAGGTCCCCATCGTCGCCGGCAAGGCCTGCCCGACCATGCAGCCTCTCAATCAAAGCGCGACCAACGTCCAGGCCCTGGTCAACCAAAGTTTTGAGGATACCTACCTGCTGGGCCGCAACCCAGTCGGCATGCAGTTCAAAATGCCTTCGTTCGGGCCCTCCCAGACCTGGTCCACCATCGTCGGCGTCGTCGGCAACATCCGCGAAAACAGCCTCGCCACCCCCGCCACGCCCTTCCTCTACATCTGCATAGCGGCGGGCGGATGGCCCGATCCCGACTACGTGGTCCGCACCGCCAGCGGCCTCGGCGGCCTTTCCGGCTCCATCCATCGCATCGTGGAGGCGGTCGCGCCCGGTCGCGCCGTCTTCGGCCTCCAACCCCTGCGCGCTTCCATTGCCTCCAGCCTTGAGCAGCCGCGCCTTGACAGCTTCGGGCTCTCGCTGTTCGCCGCCTTTGCCCTCCTGCTCGCCGCCGTCGGCCTCTACAGCCTGATCAGCCTCCTGGTCGCCGGCCGCAAGCGTGAACTCGCTCTGCGTATGGCCCTGGGCGCCACCCCCGCCTCCGCTGCCCTCCTTGTGCTCGCCTCCACCGGCCGCCTCCTGCTCTGGGGCTCGCTCTCTGGCCTGGCCCTCACCTGGGCCGCCAGCCGCCTGCTCGCCTCGCTGCTGTTCGGCGTCACTCCCACCGACGCCTCCATCCTCGCCGCCGCCATCGCCCTGGTGGCTCTCATCGCTCTCGCCGCTACCTGGCTGCCCGCCTGCCGCGCCGCCTCCACCGACCCCGCCCGCGCCCTACGCGAGTAATCCCATCCGTATCCCCAAAGCGGGGTGCACCACCCCTTGACAGTCATGAGGTCTCCACCGTACCCTATCCCTCAATGAACGACGCTCCCTCGACTGACGTCATCCCCGGCACGCTCGATCTGCTGATCCTCAAGACCCTCCAGCTCGAGCCCCTGCACGGCTTCGGCATCGGCCGCCGCGTCGAGCAGGTCTCGCAGGGTGTATTCAAGGTCAACCCCGGCTCGCTCCTGGTCGCCCTCCAGCGCCTCGAGCGCGCTGGCTGGCTCGACTCCGTATGGCGCCCCAGCCCCAGCGGCCGCCGCGCCAAATACTATTCCCTCACCCGCGCCGGCCGCCTCCAGCTCGAGCGCGAAACCGCCGACTGGCGCCGCCGCGCCGGCGCCATCGCGCGCCTGCTGAGGGCCGAGGAGTAACCTGTGAGCGCCTGGCGTCACTTCCGTCGCGGCCTTGCCAACCTGATCAGCGGCCGCCGCGCTGCCCGCGACGAAGCTGCGCACTATGTCGCCGAAGCCCGCGCCGCCGGCCTGCCTGCGGGCGACGAAGAACGCTGGCGCGATCATCTCCGTACTTACGGCTGGGAAAACTCGCTCAGCGCCGCCGCTGCCGACCTCCGTTACGCCGCCCGGCAATTGCGCCACAGCCCCGCTTTCACGCTCGCCGCGGTAGTGGTTCTGGCGCTTGGCATCGGCGTCGGCACCGCCATGTTCAGCGTCCTTAGCGCCGTCCTGCTCCGCCCGCTGCCCTACGCCCAACCCGGCCAGCTCGTCTCCGTCACCGAACCCTCGAGCATGGCGCCCGTCTTCTGGGCCAGCTCGCACCCGGATATCGAAGACTGGCGCCAGGACAGCCGCAGCTTCCAGTCGCTTGCCTACTATCAGTGGGGCATGGCCACCCTCGAAGGCCAGCAGGACTCGCTCGAGGTCTCCAGTTTCCAGGCCAGCCCGAATCTGTTCGCCACCCTCGGCCGCCTCCCCCTCCGCGGCCGTGCCTTCACCCCCGCCGACATCACCGCCCACGCCAAAGTCGTCGTGCTCAGTTGGAACCTCTGGCAGAAATGGTTCCACGGCCAACCCGCTCTCGGCCGCAGCGTCCGCCTGAACGGCGCCGCTTACTCCGTGGTCGGCATCCTCCCGCGCGGTCTCGTCTTTCCCTACGACGGCCAGGCCGCCGACCTCTGGACGCCCTACGTTCCCCCCCACCCTGATCCCCGCGACTCGTTCCAACTGCACGTCATCGCCCGCCTCCGTCCCGGCGTCAGGGTGGCTGCCGCCCAGGCCGAGCTCAGCGCCATCCAGGCCCGCACCGCCCGCGAGTACGCCAACCTGCATCTGAGCAACCACGTCCAGATCGTCCGCTACGCCGATTCGCTGGCTGGCAGCGTGCGCCCGGCGCTGTGGGCGCTCGCGCTCGCGGTGGCGCTGGTCTGGCTCATCGCCTGCGCCAGCGTCGCCGGCCTGATGCTCACCCGCCTCGCCACCCGCCGCCGCGAGCTCGCAGTGCGCTCCGCTCTCGGCGCCGGCCGGTTGCGCCTCGCCCGTCAGCTCTTGAGCGAGAGCCTCCTGCTCGGAGTGCTCGCGGGCGCGGTGGGCTGGGCGCTCGCCGCCTTGTGCCTCGCGGGCTTGCGCGCGTTTGTGCTCGCTCATCTCACCCTCCCGGTCTCGCTCTCCATGAGCACCCCTGTGCTGGCGGCGCTGCTCGCCGCCTCGCTGCTCTCGGTCATCCTCATCGGCCTCGCTCCCGCCTGGGGTGCATCGCGCATTCCCGCCGCCGAAGGCCTCCAAGACCGCTCCCTGGGCCTGGGCCGCGCTCAAACCCGCCTCCGCCATGCCCTCGTCATCGGCGAAATCTCCCTCGCCCTGCTGCTGCTCTCCGGCGCCGGCCTGTTTCTCCGCACGCTCTATGCCCTCGGCCAGGTCCCGCTCGGTTTCCGCACCGAGAACATCCTCACCACCCGGTTGAACATCCCCAGCGATCTCTATGCCCAGCGCGGCATCTACCAAAACCTCGAACAGCCGCTGCTGGCGAAGCTCGATGCCTTCCCCGGCCTCGAAGCCTCCGCCATCAGCTCCGTGCTTCCGCTCGGCTCCGCCCACATCCATCTGGAAGGCGAATTCGGCATCGTCGGCCGCCCGCATTTGCTCCGCAGCGAGGAGCCCGAAGGCGACATGCGCTATACCAGCCCCGACTATCCCAAAGTCTTCGCCATCCCCCTCCTCCGTGGCCGCTTCTTCAATCCCAGCCTCGACACACCCACCTCGGAGCCGGTCGCGGTGATCAACCAGGCCATGGCCCGCAAGTATTTCGCCGGCGAAAATCCCGTCGGCCAGCAGTTGACCATCGGACCGCTCCAGGGCGCCACCATCGTCGGTGTGCTCGCCGATGTTCACATGCAGGCGGTGGGCTCTCCGCCCGGCCCCGTCGTCCATTTCTCGACCACGCAGCTCGCCCCCCACAACGGCAGCGCCCCCTTCTATGGCATCGGCGCCCAGTTCGTGCAGTTGGCGGTGCGCAGCGCCCTGCCCGCCTCGACCCTCGCTCCCGAAATCCGCGCCGCCCTGCACGCCCTCGCCCCCGAGGTCGCCCCCAGCACCTTCGTCAGCGAGCAGCAACTGGTGGCGGATTCCGTCGGCGACCAAACCTTCGCCGCCCACCTGCTTTCGCTCTTTGGTCTCGCCGCGCTCCTCATCGCTCTCGCCGGCCTCTACGGCCTGCTCACCTACTCCGTCGCCCAGCGCCGCCGCGAGCTCGGCATCCGTTTGGCCCTCGGGGCCAGCCCACAGCAGGTCCGTGCCCTGGTGCTCGGCAACGCCGGCGTGCTCATCGCCTCCGGCATCGCCATCGGCCTCGTGCTCGCGCTCGCGCTCGCCCAAGTTCTCGCCAGCTATCTCTACGGCGTCGCCCCGCGCGACCCCATCTCCCTCGCCGCCGCCGCCCTCCTGCTTGCCGCCTGTGCCTTGCTCGCCGCTTGGCTTCCCGCCCGCCGCGCGGCTTCCATCCCGGTGGTTGAAACCCTCCGAACCAATTAGTGCATGTCCCTCTGGCGCCATCTCCATCTCGGTCTGCGCTCGCTGCTCATCCGCCGGCGCGGCGCCCACGATGAAGTCGCCGGCTACTTCGCCGAAACCGCCGCCGCCGCCGGCCCCGTGCCCGGCGATGAGGAAAGAGTGCGCGACCAGCTCCGTGCCTACGGCTGGGAAAACTCTCTCGACGCCCTCTGGTCCGACGTCCGCTTCGCCACCCGCCGCCTCGCCCACTCACCCGCCTTCACTCTCACCGCCGTTTTGATCCTCGCCCTCGGCATCGGCGTCGCCACCGCCATGTACAGCGTGCTCGATACCGTCTTTCTCCAGCCGCTCCCCTACGCCCAGCCGCAGCGCTTGCTGAAGCTCGAGCTGCCCCACTCCTCTCCCTACGGCGGCCAGGTCCTGCTTCCCAACGTGCTCGCCTGGCAGGCACGCGCCAGCGACTTCAGCGCCATCGCGTTTGTGGATGGCCCAGTCACCACGCTGGAGCTGCCAAACCGGACCGATTTTATTGAAAACATCCAGGCAAGTCCCAACTTGCTTGCCACCCTCGGCGTACGCCCCATGCTCGGGCGCGCCTTCGGACCCGGCGATGCGCACGCGCAAGTGGCCATCCTGACGCACGCCCTCTGGCGCTCGGAATTCGACGCGCGCCGCGACATCATCGGTCGCCAGATTCGGCTTGGTGGCAAGGCGTATACGGTGATCGGTGTGCTCGCGCCGGGGGTGAGCTTTCCCCTGGACACGGCAACTCTGATGACGCCCTACCTGCCCCCGGCCAAACAGTTATCCTGGTCCACCGCCGACGACAGCCTCGAGGTCATCGGGCGATTGCGGGCGGGCGTCACGCCGGCTGCGGCGCAAGCCCAGCTCCGCGCCCTTCAGGCCTCGCTTGCCCGCGAGCACGGCGGCATGACGCACAAGCTCCCCGCCGAGGCCCGGGCGCAAGATTACCGCCAGGAGCTGGTTGGCCCCGTGCGCCCCGCCCTCAACGCCCTCACCGCCTCCACCGCCCTGGTCTGGCTCATCGCCTGCTTCAGTGTGGCCGGCCTTTTGCTGACCCGCTACGCCGCTCAGCGCCATGAGCTCGCCATCCGTGCCACCCTCGGGGCCGGCCGCACCCGCCTGCTGCGCCAACTGCTCGCCGAATGCGTTCTGCTCGCCACCGCTGCGGCGGGCTGCGGCTGGGTCTTGGCGGCAGGCGGCATCGCCCTGCTGCGACACTATTTGCAAACCCACCTGCCGTTCGGACTGAACCAAATCCACCTCAGCGCCAGCACCCTCTGGGGTCTGGCCGCGCTCAGCGCCGCCTCCGTGCTGGCCACCGGTCTGCTGCCCGCTGGGCTCGCCGCCGCCGCGCCCCCCCAGTCCGGGCTGCGCGAGGCAGGCACCGCCGCCTCGCCCAGCCGCGCCTCGATGCGCCTGCGCGACGGCCTCGTCGTCACCGAGATCGCCCTGGCCCTGCTGCTGCTCTGCGGCGCCAGTCTGATCTTGCGCACGCTCCACAACCTGCGCAGCATTCCGCTCGGCTTTGCCACCCGTAACATCATCACCACCCCGCTGCACTACCTGCCCGGCTCGTTCGCCCACCGTGACATCGTCGCCAGCTTCGACCGCCCCCTGCTCGAGCGGGTCCACGCCCTACCCGGCGTCGAGGCTGCGGCGCTCACCACCGTCATCCCCCTCGAACACGGCTTCTCCGCAGAAATCAGCTTCGGCCCCCATTCCGCCGCTCCGGGCATGAAGGCCGCCGTCCGCGTCACCAGCCCGGAATACACCAGGGTCTTCGCCATCCCCATGCTCCGCGGCCGCTTCTTCAACGCCCAGGACACCATCCACACACCCGAGGTCGTGGTTGTGAACCAGGCGCTCGCGGACAAATATTTCCCCGGCCGCACTGTCGTCGGCCGCAAGGTCGGCCACATCGAGATCATCGGCGTGCTCGCCAACGTCCACTGGGCGGCCCCCGGCATCGCGCCCGATCCCGTGGTTTTCTTCTCCAGCACCCAAATGGCCCCCGGCCGCATGCTCTACAACATCGCCAGCATGTTCAGCGACCTGGCGGTCCGCACTCGAACCTCGCCGGACACAACCATCCCCGAACTCCGCCAGCTGCTGCATCAGCTCGCGCCCAATGTCGCCGGCACCAATTTCGAGACCATGCGCCAGTTAGTCAACGATTCCATGGCCAGCCAGCTCTTCGCCGCCCGCCTGCTCACCCTGTTCGGGCTGGCGGCGCTGGCGATCGCCCTCGCCGGCCTCTACGGTCTGCTCGCCTTCACGGTCGCCGAGCGCCACCGTGAAATGGGCATCCGCCTCGCCCTCGGCGCCCAACGCGGTCAGATCACCGCCCTCGTCCTGCGCCACGCACTGACGCTTCTAGCTATCGGCCTAACCATCGGCCTGACGCTCAGTTGGCAGCTCGGCCGCCTCCTCGCCAGCTATCTCTACGGCGTCCACCCCCACGACGCCGCCTCGCTCCTGGCCGCCGTGGTTATCCTCGCCCTCTGCGGCCTCGCCGCCGCTTGGCTCCCGGCCCGCCGCGCCGCCCGTGCCGACCCGCTCGAATCCCTCCGCGCCGAGTAGGGTGGGGAACAGCAAGTTCCTGAGGGGCGCACGCGCGCGACCTGAGCGAGCCGGGCGCGGCGGTGCGCTTATACTTTTTGTTCGGGATTGGCATGCCCACCTGCCACAGGACCAAGCACGGCCGAATCGTGCTGGGCGACTCGCTGGAGCACATGGCCTCGCTCAAACCAGAGTCGGTCGACTTGGCTGTGACAAGCCCGCCGTTCGGTCTCGTGCGGAAGAAGGACTACGGCAACGTCGAAAGTCACGCCTACGTTGAGTGGTTCAAACCGTTTGGCCACGAGCTCCACCGCATCCTTAAGCCGAGCGGATCGCTTGTGATTGACATCGGCGGAGCCTGGATCCCGGGCCAACCAACCCGCTCCTTCTACCACTTCGAGCTCGCCGTTATGCTTTGTCGCGAGATCGGCTTCTACCTGGCCCAGGAATTCTACTGGTGGAACCCCTCAAAGCTGCCCAGCCCCGCCGAGTGGGTCACGGTGAGGCGAATCCGCGTGAAAGACGCTGTAAATATCGTTTGGTGGTTCTCGGCCACACCGTGGCCGAAGGCGAGCAACACCCGAGTCCTCGTCCCGTACAGCGACGCCATGAAGGGACTTCTGAAAAACGGATACAGGCCGAAGCTTCGCCCGAGCGGTCACGACATCAGTGCCAAATTCTCCCTGGATAACGGTGCTGCAATTCCACCCAATCTGATAGCCGTCCCCAACACCGAAAGTAATTCGTACTATCTCCGATACTGCGAGAAGCACGGCCTGAAACCGCACCCCGCCCGTTTCCCTGCGGCTATCCCCGAGATGTTCGTCAGGATGCTCACGGACGAGGGCGACTCCGTACTGGATCCCTTCGCAGGCAGTTGCGTCACGGGCGAGGTCTGCGAGCGGTTGCGCCGGAAGTGGACCTGCGTCGAGCTGCGCGGGGAGTACGTACAGGCCGCACTGGGGCGGTTTGAGCGAGCGCCCGACCTCAGCGAGCAGCTTGAAATGCGACTCAACGAGCAGCGGGCAAGTGCGCTCGCCGCCCTGCACCTCTCAGGCGGTATCGGCGCCTTCAAGCGACCGCTCGGACCAATCTTCCTGAGCTGGGCGAGCAGATGTTCGCGCGCGTCAACGGCTATCTGTCAGAGCAGGGGTTAAAGCTCGGCACCGGGACGATCGTGGATGCGACGATCCTGCACGCCCCTTCGTCGACCAAGAACGCAACGGGCGAGCGCGATCCGGACATGCACCAGGTGCGCAAGGGCAACCAGTGGTATTTCGGCATGAAGGCGCACGTCGGAGTCGATAGCCGGACCAAGCTCATCCATTCGCTGGCCACCAGCGCCGCCAACGTCGCT
>JBOGKQ010000017.1:0-54142 GCA_050747905.1 Terriglobales bacterium | reverse complement strand
TCAGCGCCTCCACTGAGCTATATAGGAACAGTTCCGCCTGGGGCTTGAGGTCATCTCCGCGCATGTCCCTAAGATCCGCCCCACCCCAGCGCGGTTACGCTCTTTTTCAACAAGCTCTTAGCGCGGCTCGCCGGCGGCGGGATCAAGCAGCAGCAGCTCGTGGTTATGCGGCCGTGCGCCGGAGAAGTCGAACATGGGGTCGAGCGAGCCTGAGATGGCATCGAATGAGCCTTGGCCGATGCGCCCGCCGTGCAGGAACGTGTCTTCGATCAGGCGCAGGATCGAGGTCTGGTCGGTAAGGTTGTGGGCCACGAAGTTGGCCCGTGCCCAGGGAGAAATCACCAGCAGCGGCAGGCGCGGGCCATAGCCGCAGCGGCCCTCGGCGTGGGGATTATCAGCGGCAATGCCGGCCAGACGCGGCGTGCCCGAGCCGCACACACCGGGCGCGGTGAGCGCATCCTCCGAGCCACTGGAGCCGTTCACCTGCGGGCTGAAGACATGGTCGTACCAGCCGTCGGAGTCGTCCCAGGCAATGATGATCGCGGTCGTATTCCAATCAGGCTGCTGCTCAATAAAATTTACTGTCCGCACCAGAAATTGCTGCTCGTCCAGGGGATCGGAATAGCCCGCATGCCCGTCCCGATAGGCGGACGCCTTGAGGAAGCTCACCTGCGGGAAATGGCCCGCTTTCACGGCCGCGAAGAAATCTTCCAGGTCGTATTGATGGTTAGCCTGATCACCATGACCGATGGTGGCCGCGGAGGTTGGCCTCCGGTGGTGCGGATTGGCGGTGGAGGCGTAGTACTGAAAGGGCTCGTGGAAGGGCAAGTAGTCGGTAATTTGGAAGCCCGTGATGCGCGAAGTGTGGTTGCGCCGGCATCCGGTCGAACCGTTGTTGGTATTCACGAGTTCCAGATCGAATCCCCCTTGGAACCAGCCCCAGGTGACGTGGCCGGCATCGAGCAGGTTGCCAATGTTTCTTCCGCCCAGCGCAATCTGGGTATGGGAGGAACCCGAGCACACATCCCCCATGGGGTCGGGATCGCTGATATCGGTCCACGAGCCCGCACCCCCGGCGATAACGCCGTGGTGGCCATTCAAGGTCCGGATCACGCCATTGGTTTGACCGGAGGCAAGGTTGATGGCTCCCACCGTGGAGGGTCCAAACGTGGTTCCGAAGAAATGATCCTGCAAGGCAAAATACTGGGCATAGTTCCACAACGCGGTGACCGTGTTGCCGTCAAAGTAACCCATGGCTAGACCCTTGGGTTGCGGCGGCGCCGCCGGTCCTGGCGGAATACTTTTGGCGCTGGTGTACTTGGGAAACAGGTCCATACGCCCGTGATCAAAGGCCAACTGCTCGGCCCGGTAGGCATGGCTTTGATCAGCCGTGGCGGCTTGCGAGCGGTCCAGGCGGAAGGGATTGAGCGCTTGGTCGCCGTTGAGCGGGTTGGTGGCGGTGGCATTGTGGTGCAAAAGGCGCTGGCTCAGTCCGTCCACCGCGGGCGTGCCGGCGCGGGCGTGGAAAGCAGGCTCGCCCGGCGGATTGAGCGCATGTGGATAGGTGCCGAAGTAATGATCAAAAGCTACGTTCTCGGAGTAGATCACCACGATGTGCCGGAGGCGTCCGGCAGGTCCTGGCGGCAGCACCTTGGGCAGTTGGGCTTGCGCGCCGGCGGCCACCGCCAGCAGGAGGAGGGTTGCGAGCTGTCGCATGTCAGAGATTATGTCCCGTACGCGCTTTCCGCAGGGAGGATTTCGTATGGCCGCATCATCTGATTGGCGGCATGTTCGAGGATGTGACAGTGCCAGAGGTAGCGACCGGCGAAGCCCTCGAAAGGAACAATGATGCGCGTCAGCGCGCCTGGATAGCAACGCACCGTGTCTTTCCATCCCCATTCGTCGGCGCCGGGCGTCTCCACAGGCGAGGTAAAGCGTAGCCGTTCCGAGACCAAGTATTCGGAGGTATCGAAGTAGCGGCGGCCGAGGATTTGGAAGCGCACCATATGCAGATGAATGGGATGGGTGTCATCGGTGGGATTCACGAATTCCCAGATTTCGGTCTCACCCAGCCGCGGCTGCTCGCTCACAGCATCATGCCAGAATTTGCCGTCCAGCAGCATCAGCCGTGGTTGCCCCTGGGGGTCATCGTACTCGCGCAGACACAGTTGGCGCGTGCGCACGGCCGCGGATTCCGGCAGTCGCGGCAGCGCCGGCCACGGGCCTGCGGCTCTGGCACCCACCCCCGCCCCCGCCACAGCCGCACGGACCTGGAAACGCAGGATGGGTTCACCATCGTTGCGTAGCTCCAGCCTCTGACCCTGCGCCGCCCGGAAATCCACGATTAGATCGGCACGCTCAGCCGGTGCCAGGGTAAGCGAGCGCAGTGGAGCGGGTGCGTCCAACAGGCCCTGCCCGGTACCGATCAACTGCAGCGGCGACTCCGCCGCCAGCACCAGATGGAAGGTGCGCCCGTTGGCCACATTGGCGATGCGCAAGCGATAGGAACGCGGTTCGACCGCCAGCTCGGGCCAGAGCGCCCCGTTCACCAGGATCAGGTTTCCTTGCACCTCCGGCACCCAAGGCGCCGCCACGTCCCCGCTGGTGGGGTAATAAAGTTGCCCGTGCGGTGTGAGCCAGCGGTCGCACAGTGCCAACGGCACTTCATACTCGCCGCTGGGCAAGGCCAGCCCGGCTTCGATCTCATCACGCAGCCAGCAAAGTCCAAACAGCCCGGCGTAGACATTCAGGCGGGCCAACCCCATGGCGTGGTCGTGATACAGTAGCGGCGCCGCAGCCTGGGGGTTGGGATAGTGGCACCATTGCGACTGGCCGGGTACGATCCAGTCTTCCGGGTAGCCATCACTGGAAGCGGGTACGCGCGCGCCGTGCAGGTGCACCACCGCGCGCACCGGCGGCAGCGAGACCGCCGCACCTTCCAGGGTGTGATCCACCGGCAAGAAATGACGCGGTGGGAGCGCATTCACCCACTCCACGGTCGCGGGCCGCCCGCGGTGCAGCTCTAGCGTGGGGCCAGGCAGGATTCCCTCATAGGTCCAGCAGCGCGTCGGTGGTAAGTCGGGATGGAAGCGTGGGTGGGCCTCAACCATCCGCAAGCGATAGATGGGTTCGCCGTCCGGCAGCAGCGGCTGCGCCCGCGGCGGTACCGGCAGCGGCTGAACATAGCGCGCCAGCCGGTTCGGATCCAGCGTGGCTGGCCCAGGCAGCCGGACCTGCGCCCACGCCGGCAGCGCCAGCGCCCACAGCCCGGCCCGCTTGAGAAATTGTCGGCGCGTGCTCGCCAAAACAGACTCGCGGGAAGGTGGCTAAAAGCGCACGCCCAAGGTGCCGAAGATGGTGAACGGCGCACCCGGATACGCCAACGCGTAGCCGCCGTTGGGGGTGCCGAAATATCCGCCTGAACTGATATACACGAATTGATTGTAATGCCGGTTGGTCACGTTCAAAGCCGTTAGGCTCAGGTTGAAGCGCGACAGCGGCACGTTGGCTCCAAGATTCAGCGTGCTGAAGGTGGACATGGCCTCGGTGCTGGGCCGGGCAAGGCTGTTGTCGAACACCGTTTGCACGCCCGTGTAGCGATACCATACCCGCGGCTGGACAACGGCCCAGTCGGTGAGCGGCACAGTGTAATAGGCGCCCACGTTGAACAGCGAGCTGGGCACATAGGGCACCGGTAAACCGCTGTACGGCGTGCTGCCAGGCTGCAGCACACCCGCCGAGTTGAAGCTCTCCCCCACTATATAGCTGCTGTAGCGCGCCCACTCCACGGTTGCGTTGGCAAACAGGTGCAGGTTCTGGGTGAGACCGGAGTCGGCAAAGCCGTTCACTCCGTGATAGCTGGAAGTGGCGCTGCTGGCGATGGTGTCGCCATTGGCCAGACCGATATCTTGTACCTGCCCGCCATAGCGCAGGTGAAAGAATGACAGCCCCGCCAGCAGTTGGGTAAGCGGGCCCAGACGTTCGAAGTGCAGCTTGACGCCGCCCTGCGCGTACTCGGCACGCGCCAAATGGTAGCTCTGCGGATCCACGCCCTGGAAAAATCCGCCGCCGCCGCCCAACTGCGGTGCCTTCAATTCCTCCGAATAGCCGCCGTAAAGGCTCAGCCAAGAGCGCGGCGAGATGGCTAAGTTCAGCGACGGCTCAAAGCCGCCGCGGCCTTCGGTGGCGTCGCAGGAGGAACTCTGGATGCTGATATTGCCCGGCGAGGAAGAAAACTCGCCATTCAGCAGGCAGTGCGTCGGGACGACCACGCCCGGCGCGAAGACGAAGTCCTGCTGTACGTGGTCGGCATAGTTGACGGTGTTGTCGTAGTAACGCAGTCCGGGCGTGATCGTCAGCCAGCGCCAGGGCCGGGCCTGGTCCTGCGCGAACACGGTGTACAGATCATTGAAAAAATAGGACGAGCGCGCCTTGCCGCCGATGTTCACCACCCCGGTCTGGCTGCCGCCATCGGCAGGATTGTAGAAATTGTTCCGCGAGTTGTAATTTGTGTGGATGAAAAACCCTCCCACGGACACCGTGTTGCCGGCCAGCAATGTTTGTGCCTCCACGCGCTCGCCAAACATCTTGGTATAGGGATTGTTCCACTCCAACTGCTGCGGGCCGGCGGTAAAGGCGTCGGTGCGGCGGTCATGCAGGCGATTGATGCGCTCGTACCAAACCTGATTGTGCAGGGTAGTGGCGGGACCGAGAGCCAGATTCAATTTCGCCCAGAATAAATTTAGCAAGTTGCTGTCGTATTTGTTATAGGTCGAAAATGCTACCGTGCTGTAGAAACCGGAGGTGGCCTGGCTATAGAGCGGGCCCGAGGGCAGGCCGGTCACGGTGACGCCGGCCTGGGAGGCAACCGGCAACACCTGCGGCCGGTAGCCGGCGCTGGCGGAGCTGTAGCCACCCAACTGCAGGTTACCGCCCGTGAACTGCTTGATCAGCTTGCCGTAGAGGCTCACATCGTGGTTGGGACTGTTGAACCCGTCCGGCCCAATGCGAAAACTGTCGCCGCTCCCATGTCCGCCGGCCAGCACCGCCGACCAGCCTTGGTGGGCGCCACTGGTGACCTCGAAGGCGGTGTTTTCCTGCCCGTAACTGCCCAGGGTTTGCAAAAAACTGGCGTGCATCTTGCTGGCGGGCTGCAAGGGCGTGTACTCCACGCCGCCACCGACGTTCGTGTACCAGCGCTGGTCGGGCTGGCCCGGGCCGTAGAGCACCGAGGTGCTGTTCATCATGCTGCTCTGCGGGAACATGTTGGACTGCCACAGCCCCGTGGCGGCATCCACAACCGGGATGCCGTCGAAGGTGACGCTGAGCGCTCCGCTGGTGGTGTAGCCTCCGTACCCGCCCCAACCCTGCTGCACCCCATTCAGGGTGACTGTGTTTTTTGTGGCCCCGGTGTTGCCGTAACCGGTGACGTTGGCTCCAGGCGTCACCGAAATGATTTGTGCCGAACCGGATACCGGGCTGAGCGCGTTGATCTGCTCGCGGTTGAGCACGCGAATGGTCTCAGCCGCGTGAAACACCTGCGCTGGTGTGGGCGCCACCGTGGCTCCCGCAACCGCTCCCGCCCTCACCATCACCGTCTGCGTCATTGATTTCAGTTGCAGCGCAACATCGCGCGTGAGCGGCGCCGCTGCCACTTCCAGCGTAGTGGAAAAGTTCTGGAAACCGGTGGCGCTCACCTGCAGCAGGTAGCGTCCGGGCGTTAATCCCTGAATGGAATACTCGCCTTGCACGCCCGTGGAGGTCCTCTTCACTGTACCCGCGGTGCTGGTGAACGTTACCGCCGCACCCGGGATGGCATGCTGGTCCGGGTCTGTAACCCGGCCCTTTACTGTTCCGGCAGGCACGGCCCAGCACACCGCCAAGCCCGCAACTAGCCAGACCAACAGACAACGTCGTAGGGATTGCATGGGAAACTACTATCTTGGCTCCGCACTGACTTAAGGAAACCTGAATATGCCATGCCGTCACCTTCATGCTGGCCAACTCTGTTATGTTGGCGCGGACCCCAGCGCGGCTGCTTCGCGCGCCCCGCTTATGAGCCGCCACGCTGGAACTGCGCGGGGCGGCTGGCTCGCGTCGGGTTGCCCGCCCTGCGCCTCGCTTCCACCCCAAAGCGCAGGCGCCTTGGGGGCCCCGGAGTTGGAGCCGCGCCTGCATGTTCCCTTGGGGGCGCTCGCTGGGACGCTCGCCCGTTCCGAATATCGCAGCCCTGCGCGTCGATTTTGCCCACGGTGCAAAGCGGCGCGACCCCCGCGAACGGATTGAAGCATGACCGGAGCGGCAGTCTACTGGTTCACCCTTAGCGCCAGCGATCAACAGCGCCGGACTTGGTGGGCTTGGCTGTCCGGACAGGAGCGCACGCGCGCGCATCGCTACCTTAACCCTGCACACGGCGAGCGCTACATGGCTGCGCACGCGCACCTGCGCTGGCTGCTCGCCCTCGAACTGGGCTGCGATCCGGCGGAGCTGAAATTCTGGCGCGGCGCGCACGGCAAACCAGAGCTAGCGGGTTGCGGACCACGCTTCAACTTGTCGCACTCCGGCATGCTGGGGCTGGTGGGTTTGCATCCAAGTATCGAGCTAGGCGTGGACGTTGAAGCCGAGCGCGCGCGCAATTTCAGCGGCCTGGCGCAGCACTTTTTCACGCCGGGCGAGCAGGCGTGGCTGGCGCGGCAGCAGGATACGGCGCATGCCTTCGCTCGATTGTGGACGTGCAAAGAGGCTTGGATGAAGGCCGATGGCCGCGGCCTTGCGGTTCTGCGCCAGCCTGAAGTGCAGTTGGCCGAAGGTGGAGCAACGGTACACGCCGCGGGCCGTAGCTGGTGGACGCGCGAACTCGCGCTGGCGTCCGGCTACGCCGCCGCCGTGGTCATGGAAGCTGCGCCGGCGGGCGTCAGCGTGGCGAAGCTGTCTCCACCGCCTGCATGAGCAGGGCCACCACGTGGCGCCCTCGCAGCAGTAACATGACCACCGTCAGCCAGAGCGTTAGGCCCATCGCGAGGCCAAACAACGAGTCAGCCAGGGTGATGCGGCGTTGGAAAAGTACCACCAGAGATGCCACGGCGGCGATTTCGGAGGCGGCAGTGACGTAGTAGAGGCCATCGCCCAGCAGGGTTGGCCAGACCAGGAATTGCACGGCCACGAGGGCGGCCATGGCGCTGATGGTCCAGGCAGCCAGATGGGCCGAGTAGAGGATATTGGCGGTGACCGTCATGGCCCCGAAATCCACCAGGATGATCCAACCGATGCGGCGGGCAGCCACCTGTCGGATGGCGCGCTCTTCACCGCGGGGAGAGGCGCCGCGGCGAGCCTCATGGCCGGAAACCATCAGGCCAATGCCGCGCATCACCAGCAATGAAGCCGGGACGAACACGCAGGCGGCCAGCCAGACCCAGGACTCGGCGTTCAGCGCCAGGACCATCCAGAGCGCTCCGAACAGCGACAAAAAGATGCAGGCCCATCCAGCGGTGGCCAGATGCGCTTCCAATTCGTTGCCGGGTCGGTTCATCGCTTTTCCGCCTTTGCCAGCGCCGCTTCGGCAGCTGCCAGCACGGTGGCGACGGCGATGCGAGCCATGGAACCGTGGTGCATCGAGTCGCGGGCAGAGCCTTCGGCCTTGATCAGATGCAACTTCCCGTCTTCGGTCAGCGGATAAGTCGCCTTCTCGTCGGTCGGTCCAAACAGCGCCACCACCGGCGTTCCCACCGCACCGGCCACATGCATGGGACCGCTGTCATTGGCCACGAGCAAATCTGCGGCGGCAAGCAGTGCGGCCAAATCCTGCAGAGAGGTTTCGCCGGTCAGATTTTTTACCTGCTCCGGATGCGGGGCGAGCATGCGCAACTGGCGCGCCAACTCGCGCTCGGCAGGGCCGCCGATCAACACCACGGAGGCGCTGCGGCGTGCCAGGGCGCCGGCCAGCTCGGCGAAACGTTGCGGCGGCCAGCGCTTGGCGGGATGGTTGGTGGCGCCCGCGTGCAGGGCGATGACCGGGGCGGGAGCCAGTTCGCGCCGCCAGGACTCTACGCGGGTGGCATCGGGGTGGAGAGGCACGCGCAGACGCGCCGGCTCGTCCGCGGGGAGAGCGGAAATCAGGCCTGCGAGGCGCAGCAGCTCGAGATAATAAAACGACTCGTGGCCGGGCAGAGCGCCGGGTGCAGGAGGTGCGATGGCTGGATGCAGGAGCCAGCTGCGGCAATTCCGGGCGTAGCCAATGCGCCGATGGGCTCCCAGCCGCAACGCCAACAGGGCGGCATGAAACGAGTTCGGCAGCACCACCACCTCCTGTGCCTTAACCCGGGGCAGCCGCAGACGGCGGGGTGGCGGAAGCGGGACCACCCGCACATTGAGTTGAGCCAGGCTATAGACAGGCGCGACGTGCGGGCGCGCCAACACCGTCCAGGAGTGGTCGGGTGTGGCCGCAAGCAGGGCCGACAGGGCGGGTAGGCTCATGATGGCATCGCCCAACCAGTTGGGCGCCAATACCGCGGCGGGGGTCAAAGGGCGCACGCCTCCCGGATCAAGGCCATCAACCCTGTCAGGGCAGGAATTTCCATAACAATATCCACCACGCACATATCGGGGAGTATACCGGCAAGGTTGGCCGCATCCTTGGCGGTGGTCACAAACCCATCCGCACCCGCCGCCCGCGCCCAAGCCCGCAAGCGCGTCAGGTCACGCGCGGAATAATGATGGTGGTCGCGGAACGAGCGCCGCGCCACCGGGACGATGCCGAGTTCCGCCAGCGTCGCCCAAAACGATTCTGGGCGCGCCAGGCCGCAAAATGCAACTAGCGCTCCCCCGGGCGGGGCCGCCAGCGGCAGCGGGCGCTTGCAACCACAAAACAATTGTGCTTGCGTCAGTTGCCCCAGGCGCGGTCGGGCCGCTTCGAAGGATGCCTGATCCCCGACCCAAAGCACGGCGTGGGCGCGCGCCAGGGCTTCAGGGGTCTCGCGCAAACGCCCGGCGGGCAGCAGGCGGTCGTCCAGATCGCCGGGTGAAACCAAAACCAGGTCAAAATTGCGGAAAAGCTGGCGGTGCTGAAACCCGTCATCCAACAGATGCAGTTGTGATGCAAAACGCCGCTCGCCTTCGAGGCCCGCGCGGAAGCGGTCGGGATGCACCAGCACTGGAGTGTGAAGACGGGCGGCGATGAGCTTGGGTTCATCGCCCACGCGGGCTGCGTCTTCCTCCCCGTTTTCGGCCACCTCCAGGTGGCTGCTGGCGCGCCGGTATCCGCGCGACAGGACGTCGAGGCGCACTCCCTGGCGCATCAGCTCCTGGCCCAAGGCGATCACGGTGGGGGTTTTGCCGCTGCCGCCAACCCGCAAATTGCCGATGCTGACCACCGGGTGCGGCAGCCGCGCTACGCCCAATCGACCGCGGGCATACGCGCGTTCGCGCGCCCGTACCAGGGCGCCGAACAGGCCTGCGGCGAGCGCGCTTATTCGCCCACCGGAATGACGGGAACCTTCTGTGCGCACAGCGGGCAGTCCTCGGCGCTCCAGTAATGCGGCTCCAGCGTCAGCAGCTTGAACAGCGGTAGGTCATCGAAGCGGGCGCAGTTTTCAAAGGGCTGATGCACCAACACCGCCAGCGCCAGCACCTGCGCGCCCGCCGCCTCCACCAGCGCGCGCAATTGCGTGAGTTTGCGGCCGGTGCGCAGGATGTCATCCACCAGAATGACCCGCTCGGCGCGATGAATTTCGACGAACTGACGCAATTCGAGGTCGCCACGATCGTTTTTTTCCGCCCAATAGGTTTGTGAGGCGCGCAGGGCCTCGGCCACGCCGAAGGCCACCGGCAGTCCGCCGGTGGCGGGCACCACGACACTGACGTTGGGTACGGCGCGGCGGACGGCATCGTCGAGGCGGAGCTTGCGGCTGAGCGCCACACTCAGGCTCTTGGCCTCGCCGTAGTAGCGCATGGCCAAGGGAACCTGGAGATAGAGGTCGGAGTGGGTACCACCGGCGTGGCGAAAGTGGCCATGGCGCAGCGCCCCGGTCTGCTCCAACTGCTCCCGCACCTGGGCTTCGCTGGGAATCAGATCCACTAAGTCCTCCGCTTACTGCTGTTCCATGCTATCACGCGCATTCCGTGTCTCGGCCTCCAGCCAGCCGTCCGCGAAGCGGATGCGCAGCGCCTCGCCCGGCGTAGCGGCGGCGCGGCGCGCCAGCAGGCGTCCCTGGGCGTCGTACACGAGCGCGTAGCCGCGGCCCAGGATGCGTAGCGGATCGCGCTCGGTGAGCACGGCCGCAAGGCGGTCCAGGTGCTGACGCCGGCGTCCGGTTTGTCCGGCGGCGGCGTCGGCCAAGGCGCGTTGCCGGGCGGCCAGGCGCAGCCGCGCGGCCGCCAACTGGGTGCGGGGATCGCGCTGACGCAGCCGCACCGTAGCCGCCACCCAGCGCTTGCGCGCCGCCGCCAGGCGTCGCCACTGCATTTGCTGCAGGCCGTGGGCCAGGTCATCGGTACGCTGGCCGTGCTGGTGCAGGCGCTGGCGCAAGGCGTCGAAGGCGCGGTGGCGGGCGCGAGTTTCGAGGTTGCGCCGGCGGCGAAGCAGGCCGTAGCGCAGCGCGTGCTCCAGGCGCTGCGCCAAGGCCTGCAGTTCCCGGAGCCATTCCGTGCGCGGGCGCACCGCCAGCTCGGCGGCGGCTGAAGGCGTAGGGGCACGGGCGTCGGCGATGAAGTCGGCGATGGTGAAGTCGGTTTCGTGGCCCACGGCGGAGATCGTGGGCGTGGGGGAGCGCGCCAGCGCCCGCGCCACGGTTTCCTCGTTGAACGCCCAGAGATCTTCCAGCGAGCCGCCGCCGCGGCCCACCAGCAGCACGTCCACCGCAAAGCCCGAGCCGGGCGCCTGGGCCGCAAAAAACGTCAGCGCCTGGCAGATTTCCGGCGCTGCGGCCGCTCCCTGCACGGCCACCGGATAGAGCAGCACATGCACGGCCGGAAAGCGGCGGTGGAGAACGCGGATCATGTCCGCCACGGCGGCGCCGCGCGGCGACGTGATCAGTCCGATACGCCGCGGGAGGCGCGGCAGGGAGCGCTTGCGCGCGGCGTCGAATAAGCCTTCGGCGGCCAACTGGTCACGCAGCTGCTCGAAGGCAAGCTGCAGGCTGCCGCGCCCCAGCGGTTCGATGTGCTCGACGATGCACTGCACCTCGCCGCGCGGCTCATATACGCTCACCTGTCCGCGCAGCCGTACCTGCAAGCCGTCACGCACCTGGAAGCGCGCCCGCGCCGCCTGGGAGGCGAACAACACCGCCCGTAACTGCGCCTTGCCGTCCTTGAGGGTGAAGTAGCAATGCCGCAGGGCGGAGATTTTACAATTGGAGGCCTCGCCCTCGATCCAGATGTCAAAAAACTCCCGCTCCAGCACCTGCTTCAAGTTGGCGATCAGCGCCGACACACTCCATACCGTGCGCTCGGGACCGAAATTGAGACGCGGCTGTTCCACCTCGTTATCATGACCCCTTCGCGCAAACTGCTGCGCGGGGCGGCTTGCCCGCCCTGCTGTGAGTACGCGGGGCGGCTTGGGGGCCTCTGGCCCCAACCCGACGCGGCGCCTCGCGCCCACACCGGCTTAGGCACCCGCTATCCTAGACATGTGCGCCCTCCGCTTCCCGCGCCCGGCCGCATGCTGCAACTGGGCGGTCATCTCGTCCACGCCCAGTACCAGGCCGGAGCCACGCCCACCGTCGTGCTGGAAGCGGCGCTGGGCGGTACATCGTTGGGCTGGGGGTTTGTGCAAAAGGCACTGGCGGGTGAGGTGGCCACGCTGTGCTATGACCGTTCCGGCATGGGCTACAGTGAAGCGGCAGCGCTGCCGCTCACGCTGGACAGCATGACCAGCGAGTTGGAGGCGGTGTTGGCAGGCATCAGCGCCGCTCCGCCGTATGTGCTGGTGGGACATTCCTTCGGGGCTTTGATCGTGCGGCAGTTCGCCGCGCTGCATCCAGAACAAACCGCGGGGGTGGTACTCGTGGATCCGCCAGCGCTCCAGGAATGGGCGCATCCGGATGCTGCGCATGCCGCCAGACTTGCCAGTGGGATTCGTCTCGCGCGGCGGGGGATGTGGGCCGCGCGCTGCGGCGTGGCGCAGGTGGCCGCCTGGCTGGTGGGCGTGGGCGCGCTCAAGCTGGCCGCCGCCTGCGCCACCCTCATCAGCGGCGGCAAGCTGCGCACGCGCTCGGATTTCAACTTCACCCCGGCCCTGCGCCTGCCACCGGAGCAAAAGCCGGTGATGCGCTGGTTCTGGAGCCGCTCGAGTTTCTACCAGGCGCTCGCCGGGCAAATGGAGGCGCTGCCGGAGGCCTGCCGGCGCATCGCCGCCGCACCGCCGTTGGGCGACATTCCGCTCGCCGTGCTCTCCGCCGCCGACACGCCCGCGCCGCAGCTCGCCGAACACGCCGCCCTCGCCGCTGCCGCTCGCCACGGTTCGCATCGCGTCGCCGCGGCCAGCGGTCATTGGATTCCTCTGGAAGACCCGGAACTCGTGGTGGATTCCATCCGGGAACTGCTACCGCAAAAAAGCGAAAAAAGGTGATGGTGCGACAGCAACTCGATCCAGCACTCAGCTTTTGGACCAGCGGTTCATGCGGGTGTCGGTGGTATACCAAGGGCCGAAGCGGGCGGACAGGGCGCGCCACTTGCACCCGTGCCCGGTGAAGTACAGCAGCGCCTGCAGCAGTGGGCGGTTACTCACCCGCACGCGACCTCGGCGGCCGGGCTAGAGACCGTCTGATTCCGCTTTAGTGAAAGAGTTTTTGGTCTATGTCCTGCCAGAACTCGGCTTCGAGGTTGAAGATGGCCGTGCCGCTGAGGTCAATCCCGATGCGGCTGAGCGTCAGCTTCCAGCCACGGTCCGCCCTGGGGTAATAGAGGTTGGAGATGAAGCCGGCGGCGACTGTGCCGGTGAGCTGGGAGCTGTCGAGTACGGTGCCGCCGTAGTCGCTGCGGCAGAGGAATACGCGGGAGATGGCATACACCGTCCGCGACCACACCGAGCCAGTGCCGAGGCGGAAATAGCGCGGGTCCTGGTGCCACCACACGGGCAGCAGCCAATCGCCTATGACGCCGCTGACGTTGGCATCGAGCAGCGCCGAGCCATAGCATTTGCCGAACCCTCCCCAGCCACCGCCGTAGTCACAATAGCCAGAATGACGATTGTGCTCCAGCAGCAGTACTTCGACGCCACTCAGCGCCAGGCCCATGGGATCGTAGGCGTCCTGCGCCACCTCGACGAACTTCTGGTGCGGCGACAGCGGCGGGAGGGTTTTCAGGTAGGCGACCTGATAGGCAGGAATCACCCAAAACAGATGATGGCTGTGCGGCACGGTTTGCGCGGTCTGAGGCATCGGCAGGGGGGCCGCGGCGAGGGCGGCCCAGTCCATCGGTGGTGGCGCTTGTGCGCACACGCCCACAGCAAGCGCCAAGCTCAGGCCCCAGAGAAGTTTCCTCACAGGTTGACGATACCACGCCAACGGCGCACAAAAAGGCGGCGGCACGGCCAGCTCTCTTCGCGGCGGCAAGGTTCGAGCGGGCCCCAGCGCGGCTGCTTCGCCCTGCTGAAGCTGCGCAGGGCGAATGGCTTCGCCCTGCTGGAGCTGCGCAGGGCGAATGGCGCCGCGCGCCCCGCTTGTGAGCCGCCTCGCTGGAACTGCACGGGGCGGCTGGCTCGCGTCGGGTTGCCCGCCCTGGGGGGCTGCGCCTGCGTATTTCCACTTACCGAGGCGTAAGGTAGATATCCTTGGGCGCGGTGATTTGGGCGTGGCGGTGGTGAACGTTGACTTCGACTTTCGTCATGCCGTGCGCCTTGGCGGCCGAGGGCGTAAACACCAGTTGATACTGCGCGGCCAGGCGGTGGGCGATGTCGCCGAAGTATTGCGTCAGGCGCGCGCTGCTGGTGACGCCCTGCGAATACCCCTCGCCCCCGGTCGCAGCGGCCAGCAGTGAAAGGTTCTGGCTGCCGTTGAGCGCGGTCAGGTTCGAGCCGCGGAACACCTGCAGCGGCGTGCTTGCACCCGTGGGCAAAGCCCCCATTTGCTGGCTCTGGTCGGGCACCAGGACGTTGTTTGGGACCTGGCCCTGGGCGTAATTGGTGCCGCCGGAAGCGTAAATGGTGTAGACCACCACGCCGCCGGCGACAGCGGCGGCCACGGCGGCCTGATAGGTGTGGTTGTCAGCGTCGTTTTCGCCCGCCTCCTCCTGGCCGTCGGAAATCATCACCAGCTCGCGCCGCAGGCCAGAGTGGTAGGGCCAGTGCGCGATAAGGTTGTGCAGCGAGCCAAACGGGCTGGGCGAGCTGTTGCGCGCCCCCGAGGGCATGCGCACCATCTTCGCCGCCGCGGCGTGATTGAAGGTGAAGTTCTGCGCCACCTCAAAACTGCCGGTGCGGAGATAGAGCACGCCCACGGCAACGTTCGCGGGTAGGTTCCGGATAAAGGTCTTGATGTCGTCGAGGCCGGTGCCCAGGTTCCGGGTGTCGTCGTCAATGGCGACGGCTAGATCCAGCCGCTCATTGGAGGGAAACGGCGCCCATTTGGCGATGGGCACCACGTGCCCATCCTCTTTGAGCTGCACCTGCTGCGGCTCGATGCCGCTGGCAGGCGCATCATGATCTCCCAGCGCGGTCACCACCAACTGCTCGCTTCCGGGAGCGAGCGGCGGCGGGTTCGCCACTTGGTGAGCTAACACAGGAAGTGCAAGGCCGAAAGCTAGAGCGACAGTTAGGGACAGCTTCATATGCCAACCTTATAGCACAGCTTATGTAGATGCGGGTGTAAACTCCTGCACATGACCGCATCAGCATTAGGCTCGTGCTTGTGACCTGGACGCGGCGCCAATTTCTGGACGCGGCCGCAGCCGCGCCGCTGCTCGCACTGCCGGGCCCGAAGTTCCACGGGGAATTTCTGTGGGGCGCGGCGACTTCCGCCTATCAAATCGAAGGCGCCACCGATGCCCCAGGCAAGGGCCGCTCAGTGTGGGATGACTTCGTAGCGCGGCGCGGCGCGATTGCTGACGGGCAAACCGGGACGCGAGCGTGCGATTTTTATCATCGCTACCACGGCGACATCGCGCTCATGCACGCGCTCGGCCTGAAAGCCTTCCGCTTCTCACTCGCCTGGACCCGAATTCTGCCCGCAGGCACGGGTGCGGTGCATCAGCCAGGGCTCGATTTTTACCGCCACTTGGTGGACGCGCTTCTGGCCGCGGGCATCGAACCGGTGGTCACGCTGTTTCACTGGGATACGCCGCTCGCGCTCGAGCACCGTGGCGGCTGGCAGACGCGCGTCATGGCGGATTGGTTCGCCGATTACGCCACCGTGGCCGTACGCGCGCTTGGCGACCGCGTGCGTTGGTGGCTGACCGTCAATGAGCCGCGCTCGTTCATTGGCGGCGGCTATGTCGCGGGGTTGCAGGCGCCGGGGCTGAAGCTCGCGCGCTCCGCGGCTCTGGCTGCGGCGCACAACGTCCTAATCGCACACGGCCTTGCCGTCCAGGCGCTGCGTGCCGCCGCGCCCCGTCCCCTCCAGATCAGCCTCGCCCACGACCTCAGTCCCGCACTGCCGCTCGCGCCCAGCGACACTGCCGCCGCCCGGGCCGCGACCTTTGCTTCGCCGCTCGAGCATTTTGACGCCGCCCACTGGTGGGACGAAAACGCCTGGTGGTTTGATCCGGTTTATCGTGGGGCGTATCCAGACTCCGCCGTGGTAGCTCTCGGCCCAGATGCGCCGGTGATTCGCGCAGGAGACATGGCGGCGATTCATCAGCCGCTCGATTTTTGTGCCGTCAACCTCTACGGCGGCTACCGCGTCGCCGTCGGCTCCAATGGCGTCGCGGTACGCCAGCCATGGCCTCCGGGGTTTCCTGAAACCGCCTTCGGCTGGCAGATCACTCCTGAGGCGCTCGAATGGGCGCCGTGCTGGCTGCATGCGCGCTACCGGCTACCGATTTTCATCACCGAAAATGGCTGCTCGCGCCGCGACAGCCCGTCGCTCGATGGCGGTGTGCACGACCCCCAACGCGCCGATTTCATCGCGCGCTATCTGGGCGCGCTAGCCCGGGCCATGGCCGCCGGCACACCTATGCTCGGGTACCTGCACTGGTCGCTGCTGGACAATTTCGAATGGCAGGAGGGCTACACGCAGCGCTTCGGCCTGATTTACGTGGACTTCACCACCCAGCGCCGGATTGTGAAGGATTCGGCGCGGGCCTACGCCCAGATGATTTCCGCTGGCGCGCCGGTTGCGACGACGTAGACAATCGCCGCCTGCCCGAACGCCCGCGCCAGCTCCAGCGCCTCCTCGCGCCCGATGCCCAGAATTAGTATGCTTTCCTCCGTCCAACCGCACCCCTCGCCGCGGCCGAGCAGAAATTCATAGCCGCGCCGCTGCACCGCGGCGGTGAGCGCCGCCTGGCGGCGGGAGTTCACCTCCGGCGCCGCTGGCACCGAGGCCGGATTCCAGGCGGTGATAAAAGCTCCGGCCAGTGGGCCCGGCTCACCCACCCGCAGCACGCGCTCGCCCTCGGGCGCCTCGACCACGTAGCGGGTGCTCCGATAGGCCCGGTCTAAATCCCGATCGTACATTTCTAGAATTGTGCCCCATGCCAGTAAAAACCACTGGCTGCGTTTGGACTGGAACGTGCTTTGCTTCGATGGGAGCTATAAATATGGGAGTCAGCGGCTTATCTCCGACAGGCTCCGAGATGGGCCCCAACCCGACGCGAGCCTCAGCGCTGCACGCGGCGAAGCGGTGGCGGGGAGCGGCGCCAACAGTCGCTTCGGCTGCCAAGCGGGCGCGACCGGGAGCCGGCGTTTGTTACGCTGAGGATTGGCGGATACGGCGGTTCTCAATCCCGGCGCGGAGAGCTACCCGGAAGGGTGGACGCGATGGATGATCGCCATCGCGGTGATGGCCAGCGCCGTGATGGAGCTGGTGGACACCTCGGCGGTGAACGTCAGCATCCCCTACATCGCCGGCAATCTCTCGGTGAGCGTGGACGAATCCACTTGGGTGCTCACCTCGTATCTGGTTTCCAATGCCATCGTGCTGCCGCTTACGGGCTGGCTATCGGCCCGTTTCGGGCGCAAGCGACTGCTGCTGACCGCAATCGCGGGCTTCACCTGCGCCAGCGTGCTGTGCGGGCTGGCGCCGAACCTGCCCATGCTGATCAGCTTCCGCGTGCTGCAGGGCGTGTTCGGCGGGACGCTGCAGCCGATCACGCGCGCGATTCTGCTGGAGTCGTTTCCGCGCGAGGAACGCGGCCACGCCATGGCGATGTGGGGCGTGGGCATCGTGGTGGCGCCGATTGTGGCGCCGTTGCTGGGCGGATGGCTCACCACCGACTATTCCTGGCGCTGGGTGTTTTTCATCAACGTGCCGGTGAGCATCTTTGCCTTCGCCATGGTGACCCTTTATGTCTTTGATCCGGCCTACCTGCGGCGCATCAAGCAGGGGGTGGATACCTGGGGAATCCTCTTACTGGCGTTCGGCATCGCGTCGCTGCAAATGGTGCTGGACAAAGGCCAGGAGGTGGACTGGTTCAGCTCGCACCTGATCCAGGTGGGCGCCGTGATGGCCGTCATGTGCCTGGTGGCGTTCGTGCTCTGGGAGCTGCGGGCGGCGAACCCCGTGGTGCACCTGCGGTTGCTCAAGTACCGCACCTTCGGCACCGCCTGCGCGCTCTCGCTGATTCTGTTCTTTGTGCTTTACGGGAGCATTCTGCTGCTGCCGCTGTTCATGCAAGAGGTGCTGAATTTTCCGGCGATCACCGCCGGGTTCTGGAACATGCCGCGCGGGATCGCCACGATGATCGGCATGCCGATCGTCGGCATCCTGATCGGCCGGCGCTGGGACATGCGGGCCATGCTGTTCATCGGGCTGCTGAGCTCCGCCGTGGGCGTGCTGCTGTTCGCGCAATTGAACGGCCAGTCGGGGCCGTGGGCATTTCTATGGCCGCAGGTGATCATGGGCGTGGGACTGTCGCTGGTGTTCGTGCCCTTCGCCACCATCAGCGTCGACCCGATTCCCAACCCCGAGATGGGCTACGCCACCAGCCTCACCGGGCTCACGCGCAACCTGGGATCGAGCTTCGGAATTTCCATCATGGCGACGGAGCTGGCGCGCGGCCAGCAGGCGCATCAGGCCCGTCTGGTGGCGCACGTCAACGCGGCGAACCCGCTTACTGGCATGCTGCACAGCGCCATCGCGCGCGGGCTGGTGCACGCCGGCTCCAATGCAGCGCAGGCGGCACAGCAAGCCTGGGGCGTGCTGCAGGGCGATGTGATGCGGCAGGCGACGGTGCTCAGCTACCTGGATTCGTTCCGGGCGTTGGCGATTGTCTTTTTCCTGGCTGCGCCGTTGGTTTGGCTCATGCGCCAGCCGAAGTTTGACAAGCCGCACTAATCCAAGCACTGCTATTTTGCGGGAATCGTAAAGGGTTTGCCTTTTTCGCCCACCTGAAACACCAAAACCTCCGCCGTCTCGGTGGTGCTTAGGTTGTGCATCATGCGGTGCACGTGCAGCGGCGGTTCGTAGAAGTAGTCGCCGGCACGGTAGGTTATGGGTGGCCCCGGGTCCACTTGGTTCTCGATTTCGCCCTTGAGAATGTAGGCAAACACCGGACCGGTGTGCTCGTGGGGATGGCCGTGGGAGCTAGGCGCCAGGGTGAGGATGATCACGCTGGCTTCGGCGTTGGGCATGGGAGCGAGGGGTTCGCGCATCAGCGTGCGCACGGGCGTATGTCGGCTGGTCTGCGCGGCCGCGCCGGCGGAGAGCGCGAGCGGAAGCGCGAACAGGCTGGCGGCGGCCGACAGCAGCGCGCCATTGGCCTCACGACGTGTCATTGCGTGGTTTCCTCCTTAAAGAGCAATGTGGCGGGATGGAACTCCGACCAGGCGAACCAGAATTCCGGTTCCAGTATGAGCGGCTGCAGGTGCGTGCCGCGCAGACGCCCGGAAAGGCATACGCCGTAGGCGTTCCACAGCGAGTGTGTGGCCAGATCCCGCAAGCGCGTCGCGCCCGCATCGGCGGCCTCAAAGCGCAGGCGCTGGCCGGCGGCGCGCGCGACAAAGGCGGTGGTCGTGTCGGAAGCCGGCTGGTGCACCACCAGTACCGGGACGTCACCCATAGTATCGTTGACCACACGCGCGCGGTTCAGCGCCGCGACCGCATAAGCCTTGGCGACCCCACCCGCCTCCAGGCCGACGATGGTATCGCGAGGCGCGAGGCGACCGTCGTGGCCGAAGGCACCCTTGGGCGCGGCGCCGCCCGCACGGACTATGCCTTGGTTCAGAATCTGATTCATGCGCCCCAGGCGCGCGGCGTAGCCGGGCAGCGGCTGGAGCACTGCTGTGCGCGGATGCTGCTTGCGCCACTCGCCCCAGGTGGTGAGTTGGAACGGGTAGAGTTGGAGTTGCACGCCTTTGAGAGGGCCGCTAATCGCGGTCGCGGTGGACTGCTGCCAGCGACTGCCCGTCTCGCGGTCGCGAAAAACCTCGTTGCCGCCCAAGGCCCCGGCGGCATCGAACTGCAGCAGTTTGCCTTTCGCGGCGGCCCTGAACACGAGGGCCGTATTGCAATAGCTTCACCAGGTGACGGTGATCGGACCATCGGGCATGCGGTCTTCGACAATGCCGTGTTGGGCCAGAATGGCGGCGGGAAAGGCCTTCGCCACGCCTCCCTCGCTGACCCCGATGAGCAAATTGGAGGGCGCCAGAAAGCCCGCCTGCGCGGCGGGCACGAACTGTGGATGATCGATGGGGCGGTACGCCAACCGCTGCGCTGACCCCCAGCTTGCAACCGTAAGGACCACAACGACTGTGCCGAGTTTGGAAACAATGCGCATGGCGCCATTATCCTACTGATACACGACATAGATCGGGCGCGGCGACAGCGCCAGGATTTCGGCCGGGGTCATCAGATGGTGGCCCCATTTCATATCGTTGTGATAGAACAACTTGAAGCCGGTGAACTGCACGGGCTGGCGCTCGATGAAATCGCGGTAGGCGGCCAGTTTGTCGGAGGGCGAACCGAACCCGTCCATGTCCATTACGATTTCCACTTGCGGCAGCGGCTGGATGGCACGGTAGCCGCTGACCATGCGCTGCGTAAAGCGGTGGACAACCAGGATTTTCGGCGTCAGGTGGTTGTCATTGACAATATGTACCAGCCACTGCGCGGCGTAATTGATTTCCGCTGCGCTCATCGTGCCCCGCCAGACGCCGGGGTGCTTGCCTCGCGTGAGTGCAAACTCCGGATCAAGCGCCAGCTCGACGTTAGGCAGCTTCATGAACGGCTCGAGACGCGGTAACTCGGCCTGTAGACTGCTCCAACCCGGCTGGACATCGAGAAACACCAGGCCGTGGATCTGGTTGGCCATGGCAATCGCCTTCTGGATCTGCGCCGGGGGCATGCGCAAACGGTAATCGCCGTCGGGACCAGGCGAAGCCTGGGCGGAAACTGCAATATAGTCCAGCGCCGGCGTAACCGGTGTCGTGGGATCGGCCTTGGTCCAGGCAGCCACGACGGTTTGCAGCTTGGCAAGCACGACGGCGGGCGGATACTGCCCCAGAATCCCCATTTGCGTGGAATAGAAGTTGCCGTAATAGGCGACCACGCGGTGAAACGGCAGTAGCGCGCCGGCACCGGGATAAACGGTCCGCACCGGCCACAGCCGCTTGGGGCACGGCCGCTGCGGAGCTTGCTTGCGCGGCCGGTGCTTTTCCGCTCTATCGTTCGGCCCGGCGGGTACTTCTGCAACCGCCGAGACTGTGCCGTGCGGCAGGCAATGGGTCTGCGGGCGCAGGTTTGCCAGCGTCAGCATTTTTGCGGTATAGGCGGCCTCGCTGACGGTGGCGGACGGGTCAGTTTGCGCCTGCCCGGCAGCGCCAGTGGCAGCCAGAACGAAGGCTCCGACCAGAGCCCCAAGCTTGATTGCGTTCACAATCCCAGTGTAAATCCGCGGAAACCTTTTCGCGGCGGGTCGGTATATAGGATTAATGCTGCAGGACCTCCGCTATGCCCTACGACAGTTGCGCAAGTCGCCGCTGTTTACCGCAACCGCCTTGTTGACGCTGACGCTGGGCATCGGGGCCACTACCGCCATATTCACGCTGGTGCAGAACATTCTCTTCCGTACGCTGCCGGTCTCCAGCCCCCACCAGCTCTATCGCATTGGCGACGCGGACGACTGCTGCGTCTACGGCGGATTTGGCGACAACGGCGACTTCGACATTTTCTCCTATGCCTTGTACAAGCACCTGGAGGCCGCGTCCAAGCCTGAATTCACTTCGCTGGCGGCGGTGTTTGCGGGCCAGAGGCGGTGGCCGGTGCGGCGTGGGTCCACATTTGCGGCCTCGCTCTACGGGCAATTGGTATCCGGGAATTTTTTTTCGACGCTTGGAATCAACGCCTTCGCCGGGCGCCTGCTCACGCCCAGCGATGACCGGCCAGGAGCCGCACCGGCCGCCGTGATCAGCTACGCCGTCTGGCAGAGCGAGTTTGGCAGCGACCGCCACATCATCGGCTCGACCCTTTCGATCGAGGCGCACCCGTTCACCGTGGTCGGCATCACCCCGCCGGGATTCTACGGCGACCGGGTCAGCGCCACTCCTCCTGAGGTCTGGGTGCCGCTGCAGGCGCAGCCGATCATTTGGGGTCAGACGGATGCGGCAGCGACGTTGCTGAACCTGCCGAGTGCCAACTGGCTTTATCCCATCGGCCGCGCGCGTCCCGGAACCAACATCAAAGCGGTCACGGCCAAGCTCTCGGCGGCGCTGCGCAACTGGCTCTCGAGCCAGCCCGGGTACACCAGTAATGGTGGCGCAGCCGTCATTCCCAAGCAGCACGTGGTCATCGTATCGGCCGCGGGCGGCGTGCAGAACCTGCAGCAGGAGACAGGCGCCGGGCTCAAGCTGCTGATGGCGCTGGTGGGCGTGCTGCTGCTGATCGCCTGCGCCAATGTGGCCAACATGATGCTGGCGCGCGCCACGGCGCGGCGCACGGAAGTTGCCCTGCGCATGGCGCTGGGCGAAAGCCGGGCGCGGCTGCTGCGGCGCCTGCTGACTGAAAGTGTGCTGCTGGCCTTGATCGGAGGGCTCGCGGGCCTGGCCGTGGCGTATGCCGGGGTGCGCGTGATTCTGGCGATGGCGTTCCCCTTGTCCGCGCATTCGGCCATTGCGACCGCGCCCTCGACGCCGGTGCTGGCGTTCGCGGTGGGCGTCTCGCTGCTCACGGGCATTTTGTTCGGCCTGGCACCGGCTTGGGCGGCCAGCCACGCACAGCCGGCAGAAGCCTTGCGCGGCGCCAACCGCTCAACCCGGGACCGCTCTTCGCTCTCGCAGCATGCCCTGGTAATTTTTCAGGTCGCGCTATCGCTGGTGCTGGTAGCCGGCGCGCTGATCACCGCGCGTTCGCTTGCGAATGTCGAGAACCAGAATTTCGGCGTGAGCACCGCACGGCGCTACGTCGTGCATTGGGATGAATCCGGCGCCGGCTACACGCCAGTCTCAGTGCAGACGCTCAACCGCCGCCTGGAGAACGCCTTTTCATCGCTGCCCGGCGTGGCACACGTTGGCCTGGGTATGTACAGTCCGCTGGAGGGCGACAACTGGGGCGAGTGCGTGATTCCTGAGGGTCATGCCGCGCCCGGTCCGAACGCCCGCTGCGGCTCGAGCTGGGACCGCGTCAGCCCCGGCTTCCTCGACGCCATCGGCGTGCCGATCCTGAAAGGCCGCGGCTTCACCGCCCATGACACCGTCGCATCGCCGCAGGTGGCGCTGGTGAACCAGATGTTCGCCAAGCAATTCTTTCCGCATCAGGACGCGGTGGGACAACGATTTGGGATTGACTATCCCGAGTATTCGGGCAGCCTTGAAATCGTCGGTGTGTTCCGCGACTTCAAACTCAACAACCCCCGCCATGCTGTCCGCCCGGTATTCCTGCGGCCGATGGCGCAGTATTACGCCGGGTATCGTCAGCCGGGCTTGAAGTCCACCGAAGACGGCTCGATGTTCATGAACGCCATGGTGGTGGACTTCGCTCATCCTCCAACCTCGGCGCCCGCGCTGCTGCGCCGCACGCTGGCGGGTATTGATCCGAACCTGATCATCTCCGACCTGCGCACGTTCCAGAGCCAGGTCACCGGCAATTTCAACCAGGACCGGCTGCTGGCCACGCTGGCCAGCCTGTTCGGCGTGCTGGCGCTGATTCTGGCCTCCATCGGCCTCTATGGCGTCACCGCGTATCTGGTAGCGCGGCGCACGAATGAAATCGGCGTGCGCATGGCGCTTGGAGCCTCCCGCATGCGCATCCTCCGCATGGTACTGCGCGGCGTGGGCTTGCAGGCGGTGATTGGCGTGGGCATCGGCATTCCAGCGGCCATGCTCACCGCGCGCCTGATGGCGAGCCAGATGTACGGCGTCGGCCCTTATGATCCGCGGGCGCTGGCGGGCGGGGCGGTAGTGCTCGTTGCCTGCGCCCTGGCCGCGGGCCTGATCCCGGCGCGGCGGGCGGCGGCAATTGACCCCATCCGCACGCTCAAGGCCGACTAGGTGGTACGACCCCAGCTCCAGAGTGGGCCCCCGAGTCGCGCTACAGTTAGGATGTCAGGCACCCTGGCGAGAGTGGCGGAACTGGCAGACGCGCCAGACTTAGGATCGCTCCAGACGTGACATACCAGCTTCCGTCTCACCCCGCCACTATACACCAAAAGCCGCGATTGGCAAGTGGTTTGCGCGATAGCTACGCCGACAGGCTCCGCCAGCGTCCGCCCCAGTTTCCAGCACCAACGGGCACCAGAACCGGCACCAGATATATCACCGCCATGAGTCGTTCGGGCCGGGCTGGCCGGGGCTAACGTGGTAGGGGTCCCGGCGGGCCGGGGTGGGGGACCGTCGTTCGGGTGGCGTCATTGGGTCCCGATTGAGATTGGGGGGGTGCGCCTGAGCCGCCAACTCGGGGCGCGGCCTAAGGTTGCCGGATTGCCACATCACCCCCCCACGGACAACCGCCCGGCGAGATGCTAGGCTAGGCTCATGGCGGCAAGGCGCGGCTGATCCCTGCGCCGATGGGGCGGCTTCCTGACCGGCCCGCCGTTCGCTACAGGAGGCGAGCATGAAAGGCCCACGCAAACCATGTTCTCTCCGTAGGAGCGCGGAAGCTCCGGCGTTCAGCAGCGTTGAGCAGGCACTGCGCGAGCCACCGCCGCGGCGGGCGCGCCCGAGGAATCGCTGCTGGTAAAGCTGGTACCGTGCATCGAACCGTGGAAGGGCGAGGCCGCACCGTTTCTCGATTACATATGGGCCGAGGTGCGGCGGATAGCCTGCGATGCGAAACAGCGCCGCTGAGCCCGGCGCGGCGGGCTCGAATGCTGGCCCATCACCATGCCAAAGCGAGGACGCAAGGTGACACCATGGACTTTGGCGATCCAGGCGAGAGAGACGCGCTATCCAAGTTGACGCTGGCGCGGTGGAATGCGCGCATTCAGAAGCAGGACGTGAAGTGGATGCGAGCGGCCAGCGGGGCAGAGTGTGGGCGACCACTGCCCAACAGAAGCGGCGGCAGCGCCAGGCTGGCCCACCTGCTTGAATTCGTTCGCTGCGTCACCGGCAGGCCCCACCGTGCCACGCTCGCCAAGCTGCTGGGTCTGGCGCGCTGGCATGTGCAACCCGATGCCCTGCGAATGACCGCACGTAAAAAACCGAAGGAATAGAGCGCGTGTCAGGCCGGTGCCCATGGGGTGCGGCCTTAACTCTATTATGGAGCGTATACTTTTTTCCATCGCGGACGCGGCCAAATCGCTCGGCCTAAGCCGACGTTCAGTCGAGCGGCTCATTTTCACAGGTAAGCTGCCGCGCCGGAAAATTGGGGATCGCACGCCGATCCCGTGTGCGGCGCTGCGCGAGTTTGCACGGCGGGACCAGCCGGTGATCGGCGCTGCCCCAGAGGTTCAGTGATGGGAGCGCGGTACCGCAACCTCCTGGAGGTCCTGGGCAGCATCGAAGCCTTGGCCACTGTCACGATGCCGCGCCCGGCCCGGCTCGCTGAAGTCCGAAACGCCATCCGAACCGCCAATCATGAAGTTAAGACCCGCGAGCGGGAGACCCTGGTTGCGCTGATGAAGCTACAGGGCGCCCAGATCAAGCTGTTGGCTGTGCGGGAGGCCGAGCGGGAGGCATCGTTATGAGCCTCCCCCTGCTTGACTCGGCCGCTGCCCAGCCCCCCTCCGGCTCGCAGCGTGCCATTGACGGGGCGCGCCTGCCGTCGAGCCTGAGCCATGCCATTCGGCGCTGCATCTCGGTCAGACTGGCCCTGGCCGACGTTCTGGGGCTCTGGACCGTGCACACCCATGCCATTAAAGCGTTCGATGTTACGCCCTACATACATATCAAGTCAGCCCAGAAGGGCTGTGGCAAGACCCGGCTGTTCAAGGTGCTGGCCCTTCTGGCCGCCGACCCGTTCCGAACGGCCTACGCGACCCCTGCCGCCTTCTACCGCTCGATAGACAGATAGCACCCGACCCCTCTGCTCGATGATATTGACCAGCAGATGAAGGGAGCCCAGGGGACGGCTAGCGTGATTCGCGGTGTCCTCAACTGCGGATTCGAGCGGGGCACCCCATACACCCTCTGCGTCAAAATGGATGACGGCAAGTTCGAACCGCAGAGCTTCGGCACCTTCGGGCCGAAGGCTCTGGCCGGGATCGGAAAGCTCTGGGAAACCGTGGCGGACCGGAGGCTGCCTATCCGGCTTCAGCGCCGCTTGGCAGATGAGCCGATTCTGCCCTTCCGTGCCGACGGTGCGGCTCGGAACCCAGGCAGTGCGAAGCCATCCTCCATGGGTAAATTTGTGAGCAGATCGGCGGTCGAGATCATCCCGGCTGACCGGAACTTATCTGACCGGAACACCTCGGTCATGGGCACAGAATACAGCAACCGCTTGCTGTGTACAAGAAAATTCAACATTTTCCTACCTCAAATGGGGTAGAATTTCGTTGACTCTTGGCGGAATGGGTAAAGATGAATCCAGAAAAACGCGCGCACACAAAGCCACACGATGTCAAAGATCGGCTGGCGCATTTCGGCCTGACTATGGAACCGTTCGTAACGGCCGCTCTGAAGAATTATGCGGCCTTCGCCGCCTGCACCGCAAGCCATCCGCCGACGTACCCGGGCACAGCCGGGTGGGCGGAGGCGAACAGGTCTCTGCGTGACGATCTCTTTAAGTCCGACTGGTCAAAAAAGAACGAAACGAACCTGCCGCTGGTTCTCAATGACGGCAAAACGATGGCGATAACCGCATGCTCGGGAGATGAGAATACTGGCATTGAGGATCAGACGCCATGCACCCGCTCACCAAAGGGCGTACGCACGAAAGACGCTGTCAGCGCGAACCAACATGCTTTCGAATTCATGAAGGATCCAGCCCCAATTGTTGCCTCAGTTCACACGCCCGGTCGCGCGACCTGGATATTCCTTATCTACCGCGACCCGCGCCGCAGTGAAATCCGCTCCGAGCTTTCGCTTCCCGGTTCTATGACGGAGGAGGGGCACATTGACAGCTGGAAGGAACGGATAATTTTCCAGCCGATTCCGTTCGATGATGCCCGGGGTTTGGCTGAAACAGGCGGTAACGATCTGAGCCCAGAAATTGCCATTGAAGTTAAAAAGCGCGCCGGAGCCTAGGAGGATCAATCCCAGCAGGCTCACTCTTGCCCGGAAGCGCCGCGGACTGACCAAAACCGCGCTTGCGGAAGCCCTGGGCATGGAGCGCACCTCTTTGCATCTCTACGAGTCGGGCAATTCAGTCCCATCCAAGGACTCAATGGCGAATATCGTTCGCGTGCTTGGCTTCCCGGACGATTTTTTCCTTGCCGGTGATCTAGAGGAACCAAGTCTGGATTGCGGCAGTTTCCGATCAATGGCGAGAATGAAGGCTGGCCAGCGCGATATGGCATTGAGCCAAGCGGCATTTGGGATCGAACTTGGTACATGGCTTAGCAGCCAATTCGAGCTGCCCAATCCTCAATTGCCGGACCTGCGCCTAGAGAGCGACCCCGAAGCGGCGGCCGAAATTGTTCGAAGCGAATGGTCGCTCGGGTCGCTCTCGATTAGAAACATGGTCCACCTTTTAGAGTCCAAGGGGATCAGGGTCTTTTCGTTGGCAATTGACGCGCGAGAGGTGGATGCATTTTCAATGTGGAGCGGTTATGTTCCATTCGTGTTTTTAAATGCTCGGAAGACCCCGGAGCACAGTCGGTACGACGCAGCGCACGAGCTTGCACACCTAGTAATGCACAGGGGCGCCCCGCCGAGAGGGCTTGAGGCAGAGAGGCAGGCAAACGCTTTCGCGTCAGCCTTTCTCATGCCGGAAGGGAGCATCAGGGCAAGCGCTCCACGGTTTCCGACCTATAGCGGCTTGGTGTCACTCAAAAAAACATGGGTTGTGTCGGTCGGCGCGCTCGCGTACCGTCTACACGCGCTGGGCCTTATGACCGACTGGCAATACAGGGGTATCTGTATTGATATTTCGAAGCGCGGAAGGGAGGTTGAGCCCGAAGAATCGCCCAGGGAATCGTCGCTACTACTGCCGAAAATGTTTGCAGCTCTCCACGCTGAAGGCATTAGTCGGGCTCAGGTAGCAAGGGAGATTCACCTGCCGCTGGAGGAACTGGAGGAGCTTCTATTCGGCATCACGTTAGCCGGAATTGAAGGAGGTGGGGGGGCACGCTCTGGTTCGGCGGAAACGAACCGAAGCCGCCTAACGCTGGTGAAGCAGAAATGAACGGAGGGCGGCCGTCTGGTGGCGGGGCCGGTCTTATAGACCGGAAGTCTTGGCGGACTGGGGTTCGATTCCCCGGCCCTCCGCTCAACTACAATTCTAGCGCGGTGTGTCAACTCCAGCCTTGCGAGGGCGGCCGCCCTTTCTGACCTTTCGCTTGCTGGCGATTTCACTGAAGTATCCCGGGCCGCGCTTGGCCGTCGCCTTTCCGCCACGTTTTCCTAGAACTGCGGCCGGATTGAATGAGGCTAAATGCGCTGCCAGGGCCTCAGCCGATTGCAACAGTTCACTCGCTCGCTGGGCGCGTCCTTCGGGAGGTGTCGTAGTTTTTAGGATGTCGCGGGCCTACGCTAAGAGATCGCGCAGAGCCCGCATGTCTTGGCGGCTTGATGGCATATCCTGAGGATACAGCAAGCGCTTGCATGCCGCAGAAGCCCGGGAAATCCCGTCAACGCAGTTTTAGGACACTACCGACACATCGGTGCGCTTGACAGGCAGTGCCCCGCTGTGATAGAACCGGACTCGTAGGCGAGAAACCAGCCTAGGGAGGTAAATCATATGAGCGCCCCTGGAGTTGCTAGCTCAGCGGTTCGAGTAATCAACGGTCGCGCGTGGGGGGCAGCCCTCGCTGCTGTTCTCGCGTTGATGCTGGTTGCGCCCTTGGCGCGCGCGCAGAGCTGGACGGCAATGCCCATTGGCTTCTATCCTGGGACAATGGTGCTGATGACGGATGGCACTGTCCTCGTGCATTATGTGACTGAGGACCCGAGCGGGAATCTTTGGCCATCCTCAATTTGGGAGCGGCTCACGCCCGACGCCGATGGTAATTATGCCGATGGGACATGGTCCACGCTCCCTTCAATGCCGGCGGGCTACGCCCCAGAGTATCATGCCAGCGCTGTCCTGCCTGATGGCCGCCTAATCGTTGAAGGCGGCGAGTACATCGGTGAGAGCAACGCAGTGGTGGATAGCGGCCTCGGTGCTATCTACGACCCTGTGGCGAATTCGTGGACCAGCGTGAACCCGCCCCCCGGGATTCCAAGTGACTGCCAAAACTGCGGATACGGCGCTGGAGCGAACGGCGTGGCCTTCATCGGCGACGCCCAGAGCGTCGTGCTTCCCAGCGGGCAGTTTATGCTGGGCGGTTGCTGCGGCGGCGACTGGTTCGCGCTCCTTGACGCCAGCAACTTAAGCTGGAATTCGTACTACGATCAGGGCAAGACGGCGATCGACCCTTTCAACGATGAGGAGGGTTGGGTGCTGCTGCCCAACGGCCAGGTGCTCACCGTCGATCTCTGGAACCAGAACGACGGGGAGACGGCCTCTACCTCGATGCTTTACAATCCCGGGACGAACTCATGGTCGGCCTCAGGCGCAATCCCCGTCTCACTTGCATGGTCAGCTTGCCATGAAATTGGGCCGATGGTTCTTCGACCGGGCGGGACGGTAACGGCAATCGGCGGAAACGGCCAACTGGCGACCTATGACTCCTCCTCTGGAACCTGGAGCGCGGGCCCATTGATCGGCGGCGTGCTGGGTTCGGCCGACGGCCCAGCTGCCCTTTTGCCCGACGGAAATGTGTTTTTCCAGGTCGCTCAAACGTTACCGGGCGACTGTGTTGGTGACAACAGCGAATTTTTCGAATGGGACGGAACAACTCTCACCGAAGTGCCGGGACCGCCGGACGAACCGGATGACGCCCCGTCGGTCGAAGGTCGCATGCTCGTTCTTCCCACTGGACAGATTCTGTACGACGACACCTACTACGCGAACAACAAGGACCAGGACAAGAACCTGTTTTTCTACAACCCGTCTGGAACTTACCAAGCCGCATGGCAGCCGACGATCACATCGGTTTCCTCCACCCTGATTGCCGGGAGCACAGGGGACGTGCTCCGGGGCACGCAGCTGAATGGATTGTCGCAGGGTGCGATGTATGGTGACGATGAACAGATGGCGAGCAACTTCCCCCTAGTACGAATCAAAAACGACGAGACAGGCCACGTGTTCTACTGTCGGACCCACAACTTCTCAACGATGGCTGTAGCCACAGGATCGCAGGTCGTCTCAACGCAGTTTGATATTCCCGCCAACATCGATGTCGGCCCCAGCACCTTGGTTGTTGTGGCGAACGGAATTCCGTCCGCACCGGCATCCGTTGCCGTGAACGCCTCCGGGGGGACACAAAGCGTCACCGTATCGCCCACGAGCCTCTCTTTCCGCTCTGCAGGGGGCAGCAACGTCGAGCACGCCGCAGGGCTTACCAATAACGGGCCGGGGACACTCACCTTTTATGGCGTTGGCGTTGAGGATCAGGACGGCTATTTTTCGCTTGCCGCCTCCAACTGCGGCTCGGAACTCGGGCAGGGCGGTAGCTGCACGGCTACCGTCGAGTTCAGCCCTGGGAACGAATGCATCTCAGGTTCGGACTCCGGTCAATTAACCTTTACGGATACCGGGACCGGTGGCCAACAAGCCGTCAGTTTGAGCGGAACGACAAGCCGTTGCGTACTGATAGCGGTGGGGAAGAGTGCAACCAAACCGCAAGCGTCGCCGTCTCAACCTCCAAAGGCCGCGGCGAAAAAGACGGGAGGTGGATAGGTGCTCACCAAATTGATCGTGCTGGTTGGCTTGCTGCTGGGAGCCTTCCTCGGCGTCGCTGCACAGACGACCTCCGCGGCTGCGTCCGAACCTGCGGCTGTCTCCGCAAGCCAATCCACTACGGGCCAATCAGCCGTCGCGTCGCATGCCGGCAGCATCGCAGGCGGACAACAGCCGGAAGCACCCGCTCTTCTCCGTACTTCCGTCCAGCAGACCGGCAGGCATTTCCTCGGGTTGCCGCTGAAGTGGGTGATTGTGGGTGTGGCCGCCGTGGTGTCGGTGATCGCCATAGCTGCCATCATCCATAATCGCGCCCACCTTCCACCGTGCCAGTACAATTGTCCGGCCCCCCACTGCGATCCGACCGCGTGTAATCCCGGCTAAAACTACCCTGGGGCTTCGCGGCACGGGCACAGCGTCGGGTCCACCTTGGAGAAGCAGAAGCGGGTCTGCGCCGCCCCTTGCCTGCCGTCGTAGCAGAAACTGAAACCGGAGACGGTGGAGACGCCACGCGCAAATTCCTCGCCGTGGCAGCGGTCGAGAAACGGCTTTGGAGCGGTGGTACCCTGCGGCCAAATGCACGGCGTTAAGGCGATCAGCAGTGCCGTACCCGGACGAGCCTTATGCATCGCGGATGCGCGCCACTCTACCGTCCTTTTCGACAGTTCCACCAGAAAGCTTGGGGCGTTTCTAATGCTTGCTACGTCCCAGGCGGATGAGCATCATCACCGCCCAGGTCAGCACGGCGGTGGAAGCTACGAGCACGATCATGTTCCCGATCAAAGCAAGTCTCATTTGGACTCTCCTTGACTGATAACCAACCGTTAGGTATAGTGGTGACGTGGCCAGCAAGACGGCATCAGAGGCGGCCCGGCTGCTCGGACGGCGCAGCGCCAAGGCGCGGCGCGAGCGGTGGGGCGAAGCAGAGTTCCAGCGGCGGCTGCGCGAGTGGGGCAAGCTCGGCGGGCGTCCACGCAAACAGGCCAAGGGGACACAACGAGCAAGCATTCGCGCGGGATATTCGAGCGGGCCAAGGGTTCGGGGCTGTGGTGGGTTCGCTATGCCGACGCCAGCGGACGGGAGCGGCGCGAGAAGGCGGGCACCAAGGGCATGGCGCTCAAGCTCTACCAGAAGCGAAAGACGGAGGCCATATAGGAAAAGAAACCGCACGAGACCATCCGACGCAGGGCCGTGCTGTTTGGCGAACTTGCTGATGATGCTGCCGCCTACGGTCTGAACCATCACCAGCTTTCGCGGCGATGCGATTTTCGCGGCCCCACGCTCCGCTCGGCTCTGGGCGCCCGCCCGGCTGAAGGAATCACGCCTCATGAAATCACCGCCGCCCTGGACCGGCTGGCGAGTGAGCGCAACTGGCAGCCAGGCACACGGAACCGCCATCAGGCTTTCATCAGCCTTGCCTACCGGCTGGGTATCGAAAACGGCAAGGTGAACACTAACCCGGCGCGGATGGTCAGGCGTAAGCGTGAGAGCAGCGGGCGAATCCGTTGGCTGACTGCGGCGGAGGAAGAACGGCTGATGGCGGCCATCCAGGAACGCTGTCCCGCCGAATTGCATGCCTTCCTGCTGGCGTTGCACACCGGTACGCGGCGCAGCTAGCAGTACCGGCTCACGTGGGATTGTGCGGACTTCAAGCGGCGGCAAATCACCATTCCCAAAACCAAGAACGGCACCATCCGCTACATCCCGGTGGACGATACGGCAGTGGCTGCGCTGCTGGCGCTGCGGGATCGCAGGGACGGCGCAGGGCCGGTCATGGTTGCGGCGCAGGGCGGCCACGGCTACGCTGCTGGGCGGGCCCTGAGGACGCCGCGCGAGTGGTTTGAATCGGCTTGCCGCCTCGCTGGCGTTGGGGGTTCAATTGGCACTGTCTCCGCCACACTTTCGCCTCCCGGCTGGTGATGGCGGGCGCGGGGTTGCGTACCGTGCAAGAATTGCTGGGGCACAAGACCATCGCCATGACCTGCCGGTACGCTCACCTCGCGCCCGAGCATCAACCGGAGGCGGTACGCTTGCTGGACGGCTGGGGCAGAGCCAAGCCGGGCGAGGACGGGGCGGTTGGCGAGATGCGCACCGGCACCAAAACCGGCACCGGCGCTTGGGGGGCTGCTGACGGAGTGCTGCCGGAACAACGTCAACCTGCTATACAGTGAGAGGTTAGGCTGATACGCGAGAGTGGCGGAACTGGCAGACGCGCCAGACTTAGGATCTGGTCCCGCAAGGGGTTGGGGGTTCGATTCCCCCCTCTCGCACCAAGGCTGGCGCGGACCCTTCTATGTAGCCCCCCGGCCGCCCTGGCCGCGCCGCTTACCCCACCCGGGGCGGGCCGCCACACTCAGTTCCGCGGCTTTCGCGCCGACTTTGCCTGCGGTGCGAACGGCGCGACCCCCCTCGCCCGGACGCGGGCCGCAGTACTTCCAGGTACAGGGCGGAAATGCAGCGATCCAGACTTAGAATCTGGTCCCCGCAGTGGCACGGCCACCTCTTTCTGGAGCCGCCCTCCCCTTGGTCGGGCTGTGGCGGGGCCGGAACTCCGCGCAGCGGAGTTCCGCTCGGCGGCAACGGGCGCCCGCTGGCGCTCAGGGCGTCTCCAAGTTGCCGCGTAGGGGTTGGGGGTTCGATTCCCCCCTCTCGCACCAAGGCTGGCGCCCGCCCGGCTAAACTGAAGCTATGGGCATGATGGGCGGCTTGGGCTGGGGCCTGGGAGGCGGTCACGCCTCCAGCGGCAAGGTGAACCAGAGCTGGCGCGAGGTCTGGCCGCATGCCTGGGCGCTGCTGAAGCCGCGCTGGGTGCTGCTGCTCATCGGCTTCGTGCTGATGGTGATCAACCGGGTGTGCGGGCTGGTGCTGCCGACCTCCAGCAAGTACCTCATTGACCAGGTTATCGGGCAGAAAAAGCTCGACTGGCTCTGGCCCATCATCCTCATCGTGTTGGCGGCGACCGCGGTGCAAGGGGCAACGACCTACGCTCTCACCCAGATCCTCTCCAAGGAAGCCCAACGGCTGATCAACGAGCTGCGGCGGCAGGTGCAGGCGCATTTGGCGCGGCTGCCGGTGAGCTTTTACGACCACAACAGCACCGGTGGACTGGTGTCGCGGGTGATGAGCGATGTCGAGGGGGTGCGCAACCTGCTGGGCACCGGCCTGGTACAGTTTGCCGGCAGCATCATCACCGCGCTGATCGCGCTGGCGCTGTTGCTGCGCATCAGCGTGGCGATGACGGTGGTGGCGGCGATCCTGATCGCGCTGTTCACGTTCAGCATCCAGAAGTCGTTTGCCGCCATTCGGCCGATCTTCCGCGAGCGCCGCAAGATCAATGCCGCGGTCACCGGCCGGTTGACCGAATCCATCGCGGGGGTGCGCGTGGTCAAGGGCTATCACGCCGAGGCACGCGAGGCGGAGGTGTTCCGGCGCGGGCTCGACGGCCTGCTGCAGAACGTCTTTCGGACCCTCAACGCCGCTTCGGCCATGGATTTGTCGGGCAAGGTGCTGGTGGGCGCCGTGGGCGCCGCCATGTGGTTCATGGGGGTCAAGCGCGTCGTTGGTGGCTCGATCACGCTGGGCGATCTGGTGGCGTTCAATTTATATCTCGCCATGCTGGTGGCACCGGTGATGCAGATCGTCGGCATTGGCACGCAGCTTTCCGAAGCCATGGCCGGCCTCGAGCGGACCCACGAGCTGCTGGAGATGAACCCCGAGGATGAGGACGCGCTGCGGCAAGCGGAGTTGGGCGAGCTGCGCGGAGTCATCGAGTTCGATCAGGTGTCGTTTGCCTACAGTGACAAGGGCGAGCTCGGTCCGGAAGTGCTGCACGATGTCAGCTTCACCGCCGCGCCCGGCTCGATGACGGCTCTGGTGGGGCCTTCCGGCGCGGGCAAATCCACCATCATCGGCCTGCTCGCGGCGTTCTATACGCCCACCGCGGGCACGGTGTGCGTGGACGGGCACGATTTGAGCACTGTCCGGTTGGGAGAATACCGCGAGCGGCTGGGCGTGGTGCTGCAGGAGTCGTTCCTATTTGACGGCACCATCCGCGAGAACGTGATGTTCTCGCGGCCGCACGCGAGCGAGGGAACTTTTCTGCGGGCCTGCCGCATTGCGCGCGTGGCCGATTTCGCTGACAGCTTCCCCAAGGGCTACGAGACCGTGGTGGGTGAGCGTGGCGTGAAGCTTTCCGGTGGCCAACGGCAGCGGCTCTCGATCGCACGCGCAGTGCTGGCCGATCCCGGTATCCTGATCCTTGACGAAGCCACCAGCAGCCTGGATTCGGAATCGGAGGCACTGATCCAGGAGGGCCTTGCCTACTTGCTGCGCGGGCGCACCACCTTCGTCATCGCCCATCGCCTCTCCACTATCCGCGCCGCCGATCAGATCCTGGTGGTGGAGGAGGGGCGCATCGTCGAGCGCGGCACGCACGCGAAACTGCTGGCCGCCCGTGGGCGTTACTTTGACCTCTACACCCGCCAGCAGGGGTTGGAGCGCAACCGCTTCCTGGCGCCAGGCGAGGAGGTCGAGGAAGCCGAACCAGCTCCGGAGCGCGCGGCGGCCGGTGGCGGAGGCGAGGAGTTACCGAATATGGAAGTGCTGAGCTAACGGTTCGGGAGCAGGGCGCAGGATTGGGCAGCCAGCAAGCGGCGGTCGGCAGTCACTAAGGTCAATCCGTACCAACGCGCGGTCGCGGTCAGCAGCCGGTGGGCGGGATTGCGGCAGGCCAAGGGCCCGCGCGCCGCCTCCAAAACTACGTCGGGCGTGAAGGCGGCTTCTCGCCCGACGGCGCGCTGGCGTGCCATCTCCACCCAGGCCGGGGCGGCCCAGGGGCTCGGGAAGCGGCGACCCTCGATCAGCAGCACCAATTGCCAGATGCTGATGGGTGAGAGCCACACTTCATTGCCAACGTCGGCAAGGACCTGACTGAGGTGGCTGCCCACCCGCGCCGGCTCGAGCCATGCAGCCTAGCCAGTTGCGGCGCCGGCGTGAGGTGGTCGGAGGGAGCCGTTGCGCAACCGGCTTGCCGAAGCGGGTAAGGGTCACCGTCCGCTTGGACTTGCGCACACGTTCGAGAACCTCAGCGCAAGTGGCTTTGAATTCCGAAACGGCGATGGTATCCAAGGGGCCAAGGTAACAGGGTCAGAAAAGTAGGTCAACTCTCGCCATGCCATCATGGAGCATGCGATCCGGCCGCTGGCGGCAATCCATCCGCGCGCTGGAGCACCGCAATTTCCGGCTCTATTTCGGCGGCCAGGGCCTGTCGGTAATCGGCACCTGGATGACGCGCACCGCCATAGCCTGGCTGGTGTACCAGATGACGGGCTCGGCGCTGCTGCTGGGGCTGGTGGCTTTCGCCGGACAGGTGCCGACGTTCCTGCTGTCGCCGTTTGCGGGCGTATGGGTGGACCGGCTCAACCGGCGCAAGCTGCTGAAGATCACGCAGGCGCTGGCCATGGTGCAGTCGTTGGCGCTGGCGGCGCTGGCGTTGACGCACATTACGATGCTGGAAATCCTCGCGCTGAGCGCGTTTCAGGGCGTGATCAACGCCTTCGACATGCCCGGGAGGCAGGCGTTCCTGGTGGAAATGGTGGAGGGGCGCGAGGCGCTCAGCAACGCCATCGCGCTCAACTCCAGCATGGTGAATCTGGCGCGATTGATTGGCCCGGCCCTGGGCGGCATCATCATCGCGCTCAGTGGCGAGGGCATTTGCTTTTTGATTGATGGCATCAGCTATATCGCCGTGATCGCGTCGCTGTATGCCATGCGCGGGCTGCCGCAGCGCACGCGGCTGCCACGGCGTACCATGCTGGCGGCGCTGGGAGAAGGATGGACGTTCGTCAGCCGCTTCGCGCCGGCCCGGAACCTGCTGCTGCTGCTGGCGCTGGTAAGCCTGGTAGGAATGCCGTATTCCGTGCTGATGCCCTTGTTTGCCGGCAACGTGCTGGGTGGCGGGGCGCACACGCTGGGGTTTTTGCTGGGCGCAGCGGGAGCGGGGGCGCTGGTGGGAGCGGCGCGGCTGGCGGCTCGGGCCTCCGTCCGCGGACTGACACGGCTGGTGCCGCTTTCGGCGGCGCTGTTTGGCGCCGGCCTCATTAGCTTTGGATTCTCGCGCTGGCTGTGGCTATCGCTGCCGCTGATCTTCGTAGCCGGGCTGGGCATGATGCAGCAGATGGCTTCCACCAACACCATCCTGCAAACGGTGGTCACGGAGGAAATGCGGGGGCGCGTGATGGCGTTCTACACCATGGCGTTCGTGGGTATGGCGCCGTGGGGTAGTCTGCTGGCGGGCGCCTTGGCGGCGCACCTGGGCGCACCGCGGACACTTGAGTTGAACGGTATCGTGTGCTTGCTGGGCGCGGGCTGGTTCCTATCGCGACTGAGAACGGTACGCACGGCCATCCGCCCGATCTACCAGCGTCTGGGGATCATCCCCGAGATGGCGGCGGGGATTCAATCTGCCTCGGCGCTGACCACACCCCCGCAGGATTAACGCAGGGCTGCGCGGGTCTGGAAGCGGCACTAGGTGCGGGCGGCCGGCTCGGCCGTCAGCGTGTCAAGCAGGCGGGTGGTTTCGGCCAGCACGGCGGCGGCGCCATTCACCTGAAAGGGCAGCTTGAGCACACCGTCGGGAGTGAACTGGGCGCCGTGCCCACCCTCCACCAGTGCGGCAATGCGCAGGGGCTCGACCCGCGTTTGGGGAGTAAAGCGCAACCAGAGTTGGGCGTTGCTCCCATGGCCGCGCCGTTCGAGGCCGGCAAGGCCCATCTGGCGGCAGCGCGACCGCAGGGTCGCGTAGGCGAGCAGGTTTTCCACCGGCGCCGGCGGCGGACCGTAGCGGTCACGCAACTCCCGCATCACATCGCCGCGGGCAGCATCAGTTTCCGCCTCCGCCAGGCGCTTGTACATCCGCAGGCGCTGGTTTTCCTCCGGGACGTATTCGACGGGAATGCGGAGATCCAAGCCCAGATGCAACTTCACCTCGGCGGCCGCTTCCACGGCCTCGCCCTTGAGCTCGCGCACGGTCTGCTCCAGCATCTGGACGTAGAGATCGAAACCGACGGCATCAAGGTTGCCGCTCTGCTCGCCGCCCAGCAGGTTGCCGGCGCCGCGCAGCTCAAGATCCAAGGCGGCGATTTTGAAACCCGCGCCGAGATCGCTGAATTCGCGCATGGCGGCCAGGCGCTTGCGCGCCAGCGGTGTCAGTTCCACTTCGGCGGGAACCAGCAAAAAGGCGTAGGCGCGGCGGTTGGAGCGGCCCACACGCCCGCGCAACTGATAGAGCTCACTCAGCCCGAGGCGGTCGGCGCGGTTGATGATGATGGTGTTGGCGAGCGGGATATCCAGGCCGTTTTCGATGATCGTGGTGGAGAGCAAAATATCCACCTCATGCCGCACGAAGCGCAGCATCACCTTTTCCAGCTCGGCCTCCAGCATTTGCCCGTGACCGACGGCGATGCGGGCGCCCGGCACCAGCCGCTGCAACATGGCCGCCACGTCCCCAATGCTCTCCACGCGGTTGTGGACTAAATAGACCTGCCCGCCGCGCCCCAGCTCCTGCTGGATGGCATCGGTAATGAGGGTCTCACTCCAGGCGGCAACCACGGTTTGAATCGCCAGGCGATCCCGCGGCGGGGTTTCGATCACCGACAGATCGCGCAGCCCTGCCAGCGACATGTTGAGAGTGCGGGGAATGGGCGTGGCAGACAGCGCCAGCACATGCACTTCCTTCTTGAGCTGCTTGAGCCGTTCCTTGTGACGCACGCCAAAGCGCTGCTCCTCATCCACGACGAGCAGACCGAGGCTCTGAAATTTCACATCCTTAGAGAGCAGCCGGTGGGTGCCGATTACGATATCGCACTTGCCGGTGGCCAGCCGCTCCAGGGTTTCCTTCTGCTGCGGGCGGGTGCGGAAGCGGCTGAGCAGTTCGACGGTGACGGGAAAGGCGCGAAAGCGCTGGCGGAAGGTCTGCTCGTGCTGAAAGGCGAGCACGGTGGTGGGCGCGAGCACAGCCACCTGGCGGCCTTCGGCCACAACCTTGAACGCGGCGCGCATGGCGACTTCGGTTTTGCCGTAGCCGACATCGCCGACCACCAGGCGGTCCATGGGCTGCGAGCTTTCCAGATCCGCGCGCACGTCGGCGATGGCCTTGGTCTGGTCTTCGGTTTCACTGTAGGGAAATGCATCCTGGAATTCGCGCTGCACATGGTCGTCGGGCGCGCAGGCGGCGACGCGTACAGAATGGCGGGCGGCATAGAGCTTGAGCAGCTCATCGGCCATGTCGCGCATGGCGCGCTTGACACGGCTTTTGCGTTGCGCCCACTGCGCCGCGCCCAGGCGGTCAAGCGCCGGCGCGGTCCCCTCGGCGCTGCGGTATTTCTGGACCAGGTCCATGCGCGTCAAGGGCACATAGAGCTTGGCCCCGTCGGCGTATTCGAGGATCATGAACTCTCCCGAGCGTGGCTCACCCGCCTGGGTCTCGAATTCCTTGAGTCCCACGAAACGGCCGATGCCGTGTTCCACGTGGACCACAAAATCGCCAGGCGTGAGATCGCGGAAATCGCTCAGGAAGGTTGAGATGTTTGTGCGGCGGCCGGGCGGCGGGGAGCCGCGCACCAGTTCCTCGGGAAACAGGTCATGGGAACCGAGAACTGCAAAACGCTGCTCCGGGAGCGTGAAGCCCCGCGCCAGCTTGCCCTGAACCACAATCGCGGCGGGTCCGGCGGCGGTGAAGAATGTCTTTTCCGACAGGTAATCCACGCCCGAGCGGCGTGATCGTGAACCGAATCGGAAGGGCAGTTTGTATTCCGTGAAGAGATCGCCGAGGCGCTCGACTTCGCCCGCGTTGGCGCCCAGAAACAGCAGAAGCTCGCCCGCGGCGAGCGTCTTGCGGACCTCCTCGACCATCAGCGTCACGCTGCCCGGGTAGCGCGGCGCCGGACGGGACGGATAATCCAGCACCAGGGCGGCCTCGGCCGCCACGGGAGCGGCGCCCAACTCGAGGGCTTCGGCGTCCAGATCGAAGTGGTCGATGCGTAGCTCGCGCATTTCGATGCGCGGCGTGGCGGCCCAGCGCGCGCTCATTTCCTCCGGGGTGAAAAAAACCGACTCTGGCTCAGGTCCACGTTCCGGGTCGTAGCGATCGCGCAGGCGCCGCCACCAACGCTCGAGCTCGGCGCTGACCTCCTCGGGCTCGCTCACGATCAGGAGCGGACGCTCGCTCAGATCGAGCAGGTTGCGAGAAAACCCCTCCAGGCCGGCCACCCGAAACTCCCAGCCGGGCGCCGGCGCCGGGCCCAGGCGTTCGCGCAAGTGCGGCGCCAGCGGCAGCGAGGTCAGCGGCAGCACCAGCGTCTGATCCACCGCGCCGGTGGAGCGCTGCGTCCCGGGATCGAACTGGCGCAACGATTCGATCTCATCGCCGAACAGCTCCAGCCGAACCGGGTACGGCGCTTCCGGGCTGAAGACGTCCAGCAAACCGCCGCGGATGGAGTACTGGCCGGTCATTTCCACTGGATCCTGGCGCTGGTAGCCCATCCACTCGAGTTGTTCGGCCAGACCTGCCAAATCCAGCAGGTCGCCGCGGCGCAGGGTGCGCACCAGGCGGCGATAATAGTCCGCGTGGGGCAGGCGTGTGGCGGCCGCCACGGCGGGCGCGATCAGCAGCGGCAGACCCTCGACCCAGCGCCACAGCGCCAAGGCGCGCTGTTCCAGCACTTCCGGGTGCGGCGAAAGCCCCTCGTAAGGATCCACGGCGAAGGTGGGCAGCGCCAGGGGACGTTCATCCTCGCTGGCCGTGACTCCGGTGAGCTCGGCAAAAGTCGCCAGCTCGTCGCGCCAGTCCTCCGCCATGCGGTTGTTGGGCACGACGAACAGCACCGGCCGGCGCGTCAGCCGCTGCAACTGTGCTGCCGCCAAAAGCTGCGCCGAAGACGTCAGCCCGCGCATCCGGACCGTCCGGCCCGCGCCCCAGGCGTACGACGCCCGGGCCAGCGGGCTTTCCCGCGCCAGCGACTCCAGCAGCTCGCGCACAAATGGCAGCGTCATAAGAACGGGCGGCGGGAATTAATTCTAAACTATTAGCAGGGCCAGGCGATGCATCCCCACGACCACCACGGCCACAGCCACCCGCATAGCCACCACACACGCACCTTTTTAACCTTGGGCGCGTTGGCCACCCTCGGTTATGTGGTGCTAGCCTTTGTGGTGGGGATGCGTGCCCATTCGCTGGCGCTGGTATCCGAGGCCGGCCATAATTTGACGGATTTTATGGCGCTGGCACTCACTTGGATTGGCGTCTATTTTCAAACCAAGCCGGCGACCGACAGCAAGACGTTCGGATTCCAGCGCGCGGGCGTGCTGACGGCCCTGGTGAACGTGGTCTCGCTGTTTGTGATCACGGTGCTGATCGTGGTGGTGGCGGTGGGACGCTTGCGCACGCCCAGCGCCGTAGCCACCGGCCCCATGCTCTGGGTCGCCATCGTCGGTTTGGTGATGAACGCGGCCATCGCCGGGCTTCTGGAAAGCGGCCGCAGTGATCTGAACCTGCGGGCGGCATTCCTCCACATGGTGGGCGATGCCTTGGCCACGGCGCTGGTCATCGTGGGCGCCATTGTGATTGCCAACACCGGCTGGGTGGTGGTGGACCCGATCCTCTCGCTGGCGATCGCGGCCCTGATTCTCGCCAGCGGCTGGGACATTTTCCAAGACTCGATGAACATCCTGCTCGAGGGCGCGCCGCGCGGCGTGAATCGGGCCCAGGTGGAAGCGGCGCTGGCGGCGGTGGAAGGCGTCGAGGCGGTGCACGATTTGCACATCTGGAGTCTGGGATCACAGTCGCATGCGCTCAGCGCGCACGTGCGCATCGCCGATGTGCCGGTGTCAGCGGCCGAACTCATCCGCCAGCGCGTCTGCGCCCTACTCGATGAGCGCTACCACATTCGCCACGCCACCCTGCAGTTCGAAACCAGCACCGCCTGCGACGGCTGCCGCATGGGAATAGGGACCGGGGAATAGCCAAACAACGGACGCTGTTTCCTTTCCCTACTGCACCAGCATCGGCGGCTCGCCGTCCCCGCTGCCCTCCACCTCTTCCGGCGGCAGGACGCTGGCGGCGGCGACCTGGTCGCCTTCCTCGAGGCGCAGGATGCGGACTCCCTGGGCGGCGCGCCCGACTTCGCGGATCGAGCTGCTGCCGCAGCGGATGATCTTGCCCTGCTGGGAAATGATCATCACCCCGGGGGTTTCGGTCACCGCCATGACCGCCACCACCTTGCCATTGCGGGCTGTGGTTTTGACGTTGATGACCCCTGAACCGCCACGCGATTGCAGGCGATATTCGGACAAGGCAGTGCGCTTGGCGTAGCCGCCTTCGGTGACGCTGAGGATGAGCTGATGAGGATCGCGGGCGATCTCCATGCCGACGATGTAATCGTCATCATCGAGCGTCATGCCGCGCACACCCTGAGCAGTGCGGCCCATGGAACGCACGCCGGTTTCGGGGAAGCGGATGCCCTTGCCTTCGTGGGTGGCCAGGAAGATTTCGCTTTTGCCGTCGCTGAGTCTGGCCTTGACCAGCTCGTCGCCCTTGTCCACGCCCATGGCGATGATGCCGCGCAACATGGGATTGGAAAAATCCTGCACACGCGTTTTCTTGATGGTGCCCTGGCGCGTGACCATGACAATATACTCGTTTTCACCCTCTAAAACCTTGATGGGCAGCATGGCGCGGACTTCCTCGCCCGCTTGCAGCGCCACCAGGCTCTGCACCGCCTTGCCCTTGCTGGTGGCGCCGGCGTCGGGGATCTCATAGACCTTCAGCCAGTACACGCGCCCGGTGTTGGTGAATACCAGAATGTAGCTGTGGGTGGAGGAGACGAACAGATGCTCGACGAAATCCTCCTCGCGCGTGCCCGCGCCGCGCCGCCCGCTGCCGCCACGGCGCTGCTGGCGATAGGTGGAAATGGGCGTGCGCTTGAGGTAGCCGGAGTGGGTGACGGTGATGGCCACCGTCTCCTCCTTGATGAGATCCTCGAGCGCGATTTCGGCCACCGCGTCCTGGATCTCGGTGCGCCGCGGGTCCTTGTCCCCGCCGTAGCTCTTGCGGATTTCCCGGAGCTCATCGGCGATCACGCCTCGCAGCTTCTTGTCGCTGGCGAGGATGGATTCCAGCTCGGCAATCAACCCCCGGATCACGTTCAGCTCATCGAGAATTTTCTGCCGCTCGAGGCCGGTGAGGCGGTGCAGCTGCAGGTCCAAAATGGCCTGCGCCTGGCGTTCGGTGAGCGCGAAGTTGGCCACTAGACCCTCGCGCGCCTCCTTGGGGCTGGCGCAGGCGCGGATGAGCTTGATGACCGCATCCAGGTGATCGAGGGCGATTTTGTAGCCCTCCAATACGTGCTCGCGCTCGCGCGCCTTGCGCAAATCAAACAGCGCGCGGCGGCGCACCACCTCCACGCGATGATCCAGAAAGTGCTGGATGGCCTGCCTCAGGCCCAGCTCGCGCGGCTGGCCGTTAACCACGGCCAGCAGGATCATGCCGAAACTAGACTGCAGGGCGGTGTGCTTATACAGCTGGTTGAGGATCAGCTCTGGCTGTTCCCCGCGCTTGAGCTCGAGCACGATACGCATCCCGTCGCGGTCGCTCTCATCGCGGATGTCGCCAATGCCCTCAATGCGTTTCTCGTTCACCAGCTCGGCGATGCGCTCGATCAGGCGGGCCTTGTTCACCTGATAGGGAATCTCGTTGATCACGATGGCCTTGCGGTCCTTGCCGATGTTTTCCGTGGCGGCACGGGCGCGCACCAGGAACGAGCCGCGGCCGCTGGTGTAGGCCTGGGCAATGCCGCTGTTACCGAAGATAATGCCGCCGGTGGGGAAATCCGGACCCTTCACGTACTGCATGAGATCGGCGAGCGGAGCTTTGGGGTTGCGCAGCAGCTCGAGCGAGGCATCGAGGATTTCCGTCAAATTATGCGGTGGAATCTTGGTCGCCATGCCCACGGCGATGCCGTCGGAGCCGTTGATGAGCAAATTGGGGATTCGGGTGGGGAGCACCAACGGCTCTTGCGTGGATTCATCGAAGTTGGGCACCGTGTCCACGGTGTCCTTATCAATGTCCCGCAGCATTTCCTCGGCGATTTTGGTTAACCGCGCTTCGGTGTAGCGGTAGGCGGCGGGCGGATCACCATCCACCGAGCCAAAATTGCCCTGGCCGTCCACCAGCAGGTAGCGCAGGTTGAAATCCTGCGCCATGCGCACCAGCGCGTCGTAAACCGGCGCGTCACCGTGGGGATGGTATTTCTTGAGGACTTCCCCCACCACACCGGCGCACTTGGAGAACTTCCGGTTCGACAGCAAGCCCTCGCTGAACATGGCGTAGAGAATCCGGCGATGCACCGGCTTGAGGCCGTCGCGCACGTCGGGCAGAGCACGACCCACGATGACCGACATTGCGTAGTCGAGATACGACCGCCGCATCTCGTCTTCGATATTGACGGGCTGGTAGGGCTTGGCTCCGGGCGGCTGGTTAGGGCTGCCGGCGCCGCCGCCGGAGAGTGGGAGGTGATTCTCTTCGTCAGGCATAAAGCCTTATTTTACCATGCTTTAGCTCTACGCGGCAACTTGGATATGCCCGGAGTGCCCGCGGGCATCGGTTGTCGTCGAGCGGAACTCCGCCGCGCCGGAATTCAGGCCCGGCCACAGTCCGACCGATGGGAGGCCGGCTCCAGAGCGAGAGGTGGCCGTGCCACTTTTTGGCGGGCAAAAAGCGACTCTCGCCCGAAATGCGGGTTTGCATTTTTGGCGGTTTATGAAACGGCTGCTCTTGATCATGACGTTGGCTGGGTTGGCTGTGGCTGCTTCTCCACAGTTGTCGGCCCCGCAGGCCCAAATCGTCGCGGCACTGAACCGGCTGACTTGGGGCATTGAGCCGGGCCAGGTCAAGGCAGTGGAAAAAATTGGCCTCAACCGCTGGATCGATCAACAACTGCACCCGGAGGACATTGCCGAAAACCTCGAACTCAATGTCAGGCTGCAGCAGTTGGCTACGCTACACGAAACGCCGGCCCAGATCATTGCCAACTATCCGCCGCCGCAGGCGCTGCGTCAGATGGCTCGGGGGAAACGGCCGCTGCCTAGAGACCCGCTGCTGCGCGAAATCGTGCAGCGCGAAATTAGCGATAGGCAGCCGAAGCGTACGGGCAAGCCGGTGACGGCTGTGCCCGCGGGCATGCTTTTATCGCCGCCGGCGCCGCGCCTGCAAGCGCAGGAGTATAGGGCGCTGCCGGCGGACGCCCGCCAACAGGAGGCGCTGATCATGCCCGCGGGCATGGCCAATCGAATTGCGCCCTGGCTGCCACTCGGCGAGGCGCGACAACTGATCTATGATCAGCGGCCGCAATTGGTGCCCGCCTTCGATTTGACTTCGGGCAAAATCCTGCGCGCGGTGTACTCCACCCGGCAGCTCCAGGATGTACTCACCGACTTCTGGTTCAACCACTTCAACGTATTCATCCGCAAGGGCGACGAAAGCGACCTGATTGCGAGCTTCGTGCGCGACGCCATCCGTCCGCACGTGCTGGGCAAGTTCCGCGACCTGCTGGTGGCGGCCGCCGAGACGCCGGCGATGATGTTTTACCTCGACAACTGGCAATCGGTGGACCCGGCCGTGAACAAGAGAGGCATCAACGAGAACTACGGCCGCGAGCTCATGGAGTTGCAAACGCTGGGCGTGAACGGCGGCTACACCCAACAGGACGTGATTGCGGTCGCGCATTGCTTTACCGGCTGGACCATCCGGCAGCCGGGGCGGCTGGCCGAGTTTTATTACAATGACCGCCTCCACGACCCTGGTCCGAAACTGGTGCTGAGGGTGAAAATTCCGGCGGGCGGCGGTATGTCGGACGGACTGAAAGTTCTGGACATGCTGGCACGCAGCCCGGCCACGGCGCACCATGTTTCCTTCGAGCTGGCGCAGCGGTTTGTGGCTGATGATCCGCCGCCGGCGCTGGTTGAAGGGATGACGCAAACCTGGTTGCACAGCGACGGCGATCTGCGCCAGGTGATGGAGACCATGCTGCAGGCGCCAGAGTTCTGGCAGGCAGCAAGCCAGCGCAGCAAGATAAAATCACCGCTGCAGCTGGTGGTGTCGTCGGTGCGGGCGCTGGACGCTGAAGTTACCAATCCGGTGGCGCTGAGCCGTGAAATCGCCGCCATGGGCGAGCCGCTCTATGCCAAGGAACCGCCCACTGGCTATACCAACAACAGCGCGCAATGGGTGTCCACCAGCGGCTTGATTGCCCGTATGCAGTTTGCCACCCGGCTCGCGGCCAATCAGGTTCCGGGCGTGCAGGTGGAGCTGACCACGCTTGGCAGCGCGGCTGAGTTTACTCAAGCCCTGTTGCACCAGGTCCCGGCGCAGGCGGAGCAATCCGGCCTCGAGGACGCCAAAAATCGCGAGCAGCTTGCGGCCCTGATACTGGGCTCCCCTGAATTTCAGAAGCGGTGAAATCCATGAACTTGACACGGCGCATTTTCCTGAAAGATTCAGCCTTGGCGATGGTGGGCGTGGGCATGGTCCCCGCCTGGTTGGGGCGTTCGGCATGGGCCAGCGAAATCACCGGCAAAAACAAAGTGCTGGTCGCCATTTTCCAGCGCGGCGCGGTGGATGGTCTCAACGTCGTGATTCCGCATGGCGAGCGCGTGTACTACGATCTGCGTCCGAGTATTGCCGTACCGGAAGCGTCGGTACTGAAGCTCGACCCGATCTTTGGCCTGCATCCGGCGCTGGCCGCGTTCAAACCGCTGTGGGACAACGGCCAGTTAGCGGCGGTACAGGCTGCCGGTTCCCCCGATCCCTCGCGCTCGCACTTCGACGCCCAGGACTACATGGAATCAGGCACGCCGGGCAACAAGTCCACCGGCACCGGCTGGCTCAACCGCGCCCTGGGTCTCGATCCACACGCCGGCCGCTCGCCCATGCGCGCGGTGGCGATGGGCGCCGAGCTGCCACTCACGCTGCAAGGACACGTGCCGGCGGTGGCGATCCACAACCTCAATCAGTTCCGACGGGGCGGTGGGCCGCTGGCCGCGGGTTTTGCCGCCATGTACGACCATGCCAGCGACTCCCTGCTCGCCCCCGCTGGGCGCGACACCTTTCAAGCACTGCGCATGGTCAAGCAACTGGATCCCAAGCGCTATCGCATCGCCGCCGGCGCGCATTATCCCAACCAGCCGCTGGGAGCGAGCCTGCGCCAACTGGCGCAGTTGATCAAAGCCGACGTGGGCGTTCAGGTCGCCTTTGCCGATGTTGGCGGCTGGGATAACCACGTCAACGAAGGCGGAGCGGAAGGGCAGATGGCGGGTCACCTGCTCGGCTTTGCCGAAGCCATCAGCGCCTTCTGGACCGATCTTGGTCCACGCCAACAGGATGTGGTGGTGGTGACCATGTCGGAGTTCGGCCGCACGGTGCGCGAAAACGGCAACCGCGGCACCGACCACGGTCACGCCAACGTCATGTTCGTGCTGGGCGGCGGGGTGCGCGGCGGCAAAGTTTACGGCGGTTGGCCCGGACTCGCGCCTGAGCAGCTCTATCAGGACCGCGACCTGGCCGTCACCACCGACTTCCGCGCGGTGCTCGGCGAAGCCGTCTTGCGGCATCTGGGCGTCAGCGACCTCGCCGCTGTGTTCCCTGGTTACATCGCCGCTCCCGCGCAGTTTTGCAACTTCCTGCCCAGCTAGAGCAAAACCGGCCGCGCTGGGGCCCGCGCGGCTTCGAATATTGGCATCCATCACTCCCCGGCGGTGCGAGCCTTGAGGTCAGCCGCTGCCACTCGCTCCGACGCCCGCCCCAACAACCAGGCCATCACCCGCGCGCCGAACGGGAGGTTGGCGACAAACACCAGAACCGACGTCACCACCACGCCGAAAAAGATCATCGCGTAGATGACGCTCTGCACTGTCCCGGCGCCGGGCAGCGCTTGCTGCACGATCAACTCCGCCGGCACTGCCGCCGCCAGACCCTTGGTCAGCATGCACGCCGCCAGCGCGGCGTCGCGCGCGGGCACGCGGTGGCGCAGCGCGACGCGCACCGCCGGCAGCCGCGGCACAACCAACAGCAGCGTCAGCAGCCCGCCAAAGAGCAGCCAATTGAGATCGGCGAATTTAACCGACAGTCCTATGTAGACAAAAAAGAACGTCTTCAGTAGGAATATGATTCCGCCCAGAGAACCCATCTCGGCGCGGTTGAGCCCGGTGCGGGCAGGGCCTTGCGTACCAGTGGCGTGGGCTCGACGTTGCCCAGCACGATGCCCAGCGCGAGCGCGGCCATGGCTCCGTTGGCATGGGTAGCAATGTTGGCGCGGGCCCCAGCGCAGCTGCTTCGCCCTGCTGGAGCTGCGCAGGGCGAATTGCGCCGCGCGCCCCGCTTATGAGCCGCCTCGCTGGAACTGGGCGGGGCGGCTGGCTCGCGTCGGGTTGCCCGCCCTGCTGTGAATGCGCAGGGCGGGGTTGGGGGCCCCTGGCCCCAACCCGACGCTGCGCCTCGTTCCCGCCCCAAGGCGCAGGCGCCTTGGGGGCCCCGAGGCTGGGGCCGCGCCTGCGTATTTCCCAGGGGCGCTCGCTGGGACGCTCGCCCATTCCGAATTTCGCGGCCCTGCGCGCCGATTTTGCCCACGGTGCAAAGCGGCGCGATCCCCGCGAGCAGCCGGGTCCCGGCGACCAATCAACGGCCCATTAGGCAAATGCCAGACCAGGGGCGGCGGCCATGGCCCGGATGGGTTTGCGGCATGATCGCCGCCAGGCACATGCCCCAACTTAGGCGATGATGCTTGAGTGCCGAGCGGAGCGGAGAGTGCACCTCCAACGGCTGCCATCCGAAAGGGCGAAAAAACTCGGGCCCTTCGGCGGGAGCGAAGCAAAAGGGCGACCCTGCGCGCTCGACTTCGGCGCCCATGGTGCCGGGCTTGCGGTTCATCATGCGCAGCAGGCCTGGGCCAGCAAGGTCGAACCCCCAACGCTGAAAACTGCGTGGCTCCGCCAAGTCGTGCGCCAGCGCGGCTACACTTTCGCGGGGAAGATAAATCAGCAGTCCTTCGGTGAGAATGACTGCTCGTCGCGATTCGCTGCCGAGGCGCTCAAACAGCGCGCCTCGGGCGGCGCCATCGGCCAGATCGCAACGCACGCGTTCCAGCCGGCAGCGCGGTGTGGCATCGGCGAGGATGGACTCCTTGTACTCCAGCAGGGGTGGCAAATCCACCTCGACCCAGCGCAGCCCGGCGGGCAACGCCAGCCGATAGGGACGGGTATCGAGTCCGGCGGCAAGATTGACGACCAGGTCCGCGCCCGCGGCCACCTCCTGCAACACGAGGCGATCCATGATCCAGGTGCGCTCCACCATGCTCCAGGCGTGCTTGCTCAAGAGCGTGGCCGACGCGGCGATGCGGGCGCCTCGTTCTCCCGCCAAAAGCCGGGCAAACGGATCGTGAAACAGTGCGTCCGGACGTTCGCTTTCCTGCGCCCGATAAACCGCGACCCACAGCGCCGTGTCGCTCACGGTGCGAATCGCAGGATCGTCAAGACTGGCCATAAATCGGAATCACCGCGCCATTAACCTGCGCGGCGTCAGGGCTGGCAAGCCAGTGAATCAGGCTGGCGATGGAGGCCGGTTGCACCCAGCGGCTGAAATCCGCCCGCGGCATGGCGACGCGATTGCCGGGGGTGTCAATCACGCTGGGCAAAACCACGTTGCAGGTGGCGCCGCGCGGGGCGATTTCCAGCGCCAGGGTGCGTGCCAGCGCGACCAGGCCGGCTTTGGAGGCACTGTAGGCGGCCAGGTTGGCGGCCGGAATCACGGCATTGCGCGAGCCCACAAACACCACGCGTCCTCCTGGCTGCTCCACCAGCCCCGCCACCGCCGCGCGGGCCATATAGAAGGCGGCATCAAGGTTGAGCTGCATCATGCGCCGCCATGTGGCGTCATCGGTTTCCGCCACGCTGGCGCCGCCCGCAAAGCCCCCCACCAGGTGAATGAGCGCGTGCAGGGGTTCGGCGGCGGCGCTCACCGCCCGCGTCGCTTCCTCCGGTCGGGTCAGGTCGTAGTTCGGATGCGACACCGCGAGCACGTGATCGCCGCTAAAGGCAGCCACCACGGCTCCGCCCAAGCCACCCGAAGCTCCGGTAATCAAAATGTTTCGCGGCGCCGCCATCGCAGCTATTATGACCTCAAAGGCTCGATGCGCAAATTGCACACCTGTTTTCGAAGTGGCACGGCCACCTCTTTCTGGAGCCGCGCTCCCCTTGCCGCCCCAACGCGCTTGCGCGTTGGGGGCCCCGACGCTTGTCGGGCTGTGGCCGGGCCGGAACTCCGCGCAGCGGAGTTCCGCTCGCCGGCAACGGACGCCCGCTGGCACTCAGGGCGTCTCCAAGTTGCCGCGGTTGGCTTGCTGGCAGCCCTGGCTCTCGGCGCCAGCGCCCAGACGCCCGCCACCGTGCGCCTGGCGGTCACCTACACACCGGATTCCTGGCTGCTCTACTCGGCTTCCATCCATACCGACGTGGTCACCCATATCGGCCAAGGCTCCGACCTGCACGCCACGCTGACCACGGAAGCCGAAGCGCAACTGCACGTGCAGCCCGGCGCCACGACGAACAATTTCAGCGTGGAGGCGCGCTTTATTCGATACACCACCACCCTCACGGCTGACAATGCCCAGCAAAAAGCAGAGTTGGAAAAGCAGGCTGCGGCAACTGATCAGGCCGCGGTCAGCATGGCGCCGGCCCGGTTCCGAGTGGCCGAAGGCCACTTCAACATTGTCTTTCGCCAGCCCGGCGCCGCCTACGACCAGGCCGTGGACATGCTGAGCGAGCTGGCCCGCACCGATGATCTACCCAGCGGCGCCGTCGCTGTCGGCGCCGCATGGAGCCGGACGCGCTCGCGCGCCATTCCGGAAACCACGATCGCCATGCCTCTGACCTTGCATTGCACGCTCACCGGGCTGGGCCGCGAGGATGGCCTGGCGACGGCAACGATTGCCGTGCATGCCAGCTCGGGAGTCAATCTTCCGCCGGGCTCGCTGCCCGGCTCCCAGCAGATGGCCAGCGAGGGGTTGGTGCCGCTGGGCAAGTTCAGCTTCAACACCCAGGCCCAGGCGACCTACCGCGTAGCCGATGGCATCCTGTTGGAAACTCACAGCGAAACCCACAGCAACATGAACATCCAGTTCATCGGTCCCAGCCCGCAGGCGCTGACCTCGGAATCCGAGATCCATTCCATCGGTACGGTAAAGCTGGAAAAAATTCTGAAGGTTCCGGGACACTCGCCGTTTATTCGACCGTGACCACCACCGTGGTGGAGTGGACCAAGGGCTGGGGGGCGCCCGCTGGCGCGGCCGTGGCCGTGAGCGTGACGGTGCTGGCGACTGGAACCAGTCCTGGGCTGCCGCCCCCGCACGCTGCGCCGGCCAGCACCAACAACAGCGCTCCCGCCAGCACAGGTTTACGGCGCAGCGAGTAAGCAGCGCCGGCCAGCAGCGCGCCGGCCAGCAGCCATGGCCACGCCGTACCGCCGGGATCCCGGCCCGGCGGCGTGGCGGCTGCGACGGCGGCCGGAGCGATCATCACCGTGGCGCTGGAAGCATTGCTGATGGCTACCGACGCGGCCGGCAACTGGCAGGTATAGCCCGCAGGCAGGCCACTGCACGCCAGCGTGACGTTGAGGCTCAAGCCGTTCGAGGTGGCAAAGATCAGCGCCACAGGCGCCTGATGATTGTTCGCCGCCGCAAGCGTGACCGCACCCGGTTGCGCACTCAGGTTGAAGTCGCCGTTGTTGGCCAGCGTCAACTGCTCGGAAAACTGCGTGCTGCCCGAAGTGGCCGTGATGGTTAGCGGAATGTCGCCCGAGGCGGCGGCGCTGGCCAGTCCGGAGATGTTCACGCTCGTGTCGCCACCGCCGGGCGCGCTGGTGGCCGGCGTAAAACCGCATTGCAGCGCGGCTGTGCTGGAGCAACTCCAACTCACTGGGCCCGTGAAGCCATCGGCGAAGCTGGGTTGCAATGTGAGCGCCATACCGTCGGTCCCCTGTGTCACCACCGGCTGCGCCGGGCTGGCGGTGAAGGCGAAGCCCGGGGGTGAGGCGGCGGCTATGCTCCAGGCGCCGCGCCCGTGGGTCCCCGCGAGCACAACCGGATTGTCATTGTTGTCGCGGCTCAGCACCAGGCTGAGCACGGCGACGGCGGGCAGGTTGCCGCCCCACAGCGACCATTGCTCGTTGGCCACGCCGCCATCGCTGGTTTCGAATACGCCCACATCGGTGGCAATGTATATGTTGTTGGGCGCAGAGGGATCAACCACGATGGCGTTGATGGGCGTACCGGGCAAATTGCCGCTGATGTTGACGGCGGTTTTGCCGCCGTCGGAACTTTTGAACATGGCGGCGCTGGGGCCGACAAAACCCAGTCCCCAATATACCGTCTGGGGGCTGGCTGGGCTGACTGCAATCGCTGTCACCGGCCCGGCATAAGGATTGGCGCCCGGCTGGACCGTGGTCCAGGTGGGCTGGGCCAGCGTGTTGGTGACATCGCTACTGACGCTCAGCGAGCCGTCGTAGGCGCCTACGTACAAAACGCTTGGGGCGTTGGGCGCGGCCGCCAGCGCGGTGAGATTGTCGGCGGAGGAGTCCATGCCAACGGGCGGATAGATGAGCGGCGGGCTGATGGCTTTCCAACCTGCACCTTCGGTGGTGGGTGCGGTGGGGCCGCGCCAAACTCGCTGGGTGAGCAGATAGGCGGTGGAAGGATCGGCGGGCGCCAGCACGAACGGAATGTAGAACTCCCCGACGTCGGTGATGGTTGTGCTGTCAACCACCGGCGTCCAGCTCTGACCGGAGCTATCCGAGCGCTGCAGCGAAACCCCAAAATTCTCGGTGAAGTATTGGCTGGGGTTAGCGGGATTGATTGCGGTGTGGCCGCCATCTCCGCCGAACATGTTATTCCAGACCGCTCCACCCGCGGGCGTGATCAGCGCGGTGCCGTTATCCTGCGAGCCGCCCAAGATCGTGCCGCGCAGTGCGCTGCTGATGCTGTAGAACTGGATGGTGTCGAGGGTCGCGTTCATGTTGGACCAACTCGCGCCGGCGTTGGCCGTGCTCCACGCGCCGCCGTCGTTGGCGATGATCCAGGAGTTGGCTGACAGGCACCCGATGGCATGCTCGTCCGGATGCACGGACCCGGTGCTGTAGGCATTGGTCAGATTTGTCCAGCTCAGGCCGCCGCTGCCTTGCGGCGTGCCCAGCCAGGCGTCAATGCCGCCCACGACCAGGTTGGAGGAGTTGGGCGGCGCGGCCAGGTATTGATCGTAGGTGCCCTGGTTGTTGCTGCCGTAGAGATTGGGTGGCAGGTTCAGCGCCTGCCAACTCTGACCCTCGTTGGTGGACTGAACCAGCCCGGTGCAGCCGGAACAGTCCTCGCTGCCGGTGGGCTTGCCGCTGGAATCGGAGATCAGGGCAAACAGCGTAGTTCCGCGCAGCGCCAGCGATGCGCGGTAGAAGTTTTGCGACGAGGGCGCCACCGGAATCGGAGACGGCAGCGCGGCCCAGGTCTGGCCCCGGTCGGTGGAGCGGTAAAACCCTTTGGCGCGAATGGCGGCGTAGTAGTCCTGGTCCGCCGCATCGTAAATAATGTCGGTGCCAGAGGCGGGGCCGCCGGTAAACACTTGCGTCCAGGTGGCACCCGCGTCGCTGGAGCGAACAATGCCGATGGCGGGCGCCGACGTCGCGAAATTGTTGTTCGTGTACACGCCGCCTTCGGTCACCGCCGCCAGCAGAATTTGCGGGTTGGTGGGGTCAATCAACAGGCGCGAGATGGCGCTGCCAAGAAAATCTGTGCCGGTGCCGCTCGCCCAGGTCTGCCCGCCGTCGCTGGACTTGAAGACCCCGTCGCCGTAGTAGCTGTCCTGACTGAGGTTGGGTTCGCCCGTACCGACGTAAATCGTCGTCGGGATGGTGGAGTCATCGAGGGCAATGCTGCCGATGGCCAGGCTGGGCAGGTTATCGCCAATCGGGGTGAAGGTGGGATTGGCGGACAAGGCGTTGGTGGATTCCCACAGCCCGCCGTCCGCCGCCCCCAGATACACCGTGTTGCCGCTGGAGTCCTTGCCCACATCCACTGCGAGGGCGGTCAAGCGCCCGGCCACGTCGCCGTAATTGGGATCGCTTTCCGGTTGTGGACCGAGTGAGGTCCAGTCGCCGCTTACGACCGGCGGGCTGGCCGCACCCATCGCCAGTTGGCGCCGCTGTGCAGACGGATTACGTACGCGCATGCGGCGTGCCTGCTGCCAAGCTTCGTAGCGGTGAGCGGCAGGCGAGAGGGCGTCACGCGACTGGCGAAAGCGCATGAACCAATCCGCCCGCGCTTGCGGATGATCGCCGCCGGGAGAGGGATTCAGCCGCACCGGCGCTTGCGTGAGCGCCAGTCCGCCCGCCAAAGCAATCACCACACCCGTACGGAACCGCGTCAACCTCGGGCTCATCAGTGTACTGAGTATAGCTTTGGGAACGCGCGGCTGGCGGCTTTGAGATCAGGAAAAGCCGCACGCGGTTGCCCCAAGCGCGCTACACCAACGGTGGTTTGGCTCTAAGGAGACTCTGATTAAGCGGTGATTTTGCGGGGAAGTGGTTGGGAGCAGTTAGCGGCGAGAGAAGCGGGGGCTAGAAGGGGGGATCGGGCCGTGACTACGGTGCACTG
>JBOGKQ010000016.1:0-56411 GCA_050747905.1 Terriglobales bacterium | reverse complement strand
GACGGCGACAGCTACGACCGACCGCCGCGCCGCGAGGGCGATGACGACCGCCCCCGGCGGGGCGGGTTCCGCGGGGGGCGTGGCGGCCGCGACCGGCGTTAGCGTGGTCGCGCTCGCGGCTCGCCCTGCAGCGCAGCAGGGCTGTCGAGGTCTAACACAAAGGGCTTTTTAGATTAGCGGAACTCGGCGGGGGGCGGCGCACGTATATTAGGTTATGCTGCGCGATCTCCGCCTTGCCTGCCGGATGCTGCTCAAAGCGCCTGGCTTTGCCGCGGTCGCCCTGCTGACGCTGGCGCTGGGCATCGGCGCCAATACGGCCATTTTCACGCTGGTGAACGCGGTCCTGCTGCGGCCGCTGCCGGTGAGCCATCCCGAGCAGTTGGCGCTACTGACCAATCCTGCCGCCGATGGCGTGAGCGTGGGCATCAGCGACGGTCCGCGAGACAAGCTCGCCTACTCCGAGTACCGGCGCTTGCGCGCCGACGACACCGCGTTTACGGGCCTGATGGCGGCCGGCGCCGAGCGACCGCAGGCTTTGGTGAGCTGGGCGCGGCCGGGACAGGCGGCCACGCCCGAGCTGGTACGCATGCAATTGGTCTCGAACAATTATTTCAGCGTGCTAAAACTACCTCCGTACCGGGGCCGCGGCTTTGATGACACGCAAGCGTTGAAGCCAGGCGCGGATGCGGTAGCGATGATGAGCTACGGCTACTGGAATCAGCGTTTCCACCGCAGCCCGGAGGTGATCGGCCGCAGCTTTACGCTGCACAACACCAGCTTCACCGTGATCGGGATCACGCCGCCGGGATTTTTCGGCACCACGGTGGGCGTGGAGCCCGACCTCTGGATGCCGATCGCCATGCAGCCGCAGGCGCTGCCGGGGCGAGACCTGTTGCACGACGCCCCTGGCGTCGGCCGGATCATGTGGCTGCAGGTGATGGGCCGGCGGAAGCGGGGGGTGACGCTGGCGGCAGCTCAGGCGCAGAGCAACGCGATATTTTTGCAGTCGGTACAGGAGCAGGCCGGGCAAGCCTCGAGCCCCGTCATGCGGCGGGCGCTGCTCGGGCAATCGCTGCGACTGAGCAGCGGCGCCCACGGGGCGTCGGTGGCGCGCGGCCAGTTTTCCGCGCCTCTGCTGGCGCTGTTTGCGCTGGTGGGTCTGGTGCTGCTGCTGGCGGTGGCGAACCTGGCGAGCCTGCTGCTGGCGCGGGCGGCGGCACGGCAAAAAGAAATGTGCGTACGGCTGGCGCTGGGAGCCAGCCGGGCACGTATTGTGCGGCAGTTGCTGACCGAGAGCGTTTTGCTGGCGCTCGCCGGCGGCGGACTGGGTGCGCTGTTGGCCTGGTGGGGCGTGCATCTGTTGGTGGGGATGGTGAGCGCGGGCGGCTCGCTGGCACTGCCGCTGGCGCCGGACGGACGCGTGTTGCTGTTCGTGCTCGGAATCTCAGTGCTTGCGGGCCTCCTGTTCGGTCTGGCGCCCGCCTGGCGGATGGCAAGAACCCAACTCAACGCCACGTTGCAGGCCCAGAGCCGCGCGGTGCATGCGCGCCTGCCGCTCACCAAGGTTCTGGTGAGCGGACAAGTGGCACTGTCGGTGATTGTGCTGATCGGCGCGGGCCTGTTCCTGCACAGCCTGCTGAAGCTGGAGTCGCAGAGTGTCGGCTTCAACCCGGAGGGACTGGTGGAGACTGACATCAACCTGGCGCGCGCCGGGTACAACGACGCCACCGGCGCCCAATTCTTTCACCGCTTTCTCGACCAGGCCGCGCACCTGCCCGGCGTGCAGCACGTGGCGCTGTCGTTGATCGGCCTTTTTGACGACAGCAACGCCGGCATCCCGATCACGGTGCGTGGCTATACACCTCCGCCGGGCACCGGTGCCGGCAACATCGCCAACGCCGGACTGGACGCGGTATCGGCGGATTTCTTTGCCACCGCGGGGATTCCGATTCTCATGGGCAGGGCGCTGGAGCCCGCCGACGCCAGCGGCGCGCAGCGCAACGTGGTGATCAACGCCACCATGGCAAAGGTGTTTTTTCACGGCGGCAATCCCATTGGGCGGCGCCTTCATGACGCCTATCCCGACGATCACGGCGCGGTGTATACGATTGTGGGCGTGTGCGCCGATAGCAAGAGCGCCAGCCTGGACGAGCCGGCGGCGCCGATGTTCTATCTGGACTACTTCAACGGCCTGGCGGCGGCGCCGCAATCGGCCGGTTCGCTGCTGATCCGGGAGCGAGGATCGGGCACGGCGGTCAAAGGAGAACTGCGGCAGCTGCTGCTGCGGATGGAGCCGAACCTGCGGGTCGAAAGCTTCGATGCGGTGAGCGCCAAGATCAGTGCCACTGCGGTGAGTCAAGCGCTGCTGGCCAAGCTCAGCGGCTTTTTCGGGGCGCTGGCGTTGCTGTTGGCGGCGATCGGACTCTATGGAGTCATGGCTTATAGCGTGTCGCGGCGTACGGCCGAAATCGGAGTGCGCATGGCGCTCGGCGCCAGCGGCGCCTCGGTCATCGGCATGGTGATGCGCGAAGCGCTGCTATTGCTCGCCATCGGGCTGGCGATCGGGATACCGGTCAGCCTCGGACTGGCCAAGCTGAGCCTGCACCGCATGGATCTGTTCCAACTCAACTACAGCGATCCAGCCACGTTCGTGGGCGCAGCCGTGGCACTGGCTATAGTGGCGGCGCTGGCCGGCTGGCTGCCCGCGCTGCGCGCCAGTCGCGTGGATCCGTTGCGGGCGCTGCGGCAAGAATAGACGCATGCCGGCCTTTTGGAACGACCTTCGCTACGGGTTGCGCCTGATCATCAAGGCGCCGGGCGCCAGCGTGATCGCCATGCTCGCCCTGGGGTTGGGCATTGGCGCCAATACCGCCATTTTCAGCGTGGCCAACGGCATCCTGTTGCATCCGCTGCCGTATTCGCAGCAGGACCGGCTGCTCGATCTCGCCGAGACCGCGCCCCATTCTTCGCCGGATTCCACCAACACGGTTTCGGGTTTCAATTACGGCACGTGGAAGCGGCAGGCGCACAAGTTTGAGGACATGGCCGCGTATCACTACGCACAGGAAAACCTGAGCGGCGCCGGGATGCCGGTGATGGTGCCGGCGGCACTGGTTACGGCCAACTTTTTTACCCTGCTGCCTTCCAAGCCGCTGCGCGGGCGTACCTTCGTGGCCGGGGAGGATCAGCCTGGGCACGACCGCGAAGCCATCCTCAGCCAATCACTGTGGCGGCACCAATTCGCGGCGAATCCCACGATTGTCGGCCAGACTATCCAGCTCAACCAGCAGGCCTACACGGTGGTGGGGATTCTGGGCCAGGATGCCACCATGCCGCAGGGGGTTGCGCTCTGGCTTCCTTTGGCGCTCACGCCCGCCCAGCTCAACAACCGCGACAGCCACAACCTGCACGTGGTCGGCGAGCTCGCGCCAGGGGCCACGCTGGCCGAGGCGCGGGCGGAGATTCAGGGCATTGCCGCGCGCGTGGATGCGCAGTTTCCGGACACCAACCAGGGCTGGGGCGTGAACGTGCAAATGCTGGCAGACCGGATCATCGGGGTGCAAACCGCTGCCTACGTTTGGCTGCTGCTGGGCGCGGTGGGGTTTTTGCTGCTGCTTGCATGCGCCAACGTGGCCAACCTGCAGTTCGCGCAGGCGTTGGGGCGCAGTCAGGAGCTGGCGCTGCGGGTGGCGCTGGGCGCGAGCCGGGGGCGGCTGATGCGGCAACTGCTGACGGAAAACATTCTGCTGGGCGTGATCGGCGGGGCGGTGGTGGGGGTTGGGTTTGCGGCGCTTTCGATCCGGCTGATACTACTCAACATGCCCGCCGACGTGGCGGCGTTCATCGGGGGCTGGGACCGCATCCGGCTGGACGGCACGGCGCTGGAGTTCACGCTGGCCATCGCCGTTCTGGCGGGCATCATCGCCGGCTTGGCGCCCGCCTGGCACGCGGCGCGGCCGCAGTTGAACGCCACCCTGAAAGAAGGCGGGCGGGGCGCCATCGGGCATTCCCGCCGGCGGCTGCGGGCAGCGCTGGTGGTGGTGCAGATTGCGTTGGCGAGCGTCCTGCTGGCGGGGGCGGGCTTGATGGTGCGCGGCTTTGCTGCGCAGACCCGTGGCGGCGCTGGCTTCGAGCCCAACCGCACGCTCACCGCCTCGATCAACCTGCCGCACTCCGCGGCCTGGGATTCGCTGAATGCCCGCGCAGCGTTTTACCAGCAGGCGCTGGACCGGCTGGGCGCGCTGCCGGGCGTGAGCGGCGCCGTCACGGCCAGCTATCTGCCTCTGGGCGGGGAGAACGAGAACGGCTTCAGCATCGCAGGCCGCCCGATTACCAACGCCAGCCAGCAGCGCTACGCCGTGCAGCAGTCCATCAGCCCCAGTTTTTTTGCGCTGATGCACGTGCCGCTGCTATCCGGGCGCGTGTTCACGCCCTCCGATGGCACCTCGTCGGAACCGGTGGTCATCATCAGTCAGAGGCTGGCGCAGCATTATTTTCCGGGCCGCAGCCCGCTGGGCGAGCGCCTCAAGCTGGGCGGCGACAGCTCGACCAGCCCCTGGATGCGGATCGTGGGCGAGGTGGCGAACGTGAAATGGGACTGGTACAGCACGTCGCCCATTTCGACGTTCTACATGCCGGTCAGCCAGCAGCCGAATACCTCAGCCTTTTTTCTGCTGCGCAGCTCCGGCGCGGGCGATGTCACCGGGCTGGGTCCGGCGTTGCGGCAGGCCATGGCCGCCGTGGATCCGGTGGATCCGCTCTTCCAGGTCGAGTCGTTGCATCAGGTCCAGCACGAAGCCAACATCGGCATTGCCTACGTTGCGGTGATGCTCAGCATCGCCGGCCTGCTGGCGCTGATTCTGGCGGCGGTGGGCGTTTATGGCGTCATGGCCTTTCTGGTCAGCGAGCGCAGGCGCGAGCTCGGCATCCGGCGGGCGCTGGGCGCCTCACATGCCGATATCGTGGTGCTGATTCTGCGGCGCGGCGGGCTGATGCTGGGGCTGGGCCTGGTGATCGGACTGCCGCTGGCCTATGCCATGGCACGCCTGCTGCAGGGCTTGATCGTGGGGGCGAGCGCGGGCGATGTGCCTACCTACGCCGGCATTTGCCTGATCCTGGCGCTCATGGCTGCGCTCGCCTGCTATCTGCCGGCGCGCCAGGCGGCGCGGGTGGATCCGTTGGTGGCGCTGCGGGAGCCCTGACGCGGCCGCGTCCTGTGTCACAATAGGCCGATTATGTACCCAGAACTTGCGGCGTGGCAGAAGAGTGTGGATGCCAGGATGGACCGCATCCTGAATGAGTTGGACTTCATCAAGAACCGGACCGCGGTCTATCTCGGGGGCAACGAGGCGCTGACCTGGCTGGCCGACGAGACCCCGATCTTCATCAACACCGACGATTCCGGCTGCCCGATGAACTTTCTCAACGGCGGGCGCTACGAGGAGGACAACTTCTCTCTGCTGTTGTCGTACCGGAAGCCAGGCGACACCTTTCTTGATATCGGCGGCAATCTGGGGGTGTTTTCGCTGCGCATGGCGCCCTACCTGCGCCAGGGAAAAATCCTTGCCTTCGAGCCGCAGACGCGGATGCGCAACCTGTTCAGCCGGTCCGTCTTCCTGAACGGCTACGGGGACAAAATCACGGTCCACCCCTGGGCGGTTTCGGATGGCGAGGGAGAGGCGGAGCTGAACATTCCAGCCGAAGCGGCAGGCGGAGCGTCGCTGGAGAATCCTTCGGGACAAGGCGAGCGGGTGCAGTTGCACCGGCTGGATGATCAGGTGCCGGAGGGATTCACCTGTGATCTGGTCAAGATTGACGTCGAGGGCCACGAACTGCACGCGCTGCGCGGCATGCAGCGCGTGCTGCGGCGCAGCCCGTCCGTGGTGGTGCTGTTCGAGAAGCTGACGCCAGACCTCGGGAACGAGGCCGAACTGATGGCGTTTGCGGAGGATCTGGGCTGGACCATTTATGGAATCGGGGATGGATTCATCACCCCGGTCACGCTGGAGACGTTCCGCAGGCAGGGGGGCTATTTTGCGGCGGGGCGGGCGGAAGTCATGACGGCAGGTGGGGTACGGAGGAACTTGCTCGATATTTATCCCGGGGACCTCAATGTGCTGCAGGGGGACATGGAGGCCGGCCGGTTGCGCATCTCCGCGGCCGCGTCGCGCTCGGGGACGGTGCTGTTCCATGGGCCTTATTGGTTCGTGCCGCGCGGGTATTACCTGCTCAGCCTGGAAGGGGAGATCGAAGGGAAATTCCAGCTCGACATCCAGGAGCGGTTCGGGTACAAGCTGGGAGGCTTTGAGCTGCACCCCGGGCAAATGGCGATGGACCTGCAGGTGCAGCGGGATCTGGTGCGCTTCGAGCTGGTGCTGAAATCGCTGGGTGGAGGCACGCTCGCCATGGAGCGGATCCGGCTGGTCAAGCTGGGCTAATTGGCGCTAGAGTGTTTGTGTCTGGAGGGATAGGCACAATGAGACACTCGCTTCGGTATTTTCCCGCCGTGTTGGCGCTGCTGGCGGTTGCCGCCGCCGCTCCCATTCCGCCGCAAACCCTGATGAGCAAGCTGCAATGGCGCAGCATCGGCCCGTACGTGGGCGGGCGCGTTGTGGCGGTGGCGGGAGTGCCATCGAACCCCAGGCTCTACTACATGGGCACGGTGGGCGGCGGTGTCTGGAAGACCGAAGATGCCGGGCTCACCTGGACGGTGCTCACCGACAAGACGCGCGCCATGGCGCCCTCGATCGGGGCGCTCGCGGTGGCGCCCTCGAATCCCCGGATCCTTTACGCGGGTACCGGCGAAACCGACATCCGCAACGATATGTTCACTGGCGACGGCATCTTCCGCTCCGACGACGGCGGCAAGTCCTGGACCTACGCTGGTCTCGCCGACACCCACACCACCAGCGCCCTGATCGTGGACCCCAGCCATCCCGATGTCGTCTACGCCGCCTCCATGGGCCACGTCTTTGTGCCCGGCCCCAACCGCGGTGTTTATAAGACCACCGACGGTGGCAAGACCTGGAAAAAGGTGCTCTTTGTGGACGACAACACTGGCGCGATCAATATTTCGATGGCGCCGGGCCAGCCCAACGTGCTCTACGCTGCCATGTGGCAGGGCCAGCGCCAACCCGATGCCCTCATCAGCGGCGGCCCCGGCAGCGGCATTTACAAAACCAGCGATGGCGGCGCGCACTGGACCAACCTGACCCACAACCCCGGCCTGCCGGGCGGCATCTGGGGCCGCATCGGCGTGACCGTCGCCCCCAGTTCGCCCAATGTCGTCTACGCCATTCTGCAGGCCCACGATGGCGGCGTGTTCCGCTCCGATAACGGCGGCCAAAGCTGGCGCATGGTCTACAACGGCTTTAATTTGCGCCAGCGCGCCTTCTATTACATGCAGATTTTCGTGGACCCCGTCAATCCTAACACCGCCTACGTGCCCGAGGTGGATGGCGTCTGGGCCACCTATGATGGCGGAAAAACCTGGACCGTGCTGCACACGCCCCACGGCGACAATCACATCGTCTGGATCAACCCCCAAAATCCTAAAATTCTGCTCGAGGGCAATGACGGAGGGGCGACCATTTCAGAAGATGGAGGCAAGACTTGGAGTCAGGACCACAACCAGCCCACGGGCGAGTTTTACCACATCAACCTCGACGGCCAGTTTCCCTTCCATGTTTACGGGGCGCAGCAGGATGAAGGCTCAACCGAAGGCCCCAGTGCGGCGGCTGGCGGATCGATTTCGTCAGGCGATTGGCAGCCCGCGGCCTATGGCGAAAGCACCTGGGTGGTGCCGCAGCCGGGCGATCCCAATATCACCTACGGCAGCGGATACTTCAGCATCTTCATGCGCTACAACCTCAAGCTCGGCCAGTACCAGGACATCAGCCCCTGGCCCAACTACCAGGAGGGGGCGGCCTCCAACGAACTCAAGTATCGCTTTGGCTGGACGCACGCCATCGTGTTTTCGCCCACGAATCCCAAAGAGCTGCTGATCGGTTCGCAATACGTTTTGCGCAGCGATGATTACGGCCAGAGCTGGAAGCAAATCAGCCCCGACCTCACCCGCAACGATCCTGCCACGGAAGTGCCCAGTGGCGGTCCCGTCACGCTCGATCAATCCAGCGCCGAGGTCTACCCGGGCCTGTCGGTGATTGCCGTCTCCCCCAAGAATGGAAACGTGATCTGGGCGGGCTCAAACGACGGACTGGTCCACGTCACCACCGATGGCGGCCGGCACTGGCAGCAGGTCAACCCGCCGGCGCTGCCGGCGGAAAGCTGGATCAGCTCGATCACCCCGGGTGTCCAGCATAGCGCCACCGTGTATCTGACTTCCGAGCGCCACCTGTGGGATGACTTCCGGCCCTATGTCTACAAAACTACCGACTACGGCAAAACCTGGACCGCCATGGTCAACGGCGTGCCGGACGATCAGTACGCCAACAGCATTACCCAGGATCCGAACGATCCCCACTTGTTGTTCCTGGCTACCAGCCAGACGGTTTATGTCAGCTTCAACGATGGCGCTCAGTGGCAGCCACTCACGCTCAACTTGCCGCGTGTCGATGTGAGTAGCGTGGCGGTCAATACCCGCCAGGGCGGCGTCGCGGTTTCCACCCACGGCCGCGCCTTCTGGATCCTCGATAACCTGGCGGTGCTCGAGCAGTTGTCCACGGCGCAGCCAAGCGGAGACGTGGCCTTGTTCTCGCCCGAAGCCGCCTGGCTGACCCACGCCTACGGTTCGGGCGGTGGCTTCGGCGGCGGCGGCTTCTCCGGCCAGAATCCGCCCTTCGGCGCCCTTGTGTTCTTCCATGTTCCCGCCAGCTATAACGGCGCAACCGCGGCCACGCTGACGTTCACCAACAACCTCGGTCAGCTGGTGCGCACCTTCGCGCTGCACTTGAAGCCGGCGAAGCCGTCCCCAGGGAACATCGCCAGCATGACGCCCGCGCAGCGCACTGCCGCCGCGGCCCAGCGGCTGACGGAAATCTCGGCCGGCATGAACCGCTTCGACTGGGATTTGCGCTACCCTGACGCCACCGAAGTCAACGGCTTTTATGTCCCCTCGCCGGCCGGTGGCCTGGCGGATACCGTGCAAGGCCCGGTCGTTTCGCCCGGCATCTACACCGTGACGCTCGCCTACGGAGGTCAGAAAATCAGCAAGCCGTTCAGTGTGAAGCTTGACCCGCGCGTGGACGCCACCCAAGGCGACCTGAACGCGCGCCTGGTGCTGGGGCTCAAAATCCACGATGCCCTCAACACGCTCGATGCCAAGCTCGACCATGCCTTGAGCGCTCAGAACCAGCTTAAGGCGGCGGTGGCCAAGGGCTCGGTCTCGGCCGCGCAAGCCGATCCCGTCTTGCGCAACCTGAGCAGCACCATCGGCGCTTTGGTGCAATTGCAGGAACAATCGAGCGAGGGCACACTGGCGCACGAGACGCATTTGCGCAGCTACCTCGCTTACCTGGCTGCGGATTTGGATCTCGCCTATTTGCGCCCCACCCCGGCGCAGCAGGCCGTGTTCCAGCAGCTCAGCCAGCAGGCCGCCACCGGCGACCAGCATCTCGATGCCGCCCTCGCCGCCGCTCAAAAACTGCTGCACTGAAGCAAACGGTTTAGAGGAGGGCGGCATCCGCATGAGGCCCGTCATCAAGCAGGAGCAGGAGCTCGCCCCAAGCGGCGGCGCCGGCTTGTTATACTGGCCCCAGTGGCGGAAAACGGCGCGGCGAAAACCTTCTTCCTGGAGACGTTCGGATGCCAGATGAATGTCCACGACTCTGAGCGCGTGGCGGGCACGCTGGTGGCGCACGGATATACGCCTGTGGCTTCGATGCAGGAAGCCGGACTGATCCTGTTCAACACGTGCAGCATCCGCGACAAGGCGGCGCAGAAGGTCTTTGACCGCCTCGCCAACTTCAAGGCGCTGCAGAAGCAGGGCAAGCGGTTCGGCGTGCTCGGCTGCGTGGCGCAGCAGGAGGGCGAGGAGATCTTCAAGCGCGCGCCCCATGTCAGCCTGGTAGTGGGCTCGGCCAGCTATCCCCGCCTGCCCGAACTGATGGCGGCGCTGGAGGCCGGTGAACGCCGGGTTACGGGGCTGACCGAGGCGGGTGACGAGGCATTCGAGACCGAGCTGACGCGTCGCGATCATCCCTTCCGGGCCTACATCACCATCATTGAGGGTTGCGACAAGCACTGTGCCTATTGCGTGGTGCCGTACACGCGCGGCAAGGAGCGGAGCCGGACAAGCGCAGGCATTCTCCGCGAGGCACGGCAGTTGGCGGAGATGGGCTACACCGAGGTGCAGTTGCTGGGGCAGAACGTCAACTCCTATCGTGATCCCTCCTCCGCCGGTCTGAACTTCGCCCAGCTACTGGAGGCGGTAGGCGAAGTGTCCGGCCTCAAACGCGTCCGCTACACCACCTCGCATCCGCGCGATTTCACGCCCGATATCGTGGCCACCATGGGCCGCAACCCGGTGCTGTGTGATCACGTGCATCTGCCGGTGCAGTCGGGCTCCAACGCCGTACTCGAGAAAATGCGCCGCGGTTACACGCGCGAGCGCTATCTCGATCTGATCGCCGCCATCCGCGCCTGCCGGCGCCCGTTGGCGGTGACCACCGACATCATCGTTGGCTTTCCGGGAGAGACCGATGCCGATTTCGAAAAGACAGCCGAGCTCATGCACGAGGTTCGCTACGCGGGGGCGTTCATCTTCAAGTACTCGCCCCGCCCACACACCGAAGCGCGCGCGTGGGAGGATTCCATTCCGGATGCGGTCAAGACCGGGCGGCTGATGATTCTGCAGCGGCGGCAGCAGGAGATGCAGCATGAGGACAACCAGGTGTGGGTGGGCCAGGAGCTGGAAGTTATGGTCGAGGCCTTCCATCCCAAGCTGAACCAGTGGGCGGGTCGCGCCAGCTCCAATCGCGTGGTTAACTTCACGGCCCCGCAGGCGTTGCCGGGGCCGTCAAGCCTCACCCCGGTTCTGCCGATAATCGGTCAGGCACCACCACCGGCCCCGCCAACCAGCGGGTCCCTGGCGCCCGGAGCCTACGTTCGCGTGCGGGTAGAGAAAGCGGGAGCCAACAGCTTCGTGGGCCAGCTCGTCCAATAAGAATGCGCGGAGGTGTGGGATGGAAGTCGAAATGAAAATTCGCGGTCTGATGATGGACGCCTCCACCAACACCCCCATTGTCATCCTCAAAGACAAGGAAGGGACGACGGTTCTGCCCATATGGGTCGGCATCTATGAAGCCAACGCGATCGCGCTTGAAATTGAGAAAGTCGCCACGCCGCGTCCCATGACGCACGACCTTATCAAAGAAGTGCTGATGGGCTTCAATGCCAGCCTGCGCAAGGTGGTCGTGAACGAGCTGCGCGACGACACCTTCTATGCTGTGCTCTGGCTCGACCGGGACGGCGAAACCATAACCTTCGACGCCCGCCCCAGCGACGCGCTGGCGCTGGCGCTGCGCCTCGACTGCCCCATCTACGTGGATGATGAGGTGCTGAAAAGTTCCCGCATCGCCGCCGCCGCCGCCGATCCCAGCTCCAGCGAAGAACTTCGCCGCTGGCTGGAAAACCTGGGGGAGGAAGACACCGGGCAGTACAAAATGTAGTCGCCAGTTGCCCCTGGGCACGAGGCGGCGCCGACCTATTGCAAACCCATAGGGCTTGGGTTATGCTCCCGGCATGGGAGAAAAGCTGGACGTCTGGCAGGGCACGCTGGCACTCATGGTGCTCAAGACGCTGCAGACCATGGGGCCGCAGCACGGCTACGGCATCGCACGGCGGATTGAGCAGATCAGCGGCGAGCTGTTGGCGCTGAACTACGGGACGCTGTATCCGGCGCTGATCAAGCTGGAACAGGAAGGCACTATTGCCTCTGCCTGGGGAACCTCCGATAACAATCGAAAAGCCAAGTTCTACCGGCTGACGCGAGCCGGGGAGCGGCACCTCGCGCGTGAGATTGCGGCGTGGGAGCAGACGGGCGCGATCGTGGCGCGGTTTCTACGGGCGGAGGAATCATGAGGCGCTGGCTGGCGCGCTGGCGCGAGCTCTTCGGCGGCCAGCGCTATGACCGCGATCTGCGGGCAGAACTTGCCGCCAACCTCGAGCTGCATGCGGCGGAGCTGGAGCGGGCGGGCGTGCCGGCGGCCGAGGCGCGGCGGCGGGCGCGGATCAGGCTGGGCGGGCTGGAGCAGGTGCGGGAGAACTGCCGGGAGAGGCGAGGATGGCCGGGGCTGGAGAACTTCTGGCTGGACTTGCGCTATGCGACGCGGAGCCTGCGGAAGTCGCCGGGGCTGGTTGCGGTGGTGGTGCTGACGCTGGCGCTGGGCCTGGGGGCAAACTGCGCCGCCTTCGGCCTGGCGTGGGCGGCGATTTTCCGGCCGCTGCCGTATCCGCAGGCCAACCGGCTGGTGTGGATTTCCGCGACCGATGTGAACCAGAAGCTGCCGGATGTGCCGGCTCTGAGCCCGGATCAACTGCACGCGGGGGCACTCGACCTCAACCGGCTGTTTTCGCAGTGGGCGTGGGTATCGCGGGGTGGAAATCCGGTTGCGTTCCGGGTGCGGGGGTTTGCCATGACGCCCTGGGTGCGGAGCGTGTCCGGGAATTTGTTTTCGCTGCTGGGGGTGCAGCCGGTGCTGGGACGGCTGATCGGGCCGGAGGACATGGCGCGGCCGCAGGTGGTGGTACTGAGCAACCGGTTCTGGCGCACGGCTTACGGGGCCGATCCGTACGTGGTGGGCCAGACGATCAGCGCCGAGGTTGGATATAAGCCGTACACGATCATCGGTGTGCTGCCGGCGAGGTTTCATCTGGAGCAACCGACCGATCTCTGGGTGCCGGCGCCGCTGACGTCGCAGGAGGCGATTCAACTGCACGCAACGCCGCTGTTCCACCTGCTGGGGCGGCGGCGTGCGGGGGTAAGCATGGCCACGGTGCAGAGCGGCATCGAAGCGCTGGAGCGGCGTGACCCGCTGTTTTTGAAATCGCTGCAAAACCCGCCGAAGCTTACCTTTCAGGTTGATTCGCTGCAGGATGCGCTGGCGGGCTCGTGGCGGGAGCCGCTGCTGCTGCTGCTCGGAGCGGCGCTGAGCCTGTTGCTGCTGGCGTGCTTGAACATGGCCAACCTGATGCTGGCACGGGGACGGCAGCGGCAGCCGGAGCTGGCGCTGCGGCTGACGCTGGGCTGTCCGCGGGAGCGGCTGGCGCGGCAGCAACTGCTGGACGTTGGGTTGCTGGCGTTGGCGGGCGGGGCGGTGGGATGGGCGTGCGCGACGGGCGGGCTGCGATGGCTTATGGGTTCGCAACTGCTGCCGCCGGAGCTTGCCGTTTCGCTGGCACACCTACATATACAAGCGATCAGCCTGGCGGGCCTGATTTTCGCGGTGTTGCTGACACTGATGGCGCTGGCGGGGTTTGCCATCGTGCCGGCGATGCGCGCCGCGGGAGGGAGCTTGCGGGCGCGGGTCGAGACCGGAGGGCGGATCGGACGGATGCCGCATGTGCTGGTGGCGGCGCAAGCGGGGCTGGCGGTGGTGCTGGTGCTGGGCGCCGGGCTGCTGCTGCACAGCTTTCTTAATTTGAGCGCGACGAATCCCGGATTCGAGGCGCAGGGACGCATCAGCTTCGAGGTGAGGATGCCGGATACGCGCTGTGCCAAGCCGCCGTGCCAGGCGGCTGCCGCAGCTTACCTTCGCGGACTGCTGGCGAAGGTGCGGGCGCTGCCGGGCGTGGCGTCGGCAGCGGGCACTGTCGAGCTGCCGCTGACGGATACAGACGCGGACGACTTTGAGTTTGTTCCACATCGGTTTCAGGATGTGTTCCCGTCGCTGGTGACGCCGGGCTATTTCTCGACCATGGGCATCGCGCTGCTGCAGGGGCGGGGGTTTGATGCCGGCGACCGGCCAGGTACGCCCAAATCGGTGATCGTCAACCAAGCCTTTGTGGATGCGTTCTTCCCCGGACAGAACGTCATTGGGCGCGTGCTGCCGCTGCCGCGCTGTCGCAAGGGTTTTGGGGCCAATCCGCAAGCGGGCTGCACGGTGGTCGGCGTTGTCGCCAACCTGCGCGACTTGACACTGGCTTTGCCTTCCCGGCCTGACGCGTACGCGAGCATGAGCCAGGATGCAGCGGTTGACGAGACGATGGTGGTGCGGACGGCGGGTTCCACGGCGGCGGTGATGCCGGAGCTGAACCGGGTGCTGCGGTCCTTGCCACCGGCGGCCAATGGCGGTCAGCCGCTGGTTTTTCCGCCGCGCACGCTGGAGGCGACCGTGGCGGCTTCGATTGCCAGCCCGCGGTTCCGGGGCTGGCTGGCGGGGCTGTTCGCGGCGCTGGCGCTCGCGCTGACAGCCGTGGGGATCTTTGGTGTCGAGAGTCATGCGGTCGCGCGGCGGCGGCATGAGCTGGGCGTGCGGGTGGCGCTGGGTGCCTCGCCCGGAGAGCTGCGGCGCTGGGTGCTCAGAGAGGCATTGCGCTGGACGCTGCTGGGCGTGGCGCTGGGCTTGCCGGTGGCGCTGGGGCTTTCACGACTGCTGGCGCATTGGCTGTATCAGGTGCCGGGCTGGGATCCGGTTACCGCCGTGGGCGCGCCGCTGTTGCTGATTGCGGTAGCGCTGATTGCCGCGTGGAGGCCGGCGGCGCGCGCAACGAGCGTGGATCCGATGGAGGTACTGCGCACGGAGTAGAACTTCAGCCCACTTTGACGGCGAGCATGGAGACGGAGCCGCCGTCCACGCCTTCGACCGGAAAGGTGATGGGCTCACGCGGCTGGGCGGAAGCGAGGGTGTAGAGCAGCGGCAGGAAGTGGTCGGGGGTGGGGATGGCCATTTCGGCTTCGGGGCCGAGGCGTTCGTACTGGAGCAGCGGCTTGAGGTCGCCGGCGAGCATCATCTGGCGGGCTTCGGTTTCAAACTTCATGGCCCAGTCGAAGGGTTCGGCCACGTGGCGGCCCCAGGCGTAGGCGTGCAGGTTGTGCACCAGGTTGCCGCTCCCCAGCAGCAGGACGCCCTCCTCGCGCAGCGGGGCGAGGCGGCGGCCGATGTCGAAGTGAAAGGCGGGCGGTTTGGCTTCGTCAAGGCTGAGCTGAACGACGGGAATATCAGCATCCGGATATACATGTTTGAGCACCGACCAGGTGCCGTGGTCGAGCCCCCAGGAATCATCGAGCACCACCGGAGTGGGCGCCAGCAGGGACTGGATCCGCCGCGCCAGCGCCGGATCGCCCGGCGCCGGGTACTGCACATGGTAGAGCTCGCGCGGGAATCCACCTAAGTCGTGCATGGTGCGCGGCAGGGTGCTGATGGTGACGCCGGTGCCGGGCACAAACCAGTGCGCGGAGATGCTGACGATGGCGGTTGGGCGGGGAAGTGCCAGTCCAAGGCCGCGCCAGGCAGCGGTGTAGGGATTGTCCGCCAGCGCGTTCATGGGATTGCCGTGGCCGATAAAGATGGCCGGCAGCATGCTTACTGCCTGGGGCGCGGCCAGCGCGCGGTGATGGTGCTGGAGATGCCGCCGCGCGGCGTGAATGCGCCCTGGACGCGCGCCCACACGGGCTTACTGGCGGCGACGATGTCTTCCAGAATGCGGTTCACGGCGTTTTCGTAAAAGATTCCGAGGTTGCGGTACGCGAGCAAATACTCCTTCAGCGACTTCAACTCGAGGCAGCTGGCGCGCGGCATGTAGGTGATGGTCAGGGCGCCGAAGTCCGGCAAACCGGTCTTGGGGCAGACGGAGGTGTATTCGGGAATCGCAATGGCGATTTCGTAGCCGGGGTACTGGTTGGAGAAAACCTCGAGCCCCGGCAAGGGCGTGTGGATGCCAGCGCGGGCTTGCTCGTCGCTATAGCGTCGCGGCGCTTTGGCCATGCAGCCAGCATATCAGGCGTCCGCCGGGGGGTGGCGCGGCGCGGGCGTGATGCCGTGGGCGCGCAGCCACTGGGCATGCACTTCGGCGCCAAACAGGATCGCCAGGGCGACGATGTAGAACCAGAGCATCAGGCCAATGATCGCCCCCAGCGATCCGTAGACCGCCGAATAGTGCCCGAAGCGGTTGACGTAAAACGCCAGCAGCACCGAAACCACAATCCAGATCACGATCGCGGTGACCACGGCCGGCATCAGGCCGGTCGCATACGGCGCGAGGTTGGGGGCGTAGCGGTAGAGCAGCCACAGCGCCACCGCCATGAACACCACCACGATCGCCCAACGGATATACGGCCAAAAGATCACCAGCGCACCGCCTAACTGCACCGATCCCGCCAGGATGGTCAACATGCGTCCCCCGAAAATCACGGTTGCCAGCGCCAAGACCACCAACAGTCCGGCGCTGAGGGTAAGCGCAAATTGGAGCCAGAGCTGGTGAAGCAGAGACCGGCTTTCCTTGACTTCGTAGGCCGCGTTGAGCGCCGCCATGAGGCCGGAAAAACCCTGGCCCGCGGCATAAAACAGCAGCACGATGTCCAGACTCAGCAGCCCCGGCACATGATGTTCCAGGAGCCCGGCAAGCTGGGCTGAGACCAGATGCGCCGCCGGACCCGGAAGGTTTCGGGTCAACGCGACGACCACGCCCTGCGTCAGACGCTGCAGTTGGAACACCGACAGCAGGGCCGCCAACAGCAGAATGGCCGGGAACAGCGAGAACAGAAAGTAGAAGGCCAGCGCCGCCGCCCAATGCAGCAGGCTATCGCGGCTGGCCGCCGCGCCGGCAGCTCTGAACACATTGCCCCAAGCCATTCCTAGTGGGATGCCGCGGGTCTAGAGCAGGTCGGAAGCGGCGAAGAAGAACCCGATCTCCTGCCGCGCCGTTTCCGGCGCGTCGGAGCCGTGGATGACGTTGCGCTCGATTGAGGTGGCGTAGAGCTTGCGCAGCGTGCCCGGCTCGGCCTTGGCGGGATCGGTGGCGCCCATCACCCGGCGCAGCTCGGCCACGGCATTGTCGCGCTCCAGCACCGCCGTCACCACCGGACCTTCGGTTATAAAGCGGATGAGATCCTGAAAAAATGCGCGCTCGCGGTGGACGCCATAAAAGCCTTCGGCTTGGGCCTGGGTGAGCCGCAGGCGCCGCAGGCCAACGATCTTGAAGCCGGTTTTTTCCAGATGCGCCAGCACGGCGCCCGTCAGTGCGGCGGCGACTCCGTCGGGCTTGATAATGGTGAGCGTATGTTCAATGGGCATGGTGTGTTTGCGCGCCCTGGGGCAGCAGGGCGGCCAGGGTCGAGCCGATATCGGCGGGGCTCTGGCAGACGTGAATGCCAGCGGATTGCATGGCCGACATTTTCTCGGCCGCCGTGCCTTGGCCGCCGGAGATGATCGCGCCGGCGTGGCCCATGCGGCGCCCGGCGGGCGCGGTCTGTCCGGCGATGAAACCGACTACCGGCTTTTTCACGTGCGCCTTGACATAGGCCGCGGCCTCTTCTTCGCCGGTGCCGCCGATTTCACCGATCATGACGATGGCGTCGGTCGCCGGATCGGCGTTGAACATCTCGATTGCATCCCGGTGCGTGGTGCCGATGATGGGATCGCCGCCGATGCCGATGGCGGTGGACTGGCCGATGCTCAGCAGCGTCAACTGGTGGACGGCCTCGTAGGTGAGGGTGCCGCTGCGGCTGACAATACCGACGCGTCCGGGCAGGTGGATGGAAGCGGGCATGATGCCGATCTTGCACTGTCCGGGAGTGATGATGCCGGGGCAGTTGGGTCCGATCAGCCGGGTCTTTGAGTTCCGCACCACCGCCCAGGAACGCGCCATGTCGAGCGCGGGAATGCCTTCCGTGATGCAGATCACCAGCGGCAGGCCGGCGTCGGTGGCTTCAAGAATGGCGTCAGCGGCAAACGGCGGGGGAACGAAAATCACCGACACGTTGGCGCCGGTGGCCTTGACCGCGGCGCGCACGGTATCAAACACCGGCACGCCTTCGTGGTCGGTGCCGCCCTTGCCGGGCGTGACGCCGGCAACGACCTGGGTGCCGTACTCGCGGCACTGGCGGGCATGAAAGCTGCCTTCGCGTCCGGTGATGCCCTGGACCAGAAGCCGCGTGTTGCGATCCACGAGAATGCTCATGCCACCGCCTTCGCTGCCCAGACGACTTTCTCGGCGGCGTCGCGCATGCCCTCGGCCACCATGATCTTGAGGCCCGACTCGGCCAGAATTTTGCGCCCTTGGGCGACGTTGGTGCCCTCCATGCGGATCACCAGCGGCAGCTTCAGCTTCACCGCCCGCGCCGCCTCGACCACGCCGGTGGCGAGCGTATCGCAGCGCAGGATACCGCCAAAAATATTGATCAGTACCGCCTGCACGGCCGGGTCCTTCAGCAGGATCTCAAACGCGTGCCGCACCTGCTCGCTGCTGGCGCCCCCGCCGACGTCGAGAAAGTTCGCTGGCGAGCCGCCGGCGTACTGGATGATGTCCATGGTCGCCATGGCGAGACCGGCGCCGTTGACCATGCAGGCCACGTTGCCATCGAGTTTGATGTAGTTCAGGCCGTACTGGCTGGCCTCGACTTCGAGCGCTGCTTCCTCATGCAGGTCGCGCAGTTCCTTGAGTTGGGGATGGCGGTAGAGGGCGTTATCGTCGAGGTTGATCTTGGCGTCGAGCGCCACCACCTGGTTATCCGCCGTCAGAATCAGCGGGTTGATCTCGGCGAGGGTGGCGTCGAGCGCAACATAGGCGCGGGCCAGGCCGGTCATGGTCTTGACGGCGCTTCCCATCACCGCCGCCGGCAACCCCAGTCCGAACGCCAGCGCCCGCGCCTGATAGGGCTGCAGACCGGCATCGGGCGCGAACGGTTCCTTGAGGATGGCCTCGGGGTTTTTGGCCGCAACTTCTTCAATCTCCATGCCGCCGGCGGCCGAGGCCATGAACACCGGCGTCCCGAGCTTGCGGTCGAGGACGATGCCGCAATAGAGCTCGCGGGCGATGTTGGCGGTTTCCTCGACCAGCACCTTGCGCACCCGGCGGCCTTCCGGGCCGGTCTGATGCGTGACCAGCGTCATGCCCAGAATCTGGCCGGCCAGCGCGGCGGCTTCTTCGGGCGATTTGGCCAGCTTGACGCCGCCGCCCTGGCCGCGTCCACCGGCATGGATTTGCGCCTTGATAACGGCGCGCCCTCCGAGTTCGCGCGCTGCCGCAGCGGCCTCGCTCGCCTCGCTGACGACTTTGCCGCGCGGAACCGCTACGCCAAAGCCCCGCAGCAGCTCCTTGGCCTGGTATTCATGGATTTTCATGGTGAAACTTCAGAATATCAAAGTGTAGCTACCGAGGCGAGGATTTCAGCTCGATGCGCTCGCTCGGCGGGCGGCTTTGACATCAGAAAAAGCCGCCCGCGCTTGCCCCAAGCGCGCTCCACCAACGCTGGTTTGGCTCTACTGGGCTGCGGCGCCGAGCTTGGCCTTGAGGGCGTGCCACTTGGCAAGCACCGCCTGCGCCTGGGCGCGGGCATGTTCGCAGTTGGCGATAGCGGTGGCGCTGGGGGTGAGGTCCATGCTCTGCATGGCCATCGCCGCACCCATTTCCGCATCGGCCACGCTGCTGAGCGAGGGCGGGCCGGAGGGGCCGCGGCGAAAGCGAGCGAAGCCGCCGCGGCCGCCTCCGGGCGGGGGCGGCGGCGGAGCGAGGGCCTCGATCTGGCGTTGCAGCGCGGGATCACTGGTTCGTGTGAACGCGGCGCGCGCGTCTTCATAGGCGGCGTGGTCGGCCTGGGCGCCGGCGTACATTTCCGCGCTCAGGCGGTACAACTGGTCGAGTCCGGCGAGCGGGGTTTTCACCCTGGGGTCCAGCTTGAACACAAGCGGCTGCGTAGAGCTTTGGCCGTCGACGGTGAGCTTGACGGTATAGTCACCCGGAGCCGCCAGGGGCGAAGCGACGCTGGGCTCGGTGCGGTGGGGCACGGCGCCGTTATCACCATCGCCACCGAAGGCATTAACGCCGGGGATGGGATCGTAATGCATATCCCACCAGATGCGGTGCTCGCCGGCCCGGGTGGAGATGACGCGCGGCGCGGCGGGCCAGTACATGGTCATGTCGCAGTGGGCGAGGCGCGGGTTCAGCTGGCAGAGCTGGTTGTAGGCGGCCGGGTCCTGATCGGGATTCGGGCCGGTGGGATTGCCGGCGCTCGAGTAGGTCCGGATGACCTGAGTGCCTTTGAGGATTTGGATCACTACCGGGCCGCTGACGTCGTGGGCGAGGTAGTAATCAAGGATGGGGCCGGGCGGCGGATTGACGCCATGGGGGAGTTCGGGCGGCCAGGGGGTGGGATCGTTGGTGGCGAAGCGGATGCGGATGCCGGTTTCGGGCTTGAACAGATAGGCGGTCGGGGCGGCGGCGGCCTGCGCTTCCTGCTGCAGCGTGGTTACATCATCGAGAATCCAGAAGCCGCGGCCATGGGTGCCGGCGACGAGATCGTCGCAGAGGCAGGAGGCATCGTTTTTGATTTCGATGTCGCGCACGGAAACGGGGGGCATGTTGAGCTTGAGCGAATGCCAACGGTCGCCGTCGTTGAACGAGACCCAGACCTGGGTTTCGGTGGCGGCGTAGAGGAGGTTCTTTACTTTTGTATCCTGGCGGATGGAGTTAGCCTCGGCGCCGGGCGCCAGGCCGTTATCAATTTCGGTCCAGGTCTTGCCGCCGTCGTGAGTGCGGTAGAAGTGGGGGTTGGAATCGTCGAGCCGCATGGTATTGACGGCGAGGTAGGCGGTGCCGGTGGAGAAGTGGCCGGCGTCGAGGTTGAAGATGCGGGCCCAGGGCCGGATGCCGGGCGGGGTGACGTTTTTCCAGGTGGCGCCGCCGTCGGAGGTGACTTGCACGAGGCCGTCGTCGGTGCCGGCCCAGATGAGTTGGGCATCGAGTGGCGAAGGCGCCAGCGCTGTAATGGTGCCCAGCGCGGAGGGATGGACGGTGGAGGCGTATTTGCCGGCATTGGCGGGGACAGCCCAGCCGGCGCCGCGGGTAAGGTCGCCGCTGATGCGCGTCCAGCTATGGCCGCCATTCAAGGTCTTCCAGACCGCGTTGGTGGCGAACAGCAGCAGGTTGGGGTTCACCGGAGACCAGATGATGGGCATGGTGCGGACGCCGCGGCCGTACGGGCTGCCGAAGGGGATGTTGGGCCCGACGCTGGCCTTCTGGCCGGTGGCGCGGTTATAGAGCGATATGCCGGTGCGGGCGGCGCCGTAGACGAGGTTGGGGTTTTTCGGATCGGGGGCGGCTTCGGCGTATTCCTGCGTCATCACCGGATGCCAGTCGTGGAAGGTGATCTCGCCATCCATGGAACGGCTCTTGACGCAGGCGGAGCCGGAATCCTGCTGGCCACTGCAGAGGCGATAGGGGAACGCATTATCGGCGGTGACGTGGTACATGGCCGCGGTGTTCTGGGTGTACCAGTTGCTCCAGCTCAGGCCACGGTTGGCGGAGATCACGCCACCCTGATCGGAGACCAGATCAATGACATTGTCGTTGACCGGGCTAACGAAGACCTTCTGATAGTCGTCGCCGCCGGGCGAGCCGCGCACCGCCGACCAGGTGTGGCCGCCGTTTTCGGTGCGCCAGAACACGGTCGAGCAGTCGTAGACGACGCCGGGGTTTTTCGGGTCCACGGCGAGCGTGGGCACATCGCCGCCGCCGATACGGGCCATGGGGCGAGGATCGGTCGAGGCCAGCTTCCAGCTCGCGCCGCCGTCCTGGGAGGAGTAGAACTGCACGCCCGGACCGCCAAAGCCGCCGCGGGCGCGACCCGCCGAGCGCACCGCAGCGACGGTGGCGTAGAGGGTGTTGGGGTGCGAGGGGGCGAGGGCCAGGTTGGCTTCAAGAATCGTGGGCAGGCCCTGGGTCAGCTTGGTCCAGGTGTCGCCGCCGTCGGTGGATTTGAAGATGCCGCCGGTCGAGTCGCCCGCCGTCCCGCTGAAGCTCATGTCCTCGACAAAACCCTCCTGCTGCTGCCACAGCGCCGCATAGACAATGTTGGGATCCTGGGGATTGATGCGCACGTCGTTGGCGCTGGTGTACTCATCCACGTAGAGGACTTTTTTCCAGGTTTGGCCGCCATCGGTGGAGCGGAAGATGCCGCGCAGGGCGTTGGGGCCGTAGGGATGTCCGAGCGCGGCGACGAAGACGCGGTTGGGGTCGTGTGGGTCCACGGCGATGTTGGCGATCATTTCGGTGTCATCGAGGCCGAGGTGGGTCCAGGTCTTGCCGGCGTCGGTGGATTTGTAGACACCGCCGCCGGTGGAAAGATCGGGGCGGATAATGCCGGCGCCGGTGCCGACGTAAATGACGTTGGGATCGGAGGGCGCGATGGCGATGGCGCCGATGGAGCCGGTGGGCTCGTGATCGAATATCGGTACCCAGTTGGAGCCATAGTCGGTGGATTTCCAGACCCCGCCGTTATCGAAGCCGATGTAGGTGATGTTGGCGTGGACGGGATCGCCGGCGACGGCGCGGGCGCGGCCGGCACGGGTGGGACCGATTTCGCGCCAGCGCATGCCGGCGTACGTGCTCGATGTCTGCGCCACGGCGAAGCTCGCCATGACCATCAAGACAACTGTCATCACTCGGGACATAACTGTGCGCACGGGACAATCCTCCGGAAAGCCCCTTGAGTGTAGCGCAACCAAGTTGCCGTTTGCCAGTCGCGGGGGGCGCAGGTTGAAAAAGGGCGCTCAAGTGTTCCACATGTGCACGCAACTCACTGATAAGGCTGGGAAAGGCTTAGGACACTCGATGGCGCCGGGCAGCCAGGGCAGTAAGTCCAGCCCAGGGGTATGGGGTACATGGTTTTCGAGACAATTGGCGGGCGCGGCGAGTCTCGGGTTGGGTTGCAGGCTGGGCACAAGGGTACGGCCACCGATTGAATGATTGGAAGCGGTGGAACGGGCGAGGGTTGCCTGACTGAGGGAGGAAGGTGAACGGTTGGGCTGGGTCAGGACTGGAGCCACCAGTGATTGCCCGCGCACCAGAGGCGAGCGGGGGGAGGGGAGGGTACGCCGCGCCCGAAGCGGCGGACGGCGGCGGTGCCGCCGCGGCCGAAGGCCAGGGTGAGGGCGGGTTCGAGGCTGCGGTCGCGGAGGCCGCCGGCGCAGTCCACAAACAGAACCGGCAGCAGGAAGCGTGCGGGCCAGAGGGAGGCGGCGCCGGGTGGGCGGAGCAGCAGCAACATGGCGCCGGAGCCGGCGTCGCCGGTGAGGGGAAACAGCAGACGGCCGCCGGGGCGCAGGGCGTCGAGCCAGGCGGGGGCGGGGCCGGTAGCGCCGCAGTTGACATAGATGATGTCGCAGGCGGGCAGCGGGGCGTACGCGCCGGGGGCGGGCTGCACGTGCCCTTGGGGGAGACCTGCGAGGTTGCGGCGAGCTTGGTCGGCGAGGCGGGGTTCGACTTCATAAGCTTCCACGCGGCCCCTGGGGCCGACCAGGTGCGCGAGGATGGCGGTGTAGTAGCCGGTTCCGGCGCCAATATGCAGCGCGGTTTCCCCTGTCTGGGGCTGGAGCGCGGCCAGGCACATGGCGTGCAGGGAAGGCTGGCCGTTGTTGATGCCGTGAAGGCCGAGGCCGACGGTGGTGTTGGAGTAAATGAGCGCGGGGGAAGTGCCGGGCGGCAGGAAGCGCTCGCGCGGGGTGGCGCGGAAGGCTTCGAGCAGGCGGGTATCAGCGGGCGGCCAGCCGGCGTGGGCGGTGATGCTACGCGCAAACTCGTCGCGCTCCATGGGCTTAGGGATGCGCAGCGCCGGGCCGGGGCACGAGCTTGTGGCCGGCGAGCTCGGCGGCGGTCTGCTGGATGTTGAGCGGAGCGAAGTGGGCAAAATCGGCCCAGGCGCCGTATTGCGGCTTGAGCTCGGCGAGGACGGCGGTTTCCAGGCCCGGGGCGCGGGCGCCGCGGGCGTGGGCCTGGGCGATGTCGCGGCGCAGGGTGACGAGATACTGGCGGAAGGTGGTGAGGTCGGCGCGGGTTCCCAGCTCGCCGTGGCCGGGGACATAGGCCGCGGTTGCGGGATGCGGAGGCCAGTGTTCCAGAGCCGCCAGCGATGCCAACAGCGTGGGTGTGGTGGCATCCACCAGGTTGGGGAGCAAATGGTTCCAGAACAGATCGCCGGTGAAGACCACGTTGGCGTCTGGCACCAGCACTTGGGAATCGCCGCCGGTATGGCCTTGCAGAGTGCGGATATCCACCACGCGCGTGCCGAGCCAGATGGTCACGTTGCCGTTGTAGCCGAGGTCGGGGGCACGGTAGGCCTCGACGCGGGCGCGCTGGGCGGGGGTGGGATGGGGGCCGAAGAACTTGAAGTTATCACGATGAATCCAGGCGTGGACGTTGCGCTGGGCGATGATTGCGGCGCCGGCCGCGGAGAAGACCTGGTTGCCGGTGACGTGATCGAGGTGATAGTGGGTGTTGATGACGAAGCGGATGGGAAGGCTCGTTTTAGCCCGGATGGCGGCGAGCAGGGCCTGGGCGGCATCCACGTTCTCGAAGGTGTCCACGACGGCGACGCCATTGCTGCCGATGATGAAGCCGGCGTTGCTGCCAGCGGGGCTGTGGGGGGCGTCAATCGCGGCGAAGACGCCGGGGGCGAGCTGATGGAGGTTGAAATAGGGGCGCGGAGCGGGGGACTGAGCCAGCGACGCCAGGCCCAACAGAGGCAGGCAAGCCAGGATACGGCGCATGGCGTCAGTATGCGCTGCGGGGCGGCGGTTGCCAAACGGGGCGGGCCGCGCACTGGGGCCCGTGCCAACCTTAGTGCAGCAATTGTTGGGCGCCCTTGAGGGCGTGGGCGAGGGCGGAGGAGGGGAAGATGCCGAGCCAGAAGGTGACCAGGATGCAGGCGGCGACGGCGACAAACAGCGGCGCGGTGGTGGGTGCGGCGGCGATGGGCTCGGCCTCCTGCGGGCGCATGTACATGTAGACGATGACGCGCAGGTAGTAGAAGGCCGCCAGGGCGCTGTTGAGCAGCCCGATGATCGTCAGGCCGATGAGGTGCGAGTGCAGGGCGGCCTGGAAGACGTAGAGCTTGCCAAAAAAGCCGCCGGTGAGCGGGACGCCGATCAGCGAGCAGAGGAACACCGCCAGGCAGAAGCCGAGCCAGGGGAAACGGAAGCCGAGGCCGGCGTAGTCGTTGAGGTTGACGTACGGTTCGTCGCGGTGGGCCCAGTGGGCGATGATGGCGAAGGCGCCGATGTTCATGGCGACGTAGGCGGCGAGGTAAAACAGCACCGCCGAGGCGCCCTGCTCGCCGAGGGCGGCAAAGGCGACCAGCACGTAGCCTGCCTGAGCAATGGAACTGTAGGCGAGCATGCGCTTGAGGTTGGTCTGCAATAGAGCGCCGAGGTTGCCCAAGCACATCGAGAGAATGGCCGCCACCCAGACCATCCAGAACCAGGAGGCCGAGGAGTCGTGCAGGGCGACGTAGAAGATACGCAGCGCGACGGCGAAGGCCGCCGCCTTCGGTCCCGCCGACATGAAGCCGGTGACCAGCGCGGGCGCACCCTCGTAGACGTCGGGGGTCCAGACCTGGAAGGGGGCGACCGACATCTTGAAGCCGAGGCCGATGAACATCAGCCCGGCGGCGGCCAGCACCAGCTCGGCGTGGGTGAGGCCGCCGTAGCTGATCTGGAGGCCCTGGGCGGCCATGGCGTAAAGGTTAGTGGTGCCGCTGGCGCCGTAGAGCAGGGCGATGCCATAGAGGAAGAAAGCCGTGGCGAAAGAGCCGAGGAGGAAGTACTTGAGCGAGGATTCAGTCGAGCGGGAGTCGTGGCGGCGGAAGCCACACAGGATGTAGGTGGAAATCGAGCTGATCTCGAGGCCGATGAAGATCATGATCAGCTCGACCGAGCCGACCATGAAGCCCATACCCACGGTGGCGAACAGCAGCAGGGCGTAGAACTCGCCGCGCTCGAGGCCCTGCTGCGGCAGATAATCCATCGCCAGCAGCACCACCACGGCGGTGGCGGCGATCAGGACCACGTGCAGAAAGGTGGTGAAGGCATCCACGCGGAACATGCCACTGAAGGCGGTACCCGGATTGGCCGCCTGGATGAGCACGCTGCCCAGAGCCAGCAGGCAGCCGATGAAGGCAAGCCAGCCATTGGCGCGGGCGCGGCGGCCGTGGCGGGCCGGCCCGGCGACCAGCATGATCAGCAGGCCGAAGGCCGAGAGGATGATCTCGGGCAGGATGCGGAGGTAGAAGACCGCAGGCACGAAGCTGTTCATTGGCCGCCTCCGAGCACGAGGGGCGGCCGCGGCGCCGGCGCAAGATTGTGAACCATGGCCGGCGGATTGAAGGCCGCCAGGTGAGCCTGGGTGGTGGCCGCAGTCTTATTGAGGAAGAAGGGCGAAGCCACGCCCATGAATAGCGTCAGCGCCGCGAGGGTGGTGAGCACGAAAATCTCGCGCTTGTCGAGATCCTGCAGGACTTTGTTCCTGGCGTTGGTGAGCTCGCCCCAGACTGTAGTACGGGTCCAGTGGAGCAGGTACATGGCGCCGACGATGACGCCGACGGCGGCCACAATGCCGTAGATGTGCGCATGCGCCACCGCGGCGGTGAAGGTTCCGAGCATAATCATGAACTCGCCCACGAACCCGTTCAGCAGCGGCAGGCCCACCGAGGACATCACCATCCAGATGAAAAAGCCAGCGAAGAGGGGCATCACCTTGGCGATGCCGCCGTATTCGGACAACTCGAAGGTATGGCGGCGCTCGTAGAGCATGCCCACCAGGATGAACAGGCCGCCGGTGGAGACGCCGTGGTTGAGCATCTGGTAGACCGCGCCCTGGGTGCCGATCAGGCTGAAGGTGAATACGCCCACCATGATGAAGCCCATGTGGCTGACCGAGCTGTAGGCCACCAGCTTTTTCATGTTGGGCTGCGAGAAGGCGACGAGCGCGCCGTAGATGATGCCGATGAGACCGAGGACTACGATCCAGGCAGCGCATTGGCGGGCGGCGTGGGGGAACAGCTCCAGGTTGAAGCGGAGCATGCCGTAAGGGCCCATTTTCAGCAGCACCCCGGCCAGCAGCATCGAGCCCGCCGTTGGGGCTTCGGTGTGCGCGTCCGGCAGCCAGGTGTGGAAGGGAAACAGCGGGACTTTGATGGCGAAGGCGATAAAGAAGCCGAGGAAGAGCACCAGCTCGGTTGCCGGGCTCAGGTGATACAGCCCCTGGCTCACTCCTGCCTTGATGGTGATGAAGTCGAAGGTGCCGGTGAGATTGTAGAGCCAGAGGATGCAGCCCAGCATCAACAGCGAGCCGGCCATGGTATAGAGGAAGAACTTGACGGCGGCGTAAATCCGCCGCTCATGGCCCCAGATTCCAATGAGAAAGGCCATCGGGACCAGCGTGACTTCCCAGAAGACATAGAACAGGAACAGATCGAGGCTGGAGAACACGCCCAGCATGCCGCACTCGAGCAGCAGCAGCAGGATGAAGAAGGCCTTGACGTTTTTCTGAACCGATTTCCAGGAGACGAGCACGCCTAAAACCGAAAGGAAGGTGGTCAGCACCGCAAGCCAGAGGCTGAGCCCGTCCATGCCGACCAGGTAGTGAATGCCGAAGGCCGGAATCCAGGATTTCGACTGCAGGAACTGGAAGCCGCCCTGGGCGCTGTCCCAGTGGAAGGGCAAATGCAGCGAGAGCGCGAAGGTGATGACGGTGAACACCAGCGCCACGCGCTTGACCGCCTGGTCGCCCTTGGTCACGAGCAGCGCTACGATGCCGAGCAGCGGCAGGAAGACAACCCAGGAAACGATGGTGTGGTTGAGGAAGTTCATGGCTACACCCGCGGTCCCAACCAGACCATCCAGATGAGCACCACAACCGCACCCAGCGCCACCCAGCTCGCATAACTGCGGATGTTGCCGGAGGCCTGGCGGCGCAGACCGTTGCCGGTGTCGCGGGCGGCAGAGGCGACCCCGTTCACAGCGCCATCAATCAGGCCCACATCCACGCCCCGCCACAGCACGGTGCGCGAAAACGACGCCAGCGGCCGCGTGATCAGCGCGCCGTAGAGCTCATCCACCCAATATTTGTTGAGGATGAGTTCGTAAACGCCGTGCATCGAGGCCGCGAGCCTTCGGGGAGCCGCGGGCTTTTTCATGTAGAAGAACCAGGCGATGAGCAGGCCGATGACGGCCACCGCGACCGAGATGATACTGACTGTCATTTCGCCACCGGCGATGGGGTGGGTGGGCAGCACCGGGACGCCGGTGTCGAAGATAGGATCGAGGAAGTGCTCGAAGCGGTCGCCGATGCCGACGTAGCCGCCGGTCAAGGCCAAAAAGCCGAGGATCATCAGCGGCCAGGTCATGACCTTGGGCGATTCGTGGGGAGGGTGCCCGTGCGCGTGCTCGGGGTGCGCCGCGGTTGCCCCGGGGTCCGCGAAGAAGGTCACAAACAGCGCCCGGAACATGTAGAAGGCGGTCATGCCGGCGGCGAGGGTGCCCACCGCCCACCAGAGCACGCTGCCGCGGGCGCTGGTGAGGGTGTCGTAGAGGATGGTGTCCTTGCTGTAGAAGCCGCTGAAGAAGGGGATGCCGCTGATGGCGCAAGTGGCGATGAGGAAGGTGATGAACGTAATGGGCGCGTATTTGCGCAGGCCGCCGGGAGCGCCGGCGCGGATTTTCCACATATCCTGCTCGCCGCTCATGGCGTGGATGACGCTGCCGGCGCCGAGGAAGAGCAGGCCCTTGAAGAAGGCATGGGTCATGAGATGGAAGACGCCGGCGCCGTACATGGCGGCGCCGCAGGCCATGAACATGTAACCCAACTGGGAGACGGTCGAATAGGCCAGCACCTTTTTGATGTCGCGCTGGAGCATGCCGATGGAAGCGGCAAAAATCGCGGTGAGCGCGCCCACCGCCAGCACCACTTCCAGGGCTTCCGGCGCCCGGCTGTAGATTGCCGCCGACCGCGCCACCATATACACGCCCGCGGTCACCATGGTCGCCGCGTGGATGAGGGCGGAGACGGGCGTGGGGCCCTCCATGGCGTCGGGGAGCCAGACGTAGAGCGGAAGTTGGGCGGACTTGCCGCAGGCGCCGACAAACAACAGCAGGGCGATGATGGTCAGCGGTCCGCCCCATCCCGACTCGACCGGCATGGCCTTGACCTGGGGGAAGAGCTGGGAATACGTAAACGTGTGGAAGTGCTCGAAGAGGTAGAACAGGCCCACCAGGAAGCCCATGTCGCCGATGCGGTTAGTGATGAACGCCTTCATGCCGGCGCGGTTGGCGGATTCTTTGTCGAACCAGAAGCCGATGAGCATGTAGCTGGCGAAACCAACGCCCTCCCAACCGATGAACAGCAGGAGATAGTTGTTGGCCAGCACCAGCGTCAGCATGAAGAACATGAAGACGTTGAGCAGGGCGAAGAAACGGTAGAAGCCGCCGTCGTGCTCCATGTAGCCGAGCGAGTAGATGTGGATCAGGAGGCCAACGCCCGTGACGATGAGGAGCATGATCAGCGAGAGCTGATCGAGCTGGAAGCCGAAGGGGATGCTCAAGGCTCCGGCTTGGATCCACGGCGAGTGTGTCTCGAGGTACGGGTGCGGGATTGCCGACCATTGGGACGCGACCCATAGCGCGTAGCCGAAGGCGAGCGCCGGCAACGCCACGCCGATGGCGCCGGCGGTCCGGCGGCTCCACTTCCTCCCGAACATGAGGTTCAGCAGGAAACCGAGGAAGCAGAGGAGGGGGATGAGCCAGAGGTGGAGGGACATGGGAGCTGTTAGCTACTCGCTGTTAGCAGCACCTTTCCGTCGGTGGGACTCGGCATGGCCGCGAGCAGGCCGTGGTGGAGGAGACGTGACGACGGCGCCGCCTTCAGGGAGCCGATCGCGCGCAGCAGCCGCGCCGGGGCCCGCACCAACATGGGCTGGCTGGTCAAGGCAAACATCTCCTCCCGCAGAATATTCCGGCTCGCTTCGTAAACTTTTGTCACCCCGTCCATCGCCTTCTGCCAAACCGCGCATGGCTAACAGCTATTCCCCGAGCTTCGTAAGCTCATCCACCGCCAGGGTGCCGCGGTTGCGGACGACCGCGATGATGATGCCGAGGCCGACGGCAGCTTCGGCGGCGGCGACAACCATCACGAAAAATACGAATAGGTTTCCTGCAATCTGGTGCAGCGCATGGCTGAAGGCGACAAATGCCAAATTCACGCCGTTCAGCATCAGCTCGATGGAGATGAACACAGTAATGACGTCCTGCTTGAACAAAAATCCCGCTACCCCAAGGCAGAACAGGATCGCACTCAACACCAAGTACCAGGAAAGCGGAACCATCCCTATCTCCCGGCGGCCGCAGCCACCTTCTCCTTTGGCTCTTCGGCAGCGGCGGCCAGCGGCCGTTTTTCCTCCCGGCCGGCGAGCACCACCGCGCCCAGAATGCCGACCAGGAACAGGACTGAGGTCACTTCGAAGGGCAACAGAAATTCGTGGAACAGGCTCTGGCCGATGGGGCCGGTCTGGACCATATAGGTGCCGAAGCCGAGCTGGCGGCCGGCGAAATCCGTGGTGAAGCGGCCGATGAGCAGGATGGCCAGCAGGAGCAGCACGGGAATGCCGAGAACGGCGGCGACCTTGCTTTTGGATTCGCGCCGCACCTCGCCCGCGTTCAGGACCATGATCACGAACACGAACAGCACCATGATGGCGCCGGCGTAGACGATGACCTGGATGAAGGCGATGAACTCGGCGCCGAGGACCAGGTATTCCACCGCCAGCGCGCCCATCACCGTCACCAGCGATAGCGCGCTATAGATGGGGTGGCGCTGGACGAGCAAATTGATGGCCCCGGCGACCGCCAGGATGGCAAAAATGAGGAACAACGTCATTTGCATAGCGGCATCCTCACTTGAGCGCCACTACCAAACTGGTTACCAGCACGTTGGCAAGCGCCAGAGGAACCAGCACTTTCCATCCGAAGCGCATGAGCTGGTCGTAGCGGTAGCGCGGCAGCGTGCCGCGTACCCAAATGTAGAGGAACAGGAAGAAGCAGACTTTGATCAAAAACCAGATGGTCGGCAGAATCGCCATCAGCCAGGCGGGGCCGAACACCGGGCCGGCCCATCCGCCCAGGAACACGAGGGTGGCCACGCAACTGACCGTGATCATGTTGACGTACTCGGCGAGGAAGAACATGGCGAACTTCATGGCGCTGTACTCGGTGTGGTAGCCGGCGCCCAGCTCGCCTTCGGCCTCGGGCAAATCGAAGGGGATGCGGTTGGTCTCGGCGAAGGCGGCGGTGAGATAGATGAAAAACGCGACAATCTCAGGGACGATGAACCACATGTGCTTCTGGGCCTCGACCAGGCCGCGCAAACTCAACGTTCCGCCCAGAATCAGCGGGCCGATCAGCGCCAGGCCGAGCGCCAACTCGTAGCTGATCATCTGGGAGCCGCCGCGGAGCGAGCCCAGGAGTGAATACTTGCTGTTCGACGACCAGCCGGCGAGCACCACGCCGTAGACGCCGAGCGAGGTGACGCCCAGAATCAGCAGCAGGCCGACGTTGATGTCGGTGATCTGCAACGGGACGGTGAGGCCAAACATGTGGACCACGCCGCCCCAGGGGATCACCGTGATCGAAAGCAAGGCCAACACCACCGCCAGCATGGGGGCGAGCACGTAGAGGAACTTGTGGGCGCCGTCGGGGGTGACGTCCTCTTTGAGAATGAACTTGACCGCATCGGCGGCGGGCTGCAGCAGGCCGAACGGGCCGACGCGGGTGGGGCCGACGCGGGACTGCATGCGGCCAACAATTTTGCGCTCGGCCAACTGGATGTAGGCGACCGCGGTGAGCAGCACGAACAGGATCACCAGGCACTTCACCAGCGAGAGGACGAAGAAGGCGAGCGCGCTCATGGTCAGCGGGTTTCCTCGGCGGCGAGGCTGGCGCTGGGAAGGCGGCGCTCCAGCACCTGGGTGAGGGTGGCGCTGTAGCGGCCGAGCGTGCCGGCGGTGAAGAGGGTGTCGTGGTGGGGAGCGAAGGCGCAAGCGGCAGGCGCGGCGGCGGCGGCGAACGGCCCGACCGGAACGGCTTCGCCCGCCATCAACTTGGCGAAGGAGACGTTGTAGCCGGGCACCTGGGTGCGGATTTCCTGCAAGGTGCGCTCGGGGTTGGCGGCGCCCCACTCCGTGCCCATAGCGGCGGCGAGCTTGTGGAGGATTTCGAGGTCGCTTTTGGCGCCTTCAAAGCCGCCACCGCGGCGCTGGAGTTGCAGTTCGCCGGCGGTATTGGTCAGCGTCCCGGATTTTTCATAAGCGCTGAGGGCGGGCAGTACCACGTCGGCGCATTGGGCGGATTCGGTGAGGAACAAATCCTGTGCGACCACAAAAGTCTGGCCCAAGCGGGTGGGCGGGAAGAGGCGCAGCGGGTTGGCGCCGGCCAGATAGAGGGAGGCGAGCTGGCCGGCGGCGGCGGCGGCGATCATCTGTTCGAGGTTCATGCCGGAGGCGGCCAGGGGAGCGTAGCCAGGGCCCTGGTCCGGGTAGAGGCCCATGTCAGCCACGCCGCGGCTGTTGCTGTTGTCGCCCAGCAGGAGGTAGTTTGTGGTTCCGCTGAGGCCGGAGCCAAAGGCGATGAGCTGGCGCAGATCGTCGCCGGAGATATCGGGTGCGATCACGATGATGACATCCTGCTCCTGGCGAAGGCGGGCGCGGAAATCCTGCAAGCCTTCGGCGAGGGGTTGCGGCTCGGAGACCGGAGTCTGGGGCCAGCGCTTGGTGCTCGCCTCCCCCACGCCGGTGAGCGGGGCGGTGGTGGCGGCGCCTTCGCCATTGAGGTAGCGGATGGCGGCCGCTTCATCCTCGACGCACGCGTAGCGATAGGCCTGGCGGCGAAGTTTGATCTCGCGGTGATTGAGCACGTAGAGCCTGGTGTTACTCAACCGGTAGCCCCAGCGGATATTCCAGGCCACGAGCGGATGCTCGTCGGTGGGGTTACCGCCCACCAGCAGCACCGCCTTGGCGGTCTTGAGATCGCTCATGGTGGCCAGCGCCGGCGGTTTGCCGGCGAGCGCGGCCATCAGGGCAGGGAAGTCGGCGGTGCGGTGGTGGTCAATGTGGGGGGTGGCCAGCACCTGGCGGGCAAATTTTTGCAGCGTGTAGGCTTCTTCGTTGAGCATGCGGGTCGAGCCGATGACGCCGACCGAGCCCGCGCCGAGCTCTTTCCACTTTTGCGCGACGGTCTGGAGAGCAAATGCCCAGCTCACCGGCTTGAGTTCGCCGTCCCTGCGCACCAGCGGCTGCCTGAGCCGCTCGGGGTGTTGGGTGAAATCGAGGCCATAGCGGCCCTTGACGCACAGGAAGTCGCCGTTGATACCGCTTTTGTCGCGGTTGTCGCCGCGCACCACGCGGTCGTTGCGCACCCCCAGGGTGGTCTTGCAGCCATCGCCACAGAAGGTGCAAATGGCGCCGACGTGCTCCATTTCCCACGGCCGGGTCTGGTAGCGGTAGATGCCGCTGGTGAGCGCGCCGACCGGGCAGATGTCAATGCAGTTGCCGCACTCCTCGCACTCGAGGTGATCCTGATGGTTGGGGATGATGGTGGTGTTGATGCCGCGGTTGGCCACCCCCAGAGCCCACACGTCCATGCCCTCGCCGCAGGCGCGCACGCAGCGGTAGCAGAGGATGCAGCGCGGGCGGTCGAAGTAGACCACCGGCGACCATTGCTGCTCCTCGCGGTGGCGCTTGGGCTCGACAAAGCGGGATTTTTCCGCTCCGTACTTGAAGGTCATGTCCTGCAGCTCGCATTCGCCGCCGGCATCGCAGACGGGGCAGTCGAGGGGATGGTTGGTGAGGATGAACTCGATGGCCGATTTGCGGGCCCGGTGCACGGCTTCGCTGTCGGTGTTGACGAGCATGCCTTCGCTGACGACCACGGTGCAGGCGGTCTGGAGCTTGGGCATTTTCTCGATTTCGACCAGGCACATGCGGCAGGCGGCCTGGAGTGAGAGGTCGGGGTAGTAGCAGAACGAAGGCACCTCGATATGCGCCTGCTTGCAGGCTTCGATCAGCAGCGTGCCCGCGGGCGCAGTCAGCGCCTTGCCGTTCACGGTGAACTTGACCATCGGTTTGTCGCTGGTTGCCGCCATAAGTTGCCTAGTGTGCCGCCGCCACCGCGGTTTTGGCGCCGAAGGGGCAAGACTTGCCCGCCAAATGATCCTCAAATTCCTGACGCCAGTGCTGCAGGATCGAAAGCGTGGGCATGGCGGCAGCATCGCCGAGGGCGCAGAAGGTGCGGCCGAGGATGTTTTCGCTGACTTCCTGTATCAATTGAATGTCGGTTTCGCGCCCGCCGCCGTTGTGGAAGCGCGTGAGCGAAGTTTGCAGCCAACTGGTGCCCTCGCGGCAGGGCACGCACCAGCCGCAGGACTCGTGCCGATAGAACTGCATGATGCGGAGAGCGAACTTCACCATGCAGGTGTTTTCGTCCACCACGACGACGCCGCCAGAACCGAGAAACGAGCCCACTTTGGCGACGGAATCAAAATCCAGATTCAAATTCCAGGCGGTTTCGGCGGGCAGCAGAGGCGTGGACGAGCCGCCCGGCACCACGGCCTTGAGCTTGGCGCCGTGCAACATGCCTCCGCCCAGCTCGTCAATCAGGCGCCGCAGGGGAAAGCCCAGCGGCAGCTCCCACACGCCTTGCTGGTTGACGTGGCCGGAAAGGCAGAACAGGCGCGTACCGCCGTTTTTGGGCGGCCCGAAGGCGGCAAACCAGTCGCCGCCGTGCTGGAGGATGGGCGGCACCGAGGCGAGGGTTTCGACGTTGTTGATGATGGTGGGTCCGCCCAGATAGCCGCTCACCGCGGGAAAGGGCGGCTTGAGGCGGGGAATGCCGCGCTTGCCCTCGAGCGATTCCATCAGCGCCGACTCCTCGCCGCACTCGTAGGCGCCGGCGCCGGTGTGGGCGTAGATGTCGAAATCGAAGCCCTGGCCGCGGATGTTTTTGCCGACGTAGCCGGCAGCGCGGGCCTCCGCCAGCGCCTGTTCCATGCGGTCGAGGAGATAGCGATACTCGCCGCGGATGTAGATGTAACCACGGCGGGCGGCGATGGCGAGGCCCGCAATCAGCATGCCCTCGATGATAGAAAACGGATCGTGCTCAAGGATGAGCCGGTCTTTGCAGGTGCCGGGCTCGCTCTCATCGGCGTTGCAGAGCACGTACTTTTCGCGCGGCGATTGTTTGGGCACAAAGGACCACTTCATGCCGGTGGGAAAGCCGGCGCCGCCGCGGCCGCGCAGGCCGGATTTTTTGACTTCCTCGATGATGGCCTCGGGCGGCATGGCGAAGGCTTTTTCCAGCGCCTGGAAGCCCTCGGAGGCGAGATAACCCTGAAGCGTGTACGCATCCGGCTGGTCAAAGCGCCGGCTGACGACGCGGGTTTCGAGCGGATGGGCCTTCACGCCTGGGCCCTTGCTGCGTAGGCATCCAGAATCTGGTCGAGCCGCTCGGGCGTCAGCTCCTGGTGGAAGTCATAGTTGATCTGCACCGCCGGCGCCCAGGAGCAGGCGCCGAGGCACTCGACTTCCTCGAGCGAAAACACGCCATCTTTGGCCGTCTGCTTGTGGCCGATGCCCAGGCGCCGCTGGCAATGCTCGTACAGCTCCTCGCCGCCGCGCAGCAGGCAACTGATGTTGGTGCACACCTGAACGTGGAACTTGCCGGCGGGTTGGGTGCGCAGCATGGAGTAGTAGCCGATGACCTCGCGCACCGCCATTTCGCTTTCGTCCAGCAGTTCAGCGACGCGGGCGATGGCCTCACGGCTGAGGTAGCCGATCTCGTCCTGGGCATAGAGCAGCATGGGCACGAGCGCCGAGCGGCGGGCGGGATAACGCGCCATCAAGTGCTGCAATTGTTCCTCGAGCTGTGGGCTAAACGGTGTCATGCGCAAACTGAAAACTCGCAACCGGCAACTATCGGTCCACGTCCCCGAGGACAATATCAATGCTTCCGATGATGGCCACCACGTCCGCCAGGAGCCGCCCCTCGATCATCTTGGGCAGCGCCTGCAGGTTGGCGAACGAGGCCGAGCGCATATGGCAGCGGTAGGGCTTCGGCCCGCCATCCGAGACCACGTAATATCCCATCTGTCCCCGCGGCCCTTCAATCGCCTGATAGGCTTCGCCCTTCGGAACGTTAAAGCCTTCGGTCACGATCTTGAAGTGGTAGATCAGGCTCTCGATCGAGTACTTCATCTGGTCGCGGTCGGGCAGCGCGATCCCCGGCGCATCCACCTTCCACAGGCCTTCCGGCATGCCCTCCACGGCCTGCCGGATGATTTTGACGCTCTCGCGCATCTCGGCGATGCGCACCAGATAGCGCGCGTACACGTCACCTTCGGTGCGCGTGGGCACCTCGAACTGGAACTCTTCGTAGCCGCAGTAGGGCGCGGTTTTGCGCAAATCGAGGGGCAGGCCGACCGCGCGCAGACAGGGTCCGGTGACACCCCAGGCGATGCAGTCGGCAGCGGACAAATACCCGATGTCCTTCGTCCGGCCCACCCAGATGTTGTTTTTCGTCAGCAGCGCCTCGTACTCGTCAATGTGGTCGGGGAAGGTGGACAGGAACTTCGTCACCCGCTCCGCCCACCCCAGTGGCGGCTCCAGCGCCAGCCCGCCCACGCGGAAATAGGAGGTCATCATGCGCTGGCCGCTGAACATTTCAAAGATCTTCAGCAGCTCCTCGCGCTCGCGGAAACAGTACAGAAACACGGTCATGGCGCCGATGTCGAGCGCGTGCGTGCCCAGCCAGACGAGGTGGCTGTTGAGCCGCGTCAGCTCGGTCAGCATGACCCGCATCCACTGGGCGCGGCGCGGAATTTCCAACTGCAGCAGCTTTTCCACCGCCAGCACGTAGGCAAGGTTGTTGCACAGCGGGGCGAGGTAGTCAATGCGGTCGGTGAGGGTGACTACCTGCTGGTAGAACTTGGACTCGGTCGATTTCTCGATGCCGGTGTGCAGATAGCCAATGTCGGGTTTGACCTTGACGATGACCTCGCCATCGAGCTCGAGCAGCAGCCGCAGCACGCCATGGGTCGAGGGGTGCTGCGGACCCATGTTCATGATGAGGTTGCGGGATTTTTCCTGCGCTTCCGCGGCCGGCGGCGTCGTCGTGGTGGCCACTAGCGGTATCCCTCCACCGGATAGTCCTTGCGCAGCGGATGGCCCTCGAAATCCTCCGGCATCATCATGCGCGTCAGATCCGGATGGCCTGCAAACCGCACTCCGAATAAGTCAAACACCTCGCGCTCGAACCAGTTCGCCGCGGGCCACACCGTCTCCAGCGTGGGCGGCGGGTTGTCCTCGCCGCAGCGCGTCTTGATGCGCACAAAGCGGTAGGAGCTGGTGCTGTGCAGCTGGCAGACGATCTCGAACCGCTGCGGCTCCGGGTGCCAGTCCACGCAGGTCAAATCGCAAAGCTGGTCGTAACCCTCGCCGCGCAGCCGCTCGGCGAGGGCGCGCCACTCGCCGGGAGGGGCGGTCATGGTGGCTTCTTCCTGCATTAATCGTCCGAAGACCGCTCCGGCGTGCTCCAGTCCAGTACGCCCTTGGTCCAGATGTAGTAAAAGCCAGCCAGCACGATTCCCATGTAGACCAGCATTTCGAAGAAGCCGAACAGCTTGAGGGCGCGCATTTCGATCGCCCAGGGGATCAGGAAAACCGCCTCGATGTCGAACAAAATAAAGATGATCGCCACCAGGTAAAACTTGACCGAGATGCGGTGTTCGGCGTCGCCTACCGGCGTCATGCCGCACTCGTAGGCGCGGCCTTTCACCGCCGTGCGCCGGTGCTTGCCGATCAGGTAGGACAGCGTGACGAGGATGGAGGCCAGCCCGATGCCCAGCACCAGCTGGATCAGGATCGGCAGATATCGCGCCATGTACGACGGAGGCATTCGGGTGGCGAAGCAATGTGCGAATCGGGAACTTTCGACTATACGGGTTGGCGCGCGCCCCTGTCAAATCAACTACGCGATACCCCAGGCCGAAAATCCTTCCTTGCCCGCCGCCAGCGCCAGGCGCCCGTCGAAGGCCTGGCTATCATAGCCAGATCGTCTCACCCCTGGCGCAGCGCCGCCAAGGGATCCGCCTCCGCCGCCCGCCGTGCTGGAACGTAGCAGGCCCCAAGCGCCACCGCTCCCAGCACCACCGCCACCGCTCCAAAGACCCACGGGTCGGCGGGCCGTACGCCGTACAGCAGGCTCGCCAACAGCCGCATCAGCCCCACCGCCGCCAGCAGCCCGGCCGCCAGCCCGGCCAGCACGGGCTTCATCCCCTGTCCCATCACCAGCCGCAGCACATCGCTCTTCCGCGCTCCCAGCGCCATGCGCACGCCGATTTCCGGCCGCTGCCGCTCGACCGAGTATGAAACCACGCCGAAAATCCCCAGGCACGCCAGCAGTAGCGCCGCTCCGGCGAACAGCACGCACAGCAGCGACTCAAAACGCCGCTGGGCCAGCGAGTTCGCCACGATCTGTCCCATGCTGACGAGTGCCGGCACGGCCACGCCCGCATCAATTCCGGCTACCGCCCGGCGCAACTCGGGCGCAATCGCCGCCGCCGGCATCCGGGTCTGCAGGATTAGCGATCGCGCCAGCCCGCCCTCCTGGTATACGTACACCATCGGCGCCGCTGCCCGGTCCAGGCTCTTGGCGCGCGTATTGCCCACCACTCCCACTACGCGGTAGCCGGAGAAGTGCGCATCCACGTCAAATCGTTGGCCAATGGGATCGGAACCCGGCCACACTTCCTGCGCCGTGGCCTCGGAAATCACCGCCGCGTTCGTGCCGGCGTCGGCCGCGGCGAGGTTCCGCCCCCGCAGCAGCGGAATACCGAGCGTGAGAAAAAACGCCGGGCTTACCCACCGGTAGCTGGCAAACGGCCGCTCGGCATTAGGCCGGCGGTCGCCCAACGCCGAAACCGGATCATCGTTCAGTTCGCCACCCAAGGGCAGCCAGTTCGTCAAGGCCGCGGAGCGCACACTGGGCAGTGCGTCCGCCGCGGCCAGCAGATTCTGCCAGAACCCGCGCCTCAGAGCTGCCTGCGTGTATTGCGCCGCCGGCAACTGCAAATTCACGGTGAGAATGTGCTCCACGGCAAAACCCGTGGGCACGTGCGCCAGCTTGATAAAACTCGCCAGTAGTAGGCCCGCGGCGATCAGCAGCATCGCGCTCAGCGCCGTGCCCACTGCCACCAGCATGCCTCGTAGGCTGCGCCCACCGGAATCCCCGCTGCGCGCCCCGCCCGCCCGCAGCGCCTGCTGGGGCTGCGCCCGCGCCCACCGCCAAGCCGGCAGCAGCCCGGCCACCAACCCCGAGTCCACCGCCGCCGCCAGCGCAAACCACAGCACCGGGCCGTTCAAATGAACGTCGGCCGCTCGCGGCAGACCCGATGGGGCCAGCGCCACCAGCCCCCGCAGCGCCGACTGCGCCAGCCCGAGCCCCAGCGCTCCACCCGCCAGCGCCACCAGCATCATCTCCGCCAGCGCTTCCTGCAGCAGCCGCCCGCGGCTCGCGCCCAGCGCGCTGCGGATCGCCGCTTCCCGCTCCCGCGCCGTCGCTCGCGTCAGCGCCAGGTTCGCCAGATTCACGCACAGGATCAACAGCAGCGCCAGCACCGCCGCCAGCAGCATCCATAATCCCCGCCGCGCCCCGCGCACGATCATGCTGCGCAGCGGCGTCAGGATGGCGGTGACGTGCAGCGCCTTAAACCCGGTGAACTGCCGCCGCAATATGCCGTCCAGCTCCGCCTTGGCCGCCGCCGCGCTCACGCCCGGCTGCAGCCGGGCGAGAGTAGCGTATCCGAACCCGCCGCCCAGCGCCAGCTCCTGGGGCGTGAACACGGCCGGCACGAACAGCTCCGCCGGCGGGGTGTCGGCCTCGATGGTGACCAGCTTGTTCTGCGTGGGGAAATGAAACCACCCCGGCAGTACGCCCACCACCGCATACGGCGCCCCGTCGAGCTCGACCGTCCGCCCGACTACGTTCGGGTCCGCCCGGAACCGCCTCCGCCACAGCGCGTCGGTCAGGATCACCTCGTGTTGGGCGTGCGCGTCAAACCCGTGCCCCAACTGCATCGGCACTCCCAGCAGGTCGAACAAGCCTCTGGTCGCCGCATCCGTACTCGCCAGCTCCGGACGCCCCGCACCGGTGAGGTTCATGCTCTCGCCTTCGTCAACAAGGCTGATCCCTGCCAGGGTTTTCGCCTCTCGCGACCATGCGAGATAGATGGCTGGGTTGAGCGGCATGGCCGGAAACGTTTTCGCCATGGCGGGAATGTTGAGCTCGAGCGCTACCAGCCGGCCAGGATTGCGATAGGGCAGCGGCTGCAGCAGTACGCCGTTCACAATCGAAAACACCGCGGTTGCTGCCGCCAGGCCGAGCGCCAGCAAGAGCACCGAGGTAAGGGCGTAAGCGGGGCTGCGGCGCGCGTGGCGCCAGGCGTGATGCAGTTCGCGCAGCATGCTCAGACATACGCATGGCGAGTGGGCGGGTTGCAATAATTTGCACGAGCTCCAAGCTACGCTGAATTTGTGTAAGGAAGGTGACCCTCAGCGGTGCTCGCGACGCTTGCCGGAGCGGGCTTACTCGGTGGCGGGGGCGGGTTGGAGGGCGCGGCGGGGGCGGCCCGTGAGGGCGCGGACGGCGGCCTGCAGGCGGTCCATGTAGAGGTAGACGACGGGGGTGGTGAACAGGGTCAGCGCCTGGGAGAGCATGAGGCCGCCCACGATGGTGATGCCCAACGGCTGGCGCAGCTCGGCACCGGTGCCGCCGCCCACCGCGAGCGGCACCGCGCCCAGCATGGCCGCGAGCGTGGTCATCATAATGGGGCGAAAGCGCAGGAGCGCGGCTTTATGGATAGCCTGGAGCGGCGCCAGACCTTCCACGCGCTCAGCGTGCAAGGCGAAATCAATCATCATGATGGCGTTTTTCTTCACAATGCCGATCAGCAGGATGATGCCGATCAGCGCCATGAAGTTCAGGTCGCTGCGGAAATACATCAGCGCCAGCAGCGCCCCGACCGCCGCCGAGGGCAGCGTCGAAAGAATGGTGATGGGGTGGATATAGCTCTCGTACAGCATGCCGAGGACGATGTAGACCGCGACCAGCGCGAAGGCGATCAATAGCGGCTCGGAGGCGAGGGAGGACTGGAAGGCCTGGGCGGTGCCCTGAAAGCCGCCGCGCACGTCCGCGGGCATGCCGATCTGGCCCTCCGCCCGGGTGATGGCGTTGACGGCGTCGCCCAGGGCCGCACCCGGCGCCAGGTTGAATGACAGGGTGATGGCCGGCAACTGCCCCTGGTGGTTCACCGACAGCGTCAGCATGGTGGGGGCGTAATGCGCAAAGGCGCTCACCGGGACGAGCCCACGCAGGGCCGAGGCGACATAAATGTCTTTGAGGCCCGTGGGTCCCGCCTGGAATTGTGGATTCACGGTGAGCACGACGAAGTACTGATTGATGCCTTTGTAGATGGTCGAGACCTCGCGCTGGCCGAAGGCGTCGTTCAGGGTGGCATCAATGGCCTGCATGGAAACTCCGAGGCGGCCGGCCGCATCGCGGTCAATGAGCAGCGAAGCTTCCAGCCCGTGGGTCTGCTGGTCGCTGTTGACGTCGCGCAGCTGGGGCAGGGTGCGCAGGCGGTTCATCAGCAGCGGCGCCCAATGATCCAGGTCGTTGAGGTTGTCCGACTCCAGGGTGTACTGATACAGAGCGCTGCTGAAGCGCCCGCCCACGGACACATCCTGCAGCGATTTGAGGAACAATTGCGCCCCGGGGACCGCGCCGGCGGCGCGCCGCAGGCGGGCGATGACCTGGTCGGCGCCGAGCTTGCGCTCGCCAATAGGCTTGAGTTGAATGCTGAGCCGGGCGGTATTGGTGGCGTTGCCGCCGGTGTAGGCGGTGAGGGTGTCCACGGCGGGGTCCTGGTGCACGATAGCCACGAACTGGTCCAGCTTGGTGCGCATGGCGGCGAAGCTCAAATCCTGGTCGCCCACGATGCTGCCGCTGAGCCGCCCGGTGTCCTGCTGCGGAAAAAACCCCTTGGGAATAATCCAGAACAGCCAGCCGGTGAGCGCCACCGTCGCCAGCAGGACTCCCAGCACCAGCGCCTGGTGGCGCAGCACCCAGCGCAGGCCGTGATCATAGTCGCGCTTCATGGCTTCAAAGCCCGACTCAAAGGTCCGGTAGAGCCAGTTGTGGCGGCCGCGCTCCGCATGCAGAAAGCGCGAGCACAGCATCGGCGTCGTGCTCAGCGAGATGAGCAGAGAAAACACGATGGCCACGCTCAGCGTCACCGCAAACTCGCGAAACAGACGCCCGATGATGCCGCCCATGAGGAGGATGGGAGTGAACACCGCGATCAGCGAGGTGCTCATGGAAAGCACGGTAAAGCCCATCTCCCGCGATCCCAGCAGCGCCGCCGCCATCGGCTTCATGCCCGCCTCGATGTGGCGCGCAATGTTTTCAATCACCACAATGGCGTCATCCACCACGAAGCCGGTGGCGATGGTCAGGGCCATGAGGGAAAGGTTGTCAATGCTGTAGTGCAGCAGATACATCACGCCAAACGTACCCACCAGCGACAACGGCACCGCAATCGAAGGGATGGCGGTCGAGCGCCAGTCGCGCAGGAAGGCGAACACCACCAGCACCACCAGCAGGATGGAGGCCAGCAGCGTGATCTCCACGTCCTGGATGGAGGCGCGGATCGTGGGCGAGCGGTCCTGGGAGATGATCAGGTGCATGGTGGGCGGGATGGAGGCGCGCAACCCAGGCAGGGCGGCGCGCACGTGATCCACCGCGTCCAGAATGTTGGCGCCAGGCTGGCGGAACACCGCTACCGTGATCGCCGGCTCGCCATTGGCGCTGCCGGCGTTGCGGTAGTCGGACGTACCTTCGTAGACGTGGGCCACGTCGCTCAGCCGCACCGGGGCGCCGTTGCTCCAGGCCACCAGCAGCGGCCCATACTGGTCCGCCTCCAACAGTTGGTCGTTGTCGTTGATCTCGGTTGCCTGCGTGCCGTTTTCAAACTTCCCCTTGGGTAGGTTGGCGTTGGCGTTGTTGAGCACCGTACGCACCTGCTCCAGGCTGATGCCGTAGCTGTTCAGCTTCTGCAGGTTCACTTCCACCCGCACCGCCGGCTGGCCGCTGCCGTAGACGAAGACTTGGCCGATGCCCTGTATCTGCGCAATCTTTTGCGCCACGATGGAGTCGGCGGCATCGTAGACATTGGCCAGCGGCACCGTGGTCGAGCTCATGGCAAGGTTGAGGATGGGCGCATCGGCAGGATTGCTCTTGCGCCAATGCGGCCGGGAGGGCATATTGGCAGGCAACTGCCCTGCGGCGGCGTCAATGGCCGCCTGCACATCGCGCCCGGCGGCGTTGATGTCGCGGTCGAGGTCGAACTGCAGCGTCACGTTGGCGGAGCCCAGCGAACTGGTCGAGGTCATCTCGCTGAGGCCGGCTATGCGGCCGAACTGCCGTTCCAGCGGGGTGGCGACGGCGGAGGCCATGGTTGCCGGGCTGGCGCCGGGCAGGCTGGCAAATACCGAGATGGTGGGGAAATCAATTTCCGGTAGCGGTGCAATCGGCAAATGGCGGTAGCCCGCAACTCCCGCCAGCAGCAGCGCCGCCGTCAGCAGCGAGGTGGCCACCGGGCGGCGGATGAACGGGGCGGATACGCTCTGGATGCCAAAGTCCACGGCGAGACCTATTCAGCAAACGCAGGGCCAGGCTCGGGCGTTGCCGCCGCACGGCGCAGCTTGCGGCTCAGCCAGTCGAAGGCCAGGTAAACGACGGGCGTGGTATACAGGGTCAGCACCTGGCTGAGCAAGAGCCCGCCCACAATGGCAATGCCCAGCGGCCGGCGCAGCTCCGAGCCAGTACCCCGGCCTAGCGCCAGCGGAATGCCGCCCATCATCGCCGCCAGGGTGGTCATCAGGATGGGGCGGAAGCGCAGCAGGCAGGCTTCGCGGATGGCCTCCAGCGGCGGGCGATGCTCCTGGCGTTCCGCCTCCAGGGCGAAGTCAATCATCAGGATGGCGTTTTTCTGCACGATACCGATCAGCAGGATCAGGCCGATGAGCGCGATGATGCTGAACTCGATGTGGAACAGCATCAGAGCCAGCAGGGCGCCCACACCCGCCGAAGGCAGGGTGGAGAGAATTGTGATGGGGTGGATGTAGCTCTCGTACAGTACCCCCAGCACGATGTAGACCGTGATCAGGGCGGCAAGAATGAGAAGGGGTTCGTTGGCCAGGGAGTTGATGAAGGCCGCTGCCGTGCCCTGGAAGCTGGGTTGCACGCTGGCGGGCATTCCGATCTGCTGCTCGGCGGCCTGAATGGCATTGACGGCATCGCCCAGCGAGGCCCCGGGAGCGAGATTGAACGAGAGCGTGACCACCGGAAATTGCCCTTGATGGTTGATCGTCAGCGGCGCACTTTCGGTCTTGACGGTGGCGAAGGCGGTCAAGGGGACTTCGCTGCCGGACGCGGTGGAAACCCCCGACAGCGTCGCCGTGCCCGACACCGTGCCCGCCGCGGTCGTGCCGATCGAGCCGGCGCCGCCCCCGCCGCTCGCGCCAGCGTCCACGTAAATTTCCTTGAGCGATTGGGGGTCGAGTTGGTACTTGGGGTCCACCTCGAGGATCACGTGGTACTGGTTCTGTTGGGTGAAGATGGTCGAGACCTGGCGCTGGCCGAAGGCGTCATAGAGGGTGTCGTCAATGGTCGAGGGGATCAGGCCCAGGCGCGAGGCCTGGTCGCGGTTCACCGTCACCATCGTCTGCAGCCCGTTGTCCTGCCGGTCGCTGGCCACGTCGCGCAACTGCGGCATGGCGCGCAGGTTGCTCACCAGCTTCGGAACCCATTGATCCAGCTCGGCCGCGTTAGCGTCTTCAACGCTGTACTGGAATTGGGTGCGGCTGATGCGGTCTTCGACGCTCAGGTCCTGCACGGGCTGCAGGTAGAGGGTGATGCCGGGCACCCTCGCCACCGCCGGCTCCAGCCGCCGGATGATCGCGCTGGCGGTGGTGGTGCGTTCCCCCGGTCCGTCGCCAATAGGTTTGAGGTTGATCTGCAGGCGGCCGTCGTTGAGGGTGGTGTTGGTGCCGTCAATGCCGATGAAGGACGAAAGGCTGTCCACCGCCGGGTCCTGCAAAATCACTTTTGCCAGGGCCTGCTGGCGCGCCGACATGGCGGCGAAGCTGACGTTCTGGGGCCCCTCGGAAATGCCCAGGATCTCGCCCGTGTCCTGCACCGGGAAAAAGCCCTTGGGAATGATGACGTAGAGATAAATCGTCAGCACCAGGGTCGCAGCGGTGACCACCAGGGTGGCGAACTGGTGGTTGAGGATCACATCCAGGGTGCGGCCGTAAAAGCGCACCATGGCCTGGAAGCCGCGCTCGGATGTCCGGTAGAGCCAGCTTCCGCCGGTTCCCGCCTGCTGCCGCAGCAGACGCGCGCACATCATCGGTGTCAGCGTCAGCGACACGAACGCCGACATCACAATGGTCACCGTCAGCGTCAGCGCGAACTCGCGGAACAGCCGCCCCACCACGTCGCCCATGAACAGCAGGGGAATCAGGACCGCAATCAGCGAGAAGGTGATGGAGATGATGGTGAAGCCGATCTGCTCGCTGCCGCGCAGCGCGGCCTCCATCGGTGTCATGCCCTCTTCGATGAAGCGGCTGATGTTCTCGATCATCACGATGGCGTCGTCCACGACAAATCCGGTGGAAATGGTCAGCGCCATGAGCGACAGGTTGTCGAGGGAAAACCCCAGCAGGTACATGAAGGCGAAGGTGCCCACCAGCGACAGCGGCACCGCAATGGAGGGAATAATGGTGGCGGAAACGCTGCGCAGGAAAATGAAGATGACGAACACCACCAGCAGCACCGTCAGGATGAGCTCGAACTGCACGTCGGCGACCGAGGCACGGATGGTGGTGGTACGGTCGGTGAGAATACTCACCTGCACCGAGCTGGGCAGAGAGGCCTCCAGCCGCGGCAGCAGCGCCTTAACCTCATCCACCACGCCGATGATGTTGGCGCCCGGCTGGCGCTGAATGTTCAGGATGACCGCCGGTTGGGTGTTCGCCCACGCCGCCTGGTCCACGTTTTCGGCGCCGTCCAGCACCGTGGCGACATCCTCGAGGCGCACCGGGTTCCCATTGCGATAAGCCACGATCAGAGGTTTGTAGTCGGCGCTGGTCGAGAGCTGGTCATTGTCGCCGATGGTGTAGGCCTGGTGAGCGCCGTCAAAAAATCCCTTGGCCTGGTCCACGTTGGCCTGGCTGAGGGCGGTGCGCAGATCCTCCAGGCTCATCCCGTAGCTTGCCAGCTGGCTGGGGTTGGCCTGCACGCGCACCGCCGGGCGCTGACCGCCGGAAATGCTTACCAGCCCGACGCCGCTGAGCTGGGAAATTTTCTGCGACATCATGGTGTCGGCGAAATCCTCCACCTGCGACAGCGGCAGCGTGTCGCTGGTGAGGGCGAGGGTCAGGATAGGAGCGTCCGCGGGGTTGCTTTTGCTGTAGATGGGCGGGTTGGGCAAGTTAGGGGGCAAAAATGTGCCGGCACCGTTGATCGCCGCCTGCACTTCCTGCTCGGCCACGTCAATATCGAGGTTAAGGACGAACTGCAGGGTGATGATCGAGCTGCCATAAGAGCTGATCGAGGTCATCTGGTTGAGCCCTGGGATCTGGCCCAACTGCCGCTCCAGCGGCGCTGTCACCGAAGAAGTCATGACCTCGGGGCTGGCGCCCGGCAGAAACGTCTGCACCTGCATGGTGGGATAGTCCACCTCCGGCAGCGCCGACACGGGAAGCTGTTTGTAGGCCACCAGGCCGGCCAGCAGCACCGCCGCCATCAGCAGGCTGGTGGCTATTGGCCGCAGAATGAACGGTCGCGACGGATTCACAGCGTCCTCTTAACGCAGTCCCAGACTTGGCTTAGCAGGCTCCGCGCCGGTCGCGCGCGGCTTTTCCTGGTGAATCGCCGCCGGCGTTACGGGCCGAGAGGTTACGGGTGGCACAGCCACCTCTTCGCCGGCCACGGACGCCCGCTGGCGCTGAGGTCGTCTCCAAGTTGCCGCGGCAGGGTTGGCATGGGTGGTGTGGGGAATCGTGGGGTGGGAGTGGGGGCGGGCGGCAGGGGGTGCGGCGGCCGGCTTCGCCGCGGGCGCGGCCGTGCGTGCTCCCGCCACCGGAGGAGCGGCGGCCCGCAAGGCCTCGGCGGTGAGCGGAGGGGGCAGGGGCTGGGCGCGGACGCGCACGCGGGTGCCGTCCTGCAGCCGGTCGGCGCCATCCACCACCACGGGCACGCCGGGATCGAGCCCGCTGGCCAGGCCAACCTGGTTGCCTTCGGTGATTTTTTCCTTCACCGGCACGACCTGCACGGTGTTTTGTGCCGACACCGCAAAGACGAACGCGCCGTTGGGCCCGCGCTGGATCGCCGCGGGAGGCACCACCGTGAGGCCGGAGTCGCTGCCCACGCGCATGCGCGCGTTGACGAACTCGCTCGGAAACAGCTGGTTATCCGCATTTTCAAATATCGCCTTGCAGCGGAAGGTGCCCGTCGCTGGATCAATGCTGTTGTCAATGGTTTCCAGGCGCCCGCTGGCCAGCAACTGCGTATTGCTGCTGTCAAAAGCATCGACTACCGGATGCTGCCCAGCCAGAAGGAGCGGGTACACCTGCGGCAAGTCCTGCTGCGGCAGGTTGAACAGCATGGCGATGGGCTGCACCTGGGTAATCACTACCAGGCTGGTCTGGGCTCCCGCCTGCACCACGTTGCCGGGGTCCACCAGGCGGAGGCCCAAACGTCCGGCAATCGGAGCGGTGATGTGACTGTAGGTGATGTTGAGCTGGGCTGCCTTGATCGCCGCCTGGTCGGTGGCCATGGCGCCCTTGTACTCATTCACCAGGGCGTGCTGGGAATCCACCTGCTGCCTGGCGATGATGTTTTGCTGGTAGAGCGACAGATAGCGCTGGTAGTCAAGCTCGTCGTCCTGAAAGAGGGCGGTGTCGTGGGCGAGTTGGCCCTCCGCCTGTGCCAGGGCGGCCTGATAGGGCCGTGGGTCCACGTCCAGCAACGCGTCGCCCGGGTGGACAAACTGGCCTTCCTTAAAGTAGACGTGCTCAATCTGGCCGCCCACGAGAGGATGCACTGTGACCGTGTAGTTGGGAGTGACGCTGCCGATGCCGCGCAGAAACACGGGCACGCTGGCGCGCGCGGCGGTTACGGCCACCACCGGGACGGCGGGCCCTCCGCCCGCGCCGCGGCCAGCGCTCCCGCGCCCCGCGGCTGCCGCTTGAGGGGCCGGCAAGGCTAGCTGGCGGTAGCGGTAGGCGGCGAAGGCGACCGCCAGAATGATCAGCAGCCAAACCCAGCCGTGGCGATGGCGGCGGGGGGCGGCGGACGGCGTGGACATCGGACTCGTGGGAAGTGCTTCGTTGCCCATAATGCCGCTCGTGGCAAAGGTAGGCCGCTCCACTTCTTAAAACGCCCAGCGCCGCCGCCGGGTTACAGTCTTATATATATCCGCTACGCCTGGCTAAGCCTGGCCGAGGAACTGCACGTGGCACCAGGTCCCGAGCCGGACATCGTAGGCGACATACCAGCCCACTTGCATGGGATCGTCGTAAAGCACAATGTCGTCGGAATTCCACAGCCAGTTGGAGCAATAGTGGACGTCGGGCGCGGCGACCATAAACACGTAGCCACCGAAGTAGAAACGGTTAGGCCCACCGCCCTCCAAACGCCAGATTTGGGAGGCCCCGATCCGGCCCGGGAAATGGCCGTGTTCCCAAGGATGGTCCAGATGGTAACGGACGCCGTTGCTGGGGATGCGGCCCACCCAGACATCGCCCTGCGCATGCACATGCGGGGCTGTGGGATGGCCTGAAACCCTATTTTTTTCCGGCAGAGCCGGTTTTTTCGACAGTGGTTCAGGCCCATGTTGCGGTACGTATCCGCCTCCAACTCCCTTCGCCGGGCCACGATTGGGAGCCGGCCGGGCCGCCGGACGTGTCTGACGAGCCGGAGTGGCAGGCCGCGCCGGACGTTGTGCCGGACGCTGCGCCACCGCCAGCAGCGGAATTGCCGCGGCGGACAAAAGAACGGTAAAAAAGCGTAAGGGCTTCATGGTTGTGCCTCCTGGTAATTTCATCCTACAAAATCCCGCACGCCGCGTTACCCGATAATTTGTTCGCCCCGCTGCGGGCGGTATGGCCCGGCAGCGGTGTTACCATGGCCGCATGTCACGCCTCGCCTTCGCCTTGCTACTGCTGGCGGCGTTGCCGCTGGCCGCGGCGGCTCAGCGGCCCCTGACCCCCGAGCTGCAAAAGCTGGACATCTCCACCGGCCACTGGACCTTTCATGGCACCAGTGGCTCTGCCCGCGGCGGTCCGCCGGGGCATTGGACGTGGGATGAGCACTGCCGCTGGTCGCAGAACCGCAAGTTTCTCGAGTGTAGTTTCAGCAATGTCTGGTCGGGCAAGCCGATTGAGTCGCTCGTAGTGGACACCTACAACCCGGACGAACACAGTTATTGGCATTACGAGATCTTCGCCAGCGGCAAGGGCGAGGCGCCGTTTATCGCGAAGATGAACATTGCCGGCAACGTTTGGACCGAGTTCGGTCCGCCGGCGGCGGGCGGCGGTCCGCCGCATGAGCGCATCGTCTATGTGTGGAGCTCGCCCACGCGGGTGAGCGTGAAAATCGAGCGCGCCCGCGATGGCGCGCACTGGACCACAGTGGACCAGGGCGTGGGTAGGAAGCAGCCGTAGCATGGTTACGCTCCCAGGCTGGCCACGGCGGCCGCGGCGGGCTCGTAATCGCCGGGTGCGGTCTCATCCCCGCCCGCCGCCAGGCCGGCGCGCCGGCATACCAGCGTCAGCACCGCCGCCGCCGCCAAGTTCACCACCAGGGCGTCCACGGCGGCGTAGGCGGCAATATGCACGCTGCCAACCTGCAGCGGATACACGGAGGTGCGCAACCCCATCGCCCAGCCCATGGCCGTACCCACGGCCATGCCCAGCGCCCAGCCCGCCAGCAGCGCCGCAGGATGGAAGCAGCGGCGGTAGAGTCCGAAAATCACCGCCGGAAACGTCTGCAAAATCCAAATGCCGCCCAGCAATTGCAGGTTGATGGCGTAGGTCTGGTCGCCAAAGATCACAAACGCCACCGCCGCCAGCTTCAGCAGCAGCGAGACCAGCTTGGCCAGGCCCGCCTCGCGCCGCGCATCGAGCTTCGGGTTGACATACTCGCGCCACAGGTTGCGCGTGAACAGCGTGCCGCAGGCAATCGCCATGATCGCCGCCGGCACCAGCGCGCCAACGGCGATCGCCGCCATCGCGAAGCCGGCAAACCACGGCGGAAACATGCGCCTGAACAGCGCCGGCACGATGCCGTTCGGGTTCGCGGTATGAACCTCCGCCGCCAGCGCCACGTAGCCCAGCAGCGCAATCAGCCCCAGCAGAAACGTATAGGCCGGCAGAAACACCGCGTTGCGCTCGATCGCCCGGTCACTGGCGGCGCTGAGGATGCTGGTCGCCGTGTGCGGATACAGAAACGCCGCCAGCCCCGACCCCACCGCCAGCGTCGCAAAGGCGACGAACTGGGCCGGAGGCAAGATCAGGGATCCGGCGGGATGATGCGCCGCCAGCGCTGCCGCGGCCGCGTGGAAAATGTGCCCGTAGCCTCCCAGGCGAATCGGAATCCAGATCACCGCCACCAGGATCACGATATACACCATCGCATCTTTGGCGATGGCGACGATCGCCGGCGCGCGCAGCCCGCTGACGTAGTCGTAAGCCACCAGGATCACGAATGCCGCCGCCAGTCCCACGTCGCTCGCCTGCGCCGGCGAACGGAAACCGAGCGCCGCGATCGCCAACTGCATGCCCAGCAGTTGCAAAGCCAGATAGGGCAGCGTGGCCAGAATGCCGGTTACCGCCACCGCCGACGCCAGCGCGCGGCTGCCGTAGCGCCCCTGGATGAAATCCGCCAGCGTCGCGTAGTTGCGCCGTCGCGACACCCGCCACAGGCGCGGCAGAACCATATAGACGAACGGGTACACCAGGATGGTGTACACCAGAGCGAAAAATCCCATCGCCCCCACCCCGTACACCAGCGCCGGCACGGCAATGATGGTATAGGCGGAATAAAAATCTCCGCCGATCAGAAACCACGTCAGCACCGCGCCGAAGCGCCGCCCGCCCAGTGCCCATTCCTCGATCGCGTCCAGATCGCCCCGCCGCCAACGCGCCGCCCACAGCCCCAGCATGGTCACCAGCAGCAGGCAGGCCGCAAACACGATGGGCGCGGTCAGGTTCATATCAGCGCCGCAGTTTATAAACCAGCCCGGTGAGCCCGGCGGTCACAATGACCCACAGGAACATGTACCAGTAAAAGAACGGAAAACCCCAAAGCGCCGGCGCCGAGCGTGCGTACCATGGCACCCACAGCAAGGCCGCATACGGCACCAGCAGCAGCCATGGCAGCGCGCGGCGGGTCATGTCAGCTCCGCCGCACCCGCAAGGCGTGTCGCTTTCCACTCCCGCCAGACGTTCGGATCGGCAATCATGGACGGTTCCTGTGCCAGTATAATGGCGGCTATGCCGCTGGCCTCGGGCACCCGCATCGGACCCTACGAAGTCGTCGCACCGCTGGGTGCCGGCGGCATGGGCGAAGTTTACCGCGCCCTGGACACGCGCCTTAAGCGCGAAGCCGCGCTCAAATGCCTGCCCGACCGCCTCTCGGGCGAGACCATGGCGCTCGAGCGCTTCCGCCGCGAAGCGCAACTGCTGGCCGGTCTTGGCCATCCGCATATCGCCGCCGTCTACGGCCTCGAGACCAGCGTCTCCGGCGCCGCCGTGCTGGCCATGGAGCTGGTGCCCGGTGAAACCCTCGCCGAGCGCCTCCGCCGCGGCCCCACGCCGCCCGCCGAGGCCATCGCCCTCGCCCGCCAGCTCGCCGAGGCCCTCGAGTACGCGCACGAGCGCGGCGTCATCCACCGCGATCTCAAGCCCGCCAACATCAAAATCGCGTCTGATGATCAGGTCAAGGTGCTCGACTTCGGCCTCGCGAAAGCGCTCTCACCCGAGCTCTCCAGCGCTGACATTTCCGACTCCCCCACCCTCACCAGCCCGGCCACGCTCGCCGGCACGCTGCTCGGTACCGCCGCCTACATGGCGCCCGAGCAGGCGCGCGGCAAACCCGCCGACCGCCGCGCCGATATCTGGGCCTTCGGCGTCGTGCTCTACGAAATGCTCACCGGCGCGCGGCCGTTTCACGGCGATGACGTCACCGACACCATCGCCGCCGTCGTCCGCGACGAGCCCGACTGGACGCGGCTGCCGCCCGCCACGCCGCCCGCCCTGCGCCAACTGCTCCAGCGCTCGCTGCGCAAGGATGTCCGCCAGCGTCTGCAATCCATCGGCGATGCCCGCATCGCCCTCGAGGAAATTGCCGCCGGCGACGCGCCTGCGCCGCCCGCCGCCGCGCCGGCGCGCCGGAGCTGGCTGAGCTGGGTGCTGCCCGCCGTCGCCGGTATTGTCATCGCCGGGGCGGCCGCCTTCTTCCTGCTGCCGCGTCCGCCCGCGACCATCGCCATGCACTTCCAGGCACTCACCTCGATGAAAGGCGTGCAGCGCGATCCGGCGCTTTCCCCCGACGGCCGTTCCTTCGCCTTCGTCTCTGACCGCGACGGCAGCTACAACGTCTACGTGGGCGTCATCGGCGGCAGCAGCCTCGTCCAGATCACCCATGGCACCGCCGTCAAGGCTTCGCCCGCCTGGACGCCCGATGGCGCATCCCTCGCCTACAGCCAGCTAAACGACTCCGCTCTGTGGGATATCTGGGAAGTCGCCGCCCTAGGCGGCACGCCCCGCTTGCTGGTCCGCAACGCCAAGTATCCCGCCTGGTCGCCCAGCGGGCAGGAACTGGCCTACGTGCAAACCTCGACCCAGACTCTCTGGATCGAAGTCCCCGGCCAGCCGCCACGCCAGCTTGCGCCCGGTCAGAGAACAATCGCCGATCCGCGCTTCTCTCCCGACGGCCGTCAGATCGCCTTCATCGCAGGCAGCTACGGCGGCGGTCCCTACACCTCGCTCCAAGTGATCAACCTCGGCACCGGCTCGGTGCGCCAGCTCACCGCGATTACCGCCGGCATGGCCCTGTCGCCCGCCTGGACACCCGACGGGCGCAGCATCTATTACGCCTCCAGCCAGGGGGGGACCTTCAACATCTGGAAAATCCCGGCTGCCGGCGGGCCCTCGCTGCAGGTCACCGCCGGCCAGGGCGATGATGCCGAACTTGATCTTTCCCGCGATGGCAAACGCCTGGCATTCGCCACCTTTCACACCGACACCCGCATCGCGGAAATGGCGCTGACTGCGGCCTCGAATTCCAACGCGATTCACGTCATCACCAACGATCCCGCGCGCAACCAGAACTTCCCCGTCTACTCGCCCGACGGGAAGCGCTTGGCGTATTTTTCATTCCTCAAAGGCGTCGAGCGCGAGCAGATCTGGGTTTCTAATGCTGACGGCAGTGAGGCCACGGCGCTGGTGGAGAACGAAAGCGACAACATATTCCCCGAATGGTCCGACGATGGCAGCCAGGTGGTGTTCGAATCCTGGTCGCCCGGCTCGGCGTTTTCCGGCCTCGATGCGGTTCCAGCCTCCGGCGGCGATCCGCGCACGCTCGGCCGCACGAGCAAACTCGTGCTGTGCACCTCGTCGCGGGGCCCTGTGATCTACTCCGATTGGAAACGCCTGGAAAGCCTGGACCTTGCTACCGGACAGTCCCGCGCCCTGGCCCCCTTGCCGAGCCCTGCCATCGCTTCCGAACTGCTCTGCGCACCCGATGGCGGCGCCATCGCCTACGCGGCCGGTGCACGCTATGACGGCGATCCACGGCAGGGCATCTGGGTCTACGACTTCCACCATCCCGCCCGCCAGATCTATCACGGCTGGGTGGGCAGCGAACATTTCTCCCTGGGCCCGCGCCAACAGATCTATTTCCTCGCCGCCCGCCCGGATCTCAGCGACCAATTGCTCGCCGTGGGTTGGGACGGCACCGGCTTGCGCGCGATGAACGTGACCGTCCCCGCGCTTTACGATTATTTCTGGGGCGCTGAGAACTCCATGTCCGTTGCCCCCGGGGGCGCCGCAATGGCCTTCATGGCCGACGACGCCCTGCAGGTCAACCTCGGCCTCATCACCTTCGGCAAGAACTGATTGCTTCAGTTCAGCCCCACCTGCCCCTGCACCGAGCGCAGCAGTGCTGCGCTGTCGTAGCCGATGCCGTGCTGGAAGACCATCTGCACGTTCTCAATTTCATTGATGTTCGCGACCGGGTTGCCCTTCACCACCACCATGTCGGCCTGCTTGCCCACCGCCAGCGTGCCGATCCGGGCGTCGAGGTGCAGGAACTTGGCGCCGTTTTCCGTCGCCACCTGAATCGCCTCGACCGGCGTCAGGCCCTCCTCGACCAGCAACTCCACTTCGCGCTGGTCGCCAAAGCCCGCCACCACGCCGCCGTTGCCGGTCGGATCGAGCCCGGCCATCAGCAATCCGCCGTCTTTGTAAAAGTCGTGTTCGAACTGCATTTCCTTTTTGAAGATCACCGCGCTCGCCCCCGGATGCTCGTCGGCAAACACGCGGTAGGTCAGATAATGTACGCGCGAGGCGGGCGAGAGTACCTCGAGTAATCTCGGCAGCAGCCGCAGCGGCGGCCGCCCCGCGACCGACGCCTCAAACACCGGCAGCGTCGAGGTCAGCGCCACGTGATCGGCGATCAGGGCGTGGATGGTCGCCTGCACCTGGGGGCCTTCGACGTCAATCGCCGCCAGCGTCTTCTGCGTCAGCGCGCCCGGCGGACACACGTCCGGCTTTTTGCCCGGATCAAACTCGGTGTCAATTTCCATGCCGTGCTCAAGGTCATCAATGCCCAGCGCCGCCGCCTCCCGGAACCCGATCGAGCACAGGTGCCCGGTGATGGTGTCGCCGGGCACCGAGTGCACCTGCCGGATCGCCGCCGCCAGCTCGGCGTGCGTGATCTGCATATAAGCCTTGTAGGTGGTCACGCCCTCGCTCTGCCAGTACTTCACGGTGCGGGTGGCGTCGTCGGGACCCGTCAGCCCGTGCATGTTGGGCGTGAATCCGCCCGGGCCGTTCAGGTAAGGCCCGGTGACAATGATGTCGGGTCCGAGCAACTGACCGGCCGCCACCATCTGCGCCAGGTTGATATCGGTATAGGGCATGACCGCGCCCGTGGTGCGGATGGTCGTCACCCCTGCGGCAAGATACAGCCGCGGAAAGCTGAATCCCTGGTCGTGATACAGCGCCGGCGAGCCCGGCAGCGGCCCCACGCCGGTGGGGTCGGGATAGAACAGATGATCGTGCATGCCCACCATCCCAGGGAACACGGTGTCGCCCGCCAGATCGAGCACCTTGGCGCCCGCGGGCACATCCACCCGCGCCCCGAGGGCGGCGATCCTGCCGTTCGCAATCACCAGCGTTTGATCCTCCGCCGCCGGCGCGCCCGTGCCGTCAATCACCCGCACGTGCTCCAGCGCCACCACCGGCGCGTCCACGCTGATAAAGGGCCGCAGAACCGGAGAAAGTGACTGCGCGGCGAGGCTAGCAGAAAACAGAACGATAGCGATACCTTTCATGGGCTGAGTATACTAGGCGCCATGAAACCCGCCGCGCTGCTCGTGCTCGCCGCCGCCCTCCCGCTCGCCGCCCAGGCGCCCCTCCACCTCGCCGTCTCGGCCAAGTCCGTGACCTGGGGCCATTACTGGTCCGGTGACAAGCCCGTCCTCACCATTGCCCCCGGGCAGACCGTCTCCGTGGACACCCTGCTTACCAACAGCCCCCAGGGCCTCGCACGCGCCGGCGTGCCCGCCAACCAGATTCAGGCCACCTTGAAGGAGGTCTACGCCGATGTTCCCCGCGCCGATCGCGGCCCCGGCGGCCACATCCTCACCGGCCCCATCTTCATCCGCGGCGCCGAGCCCGGCGACACCCTCGCCGTTCATATTGACAGCATCACCGGCATGATCCCCTACGCCTACAACTCCTTCGGCGCGCGCTCGGGTTTCATGATCATGCCCGGCCTGCACAAAATGCGCATCATCCCCCTCGACTGGCAAACCATGACCGCTCAGTTCTCCCCCGGCATCTCCATCCCCATGCGCCCATTCTTCGGCAGTATGGGCGTCGCCCCGCCGCCCAGCTACGGCCGCCACAGCTCCGTCCCGCCCGATCTGATGGGCGGAAACATGGACTGCAAGGATCTGGTCGCCGGTTCGACCGTCTATTTCCCCGTCTTCGTTCCCGGCGCGCTCTTCTACGTCGGCGATGGCCACGCCGGCCAGGGCGACGGCGAGGTTGACATTACCGCCATTGAAAC
>JBOGKQ010000015.1:0-63616 GCA_050747905.1 Terriglobales bacterium | reverse complement strand
CCACGCCCCCCGCGGAACCCGCCCCGCCGGGGGCGGTCGTCATCGCCCTCGCGGCGCGGCGGTCGGTCGTAGCTGTCGCCGTCGCCGGCCTCGCTGCCCGGCGGGGGCGGAGGCAGCGGCCGGCCCAGCTTTTCGCGCTGCTCCTTGAGGATAGCCTTGCGGCTGAGCTTGACCTTGTTGCCCTCGATGTTGATGCAGCGGACCAGGATCTGATCGCCCTCATGGAGCTCGTCGTCAACCGTGCGCACGCGGTATTCGGCGATCTCGCTGATGTGCAGCAGGCCGTCGGTGCCGGGAAAGATCTCGACAAAGGCGCCGAAGTCCACCAGGCGGACCACCTTGCCAAGATAGGTCTTGCCGATTTCGGCGCTGGCGGTGACGTCGTTGACCATCTGCAGCGCCTTGGCGCCGGCGTTGCCGTCCACGGCGGCGATGTTGACCGTGCCATCGTCCTCGACGTCAATTTGTGGTGACGGCGACGCCGGGCACCAAGGGGGACCAGCAGCAGCTCGGTGGCCTCGGTCTGCCGGGCCTCGCTGGCGCTGGCCGACGCCCGGGTGCCGATGCAATCGCGCTCGAGGCCATGTACTGGCGCGCCGTGTCTCACTACCGCGCCACCAACGATCACACCGCCTTGGGCCAGGTCGCCGAAGAGCTGCCGCGCCGCTGCCCCGGCAGCGTCTGGGCCGAAAAATCCCTGCCCTGGAAGCACTGAAGGCGGGCGCTACGGCGTAGCGAAGCCGATCTCGATAATGCGGCTATCGGAGGCGGCGAACAGCCTCCGCGGCGGCCCGGCGCCGGACGCAAGGCTCAGTAACCAGATCTCATTTTGTTGCCGCTGTCCGAGCGGGCCGCGAACCATGGTAAACGCCACGGCGTTCAACTTCGCCGAGTATTGTAATCCCACGTCGCTTGGGATAGCGCCAGAAATTTCCTGCCCGTCCATCAGCTCCCGTAAGCTCCCGTCCCGCGACACTATGCGCAGGAATCCCCCCCGGCGTTCGATCAACGAGTCCCCTGGTCCAAAGCAGGCGACGAGAGGGTCGCTGGTGGCTGGAAGCAGGACTTCTATTGCCTGGGTAGCCGGGTAGTAACAGAGGAGCTCGGTGGTTTGGTGCATCCCGCTGCCGTCCGGGTCGTGGACGCGGCGGATCATAAGCCGATCGCCATCGGCGCTCCACTGCGGCGAAAAGTCGGCGCTGCGACCGCGCGCAGGCAGAAGTGCGGAGACCTCTGTATGGGGCGTGCCATCCGGGCAGAAGAGCCAAATCTTCAGATACTCTCTGGGTTGCGGCCGCAGTTCTGCGGCGATCAGCGATGAGTCCGGCGATATGCACAGAGCACCGAAGGAGGCTCCGGGCTGCGACCAGAGCCGCTGCCATCGGCGCGGCGGCCAATATAGCGCAATGGCGTCGCCCACTACACCATCGGCGATTGTATGGTGGACCACGACAGCGACTGGCCCCCGGAGGCTCCGGGCGGAGGCCGCCGGATAGCTGCGCTGGCCGACTGGTTCCAAGAACGGCCAAACCCTGCCGCTCGCGGGGTCGGCGACCCATACGTAGTCCTGGAAAATCCGGTAGCCCAGGGTGCTGAACAGTAACGCCTCCGGCGAGCGCAGGGCAAGTCGACCGCAGCCAGCGCCCAGCAGCACCGGCAGTGCTATTGCCAGAAATCGCCTTCTGCCCATGCGGGTGTCGGGGCGGCTACATTTCGATCCTGCAGACAGTCTGGGAGATTCCTCCTGCCCGCGCCACCAAGAAATTCGGATCCGATATCAGGTTGCAGGTGCCGACGTAAAGCGCGCCCACGAACCAGTAAGCGTTCGTGATCGCGTCCGGATGATCGTCTTGCCCGCCCGGGCCCGTGAACCCCGTAAACCTTTCCTGCGATCCCGTGCCAACCCCGACGGACTGGACCAGGTACCCGGAGTCATATATACCGGGCTGCGCGCGGGACGAAGTCTGCAGGCCATCTTGAAATACCGCCGTCTCCGCAGTAATCCGAATCCCACTTTCGAAGGGCGGCACGACAACGGAGCATTGAGTTGAGAAAATTACGAGCGCGACAAGCGCCAGCACCGCCAGCCACCCAAGATTACCGTTCCGTTTCACTGCGCCTCCATGGGTCCCGAGCTGGCTACTGAAATGCGGTTGTTACCTGGCCGGTGGACATATTGACCTCGCGTATAACCCCGTTCAGCGTGTCCGCGATGAACATCGTCGTCCCTGAGACCGCGATACCCGTAGGCAGGTCGAATTCCGCGCTCGCGAGTGCCCCATTCGCAAGCCCGGGACTGCTCTGCACGCCCGCGTACGTCGTCACGTTCCCGGATGGGTCAACCCTGCGGATCACGTTATTCAGGGTGTCGCTAACATAAATGTTGCCGTCGCTCGGATTCCACGCGGCGCCGGTGGGCAGGTAGAACTCCGCGCTGGAGCCCGGGCCATCCCGGTACCCGTATTGTCCATTACCGGCCAGGATGGTCACGTTGCCGTTGACGTCAATTCTGCGGATTGCCTGGTTACCAGCGTCGACGACAAAGGTATTGTTGCTGTAGTCTTGGGCGATGTCGGTAGGGGCCGCGAACTCTGCCTCCGAAGCCGGGCCGTTTACGAGCCCGGGCGTGCCGTTACCCGCGAATGTGCTGACGTTGGCGCCGTCGAAATAGCGGAGGACGTTGTTTGCGGAATCGGCGACGTAGCTGCCGCCAATGCCGCCTGCAATGAAGGAAAACTGCGCCGAAGCTGCGGGCCCGTTCACGTAGCCGGATTGCCCCGTCCCGGCGACGGTCTGGACCGTGCCTGCGTTCGAGCTGCAGTAACTGTTGGGCGGTGCCGGCCCGGAACAGACGCGCCGGATGACGTGGTTCAGCGTGTCGTTGACGTACAGGTCGATCCAGCTGTATATCGTGCCGTGCAGGCTCTCGTAGTGCCGGCCGCCGCTGAGCCCGGTGGGCGCGTCGAACTCTGCCCTGGTTACATACCCGTCCACCTACCCCGGCGTGCCGTTACCCGCTATAACGGAGCAGCTCCCGCCGACGAGACAGTCCTTGATTTCATTGTGGCCAGTGTCGGCAATAAACAGCTCATTGTAGGGATTCGGGGAACAAACCAAGCCGGTCGGCCGGGCAAAGCTGGTGGCGGGGAACGGAGCGGTCGCGGTAACGGTCTCCTCACTCGGCTCACCCTGTGCGGCAGGGCGAGCCGCGAAAATAAGCGCGCCCGCCGCCAGAGCGGCGATCGCCGCCCACGCTATGCGCTGGTTTAGCAGTCCGGCCATTGACTGAGCCTCCTCGTCGCCTCCAAGGTCCAGCCGGAATAGCGCGCCGCGACTTGCCGCGGCCAACCCATAACGGGCCGCAGCGGCTCAATCTTTGCCGTGGCTAACCTCGCCGCGGGGGGGGGGGGCGGGATCCTGCCCCGCTGAATGAAATGCGAGAGCGCGCTCGGTGAAGGAAAGCCGAGCATCTCTGCGATTTGCTTCCGGCTGCGCGGCGGCAGCGCCATCTCCGCGTTTTCGATTGCGCCTAGCAGCGCACGAGCGCGCGCGAAGCGAAAGCTGGTGCCTGCGCCGTTCAGCGCCCGCTTGAGTGTGTTCGGGCTCACACCGGCAGACGCGGCTATCTTCTCCAGCCTCTCGTGCGGCTTAGCCTCGAGCGCCCTGCTGAAGGCTCGTAGAACCGTATCGCGCGGGTACATACCGCGGATTGTACCACTGAGTTGTCGTGTCGAGTTGGTTGCCGCCGGTCGCGCCCGCCGCGGAGTCCGCCCCGCCGCTGGCCCACGGTTATCATCGCGGTCGCGGTCGTGACGCTCGCAGTGCTGTGCTGGGCGCAGGAAAACGTATGGCCATGCAGTGGAGTCGGGATGTGGACGCGAGCCTGAAGCAGGCCGCGCCGAGCAACACCGCCCGATATTGCTGGTTTTCAGCGCCGCCCCGGCTTGAGGGGCTTGTGCTCGGCTGGAAGCCGAGAGTTACACTGATGCGGGCGTGGCCGCGTTTATCCAGCAGGACTTCATCCCCGTCGAGGCCCATATCAAGGAGCACCCGGCGTGGTTCTCGCGGTTTGACGCCCTCTGGACGCCCACCGTGCTGCTGCTCGACAGCGGCGGCAAGGAGCGGGTGCGCCTGGAAGGCTACCTCAACCGCACCGACTTCACCGCCTGGCTGGCCGCCCGCCCCGGCCGCCTTGCGTTCACGCGCAAGCAAAGCGCCGAGGCCGAGCGCAGGTACGACCACGCGCTGCAGACAGCGCCTGCCCCGCGGTCGGCGCCCGAGGCGATGTACTGGCACGCCGTATCCCACTACCGCGCGAGTAACGATCACACCGCGCTGGGCCGGGTCGCTGAGGGGCTGCCGCAGCGCTACCCTGGCAGCGTCTGGGCAGAGAAAGCTCTGCCTTGGAAGCACTGACGGCGGGCGCTACGGTGTAGCGAAACCGATCTCCCTGATGCGGCTGTCAGCGGTAGCGAACAGCCGCCGAGGCATTTTTCCGGCGCGGTCTAGTTCCAACAGCCAAATTTCATACTGGAGCCGCTTTTGGTCCAGCAGGCGGGCCATGGTGAAGGCGACTGCGTTCAGGCGTGAAGGAATACGCCAACCCTAAGTCGATGGGCATGGCTCCCGGAATGGCGTCGTGATCCAGCAGGGTGCTGACGGCGCCGTCGGGCGCGATCTTGCGCAGGCTCAATCCGTCGCGTTCCAGGAGCGGACCGTCGGGACCGTAGCAGGCGATCAGAAACTGAGGTCGCGCGGCTCGCAGCACGCTGACCCGTCGTGTGCCGATGTGAAGACAGGGTAATTCAATGGTCTGGTCCCGCACCCCCGCCGTGCTGTCAATGCGCCGGAGCACCAGTTGCTCCCCGTTTGGGCTCCAATCCGGTGAAACGTCGCCCACGCGCCCCTGCGCGGGTATCAGTTCGGAGACATCGAGCGGATCATCACCGGACAGGGGGAAGATCGATATATGGCTATACTGATCCGGCTGCGGCCGGAAAACCGCCGCGACCTTGGTAGCGTCGGGCGACATGACCAACTGTCCTGGCGAACCCGGCGGGCGATACCACAACCGTCGCCAGCGCCGGGGCGGCCAATACAGTTCGATAATATCGCCGATCACCTGACCACCTGGGAAGTGTTCATGAACTACCACGGCGACCGGACCGTGCAAGCTGCGCGCGGGCGCACTCGGATAGCTCTTTCCTCCTGAAGGCGTGAGGAACGCCCGCACTTCGCCGCTCGCGGGTTCGGCAATCAAGGTATAGTTCTGACAATATCGGTAACCCACCGTGCTAAACAGCAAGACCTCGGGCGATCGGAAGGCGAACCGACCGCAGCCCGCCGCCATGAGAGCCGGCGTCAGCATGGATAAGAAGCGCCTTCGACGCATCAAGGGATCCGAACCGCTACTCGACCGCCAAGATGCACCGGGAGTTGTAGGTGTTACGCTGAAGTGGCACGAGTTGGTTCAGGTCGCTCGCAAGGCCACAAGCGCTGACGGCAGAGTAGTCGGCATACAGGTTCCAGTAAGCATTGGTGACCGCTGCGTCGTGATCGTCGTAACCCGCGTCGTTCGTATATCCGGTGAACGAGGTCAGGTACCCAGCCCCGCCGCCGAGTTGGTTCACAAATTGGCCAGAGTCGAACACGCCAGCCGTGGAAACCGAGGCGGTGGGCAGCCCGCCTCCGAGCGTGATGGTAGTCGCTGTAATACGGATTCCGGCCTCAATGGGCGGCGGGGCCGCCTCGACCTCCGCGATCGCAGCCTGCAGTGCATGGGCTCGTGCGGCGCGGAAACCTGTGCCCGAACCCGCCAGGACGCGCTTGGACGTGCTCGCGCTCACGCCAACTGAGGCGGCTATCTTCCCGAGGCTCTCTCGGGGTCGGGCATCGATCGCTCTGCGTAGAGCCCGTAGAACCGTATCGCGTGGGCACATAGCGCGCGTTGTATCACTGGATCCGAGGTCGAGCTAATCTACCGCCGTTCCAGTCCTCCCGCGCCGACCGCGGGCGGCGCTCCGCGGTTCTCTTAAGGTCTGGCAAGAGCGGGTGCGGCCGCCGCGAGCGATCTACGGCGGCATCAGATGAGCTTTTCCGGCACGTTCTGGTCCGTTTCCACTGCGGCGCGGCGTGCGACAATCGCTCAGCTCTGGAGGTAGAGAATGGCCTCAAGGAACCTACTTTGGATCGCTACTGCTTCGGCGGCCGTGGCGCTCGCTTACGCCGCGACCACATGGGCGCAGTCCGGACCGACGGTGATCTCTGTGAACCTGTACGCACCCAATCCGACCGGGGATCTGGCCCGACCGACGGGGCTGACCTATTCGCCAAGCCCGTATAACGAGCTCTTCATCGCCGACACCGGCCACAACGAAATCAAGGACTGTATCGTCGGCGGGAGCTGCTCCGTTATAGCGGGCAACGGCACAGCGGGCTACGTGGACGGGTATGTAACGGAGGCGGAGTTCAACGCGCCCACGGGGCTTAGCGGGGGCCGGCGTTACGAGGACCTGCACGGCGCGATATACAGCTGGATCGACCTCTACGTTAATGACACGATGAACCATGTCCTACGGCGCATCTGCTCCGGACCGGCGCCGCCGAACAGTTACTGCAACACGAACGCAGGCACGGTGCACACGGTTGCCGGCACGGGGCAATCCGGTTACGTGAATGGACCCGCAACCTCGGCCGAGTTTTCCTTTGTTGCCGGCACGATTGGCGGCAGCTATATTGCGGACTCCGCAAACAATGTGCTGCGCTATTTCGACGGCGCCAACGTCAACACCTTCGCGGGTAATGGTTCGCCTGGGCTGTTGAATGGACCCGCAGCCCAGAGTGAGTTCAGCGCACCGACCGATCTAATACAGGACTACGACAACAACACTTATGTCGTCGACGCAGGAAACCAAGCAATCCGAAAAATAGACTTCAGCGGAAACGTCACGACGCTGGCCGGGAACGGCCAAATTGGCTACGTTGATGGGCCGGGATCCAGCGCCGAGTTTTATCTGCCGACCGCAGCCGCGTGGAATCCGGCCGACGGCAGTATCTACGTCTCGGACACCCTCAACAACGTCATTCGCAGAATCGACCCGTCCGGAAGCGTGACGACCTACGGCGGCCTACAGGGCCAGCCGGGGTTGGTGGACGGGCCGCTGGCTAGCGCGGAGTTCGACCTCCCAACCGGGATCGCCGTCTCGGGGACGACGATGTTCGTTGCGGACACGATGAATGGTGTCATCCGCGAGGTCAATATGTCCACCGGGCAGGTCACCACGGCCGTCCACTAGCGAGGGGGAAAGATGGAGCGCAGAGGATTACGGCGGGTAGCAATTATCCTGGCCGGGGCGGTCGCCCTGATGCTGGCGACCACCGCGTCCCAGTGCTCGTACTCGGAACCACCGTTCCCGGGGGGAATACGAACGATAGCGAAGACGGCGGCGCTCGTAGATGACGCACCGGTGGCTTCGAGCTTCACTGCCGGCGTGTATGCTTCGGGTTACATGGAATCTAATTATGGCGGCGGAACCGGGAATGCGAGTGATTACGGGGGCTACACGAACAAGTATGGAATCTACGATGCGCCCAACGCAATCACGAACGCGTTCTGGAGCCTGTCGGTCAACTACGCTCCGCTGGGGACCTGCGGGCTCGACGTTGATTCCAATGCACAGGTTCCGTCCCCCGGCGTGAAGTTTCTCGCTACTTGCTACATCGGCTCGGGCATAATCGAATAGGCGGTGGGGGTGGGGCTGGGTCGAAGGCGATTTCTTGCGATGCTGACGCCGGCTCTGATAGCGGCAGGGTGCGGGCGTGCCGCGTTCCGCTCGCCTGAGGTGCTGCTTTTCAGCACCATCGGCTATCGGATCTTCCAGGACTATATTTGGGTTGCCGACCCCGCCGGCGACGAGGTGCGTGCATTCCTGCGGCCTGCAGGACAGCGGAGCTACCTAGAGGCCTCCGCCTGCAGTTTAGCCGGACCGGTCGCCATAATCGTGCACAAGACCATGCCCAGCGGCATCGTCGACGACGAGATTGACCTATACCGGCCGACAAACCGATGGCGGCGCTTGTGGTATCAGCCGCCGGCCTCGCCTGGAGATTTGGCCATCTCGCCCGTGGGCGCGCTGGTCGCCGCAACCATGCGACCGACGCCAGGGGATCTCAGCCACATCTGGATAATACCGACGAGCGGCGGCGAACCAATGGACATTTCGGGGCGACTTCCGGCGGGGACAGGCGATTACTCGCCCCAGTGGAGCCAAAGCGGCGAGCGGCTGATGTTCCGGCGGATTAGCGTTTCGGACGCCGGCCGGCACTATGTGACGGAGTTGCTGAGCTTCAGCCCAGCAACCGGCCAGGTTAGCGTCTTCCTACCCCAGCGGCCAGAATTCCTTATGGCCTGTTTCGGCCCTCGAGAGTCGCTGATCCTGCGCGAGGGACTTGTCTTGAACCTGCTCGCCGCTGATGGAACCTCCACTAGGCTGCTGGACGCGCACGCTATCCCCGGTGCCGCGCTGAGCGATGCGGGCATGATCTATTCGGAGCGTTTGAATTTGATCGCATTTACCATGGTGCGCGGCATCAACACGCCGCAGGAGTCCTCTGAGATCTGGCTTCTCGACCTGGCCGGCAGCAAGCTGCGGAGGCTCTACGCCACGACGAGCGGCCGCGTCGCCGGAATCTCCTTTGCACGGCGGTAGCGCCGGGACGCGCGATTCGAGTGCGGCCTGGCATCGAGCGCCCCAAGTAAAGCCAGCAGGACCGTTTCGCGCAGATGCATGGCGTGAATCGTGTCACCAGGTTCGGTATCGAGCCAGTTTACCGCCGGCCGCGGCCGCCCCGGAGCCCTCCGCTGCACGGTCGGGACCGCCTGGTTTTGCCGGGGGCTGCCTGTCACTCCGATCGCAGGCAAATCGCCGGGTCTGTCCCCGCTGCACTCCACGCCGGGCCAAGCGTCGCCGCGGCGGCCGCGAGCATTGAGGTCGCACCGGCAGCGACCAAGACCCAGAGCCCCGGCGCCGTTAGCCCGGGGATCTGCGCCGCCGCGATCCGCCCCAGCCACGCCCCGCCTATAAGCCCTAACGTCGTGCCTGCGGCCGCCATCTCGATGCCGCGCCCGAAAAACCAGGCGAATGTCGCCCCGCGTCGGGCCCCGAGCGCTAGCCTCACGCCGATTTCCGCCCGACGCGATCGCACCGCCAGAGCCGACACGCTGAAGATGCCTACTACGCCAAGGGCGAGTGCCAGCAACGCCGCCAACGACAGGAGCTCTGCGCGTTCGCGTGAAGGCGCCGCTGCCTCGGCCACCAGAGAGACCACGCTGCGGATCTCAAAAGCCACTGGAGCTGGGTTCTCTCGGCGTAGGGCCGACAGCACTGCCGGCAGTACCGCCCCAGCGTCCTGCCGCGGGCGCACCACCACAGTTGCGTAGCGCCAGACTGGCGCCGCAACTGATGGGATCCGCGGGTTTGACAACCCCAGCGTCTACTGCCGCGACCTCTGGGTCGTGATTACGCACATTCTACGGACGGTCGCGGCGCGCACACACTTTCTCGGCCTGAGCGGACCCGAGTCAGTGCCCGCTGCTTAACGCCGGTCGCGGCCGCCACGACCCCCGCGGAACCCGCCCCGCCGGGGGCGGTCGTCATCGCCCTCGCGGCGCGGCGGTCGGTCGTAGCTGTCGCCGTCGCCGGCCTCGCTGCCGGGCGGGGGCGGAGGCAGCGGCAGGCCCAGCTTTTCGCGCTGCTCCTTGAGGATGGCCTTGCGGCTGAGCTTGACCTTGTTGCCCTCGATGTTGATGCAGCGGACCAGGATCTGATCGCCCTCATGGAGCTCGTCGTCAACCGTGCGCACGCGGTATTCGGCGATCTCGCTGATGTGCAGCAGGCCGTCGGTGCCGGGAAAGATCTCGACAAAGGCGCCGAAGTCCACCAGGCGGACCACCTTGCCAAGATAGGTCTTGCCGATTTCGGCGCTGGCGGTGACGTCGTTGACCATCTGCAGCGCCTTGGCGCCGGCGTTGCCGTCCACGGCGGCGATGTTGACCGTGCCATCGTCCTCGACGTCAATTTTGGCGCCCGTGGCCTCGACGATGCCGCGGATGATCTTGCCGCCGGGCCCGATCAAGTCGCGGATCTTGTCCACCGGGATCTTGATGGTGGTGATCTGGGGAGCGTAGATGGAGCGATTGGCGCGCGGCTGGGCGATGGTTTCGGCCATCTTGTCGAGCAGGAACAGGCGGGCGTGGCGAGCCTGCTCCAGCGCCTCGCGCATCAGCGCCGTGGTCACGCCCGAGATCTTGATGTCCATCTGCAGGGCGGTGATGCCGGCGCGGGTGCCCGCCACTTTGAAGTCCATGTCGCCGTAATGGTCTTCAGCGCCGGCAATGTCGGTGAGGATGGCGTATTTGTCGCCTTCCTTCACAAGACCCATGGCGATACCGGCCACCGGGGCCTGCATGGGCACGCCGGCATCCGCGAGGGCGAGGGAGGCGCCGCACACCGAAGCCATGGAGCTGCTGCCGTTGGATTCAAGAATGTCGCTGACCACGCGGATGGTGTAGTTGAAGGTGCCGTCGGGCGGCAGCTGGGAGAGCTGACTGCGCTCGGCGAGGGCGCCGTGGCCGATTTCGCGGCGACCGGCGCCGCGCAGGAAGCCGACTTCGCCGACCGAAAAGGGCGGGAAGTTGTAGTTGAGCATGAAGCGTTTGAAGCCGTCGCCCTCGATGGTTTCGAGACGCTGCTGGTCTTCCTTGGTGCCGAGTGTGATCGTCACCAGCGCCTGGGTTTCACCGCGCGTGAACAGCGCTGAGCCGTGGGTGCGGGGCAGCAGGCCGACCTCGCAGCTCACTGGCCGAATCTGGTCAAAGGCACGGCCGTCGGGACGGCGGCGCTGGTCGAGCAGCGAGGTGCGGAACATACGCTCGCGCATGAGCTCGAAATATTTTTTGGTTTTAAGCTTCAATTCGGCATCGGCGACGGGCACGGCGGCGAGCGCCTCGGCTTGGACGGCGGCGGCCAGCCTGCTGCTCTCCTTCTTGGGATGAGCCTGGGTGTCGAGTGCATCGGTCAAACGCTTTCCGAACTCGCCCACGAGTTTCTTGTAGAAAGCCTCGTCTACCTCGACCGGGGCGACTTCGCGCTTGGGGACTCCGGCTTCCTTACGGAGCTGCTCGATACCCGCCAGAATTTTCTTGAGCTGCGCCTCGCCAAACTCGATGGCGCCCACCACGACCTCTTCGGGAACCACCTGGGCGCCCGCTTCGACCATGGAGATGCCTGCAGCGGTGCCGGCCACCACAATGTTCAACTTGCTAGCGCGCATTTCCACGTAGGTGGGATTGCAGACATAGTTGCCGTCCACGTAGCCGACGCGGACGCCGGCGAGGGCCTGCGGAAACGGAATATCGCTGACGTACAGCGCCGCGCCCGCGCCGGTCAGCGCCAGCACGTCAGGATCGTTGTCCTGGTCGGCGGAAAGCACAAACGCGATCACCTGGGTTTCATTGCGGAAGCCGTCGGCGAACAGGGGGCGAATGGGGCGGTCAATCTGGCGGCAGGTGAGGATTTCTTTTTCAGTGGGCCGGCCTTCGCGCTTGATGTAGCCGCCGGGGAAACGGCCGGAGGCGTAGGTGTACTCACGGTAGTCCACGGTGAGGGGAAAGAAGTCAATGCCCTCGCGGGGCTGGTTGGCGCTGGTGGCGGTGGCCAGGACCATGGTGTCGCCCAGGCGGACAACGACGGCGCCGCCGGCTTGGCGGGCGATTTTTCCGGTTTCGAGGGTAAGGGTTTTCCCTCCGGCTAATTCAACACTGACACGGGATGGCATGGAAATTTTCTCGTTTCTGGGCACCGGGCCCGGAGAAAGGCCTTGGATCTGCCAAGGCTTCGCAGGGCGCAGGCAGCTTTGCTACTTGCGCAGTCCGAGCTTTTGGATCAGCTCGCGGTAACGGTCCGGGTGCTCGCGCTTGAGGTAGTCGAGCAGGCGGCGGCGCTTGCCGACCAGCAGCAGCAGGCCGCGGCGGGAGTGGTGATCCTTAGCGTGGGTTTTGAAGTGCTCGGTGAGGTAGGCGATGCGATTGGTGAGCAGCGCCACTTGCACTTCAGGAGAACCGGTATCGGAGGAATGGATGCGATAGTTGCCGACGAGTCGCGTTTTGGCTTCAGATGTAGTCGCCATTCGAGGGGCGGGGCTCCTGTTCTTCTCTCAATTCGTTGGAAGCCACTACTCTAGCACAATCTGGGCCAGCGCGGCTTCGCCGCGCGCCCCGCTACTGCTCGTGTCGGGATGGAGCCTTGACACGGCACCGCCGCCGTTAGCGCCCGCCGCCGCCCGGTCCTCCGCCGGTTGAGGGCTCCGGATGGACGACGACATAGCTGCCGCCGGGCTGGGAGCCGCCAATGTAGATGCGCAGCAGAATGTCCTTGTCCGGCGGCAGTTTGGCCAATTCGGCAGAGACCGCGTCGGCGCTGGTCACCGGAACGCGGTTGATGCTGGTAATGACCTCGCCGGGCTGCAGTAGGGCGTTAAAAGCCGGTCCGCCGGGGACGACGCCGGTGATCATGGCGCCCTGGACGTCAGTGGGAATCTGATTCTGCTCGCGCATCTGCGGCGTCAGCGCCTCCATGCGCACGCCGAGGTGGGCACCGGTGGAGGGCAGGGCGTGGTTGCCGTTGCTCGCCGCCGCATTCTGTTCGCCGGGCTCAAAGCCGAGCGTGGCAGTCAGCGTCATGGGTTTGCCGTCGCGTAAGATTTTGAGCTTGACCTGACTGCCGGGCGCGACCTCGCCCGTAGCCAACTGCAGCTCGGTGGGGTCGTGGATGGACTGGCCATTGAAGCTGACGATGACGTCGCCATCCTTGAGACCGGCCCGGGCGCCGGGCGAATCGGAACTGACACTGGAGACGAGCGCGCCCTGGGTGTTGGCGGGCGTCTGAAAGAACGGAGCTAGATCGGGCGTCAGCGTCCGGATGGTGATGCCGAGATAGCCGCGCACCACCTTACCGTTTTTGATCAAAGCGTCGGTGACGGGCTGGGCGATGGTGCTGGGAATGGCGAACGATTCACCGCTGAAGCTGCCGGTCGAGGTGTAGATGAAGGCGTTGACGCCGATGACTTCCCCGCGCACATTGACGAGGGGGCCGCCGGAGTTGCCGGGGTTGATGACCGCGTCGGTTTCGATGTAATCGCCGGGGGCGAGCAGGTTGCTGCGCGCGCCCAGCGGTGTCTGGCCCTTGGCGCTGACAATGCCGTGAGTCATGGTGAAGAACAACTGGAAGGGATTGCCAAAAGCGAAGACCAGATCGCCCTGCTTGGCTGCCTTGGAATCGCCCCAGGGCAAGTTGGGCAGCCCCGAGGCGTCAATCTTGATGACCGCCAGATCGGTGAGCTCATCGGTGCCGACCACGTTCGCCTTGAAGGTGCGGGAGTCGGCGAGAGTGACACGGATATTGGTGGCGCCCTTGACCACGTGATTGTTGGTTACGATGTAACCGTCCGGCGAAATGATGATGCCGCTGCCCAGGCCCTGTTCGTAGCGTGGACCGCGGGGGGCCTGGCGGCCGAAGAACTGCGAAAGAGGATTGTCGGGCGGCAGGCCCTGAATGCCACCCATGCGATCATCGTCACCGGTGTCGCGCGCCGTGACCTGAACTTCCACCACGGCTGGCTTGACCCGCTCGGCCAATACCTCTTGCTCTTTGGAGAGGGCGGTCAGGTTTGGCACCTGCGAGGCCGAGAGGGAAGGTTCGGTGGAGCGCGTGATGCCGCCGAAAAACGCGGCCGGGCTGGTGTGGGTGCGATAGAAGGCCATGGTGCCGACCACGGCGACGATCACCACCAGAACGGCAAACGTGCGGCCGCTGAAATAAAGGCCGGAAAAGCGCGATGACGGCATAACGGTCTCCTTCAGCAGCCCCGGTGCCACTTGGCTGCACTTTCCATATTGGACGCAAACGAACCCGTTGGCGGCGCTTAATTATAGGCTGCGGGGTGCGCTCGCACGCGAGGGTCTGCCGGCTGGCGTGGACTACCGCGTGGAGGGCACCTGCCGCAGGCGTGGTATACTGGCGAAGCTGTAGAAGAGTTCGGCAGCTCAGGAGAACACTATCCGAGACTTCCGTCCGCGCCGCATTCCCGAACCTCGAACCCGTATCAATGAACGCATCCGCGCCCGCGAGGTGCGCGTGATTGACGAACAGGGCACGCAGTTGGGCATCATGGCTCCGCAGGAGGCGACCAATCTGGCGCGCCAGCGAACTCTGGATTTGGTGGAAGTGGCGCCCAATGCCAACCCACCGGTTTGCCGGATCATGGATTTCGGCAAATACCAGTACCAGATGGAAAAAAAGGCGCGGGAGGCGCGGAAGAACCAGAAAAACATCGTCATCAAGGAAGTGAAGTTCCGGCCCAACACCGACGACCACGACTATACCTTCAAGAAAAATAACGTGCTGCGCTTTCTCGAGGACGGCGACAAGGTGAAAGCCGTGGTGCAGTTCCGCGGGCGCGAGATCACGCACAAGGAGATCGGCTTCCAGCTCATCGAGAAGCTGCTGGCGGAGGTGGCGGCGCAGGCGAACGTAGAGTTCCGGCCGCGACTGGAAGGCAACTCGCTGACGGCGATTTTATCCCCCAAGAAAGCTTGAATCACTGACCATGCCGAAATTGAAGACGCATCGCGGCGCCGCCAAGCGCTTCCGCTCGACCGGAAGCGGCAAGATCGTGCGCGGACACTCGGGCGCGCGCCATATTCTGACCAGCAAGAAGCGGAAGCGGAAGCGGAAGCTCGACCAGGATACGCTGATCAGCCCCGCGGATCAGCGGCGGGTGCGGAGGATGATTCCGTACAAGTAAGCTGTAAGCTGGTAGCTGGTAGCAAGCACGGGCCCCCGCGGGAGCGGGGTGAGCTCAAACGCCGATCCGGCTCCATCGTGCCGGAAGGCGTAATTACGAAAGGACGAAACGATGCCTCGAGTCAAGCGCGGTACCAAACGCCGCGACAAGCGCAAAAAGATCCTTGGGCTCACCAAGGGATTTTTCCTCACCAAGAGCAAACTTTACCGCTCGGCCAAAGAAGCCAGCCAGCGGGCGCTGAAGTTCGCTTACAGCGGGCGCAAACAGCGCAAGCGGCAGTTCCGCGAGCTGTGGATTGTGCGCATCAGCGCGGCGTCGCGGGCGAACGACATCAGCTACAGCCAGTTCATGCACGGGCTGCAGGTGGCGGGAGTGGAACTGGACCGGAAGATTCTGGCCGACCTCGCCTGGAACGATCCCGCGGCCTTCACGCAACTGGCGCAGCAGGCCAAGGGAGCGCTGGCGACGCCGGCCGCATAGCCGCATGAGCTAGAGCTGTGAGCGACGCCGCCCAGCACGCCGCCCTGGCCGCCAAGGCGGCGACGCCATGGCCGGCACTGGGGGTTGGCAACGAACTGGAGCTGGATGCCCTGCTGCGCCGCTTTCACGCGGCGCTGGGGGAGGCACACGACCGCGACGCCTGGTTGTCGCGCAAGCGCGGGCTGCTCGGGCAGCTCAACGACCACTGGCTGAAAGCGGCACCGCCGGAATGGAAGCGGGCGCTGGGAGCGCGGTTGAATTCGCTGCGGCAGGCAGCGGAGGCGCATTTTGCCGCCGCCGCGCCCGCGCGGCGCCCACCGGCGCCGGCGGTGGATGTCACGCTGCCGGGTCCCAACGTGCAGGCAGCGCCGGCGCACCCGGTGCTGCAGGTACGGGACGAGATCGTGGATATTTTTCTGCGCCTGGGCTACTCGGTGGCCGACGGCCCGGAAATCGAGACCGCCTATTACAACTTCGAGGCGCTCAATATTCCCGCAGGCCATCCCGCGCGCGAAGAGCAGGACACGCTCTATCTGGAAACTCCCGGGGGCGGGGACCTGCTGCGGACACACACCTCGCCGGTGCAGATTCATTGCATGGAGGCGCAAAAGCCACCGTTGCGCGTCCTCGTGCCCGGCAAGGTCTACCGCCGCGATGCCCCCGACGCCTCGCACTCGCCCAACTTCCACCAGGTGGAGGGACTGGCGGTGGACGAGGATTTGACCTTCGGCGATCTGAAAGGCACGCTGGAGCGGTTCGCGCGCGAATTCTTCGGGGGCGGCGCCGGCATCGCCACTCGGCTGCGACCGTCGTATTTCCAGTTCACCGAACCCAGCGCCGAGCTCGACGTGGCCTGCATTTTCTGCCAGGGATCGGGCTGCCGCACCTGCAAGCAGACGGGGTGGATCGAGCTGCTGGGCTGCGGCATGGTGGACCCGGCGGTGTTCGGATTTGTGGGCTACGACCCGGAGCGCTACAGCGGCTTTGCCTTCGGCATGGGACTGGAACGACTGGCCATGCTGCGCTACAACATTGACGATATTCAGCGCTTCTACAGCGGCGACCTGCGCTTCCTGGAGCAGTTCCGGTGAGGGTGCTGCTGAGCTGGCTGCGGGAGATGGTGCCCATCGGCATGCAGGCGCGGGAGCTGGCGCAGGCGCTGACGCTGGCCGGGCAGGCGGTGGACACGGTGACGGAGCTGGCGGGCGGCGATGCCCTGCTGGAGCTCGACCTGAGCTCGAACCGGCCCGACTGCCTCAGCCATGCGGGCCTGGCCCGCGAAATCGGCGCCCTGAGCGGGCAGGCGCTGCGCGCGCCCGAGCGCGCCGAACTGCCGCGTTTTGCCGCCGGAAAACGGGTGCAGATCGAAGCCCCGGAGGGATGCGGGCTTTACTGCGCCCTGCAGTTCGAGAATGTGCGCGTGGGGGCAACGCCCGAGGTGCAGCGACAGCGGCTGGAGGCGCTGGGGCACCGCAGCATCAACAACGTGGCCGACGCCACCAACTACACGCTCTGGGAAATGGGCCATCCCACGCATGCGTTTGACTCCGACAAGTTGCGCGGCGGGCAGATTCACGTGCGCTGGGCGCAGGCGGGCGAGAAGCTGGTCACGCTGGACGAAGTCGAACGCACGCTGGCACCGGAGGATCTGGTGATTGCCGATGGCGAGCGTCCGGTGGCGCTGGCGGGGATTTTGGGCGGCCTGGAGACCGCCATCACGCCGGGCACGCGGCGGGTGCTGCTGGAAAGCGCCTGGTTTGATCCGCTCACGGTGCGGCGGGCAGCGCGGCGGCACGGTTTGCACACCGAGGCCAGTCACCGTTTCGAGCGCGGCGCCGATCCTGGGGCGGCGGTGACGGCGGCGCAGCGGATTGCCACGCTGCTGCACGGGGTGGCGCGGCCGGCGGTGGGCGGGCTGATCTTCAGCGAGGGCAAGCTGCCGCAGCGGATGGGCATCCGGCTGCGGCAGGAGCGGATCCTGAAGATTCTGGGCGCGCCGATCGAGGCGGCCGCCTGCCAGAGGATGCTGGAGGCGCTGGGCTGCGAGCAGCGCGAGGGCGCGTGGTGGCCACCAACGTGGCGGCCGGATTTGACGCGGGAGATTGACCTGATCGAAGAGCTGGCGCGCCTCTACGGCTACGACCACTTCCCTTCCCGGCTGCCGCCGCTCGCGGGCATGGGGCAGCCGCTGCCCGAAGCCCGGCTGCGGGACCGGGTACGGCAGCAGTTGCGAGGGCGAGGATTTGCTGAGGCGATGGCGCTGAGTTTTGCCGCCGAGACGGAATGCCGGGATTTCGCGCCCCCGTGCACGCCGGTGCGCGTGGTCAACCCGCTGAGCGAGGAAGCCGCGATTTTGCGCACCACGAGCGCGCCCTCCATGCTGCACCTGCTGCGTTACAACGCGCACCGTGGCGTCGGGGCACGGTTGTTCGAGAACGGCAAGATTTACCAGCTCGAGAACGGCAAGCCGCGCGAACGGAGGGTGCTCACGCTCGGCGCCTGCGACGCGAAGCTGACGTTCAGCCAGTGGAAGGGCGAGGTGGCAGCGGTGCTGGCGCTGTTTGACATCACCGTGCCCGAGGCTGAGGGCACCGCGGAGGAGCATCTTGACCCCGGCGCGCGGCTGGGCCCCTGGGCCTGGCTGGGGCGCCTGCATCCGGCGGTGAGCGAGCGCTGGAAGCTGCCGCCGCACACCTGGCTGGCCGAAATCGCTCTGGAGCGGTGCTTCGCGGCGGGGCCGCGGCCTGTCGCCTATCAGCCGCCGCCGCGCTTCCCCGCCAGCGAACGGGACTTCTCGTTCCTGTTCGACGATTCGGTCACCTGGGCACAGGCGCGAAGGGAGCTATCCGACCCCGCTATTCCCAACCTGGTGGCGCTGGAACCCGCCGAGGTGTTCCGCAACGCCCGCTTGGGCGAGGGACGGTACAGCCTGCTGGTGCGGGCGCGGTTCCAGAGCGCCGGGCGGACCCTGCGGGAGGAAGAGGTGCAGGCCGCGTCCGAGGAGATCATCGCCCGGCTCAAGGGGCTGGGCGGGACGCAACGTTAGGTCTCGTTGATAGGCGGAGGGCTCGGGCGGCCGCGCCGATTTTGCCCACCGTGCAAACGGCGCGACCCCCTCGCACGGCTTCGCGGTGTAGGATAATGGGCGTATGAAGCGCCGAATGCCGTTTATCTTGGCCAGTGTGCTGCTTGCCGGTGCGCTGGCGGCCGCGCAGTCCTCGCCTAAGAACAATAAGAAGACCAAAGCTGCGGCCAAGGCTGCCTCGCCCACAGTGGCAGGGGCGATGGCGGCGGCGGAGCCGCCACCGCCGCATACCACCGTGGTCGAGCAGGTCGTGGCGCGGGTGAACGACAAGATCATTGACACCACCGACTACAGCGACGCCTGGAAGGAGCTGCAGCAAAGCCTGCAGCAGAAGGCGCAGGACGGCGGCAAGGCGTTGACGCCCGACGATTTGACTTCGCAGAAGAAGGGATTGCTGGCCACGATGATTGATAACCAACTGCTGATCCAGCGCGCCCAAGATCTGGGGCTGAGCGCGGAGACGCAGACCATCCTGCAGCTCGACTCCGTGCGCAAGGAGAACCACTTGGCGACCATGGAAGACTTGCAGAAGGCGGTGGAGGCGCAGGGGGAGAGCTATCAGGATTACGAGCAGTCAGTGCGGGACGGCATTCTGATAAACATGGTGATCGAGCAAGACGTGGCGCCGCGTATTTCCGCACCCACGCCGCAGCAGATCGCCGCCTATTACAACCTCCACAAGCAACAATTTGTGCGGCCGGACGAGGTTCGGCTGAGCGAGATTTTCATCAAGACGGAGCAGCAACCGGCCGCGGAACAAAAGCGGCTGAAGGATCTGGCCGACCAGGTGCAGCAGCGCGCCGCCAAGGGCGAGGATTTCACCAAGCTGGCGCAGCGCTACTCCAATGCGCCCACCGCCTCCAACGGAGGCGATATCGGCTTTGAGAAGAAGGACCAGTTGGATGCCAACCTGGCGAAGGTGCTGTTTTCGCTGCCCCTCAATGGGGTGACGCCGGTGGAGAAGATCCCCAACGGGTACCTGATTCTGCAGGTAACCGAAGTGCACCACGCAGGCCAGGAGACGCTGTTGGAGGCTAAACAGGAAATCTCCCAGGACTTGTACAACCAGAAGCTCATGCCGGAATTGAAGTCGTATCTCGACAAGCTGCGCCAGGACGCCTATATCACTGTGGCGCAGGGCTACATGGATACCGGCGCCTCGGCCGACAATGCCGCCGTGGATTTGACCAAGTTCCAGCGGGTGCTGCCGAGCGACCTGCCCAAACCGACGGACAAATCCAAGTCAAGCGGCGGGTTCAGCGCCGGCGGTGGCGGGCAGTAGCGGAGGATGACCGAGCCTGCCAAAACCAGCTTCATCGCCGACCTCACGGCCGAGGCCAACATCGTCAGCGCCTTTTTGGTGCTGGCCAAGGAGATCAAGCAGAAGAAGGACGGCGAGCCGTATCTGGACCTGCTGCTGGGGGACCGCACCGGGCAGGTCAAGGCGGTGATGTGGGACAACGTGCCGGCGGTGATGACCAGCTTTGAACGCGACGATTTTGTCAAGGTCAAGGCGCAGGTGCTGATGTACCGCGACAAGCTGCAGTTGAAGCTGGAACGGCTGCGGCGGTTGGAGGAGGGCGACGTCGAGCTTTCCGATTACCTGCCCGCCACGAAGGCCGACGTGGGCGCCCTGTGGGCCGAACTACGGCAGCGCATCCTGGCCATGCGCAACCCGCATCTGCAGGCGCTGCTGGAGGAGGTGTTCGGAGATGAAGAAATAGCGGCGCGCTTCCGGCGCGCACCGGCCGCCAAAGTGCTGCACCACGCGTTTCTGGGAGGCCTGCTCGAACACGTAACCTCGCTGTGCCGGCTGGCGGATGCAGTGGCGCCGAACTACCCCTGGATTGACGCCGACCTACTGCTGAGCGGCATCCTGCTTCACGATCTGGGGAAAATTGACGAGCTGCGCTACGAGCGCGGGTTCAGCTACACCACGCCCGGGCAACTGCTGGGACACATGGTGCTGGTGCTGGGGCTGGTGCACAAGAAACTGGCCGCGCTGCCAGAATTTCCGCGCGAGCTGCAGGCGGTGGTCGAACACCTGATCATCAGCCATCACGGCAGGTACGAGTTCGGCTCGCCCAAGCTGCCGATGTTTCCCGAGGCACTGCTGCTGCACCAGTTGGACGACATGGACTCGAAGATGCAAGCCATGCGCACGCAACTGACGGAAGAGGCGGCGCTGGCCGACCCTGACTGGACCAGCTACAACCGCTCGCTGGAGCGGCCGCTGCTGCGCGCGGGGCAGTACTGGCAGGGCGAGAACCGCGCCGCCAAGCCCGCCGCTGGAGCGGACGAGCCATGAACCCGGGTGGCCTCGCGGGCGGCCGCGCGACGGCGCGGGGCGGCGAGTTGCCACAATTGGAGTTGGACTGCCTGGCCGCGTTATGGGCGCTAGGCGAGGCGCCGGTGGCGCAGGTGCATCGCCGGCTGGCGGCGAACGGGCGTCCTCTGGCCTACACCACGGTGCTGACGGTGCTGGACCGGCTGCGGCGCAAACAGGCGGTCGAACGGCGAAAGCAGGGGCGGGCGTTCTTGTATATCCCGCTGGTGAGCCGCGAGGAGATGCGCGAGCGCGCGCTGGAGCGAATGATCCACAACTTCTTTGTTTCGCGGCAGGAGGTGGAAGCCTGGCTGCGCAGCGGCACGGAGGAGCAGAGGATGCCGTCGTCGGCACCGGAACCGCCGCCGGAACCCGAACCCGCATTTCTGGATTAGCTGTGGAACATCACAGCCAGGGCGGCTCACGCCGCCCTTACCGCTCACGCAATCTGCCTCAGGCAGCGGCACTCTGAGCGCCAGCCACGCGCTCCTGGGCGGACTTGCCCGCCATGGCGCCAGCCACATAGCCCGCCACCACATAGCTGACCAGGTCGATGATGATCAGCTCAATCGCAGCCACCGGGCGCACCGGCAACATGGCCGCCAGGGCAAGGTTAAACGTCACGCTCGCCAGCAGCGTAATCCAAAGGCCGAAGCGCACGCCTTCACCGGCGCCGCGGCCGCGGTAACCCTGAAGGAAAACGTAGCTGTAGGCGAAGCCGGCAATGATGGCGATGAGCACAAAAAGACACCAGGAAACGGCGGTGGGATGGGATAGCCAGGGCATCAACTCACTGGTCTGCAAGGTGGAATTGATGAGCCAGTGCCCCAATCCCTCCAGCACGAACAGAATTACCGAAACAGCAATCCAGATCTTTCCAAATGGCATGCTTTTCATAAATAATCTCCCCAGTGCCCAAGCAGGGCAGGACGGATGTATTGTGCTTCCACTTGCGGCAGCTTGCAAGCCGCAACCGCCTGAACCATGATGGAGGTGGCGACTGATGCATACCGCACCCGTCCTTAAGACCACGCGGCGCAGCGCCACCCGGCATTTTGCTTGGTCTTACGTGCCGGGACTGCTGGCCGCTGCGATATCCGCAGCGGCGCTGGCCGCGCTGTTCCCCACGTTGGGCTGGGACTGGATGGCATGGTTTGCCCTCGTGCCCCTGTGGATTGTGATCGCGCGCGCCGACAGCGTCTGGCACGCGCTTTGGCCAGGCTATCTCGCGGGGATCGTGTTCTTCGCCATAAGCTGCCCATGGATTGCGGCCACAGTACATCACTACGGGGATTTAAGCACGGGAACCGCGACGGCAGTTTTCCTCGCATTCCTGATCCTGATGGGCAGCTATTTGGCGCTGTTCGCGCTGCTGGGGTATGCGGTGGGCCGCGGGATCGGGCACCGGCTGTGGCCGCTGCCGTTCGTGTGGGTTGCGGTGGAACTGCTGCGGACATATACACCCATGGGTGGGTTCCCGTGGAATTTGCTCGGCTATTCGCAGTTCGAACACGTAGGGTTCATGATGTCCACGACGATTGCGGGCATCTACGGCGCCAGCTTCATCATTGCGCTGGCCAACACGCTGATCGCGGCGATTTGTTTGCGCTTCTGGGATGCACGGGGACTGCCGGCGCTTCCCTGGCCGACGCGCGGGGATGCGGGGCTGGCGATCGGGCTGGCGATCATCCTGGGCTTCGCCACCGTGCCGTACCATCCCGTCACCAATCCGGTGCACACGCTGCATGCACGGCTGGTGCAACCCAACACGCCCTTGGGCGGCGCCTGGAACGGGAGGCGGCTGCAGCAGTTTTTGACTCAGCAACTCAACTTTTCGGATCCCGCGGGCGCGCCGCCCGTGGATCTGATCCTGTGGCCGGAGCAGCCGGCGCCTCTGGAGTACGCCATGCAGCCGGCGTTTCAAGCCATGGCCGCGGAGCTGCTGGCGCGCACGCATGCGGCGTTCCTGTTCGACCAGGTTACCTACGGAGTTATGCCAACGGGACAGTTGGATTACAGCAGCCCGCGCAATTCGGCGCTGCTCATCCGACCCGATGGCACCACCGGTGAGCGCTACGACAAGATCCACCTGGTGCCATTCGGCGAGTACGTGCCGCTGCCGGGGTGGCTGGAGCGGCTGCTGGGCGCGAGCAAGCTGGTGCAGGATGTGGGCGATTTTGTGCCCGGCCAGGATCTGACGCTGTTTCACCTGGGCGGCCACCGGTTTGCGGCGCTGATCTGCTACGAGTCCATTTTCCCGCAACTGGCGCGCGAGGAAACGGCGAGTGGGGCGGAGTGGCTGGTGAACCTGAGCGATGACAGCTGGTATGGGCACTCCTCGGCGCAGGCGCAGGGACTGATGATGGCACGGGTGCGGGCGATCGAGAACCACCGCTGGCTGCTGCGCGACACCGACAACGGGCTGACCGCGGTGATCGGGCCCTACGGGCGCGTGCAGGCGCAACTGCCGCGCGATCGGGCCGCGTCGCTGGGGGCTGGATTCCAGCCGCTGACGCAACTGACCTTCTACACCCGGCACGGCGATTGGCTGGCGTACGCGTGCTGCATTCTGGTGGCGCTGCTGGGAGCGTGGGCGATAAGACGGCGGCGACTGATAAAATGAGCTCTATGGATCTGGACGAGCTGCAGCGCGAACGGCAGGAATTGGCGGACAAGACCCACGACATCCGGGTGTGGCTTTGACCCGCCGGGATTGAAGCAGCAGCTCGACAAACTGGACCAGCAGGCGTCGGAGCCTGGATTTTGGAACGATCCGGCGCAATCGCAGAGCGTAAATCGGGCCCGCAAGCGGCTGCAGGAGCTGCTGGAAGATGACCTCGCCCTGGCGCAGGCGCTGGAGGACCTGCAGGCACTGTTTGATCTGGCGGGCGAGGGCGAGCCGGTCGAGAGGGAACTGCAGCAGGAGCTGGGCGGATTGCGGACACGGTTGGAGGACATCGAGACGCGCACGCTGCTGGGAAGCGAGCACGACGCGCTCAACGCCATTCTGACCATCCATCCCGGCGCGGGCGGAACGGAAAGCCAGGACTGGGCGGAGATGCTGCTGCGCATGTACCTGCGCTGGGCCGAGCGGCGCGGATTCAAGAGCGTGCTCAATGACCGGCAAGAGGGCGAAGAGGCCGGCATCAAGAGCGCCACGGTCACGATTGAAGGCGAGTTTGCCTATGGATTGCTACAATCGGAGACCGGCGTACACCGGCTGGTGCGGATTTCACCCTTCGATCAGGCCAAGCGGCGGCATACCTCGTTTGCCAGCGTGTTTGTCAGCCCGGAAATTGACGACCGCATCGAAATCAACATCCGGGAGGAGGATTTGCGCATTGACACCTTCCGGGCGGGCGGCAAGGGCGGCCAACACGTGAACATGACCGACTCGGCGGTGCGCATCGTGCACCTGCCAACCAACATCGTGGTGCAGTGCCAGAACGAGCGCAGCCAACACAAGAACAAGGACCTGGCGATGAAGATTCTGCGGTCGCGACTGTACGAGCACGAGCTGGAGAAAAAGCGCGCCGCGGCGCGCAAGGTCGAGGACAGCAAGCTGGACATTGATTTTGGCAGCCAGATCCGGAGCTATGTGCTGCAGCCCTACCAGATGGTGAAGGACACGCGCACGAAGCTCGAAATCGGCGACGTGAACCGGGTACTGGACGGGGATCTGGATGCGCTCCAGCATGTGTGGCTGGTGGAGCGGCGGCGGCAGAGCGCGCCCGCCGTGGCAGGATGATCAGCCGGACGCTCGTGTTGGAGCAGATAGCCTCGACGGCGCTGCATCGCGCCACCTACAAGCAGCTGGTGCGCGAACTGAAGGCGCGCGGACCCGAGCGGCAGGCGCTGAAGCGCACGCTGGCCGAGTTGGTGGCCGCCGGGCGGGTGCGGGAACGGCGGCACGTTTTTGCGATTGTGCCGATGGCGAAAAAGCCGGCGCCGGCGCGCCCCGCCTCCACCCGCCCGGCCGGCGACGTGCAGGGACGCCTTGCCCTGCACCGGGATGGTTATGGATTCGTAACCCCGGAACCGCCGCTGGCTTCCGGAGCCGACGTATTCATCCCCCCGCCCCATACCGGCGGAGCCATGCCCGGCGACACCGTCGCCGTACGCCTGACCCGGCGCGGGGGTGGCGCGGACGAGCGACTCGAAGGGCAGGTGGTAGCGATCCAGCACCGCGCACACTCGACCGTGGTGGGGATTTTCCACCGCGAGCCGCGCGGCGACTATGTGCAGCCGTTTGACGAGCGGTTGCGCGGACGCATCCGCATCCCGGCCGGGCCGGATCTTGCCTCGGGCGCTTCGGTCGAGGCCAGCCCGCACCGTGTGCTGGGCAGCGAAGTGGCGCGGCACACCGGCAAGGGCGACCTCGACGGGCAGGTGGTGGATGTTGAGCTCACGCGGTTTTCGACGGCCACCGCCGCGGCGGAGGGCCGAGTGATCGAGGCGCTGGGGCGGCGGGAGGATTTCGGCGTGGACGTCGAAATCATGATCCGCAAACACTACCTGCCGCACCGCTTCCCCCAAGCCGCGCTGGCCGAAGCCGCATCCATACCGGCGCGGATCGGTGAGGCCGCGCTACTCGGCCGGCGCGATTTCCGCGAGCTTGCAATCGTGACCATCGACGGGGAAAGCGCCCGCGACTTTGACGATGCGGTGCTGGTGCGGCGGCGCGAAAGCGGCGCCTTCGAGTTGCAAGTACATATTGCCGATGTGGCGCATTACGTTGCACCTGGCTCGGCGATTGATGAGGAAGCGCTCGTGCGTGGTACCTCGGTCTATTTCCCCGACCGTGCCGTACCCATGCTGCCACTGGAGCTCTCGACCAACTTGTGCAGTCTGCGCCCGCAGGAGGACCGGCTGACGATGTCATGCCTGATGGAGATTGACGGGCAGGGCAGCGTGGTGAGCTACGAAGTTGTGCCGGGCGTGATCCGCTCTGCCGCGCGCATGACCTATACCCAGGTGAACGCGATCCTGGAGGGCGACGAGGCCCTGCGGCGCGAGTTCGCCCCGCTGGTGAAGGGGTTTGAGGCCATGGCGGAGCTGCAGAGCGTGCTGTACCGGGCGCGCATGCAGCGCGGCTCGATTGACTTTGACCTGCCGGAGCCGGAAATCGCCTTTGACGAATTCGGGCTGATGCGCTCGATTGTGAAGTCAGAGCGCAACCTTGCGCACCGGCTGATCGAGGAGTTCATGCTGGCGGCGGCAGAAACGGTGGCGCGGCACCTGCAAGCGGCAGGGCTGGTCTCGGTGTATCGCATCCACCAGCCGCCGGACATCAAGAAGGTGGCTGAGTTCGAACAGGTGGCAGCCACGTTCGGCTATTCGCTGGGGCTGGGGCCGCTGCCCATAGGGCGCATGCGGGTTCGCGGACGTGTGGTCGAAGTGCCGCAGGCGGGCAAGTTCCGCGTTTCGCCGCGCCATTACCAGAAGCTGGCTGCAGCCATCACCGGCAAGCCGGAAGAGCGCATTGTGTCTTTCCTCATGCTGCGTTCGCTCATGCAGGCGCGCTACTCGGGGCAGAACGCAGGGCATTTCGCGCTGGCAACGGATTGCTATACCCACTTCACTTCGCCCATACGGCGTTATCCCGACCTGATGGTGCATCGCATCTTGAAGGCGCTGCTGGCGGGCGAAAAGCCTCCCCCGGCGCTGGGCTCGCTCGAGACCCTGGAGCCGCTGTGCCGGCGCGCCAGCGACCAGGAGCGGCGCGCTGACGACGCCGAACGCGAGCTGATGGACTGGAAAAAGGTCCGTTTCATGGAAACGCGCCTGGGCGAGGAATTCCCTGCGCTGATCCTGCATGTGCATCGTGATGGTTTCTTCGTCGAGCTCATTGACCAATTCATCGAAGGCATGGTTCCCGCGAGCGCGCTCGACGATGATGCCTATTACTTTCGCAGTACGACGCAGGAGTGGGTGGGCGAGCGCACGCACCGGCGCTACCGCCTGGGCGACCGGGTGACGGTGCGGGTGGAGCGAATTGACCCGGTGCGCATGCAAATCCACTTTGCACCGGTGAGACAATGCAGCCTATGAACTTAACCCCTGAACCCCAAAACGTTTCCCCGGAACGTATACTTGACGCCCTGATGGCCTATCGCCGCACCGGCGCGATGAAAGCGGCCATTGAGTTGGATCTGTTTTCTGTGGTGGGCAACGGCGCCACGGCCGCGGAGGTAGCCGCAAAGCTGGGCACACCCGAGCGCGGTGTGCGCATGTTGTGCGACTTTCTGGCCATGAACGGGTTCCTGACCAAAGCGGAAAGGCGCTATGATCTGGCACCGGATGCGGCGCTGTTTTTGGACCGGCGTTCGCCCGCCTATCTTGGCGGGGTATCGGAATTTGTCGCCGCACCCAGCCAGGTACATGCGATGGGGGAGCTGGCGGCGGCAGTGCGCCATGGAGGTGCGCCTCAACCCACTCCGGTCGCCGACTACCCGGAGTGGATCACGTTCGCACGCGCCATGGGGCCGTTCATGGCGATGCAGGCGGAAATGCTGGCGGAGCGGTTCGGACCGGTGCCCGGCCGCATACTGGACGTAGCCGCCAGCCATGGGTTATTCGGCATCGCGTTTGCCAAGCGCTCGCCCACCGCCGAGGTGACGGCGTTGGACGCGAAGCCGGTGCTGGAGGTGGTGGCACGCGACAACGCCGCCAAGGCGGGCGTAGCCGCGCGCTACCATCTGCTGAGCGGGGATGCCTTCCAGGTTGCGCTGGGCGATGGCTATGACTTGGTGCTGCTCACCAATTTTCTGCACCACTTCGCGCCGCCTACGATCGTGCCATTCCTGCGGCGCGTGCGCGCGGCTCTGAAGCCGGGCGGACGCGTGCTCACGCTGGAGTTCGTGCCCAATCCCGACCGCATCTCGCCCCCGCAAGCCGCCGGCTTCGGCCTGACCATGCTGGCAAACACGGCCGCCGGCGACGCCTACACGTTTATCGAGTTGGAGAAGATGTTCCGCGAGGCGGGATTTAGCTCCCTCGAGGAGCATCCACTGCCCACGCCGCAGACGGCGCTGCTGGCGAGCTTATAACAGGCCGCCGGTATAATCGGAGCCATGGCGCGCGGGCTAGGGCGAAGAGAGTTCCTGAAAATCGGGCTGGGCGGGGGCGCCATGGCGGGTTTGGCGGGGACTGCCTTTGCCAGTTCAGCGATACCGCTATCGGTCGCCTCTGCCGGCTCGATGGCCGCGGTGATGACGGGCGCGCTGCGGCAGGCAGCGCGGCAGCACGGTTGGGACCTGCGCGGCCGTGCCCAGGGAGCCACGGCCCTGGCGGAGCTGATCGCCAGCGGAGCGCTGCGGCCGGATGTGTTCATCAGCATCACGGGCGGCCCAATGCAGCGGGTGCGGGAGGCGGGCAAGACGGAGCGCGCGGTTGCGATTGCGCGCACGGAAATGACACTCGCGTACGCGCCGCAGGGGCGCTGGGCCGAGCGGTTGCGGCGCGGGCCGTGGTGGCAGGTGCTGCAGGAGCCCGGCTTCCGACTGGGGCGTTCGGATCCGCGCACCGATCCGCAGGGGCGCAACATCATTTACACCTGCCTGCTGGCGGAGGCTGATTATCACCAGCCCGGCCTGGCCCACCGGGTCCTGGGCGACTGGATCGATCCTAAACAGATTTTTTCCGAAAGCACGTTAGAGGCGCGGGTGCAGAGTGGGCAACTGGATGCCGTCGCCGCCTATCGCTTCCAGCCTGCCGCCTACGGTATGGCGGCGCTGCCCCTGCCGGATGCCATCAACCTCGGTTCCCTGCCCGCCGCGGCCGCCAAGCTGCGCGTCGTTTTCGGCTCGCACGTCTACCGGCCCGAGCCGTTGGTGTTTTATGCGGCAGCGCTTACGGATGCCAGCCACCCCGCCGCCGCGCGCGCGTTCGTGGTTTGGCTGACTCGGACGCAAGCCCAGAGCATCTTGCACGGGGCGGGTTACGAGCATGTCTAGCCTGCCGGCAAGCGCATGGAGCTGGAATCATGGTGCCAGGAGAGGGCGACGGCGCTGGCCGGCGCGGCTGGCGGCGCTGGGGTTTTTGGTACTGCTCCTTTACCCCTTCAGCGGTCTGGCGGCGCATGTGGGGCGGTGGGAATGGAGTGGCGGAGCGCGCGCTGATGCGCTCGCCTCGATTCGCGTGTCGCTGCTGCTGACGGCGCTGGCCATGGTCATCGTGGTGGCGCTGGGCACACCCATGGCGTTGTATATCCGCCGCGCGGCGCGCTGGGAGCGGGTGGCATGGCAGGCGGCGCTTTTGGTTTCCATGCTGCTGCCGGCGCTGGCGCTGGGAATTCTACTGACGTTGTCGCTGCGGCCCGAAGGCGCCATCGGGAGTGTGTTGTGGCGGCTTGGCCTGGTGACCAGCAACAGCGCACCGGCGTTCGTGATCACGCAGGTGTACGTCAGCATTGGCTATTACGTGCTGGCGGCGGTGGCTGCCTTGGAGGCTATCCCTGAGAGCATGGAGGAGCACGCGGCTCTGCTAGGTCTGCGACCGCGGCAGGTGTTTGCGCGGGTGACACTGCCGCTGGCCCTGTCAGGGCTGGTGGTGGCGCTCAGCCTGGCGTGGGCACGGGCCATTGGGGAATTTGGAGCGGTGGTGGTGACGGCCTACTATCCGGCGGGAATGCCGGTGCAGCTGTGGATCAACCTGCAAAGCCGCGGACTGGGAGCGGTGTTGCCGCTGCTGGTGGTCTTCTTGCTGGTGGCGCTGCCCCTGCCCCTGGCGGCACAGTTGGCGGCGAGGCGGCACCATGCTTGAAGTAGAGATGCACAAGCAGCGGCGCGGGATGACGGTGGAGGTTGGATTTTCTCTGGCGGCAGGCGGCGCGCTGGCACTGTTTGGTCCTTCAGGCACCGGCAAGACCACGGTGCTGAATTGCATTGCCGGATTGGAGACGCCGGATGACGGGCGCATCGTGGTGGACGGGCAGATTTGGTATCCACCGCCGCTAGCGCTCGACCGGCGCGCGCTTGGGTACCTGGCACAGCAGCCCTGCCTGTTTCCCCATTTGAGCGTGGCGGAAAACGTGACCTTCGGGCTAACGCGCCCGGAGCGGCGCGGCGCGGTATCGCCGTGGATTGGAGAGCTACGGCAGCGGCTGGGACTGGAGGGATATTGGGAAGCGCCAGCGCGCGAGCTTTCCGGTGGTCAAGCGCAGCGTGTGGCACTGGGGCGCATGTTGGCGCGCAAGCCACCGCTGCTGTTGCTGGACGAGCCTTTTGCCGGACTGGATCGCGACAGCGTTTGCGAGCTGGTGCAGGCGATACGCGACTGGCGGAAGCAGCTTGGGTTCACGCTGGTGGCGGTGGATCATCAGGCGGGATTGCTGGAAGAGCTAACGGACCGGGTCATATTCCTGCAGGCAGGGCGAGTTCAGCCACCGATGCGCACCATGGCGCGTCCGGGCTTTTGAAATCCGGGCTCGCCGATATGATGGCGCTCTTCTTTGAGCAGCACGGCGCGGCGGATAAGGCTGATCAGGGCAGCTTCATCGCCGCTGGCGAGGGCCGGGCGCAGATCCCTTTCGCGCAGCGAGAACAGGCAGGTACGCAAGTGGCCATCGGCGGTGACGCGGATGCGGCTGCACTGGTTGCAGAACGGTGACGACACAGGCGCGATAATGCCGACTTCGCCGGGTGCGCCGTCGGCGAAGCGGAAGCGGCGCGCGGTTTCGCTCACCCGCAGCGGCAGCGGATCGAGGGGGAAGGCGCGCTCGATGCGCTCGCGCAACTCCGTCAGCGGCACAACCAACTCGCGGCGCCAGAGCTGACCCTGCTCCAGCGGCATGAATTCGATGAAGCGCAGGGCCACGGCGTGCTCGCGCGCGAAGGCGGCGAAGGCCTCGATTTCATCGTCATTGACACCGCGCACCAGCACCACATTGATCTTGAGGGGCGACAGCCCAGCGGCGCGGGCGGCAACGATCGCCGCCAGGACGTGTTCCAGCCCGCCGGGCACACGGGTAATGCGGGCCGCTTTGCCGGGCTGCAAACTGTCCAAACTCACCGTCACCCGGTGCAAGCCAGCCGCATGCAGCGCCGCCGCCTGGCCCGCCAACAAGTGGCCGTTGGTGGTGAGGGCGGTTTCGATGCCGCCCAGCCCGGACAGAAAGCGCACAAAATCCGCCAAGCCGGCGCGTAACAGCGGCTCGCCACCGGTGAGGCGGATTTTGCGCATGCCCAGCGCGGCAAACACGCGCGCCAGCAGCTCGAGCTGGGGCCAAGCCAGGGCTTCGCCCGTGCTGGGCACGGCATTGCCGTAGCGGCAGTACACGCAGCGATAGTTGCAGCGCTCGGTAACGGAAAGGCGCAGGTCGGTAATGGCGCGGCCGAAACTATCGTAGAGGCCGCCGCGGGAACGCTGATAATCGGCGGGAGTGTTGAGGTTATCGAACAAGCGGGAATCGAAGCCGGCCCATGCTTCGGGCGCGAGGCACTGCTGGGGAGCGGCAGACAAAACACTGGCCAGGGAAGCAACCTCGGGTCCGGCGGCAGCCGCTTGCAGCCAGGGAAGCAGAGCCCGCGTATAGACGGCACACAGAGGCTGATTTTGCGGCCAGGTCCAGCCATCAAAAGACCGGCCATGGCCAGCCAGCCAGCGCAGGAACACAGGCGAAAGGTGGGGGAGATCGCAAGCCAGAACCAGCGCGCGCGGCTGCCAGCGCAGAGCAGCCAGCAGCCCTCCCAGCGGCCCCCGCGCTGCGACAACATCGTGGAGGCGGCAAGCGCCGGAGATGGGCGGCAGCTCCACATCGGGCGGCGCCACGACGGCGATGGGGCCTGCGCCGGCGGCACGCGCCAGCGCCACCATATGGGCGAGCAGCGGCTGGCCCTGCCAATCGAGCCAGGCTTTGGAACGGCCCATGCGGCTGCTGTGGCCGCCGGCAAGGATAGCGGCCGGCATCATGCCAGAACCACCTCAACCATTGTGCCGACGGGCATACCTCCGGTACCGGCAGGAACGTGAAGAAAGCCACCGGCAGCCGCCGCGGCCGCCAGGTCCGCGGAGCCATGATAGTCGAGCGGCTGCGCTTCGGCCCCCCAGTCGCGCACCACCAGCCGCACCGGCCGGAAGGCATCGAGAGCCAGCACCGGGCCGGTGTAAGCGAAGCCCAGGGTGACCGACACGGTAGCGGGCGTCAGAGCGGTGGGGTCGAGGCCGCTCACGATCTCCAGCGCCGGGCGCACCAGCAGGGTGCAGGCCAGCAACGCACCCAAGGGATTGCCAGGCAGACCGAAATAGAGTCGGCCGTCGAGTTCGCCGAACAGAACCGGGCGGCCGGGGCGCGTGCGCACCGCATCGAAATGCAGCGTGACGCCGCGGTGGGCGAGGCAAGCGGCCACCAGGTCGGCGGAGCCAACTGAGGCGCCACCACTGAAGATGATGATGCTGGTGCGCTCGCCCTCGGCCGCCGTTAGGGCGTCATCGAGTTCGGCGGCATCGTCAGGCAGCCAGCGCTCCGCCACCACCTCGGCGCCATAGCGGCGGCATTGAGCGGCGAGCATCGGACCGTTGGAATTGCGAATCTGAGATGGGCCGGGCGAGGCCGTGGCAGGCACCAGCTCATCGCCGGTCACCAGGATTGCCACCCGCGGCGGCGGGAGAACCAGCGGATCGGGGACGCCGGCGGCGGCCAGCGCGGCCACGGCGGCGGGGGTAAGGCGGCTCCCGGCGGCCGCCACAACGGCTCCGGCGGGACTGTCACTGCCCAGGGGGGCGATGTGGTCACCCGCGCGCACGCCGGCGGTGAGTTCGACGCACCCGTCGCGCCCGCGCGTGTGCTCGATCATGACCACGGTGTCGAGCTCATCGGGGACGGGTGCGCCGGTCATGATGGCCACGCACGCACCCGGCGGACACGGCGGCGCAGCGACGGCTCCGGCGTGGATCGCGCCCGCCAGGCGCAGGGGCGCGGCCCGATCCGCAAAGCGCAGCGCGTAGCCATCGCGCATCGAACGGCGAAAGGGGGGCCAGGCGCGGTCGCTGCGCACCGGGAGCGCAAGCACCGGGACTGCGGGTAGGGGCGGCCATTGCGACAGCGGGATCGGGGTTGGCGCCGGGCGCACCAGTGAAGCGCGCTCGATCACCTGGGCCCGCGCTTCCGCCAGAGCGGCTTCGCGGCGCGGGGCACGCGCGTTGAAAGAGGGCGCCTCATGCGATAATGCTTCCCGTGCCGCCATCACAGTCTCGATTATCGCACCTGCGCCCGCAGGGAGGCGTGCGCATGGTGGACGTGAGCGCCAAGCCGGCGACGGCGCGGACCGCCCGCGCCCGCGCCCGTGTCCTTATTCCGGCGGCGGCGCTGCGGGTGTTGCGGCAGGGCACCGGACCCAAGGGCGAAGTGCTGGAAATTGCCCGCATCGCCGGCATCGCCGCGGCGAAACGCGCATGGGAGTTGATTCCGCTGTGCCATCCGTTGCCGCTGAGCGGCATCGCCATGGAAGCGCGCTACGTGCGCGGCGGCATCGAGCTGCGCGGCCAGGTGAGTACGGTGGCGGCGACGGGCGTGGAAATGGAGGCCCTGACCGCGGTGAGCGTGGCGGCGCTGACCGTGTATGACATGGCGAAGGCGCTGGGGCACGAGATCAGCTTCGAGGTACGCCTGGACTTTAAATCCGGAGGGCGCAGCGGGACGTGGAAGCGCGCGCGGTAATCCCCCATGCCCCGTCGAACCCCGCATTTTGCTTTTCCCCACGGTGTCGGCTGCCGGCGCGCGATTGTGATCACCGTGAGCGACCGGAGCGCGCGGAGCGAGCGCGCCGACACCAGCGGCCCACGGGTGGCAGCACTGCTGCGGGAGCACGGCTTCGAAGTGGTGGCGGAAGCGATTGTACCCGACCAGCCGCGGACTCTGGTGGCGGCCTTGCGGGCGGCATCGCGGGCGGCGGCGCTGGTGGTCACCAGCGGCGGCACCGGCTTTGGCCCGCGCGACCATACGCCGGAAGCGACCGCGCGCGTGGTCGAGCGGCCAGCACCCGGGCTGAGCGAGGCCATGCGCGCCGCCGGCGGGCGCACCCAGCCGCGCGCCTGGCTGAGCCGTGGCATAGCGGGCTTGCGCGGACGCAGCCTGATCCTCAATCTGCCGGGCAGCCCCGGCGGGGCCGCCGCAAGCCTGGCGGCGGTGATTCAAATTCTGCCGCACGCGCTCGACACTGCAGCTGGCGGGGATCACCCGGAGGCATAGGCGATGCACGTAAGCGTGCTGCTGTTTGCAGCGCTGGCGGAACAGATGGGCATGCGGCAGCTGGAGCTGGAGTTGCCGGCGGGGTCCACGGCGGGAGCCGTGTGGCAACAACTGCGGCGCGGCCGGCCGGAGTGGGGCGAAATCGGCAAAACCGTCGTGTTGGCGGTGAACGGGGAATTTCAGCAGCCGGAAACACCGTTGCGGGAGGGCGATAGGGTGGCCCTGCTGCCGCCCATGAGTGGTGGCGCCCCGGAGTTTTGCTACCACACGGCGCTGGTGCGCGGTGCCCTGCCGCCAGCACCGGAATGGAGCGACAGCGGCATCGGCGCGGTGGTGCGGTTTGAGGGCGTGACGCGCGACCACACCGCAGGCGCACCCGGACGCCGGGTGCTGCGGCTCGAGTACGAGGCCTACGAAGACATGGCGGCGAAGCGACTGGCGGCGATCGCACAGGCAGCGAACGAGCGCTGGCAACTCCGCGGGATGGAGATCGTACACCGGCTGGGGGTGGTGCCGCTGGGCGAGGCCAGCGTGCGCGTGGTGGCGGTGGCGGCTCATCGCAGCGCCGCCTTTGAGGGGTGCCGCTTCGCGATTGACACGCTGAAGCGCTCGGCACCCATCTGGAAGAAGGAGTTCTTCAGCGACGGCAGCGCGTGGACGGAGGGAGAATTTCCCGGTCCGGAGGTCAGCGCACCCGCGGCGCCCAGAGGGGATAGTCCAGTCCGGCAAGACGATTGAGGGCGATGGCCTGAAGCGTCAGGGCGCCTACCGCCAGCTCGATCACCAGCAGATAAAAGGGTTTGGTCACGATCCCCAGCGAGACGATCAGGGTGGTCGCACCGGCGGGCGGATGGGCTGACTTGAGCAGAATCATGAGCGCGCCGGTGAGCGCCAGGGAGAGCGAGGCGGCGAAGAGGCGGTGAAAGCCGATCACCTGCGTGGCGGGCGGGGCCTGTGTCAGGCCAAAGGCGACCAGAGCGAAATAGCCGCAGGCGATGCCAATCGCGTGGCCGTAGATGGCGTGGCGGGGCGAGGCGGTGGGCGAGTGGGGGGTGAAGAAAAACAGGAAGGCGGTGGGACCTAGAGAGGGGAAAATGTCGGGCGTATGCATGAGCATGCCCACCGCCGCCATGATGCCCAGGCTGATGAAGGCGTTGATGAAAACAAAGACCGCCCAGAGCGGGCGCTGGGGAAACCGGCCCAGCAGCGAAGCGAGGCGCAGGGACCGCAACAGGCCAGGCACCATGACCGGGTCGAGCAGGCGCAATCTCGAGCTGCGCGGGGCCCCGATCTCAGGCGCCAAGGAGTTCCTGCTCCAGAGCAAGGGCGCGCGGAAATAGCGCTGTATCTTCGAGTTCCACGTGGATCTTCATGTCTTCATCGAAGGCCAGCAAGGCTTCGTAGAGTGCGCGTACCGCAGCTGAGGCATCCCCTGGCGGGACGAAGCCTCCGGAATCAGCGCGTAGCTGAGCGAGGATCTTTTCGGCTTCGCCATGCTCGAGCATCATCATGCGAATGGGGTTGTCCATACTGCCGAAGCTGGGCTGGGGTGGAGGCGTGTGGTCGCGGCGGGCGGCGTCAAAGCGCGCGATCAGAGGAAACAGGATCATTTCCTCCTTGGCCAAATGCTGCGACAGGGCGGTGCACAACTGCTGAAAAGCGGCCGCCAGCCGGGCCGTGCCCGCCGCCGCGGGGAGCAGTGCGTTGATGCGCACCATTTCGCCCCGGCAGAAGGTGTGATGAGCACCTACGATGTGGGACATGAGCTCGGTCAGAGGAGCATTTTTCCAGTCGCGTGTCATGGCTGTGGAGGATCGGCAGCGGTGCGCGCGGAGGGCGGCAGTTTATGCCGCGAAGTGAGAAACGCCAGCAGCGAGGAAAGCTCTTCGGGTTTCATATTGCCGCTGTAGGAGGGCATGTTGGCCGCGCCGCTATAAATGCGGGTGGTGATCTGCGCAGCGGTGAGGCGGTCGCCCACATTGCTGAGATTGGGGCCGCGTACGCCCCCATAGCCGTCAATGGTATGGCAGAACTCGCAACCCTTGGCGTAAAACAGCCGCGCGCCGTCAGCCACCGGCCCCGTGGTTGCGCCCACTACCGCGACCGGAAGCGGCTTTGCATCAAAGCGCGGCGACCAGGGTGCGATGGATCCCAGGTGGCCGAAATAGGCGATAACGATCACGATAACAGCGACGATGACCACTGACCAAGGGCGGCGCAGTGGGCTGCGCTCGCCGCGGCCCGCGATGAAGGGCAAAAAGATGAGCAGCAGGAAAAAGATGAGGGGCGCGAGGATGATGACGTAATTTTCGCTCCAGCGCGGGATCACGGTGAGCACGGCATAGTACCAGAGCAGGTACCAGTCTGGGCGGGGCGACGCTCCCATCAGGGTAGGATCGGGCGCTTGGCCGATTTTTTCCGGTCCGATGGTGATGGCCAGGCCGACAATGATGGCGATGACGATAAAGCCGAAGACAGCGTCGCGCCAGGCGGCATTGGGGAAAAACGGTTCACCATCGCGAGCCAGCAGTTGCTTGTACCAGGCGCGGTAGGTGCGCGGGTCTACCGGCCGGCCAGCCTTGGGCGGTTCGGAGATGCCGTTGTGCACCACGAGATAAAGGTGCAGGCCGAGGAACAGAAAGATCAGGGCAGGGATGAAAAATACGTGCAGCGCGAAGAATCGGCTGAGGGTGGCGCCGCCGGCGGTGTCGCCCGCGAGGATAAAGTGGCCAAGCCAGTTGCCTATGACAGGCGCGCGGCCCGCCTGTTCGGCCGCCACCACGGCGGACCAGAACCCGTTCTGATCCCAGCGCAGCAGTTGTCCGGTGAAGGCCATGCCCAGCACCAGCATCAGGAGCACCACGCCGGAAAGCCAATTCATCTGGCGCGGGTATTTGTATGAGGCCATCAAGTACACGCGGATGGCGTGGATGCCGACCAACACCACCATGGCCGAGGCGCCCCAGTAGTGAATGCCGCGCACGATGGAACCGAACTCCGTACTACTGATGAACAGCAGCGTCTGATAGGCCTGCCCGCTCGAGGCCACGTAGGAGCTGGACAAGGCGATGCCGGTGACGATTTGCACCAGAAAGACAAACAGGGTGGCACTGCCGAGCACGTACAGCCAGGCAGACTTGCGCGCGCGCGGCACCCGATGGAATAGCAGCGGGTGCACCATGGCAGACATGCCGGTGAGATCGTCGAACCAGAGCCAGGCGCGTTTCCACATAGGCATTTATGTGATGGGCAGAGGGCTGGCCTGGATTTGCACGCGGCCGGTCTGGACGCGCACCGGATAACGGCTGAGGGGACGCGGCGGCGGTCCCGAGGCAACGGTGCCATTGGCATAGAAGACGCCGCCGTGGCAGGGGCACATGAACAGGTTGGCGCTGGCCAGCCAGCGCACGGGACAGCCGAGATGGGTGCAGTCCACCGAGAAGGCAATGAAGTTGGTTTCATCCACCCGGCGCAGCCAGGCAGCGGTTTTGGCGGTCACGCCCGACCAGGGCAGCGGCGAAGGATCCTCAAAGTTCACGAGCACCGTGCTGCCGATCTGGAAGTTGGTGAGGTTGCCGACGTCGCGCCAGAGAAGCTCGGGACGCCGCAGGCCGAGCAGGAAGGCCACGCTGGGGATCGCCACCAGGGCCGCGCCCAGCGCGCCCAAGCCCACGCTCAGGCGGGTGAGGAAGCGGCGGCGGGACTCGCTGATGCAGTCTTCGCAGGGCGGATCCTTGGATTCGGGAAGCTCGGGCGCGGGCGCCGAGTCCTGCACGTCTTGCTCACTCATGTTCACCTCGGCGGGACAGCATCTGTCCCGGGGCGCGGTACCAGATCACCTTTTGATACGGCCGCCACAGGTAATGCACCGGGAGCTTGATCAGGTGGACCAAGCGGCTGAAGGGAAACAGCAGGATCAGGGTGAAGCCGAGCACGAAATGAATCTGGATGAAGCCGGGCAAGTGCGCTACGGTGGAAATGTCCGGATGCAGGCGTGCGAGCGACCAAAACCATGGCACGGCAGTGTGGACGTACCAGAGGCCGCCCCAGCGATTAAACAGCGCCACTCCAATGCCGGTGATCACCTGGAGCAGGAGCAGAGCCAGAATCAGGCCGTCCATGCCCGAGGTAACAAAGCGGGCGAGCTTGGCATAGCCGGTGCGGCGCGCGATCAAAAGGATGATGCCCACCAGCGCCAGGAACGACAGTGCGATGCCAGTGCATTCCAGAATCAAGCGCCGGATGGGATCGCCCAGCAAGGCGATGGTGGCTCCAGGGAAAATGGCGGCCAGCAGGTGCGCCAGCAGAATGATACCGATCCCGTAATGCCAAGGCACCGAGCCCCAGTAGAGCTTGCGGTTCTCCAGCAGTTGGGAGGAGAGGCTGGAGTAGGTGTAGGGGTGCTTGTAGAAACGGTAGGCGCTGACGCCGATGGCCAACGCCAGGGCGAGATAGGGCAGAGCAATAAAAAAGAAATCGCTCATGCAGTAGCCTCGGCGGCGCTCGCGGTGGCAAGCGGCTGATCGGCCAGGCGCAACTCCAGAGCATGTAACAGGGGCTGATAGAGATGATCCTGCGACAGCTTGGCGCATAGCGCGCGGACGCCGGGCAGGAGGATGCAGGCGGTCAGCTCGCCCGACTCTTCGGTCCACGGCATGCGGTCGAGAAAGCGGAGCAGCCAGCAAAGATGGTCCGGAAGTTCGCCTGCCAGCTCCAGACCGGCGCGCTGCATGGAGGAGGCCAGCTCGATCAGCAGCGAGCTGCGCTTCCAATCTTCGCCAAACAGATGATGACCGAGGTTCAAGGTGCAATCGGGCTGCAGGTCGAAGGTAGCGGCATACAGCTCTTCGAGTTGGGTGGGCGGGAGGGCGGCGCTGCGGGCTGCAAAGTCGGCAATCAGGCCATGGACCACGGGCGAAGCGGCGGCGCACGCCTGCGGCCAGAGGGCGAGGTGGGCGGCGAAGCCGGGACCGGGATAGTCGGCCAGATCGGCCAGAAATGCCAGTGGGACCCCAGGGTTCACGGGCCCCTCCGGGTGATCTGGACGAAGCCGGCGCCGTGCTGCTCCTGGAACTCCTGCGGGTCCTCGAGCATGGCCACCGCCTGTTCGCGCATAAAGGGCGGAATGACATAGCGCTCGTCATCGTTGGCGAGCGAGGTGAGGTGATAGATGCCGGCGATCTCCTCGCGGCTGACCTCCGCCTGCTGGCGCGCCGCCGCGGCACGCTCGGCGCTGACATCGCCCACGCTATCGGCGCGCATGGTCAAACGCGCGGCGATGAGCTTGCGGTACACCGCCGCCACCTTCTCCTCATCGCCGGCCGTGAACAGGCTGGCCAGGTAGCGCAGCGGCAGGCGGGCCTTTGCGAGCGAGCTGAACATGTCGCCATCCATCTCGAAGTTGCCGTGGGGCACAGTGGCCAGCACCGGCAGCAGCGGCGGAACGTAGAACAACATGGGCAGGGTGCGCCATTCGGGATGCAGCGGCAGCGCCAGCCGCCACTGCTTCACGTACTTATAGGTGGGCGAGCGCTGTGCCGCCTCGATCACCTTGTCGTCCACGCCGTTCTGGTTGGCGGCGGCGATCACGGCGGGATCAAAGGGGTCGAGAATGAGTGCGCGCTGCGCCTCGACCAACTCCTCATCGGACCGGCTGGCGGCGGCGTGGATGCCGTCGGCGTCGTAGAGCACCACGCCGAGATAGCGGATACGGCCGGGGCAGGTGTGGAAACAGGCGGGGGCGATGCCATCCTCGAGACGCGGATAGCAGAGGATGCACTTCTCCGCCTTGCCGGACTGGTAGTTGAAGTAGACCTTCTTGTAGGGACAGCCGGAGACGCACATGCGCCAACCCTGGCACTTCTCCTGGCTGACCAGCACGATGCCGTCCTCGCCGCGCTTGTAGATGGCACCGCTGGGGCAGGCGGCGACGCAGCTCGGGTTGAGGCAGTGATTGCAGATGCGCGGCAGATAGAAAAACACCAACTGACGCAGGTGGAAGAACTCGTGCTGCTCCTCAGGCGAAAGCTTTTTCAGGTTGGGGTCGTTGGCGGCGTAGATGTCGGAACCGCCCAGGTCGTCGTCCCAGTTGGGACCGGCCTCGATCTCCATGTCGCGGCCGCTGATCATGGAAATGGGCCGGGCCACGGGCTGCTCGGCGCCCTGGGGCGCGTCAAAGAGTTCACCGTAGCGATACGTCCAGGGCTCGTAGTAGTCGTCGAGCTCGGGCAGCCGGGGATTATAGGCGAGGTTGGCCAACTCCGTCCCACGCGCCGCGAGTTTGAGCTGCAGCTTGCCCTGGCGGACCTCCCAGCCGCCGCGGTACAGATCCTGCTCCTCGTACAAGGTGGGATAGCCGGTGCCGGGCTTGGTCTCAACGTTGTTCCACCACATGTACTCGGTGCCGGGGCGATCGGTCCACAGGTTTTTGCAAGCCAAGCTGCAGGTATGGCAGCCAATGCACTTGTCCAGGTGGAACACCATGGACATCTGAGCGCGAACGTTCATGGCTGGGCCTCCGGGTCCATCGGTGGGCGTCCGCGCAGTTTGCGCACCAGCACGTAGCTGTCGCGGTCGCTGGCCGCGGGACCATAGTCGTTGAAGCGGTAGGTGTGCTGGCCGTAGCCGCCTACCATGAGCAACGGCTTGAGGCGCAGGCGCGTCAGGCTGTTGGTGCCGCCGCCGCGGTGCTTGCGTGTGGGCGAGAGCGGGAACGCCACGGTGCGCTCGGGGGCGTGATAGAACAGGCACAGCCCGCGGGGCAGGCGGGCGCTCACCACCGCGCGGGTGACCACGGCGCCGTTGTCGTTGTAGGCCTCGATCCAGTCGTTATCGAACACGCCGATGGCGGCCGCATCCTCGTGGTTGAGCCAGAACGGCTCGATGCCGCGCGAGAGAGTGAGCATGCGCAGATCGTCGGCATAGGTGCTGTGCATGTGCCATTTGCCGTGCGGCGTAAGATAGGCCAGCGTGAGCGTGGCCTCGCCCTCGGGCGGGCGGCTGCTAGCCAGGTTGAGGCTGTGCTCGACGGTTATGGGCGGCTTGAAGGTGGGCAGCGCCTCGCCGAAGGCACGATAACCCTCGTGGTCAAGGTAGTGGCTCTGGCGGCCGGTGAGGGTGCGCCAAGGTACCAGGCGCTCGACGTTCTGAGCGTAGCCGGTGTAGGCGCGGCCGTGATTGGTAATGCCGCTCCAGTTGGGGGTGGTCAGCAGACGGCAGGGCTGCTGCACCAGGTCCGGGAACTGGTAACGGACGGCGCGGTTGGGCTCGCCCAGATCGGCCAGTTTCAGCCCGGTTTCCTTTTCGCGCGCCAGAAATCCGCGGTAGGCGACTTCGCCATTGGTTGCGGGCGCGAAAAACAGGACCATGTTGGCCGCCTGCACCGGATCAACCAACGACGGGTACGAGCGCCCGTTCCAGGTGTAGGACGGGGTGATGTGCGCGAACTCGTCATAGAGATCCGCCACCGGCATGTGGATGCCGCGGTCTTCGACGCCATCCTCGCGCAAGCCGGGGCCTAAGGCAGAGAAGTGATGCGCGAGGTTCACGTAGTCGCGTTCCACCAGGTGGAAGCGCGGCATGGTCTTGCCCGGAATGGGCTCGCATTCGCCCGCCTGCCAGTCGCGCACTTCCGGCTGCGCCAGCTCGTCGGGGGTGTCGTGCAGCAGCGGCACGGTGACCAGATCCTCGACCGGCTGAGGAAAATGCTCTGGCGCCAGCTCGCTTACCTTCACCGCTAGGCGGCGGAAGATCTCCCAATCGGTTTTCGATTCCCAGCAGGGTGGTACGGCCGCTCCCAGGGGGTGGATGTAGGAGTGCAGGTCGGTGGTGTTGAGGTCGTTTTTCTCGTACCAACTGGCCGCGGGCAGCACGATATCGGAATACAGCGCCGAAGTATCCATGCGGAAATTGAGATCTACCACCAAGTCCATCTTGCCGGTGGGGGCAATGTCCTTCCAGGTGATATCACGCGCGGCGCCGGCGGCGCGCTCTTCGGCCACGGCGCTGTCGGCGGTGCCGAGATAATGGCGCAGGAAATATTCGTGGCCCTTGGCGCTGGTGTGGATGGCGTTGGCGCGCCAGATCAGCCATACGCGGGGCCAGTTGGCAGCGCTGTCGGGCTCGCTCACGGCGAAGCGCAGCTTGCCGCGGCGCAGCCGCTCGACCACCCAGCTCTGGATTTCGGCGGCATCGCGAGCGCCGTCGGCGCGGGCGGCGCGCACCACCGCCATGGGGCTTTCGGAAAACTGCGGGAAAAACGGCAGCCAGCCTGAACGCACGGCGCGCGCCTGGAGGTCCATGGTGTGGCCCACGGCAAAGGGACCGCGTTCCGGACCCGGTTCGGGGAATCCTGCCTCATAGCGCCACTGGTCGCTGTGGACGTAATGAAACGAGGGTCCGTTCTGCAGCCGCGGCGGCTTGACCCAATCGAGCGCCATGGCCAGCGTCACCCACGAGGCCATGGGCGCCAACTTTTCCTGCCCGGTGTAATGATTCAGGCCGCCGCCATTGACGCCGACGCAGCCGCACAGGATGAGCGCGGTGATGCCGGTGCGATAGTGGACGTTGGCGTGGTACCAGTGGTTCAGGCCGGAACCGACGATCAGGGTGCATTTGCCATGCGTCTTTTCCGCCGTGGTGGCGAACTCACGCGCCAACTGGATCACCGTCTGCCGGCCCACGCCGGTGTACTGTTCCTGCCAGGCGGGCGTGTAGGGGCGGGCGGCATCGTCGTAGCCGCCACCTTCCTCTTGATCGAGGCCGCGGGCCACGCCGTATTGCGTCATGAGCAAGTCGAGCACCGTGGTCACCGGGACTATGCCGGAGGCGGTTTCGACATAGTGCACCGGCACGCCACGGCGATGGCGGCGCCCGCCGCCGTGCTCGACGAACTCCACCGGCAGCACGGCCTCGGCCGAGGACAACAGCGTCAGCGCGGGATCGAGCGCGGTGCCGTCGAGCCCGTCTTTCATTTCCAGGTTCCAGCGCCCCTGCTGTTGCTGCCAGCGGAAGCCCACCGCGCCCTGCGGCATGCGCGGCGCCTTGCTGGTTTGGTCGTGCACGAGCAGCTTCCATTCACCATGCTCGGCGGCCGCATAGCGTGCCAGGCGGCCGGCGCGCAGGAACTTGCCTGGCAGCCAGGTGCCGTCGCTACCCGGTTCCAGCTCGACCAGGAAGGGACCGTCGGAGAAGCGGCGCTGGTAGTCACAAAAATATTCCGTCTGGCGCTGGTGGTAGAACTCGGTGAGGATAACGTGGCTGACCGCCATCCACAGCGCGCCATCCATGCCCGCGTGGGCCGGGATCCACCAATCGGCAAACTTCGACACCTGGCTGAAATCGGGCGACAGCACCACCAACTTGGCGCCGTGGCCGCGCGCCTCGGCCACGAAGTGCACGTCCGGAGTGCGGGTCATGGACAAGTTGCTGCCCAGCAGAACTATGTATTTGCTGTTGAACCAGTCGGCACTCTCCGCCACATCGGTTTTTTCACCCCAGACCTCGGGAAGGGCAGGCGGAAAATCGGCGTAGAGGTCGTAAAAACTCAGCATGACACCGCCCAGCAGTTGCAAAAACCGCGACCCGGCGGCGTAGCTGACCATAGACATGGCAGGAATGGGAGAAAAGCCGATGATGCGGTCAGGGCCGTATTGTTTGATGGTATAGAGCAGCGAGGCAGCGATGATTTCCAGGCATTCCTCCCAGGAAGCTCGGCGGAATCCTCCGCGGCCCCGGGCCTGCTGAATGCTGCGCCGCGCATCTTCATCAGCCATGACCACCGACCAAGCCTCGACCGGATCGGCATGGCGCGCCCGCGCCGCCCGCCAGTGATCGAGCAAGACGCCGCGGACATAGGGGTACTTGACCCGAATGGGGCTGTAGATGTACCAGGAAAAGGTGATGCCGCGCTGGCAACCGCGGGGCTCATAGCCGGGGAGCGAGGGATCGAGCTTGGGATAATCGAGCGCCTGCGTCTCCCATGTCACCACGCCGTTTTTGACGAAAACGTCCCAGGAGCAGCCACCGGTGCAGTTGACGCCATGGGTGCTGCGCACCACCTTGTCGTGCACCCAGCGATTGCGGTAGAAATCCTCCCAGCGGCGCAGCTTGGGGTTGACCAGATCTTGAATCCAGCTCAATGGCTTTCTCCTGTGCCGCGGACGGCTTTTGGTATTTCCCCGGCAGATGGCATGGGTGACTGCCCCAACTGGTTTTCGAAGCGGCGGCGGGCAGAGGCGAGGAGACTGCGGCGCACGCCCAGCAGCCGGTCGCGACCCGCGTAGCCGATGATCAACATAAAGATCACAAATATCGCCAGCCCCAGCGCCGCCACGGCGGCGGTGGTGGACGGCGCCGGCCGGTTCGAGGCATCGCGCAGAAAGTCAGCGAGGTCGGCGCGCTCCCGGGCGGTCAGCGGACGCGTGCGGTAGAGCGGATACATCGCAGGGAAATACAGTGTAGTCAGCGCCGAATCAATGCCCTGCGCGCCCATGCGGGTGTAGGCGTGGGTCAGATCCGGGCCCAGTGTGCCCCCGTTGGGAAACGGAAGCCCCCCGGCGCTGTGACAGGCGATGCAGGCCGGACCGCCCAGGGCAAGGCGTATTTTTCCCGAAAACAGCGCCGCTCCCGCCGCCACTGAACCTGCTTGCAGTTCCGCCGGCGTAGCCTGCTGCGCCGCCGCGAAGCCAGCCGCCAGCGCCAGCAGTGCCGCTACCACCGCACCCCGCTGCCGGCAGCTTAGGCTCATGTTCGGATGATACCGATAGCTCTCACGGTTGAGCAACCGCAAAGCGTCGTGCGACAGCCGTCGCAGCTTCACAGGGAGAACTTTTTCATGGCGTAGCGCAGAGTATCGCGGCTAATGTCGAGCAGACGCGCGGCCCGACTCTGATTGCCGGCGGCCATGGAAAGCGCCTCGACCACCAGCAGTTTTTCAATTTCATTGAGCGAGGTGCCCGCGGGCGGAATGCGCAATTCGGGTAGATAGCGCCCGCCCGGCGCTTCCTGCCAAGCGATGCCGGGGTCAGAGCCGTTTGGGTCAGGAAACGCGGTAGCCGCGGCGGGCTGGGAGGTTTGAGCTGCAAACGGCAACGCATCGGCGCGGATTTGTGGGTGATCATCGAGAACCATAGCCCGCTGGATGGTATTTTTCAGCTCCCGGACGTTGCCTGGCCAGTCGTAGTCGCGCATGAGCCGCTCGGCTTCAGGTGATAGGCCTGCAACATGGCGGCCAAAGCGGCGATTGTATTGCTGAATGAAAAAATCGGCCAGAACCGGGATATCCTCCTTTCGGCTGCGAAGTGGGGGAATGAAGATGGGTAAGACCGTCAAGCGGTAGAACAGGTCCGGACGAAAGCGGTGCGCCGCCACTTCTTCCTTGAGGTTTCGGTTGGAGGCGGCAATGACACGGAGGTTCAGGGCGATGTCATGCTCGCCGCCCAGCCGGCGCACCGTCTGATCCTCCAGCGCGCGCAGGAGCTTGCTCTGCAGCGGCAGCGGCAGCTCGCCGATTTCATCGAGGAAGAGGGATCCTCCGTTGGCAAGTTCGAACAGACCCCGCTTCATAGTCTTGGCATCGGTGAAGGCACCCCTCTCATGACCGAAGATTTCGGATTCGAGGAGGGATTCGGGAATGGCGGCACAATTGACGGGCACATAGGGGCCCGCGGCGCGCGGCGACAGTTGGTGGATGACCTGGGCGAGCAAGTCCTTACCGGTACCGCTCTCCCCTTGCAGCAACAAGACGGAGGCGGGACTGGCGGCAGCCCGGCGTACCAGGTCCATCAGCTGACGCAGTATGGGAGAGCGGCCGATCACCTCGACTTGGCGCCGGCTGTGGCGCAGATGGTCGCTGAGCGTGGCCACCTGTTCGCGCAGTTGACTGGTTTCCAGCGCGTTAGCCAAGGTAATGTGCAGCTCCTCGAGGTTGACTGGTTTGGAGAGGTAATCAAACGCCCCCAACCGCATCGCCGCCTTGATGTCGTCGAGTACCGGGTCGGCGGTGATCATGATCGCCGGTGCGGAACAGCCTTGGGCGCGCAGCCGCTGCAGCAACTCCACGCCGTTGCCGTCGGGCAGGCGAACGTCCAACAGCAGCACATCGGGCGGAGCGGCATGGCAGGCGGTCAGGGCTTGAGCGCAGGTCTCCGCCTGGTCAGTCTCGTAGCCCCACTCGGCACATTTCCGCGAGAGCGCCCATTGCAGCAGCTTCTCGTCATCGGTGATGAGAATGCGGGGTTTCACGGCTCACACGCCGCCGCCAACGGCAGCAGCACGGTAAAGACGCTGCCCCGATTCATCTTGCTTGCCACCCGCAGTCGGCCGCCGTGCAGCTCGGCGATGCGAAGGCACAGGGCGAGGCCCAGGCCGTTGCCCTCATCTCGTTTTGTGGTGAAAAACGGCCGGAAGATATTGTCCAGATCAGCGGCGGCGATACCTGTGCCATTGTCCGCCACCTCGATGGCCACATCGCCCCCCCACACCCGCGTGGATATCCGCACCAGGCCGGTGCCCGGAGCCGTGGCCTGCACCGCGTTGAGAATTAAATTTGCAACCATGCGCTGAACCTGTTCCGGGTCATGGGATACGGGCGGCAGCACGCCAGCGCAAAAGCTCAGCTGGGCTTCACGCTGACGTGCCGCGGGTGTCAGGAGGTGGATGGCGCTGGCGACAGCCATATTTATGTCTCCTTGTTCCATGTCCAGCGGCCGCGGGCGCGCGTAGTGCAGCAGGTCGTTGACGATTCCGCGGATGCGAGTCACCTGGGTGCGAACATCCGCCATCACCTCCGACTGCCCGTCACACTGTCCGCACAGCACCTCCAGCGCGGCAGCGATACTGGCCAGTGGGTTCTTGATTTCGTGCGCCAGACCCGCGGCGATCTCACCCAGCGTGGCCAGATGTTCTGCCTGTGCCAGCTCCAACTGCTGCAGCCGCTGCGCCTGGAGCTGCGCTTGCTTGCGCTCCGTGATGTCGCGGTTGGACTCGAGCATGCCGGCTGGCCTTCCGCTTGCGTCCCGCCGCAATACCCAGCGGCTGTAGATCACGAGCTCCTCGCCACGGCTGTTCGTGTGCCGTAGTTCGCCCTCCCAACGGCCCGTGCGCTGGACCCAAGCCTCGATCTCCGTCAGGGGTAGCGGGTAGCGGCTGTGTAACAGTTCCGAGACCGGTTGTCCGACCGCTTCCGCCTTGGTGTAGCCGTAGACGTGCTCGGCACGCTGGTTCCAGTAACGCACGATGCCACCGAGATCGCGGACGAGGATGGCGTCGCTCACCAGATCCAGCAAAGCCGCCTGCTCTTGCACGGTATCCCAGCTTTGACCATCGTTGGACGAAGGCAGCACGATCCCCCCTGCGCCATTATGGTTCAGCTCGTCTGCGTGCACAGGCCCAACTTTTGGGGCAGCCGTCTCCGGCGAAAAGTGGTGCGGCTTACCCTGGAGAGAAGTCGCATCCATACAGTTCCGCCGGGCCACAGCGGTTCTTTGGACTACGTTAACGACGGACACGCCGGGCTGGGCTGATTTTCTCCACGTGGATGGTCTTCGTCGCTAGATCCAGGGTGCCATGAATCACCACGTTTTCACCGGCGAGAGCCCGAGGTTCGCTCTGATTGTCAAGCTTGTACGTTGTTTTGGTGCGAGTGTTATACAACACAAAGGTGCTGCCGGCTTTCACGCACGCGAGAGTGCAGTCCTTCGGGGTGTGGGTGTGAGTGGCTTCGTACCCGGCAGGAGCGTGGCCGCCCATGGTGGCGCACATGCTATCCATGATCTGACCGCGGAAGTTGTGTGCGCCCGCTGGAGCCTGGGCGAGGGTAAAGCCGCAGGCCAATAGGAAGGTTGCAACGGTCAACGTTGTTTTGTTCATGAGTCTTCTCCTTGTTTGTGTTTGCCTTCAGAACTTCTGCGTCTGGGCGGACCCAATCGCACGCTGTACGCGGGCGTGGCCGCCACTCAGTCACATACTGTTGTACAAGTGTCCAAGCCAAGTCCGCCTATCGGTTCGCACTGCGGGTGGTACGGTTGGCTTGCCGGCGAGAGCTAAAGATGTGAGCAGCGCGCTGGGTATTTTCACCCACGACTGGGCCTTTTCGCGCAGCCGGCCAAGCCAAGACACGCGAGCGGGCAAGGGCGGACGCACTGGCCGGCACCAGACCAGTCCGCTCCATGCGATGCCAGTCGTAGTGCCAACGCGACGCGCAATCAAGGCAAACCTGCTCGTCGTGCTGAGGCCAGGTCAGGTGTCGGTGTTGGCAGGCGTTGCGCAGCACGCCGGTCATGTGAAACCGCCCTTCATTCCTAATATCGCGGACTCTGGCGTGAATCGAGGCGTCCATATCAGCACACGTCTGATGAAATTTAGTGAGCCATGCCATGCTTGTGTTCTCCTTCAGCGCTGCTTCCCAGCGGCTTTCATCTCTTACCTTGCACGTGCAGGACCATGCGAGATTGTTGCTGCCGCGTGGACGGCCGGAGCAACCGGAGCTGGGCGCGGAGCCATCTGTGCGGTTGTGAATCTCACGACGGCGCGGCGGGTACTGTGGATAGCGGCGGGGTGCTTGCTGGGGGTCTGGGGGCTGGTGTTTTACTGGCTCAAACTGACGGGCAGCTACATGCACGTATTCCTGGTGGCGGCGATCGCGGTGGCACTGATGAACCTGATTGCTCACTATTGGACCAAGCCGGACCCGGAGGATCGGGCGTGAACATCCGGACGCGGCTGGGGCTGGCGATGGTGGCGATCATGACGTGCGTGTGGATTTCGGCCACCTCCGTACGCCACTGGGTTCCTGAGCACGGCAGCGGCATCACCTGGCTGCTGGTGGCGCCGGTGCTGGCGTGCGCGATTGCGGCGTTGGGCCTGGCGGCCGAACACTTGCAGGTGGCGCGGCGGGGCGGACAAATTGTGCACTGGGGCGACGTTTGGAGCGTCGCCGTTTGCTTCGAGGTGTTTGGCCTGGGGCTGCTGAGCTACCGGGCGATCTGGATGTTTTTTAGCTGGGACGGTATGTTTTATTTCCCGGCGTGGCTGCTGTTGGCGGCCGCGATCCTCTGGCGCTGGCAGCCGCGCTGGATCCCCTGCAGCTAACAGCTTACAGCTAAGAGCCCATAGCTGGCACAGCGGAGCTGGGCAGCAACTCAGGGTTTCAGCGCCGCAACTAAGCCCAGAGTGTTCCGGCTGCGCGCACTCGCGGTGGTGGTCTCGCTGCTGTTCGGAGCGTTTCTGTGGGTGTACTTTCTGCAGGACCTGCCCTACCGAGCCGCACCGCAGCAGCCGATTGATTTCAGCCACCAGATTCACTACGAGCGCGGCATTCAATGCGCGTTTTGCCACATGGACGCACCGCGCTCGACGTTTGCCGGAATTCCCTCGGTGTTGAAGTGCATGGGTTGCCATCGCGTCATCATTCCGCAGTATCCGCAGATTCAGATTCTGCACGCCTACTGGCGCGCGCAGGTGCCGATTCCGTGGAAGCGCGTGTATTGGCTGCCGGATTACGTGCGCTTCACCCACCAACCGCATATTGCCGCCGGGATTCAGTGCCAGACCTGCCACGGCAGCGTGGGCAGCATGGACCGGGTACGCGAAGTAACCGACTTCAACATGAACACCTGTATTACTTGCCACCGCGCCATGAGCGCCCGCACGGACTGCTTTGGCGCCTGCCATCACTAGAGCGGAACCATGACTGACGAGCTGATTCAAATTGTGACGCCCAGCCGGCGCGGTTTCCTCAAGGCGCTGGGGGTGGCCGGGGCGGCGGCGGGGGCGACGGCTTGCGCCTATCGCCCGCCGGAGCAGATCCTGCCGCTGCTGCTGCCTGACCCGCGCGCCATCGCCGGCAAGCCCCAGATGTTCGCCTCGACCTGCCGGGAATGCCCGGCGGGGTGCGGCATGGTGGTGCGAGTGAACACGGGACGGCCGAGCAAGTGCGAGGGCAACCCCGATCATCCGGTGAACCGCGGCAAGCTCTGCCTGCGCGGGCAGACAGCGGTCCAGGGGCTGTACAACCCCGACCGCTTCCGCCAGCCGATGCTACGCGACGGCCACGGGCGGCTGCAGGCAACCGACTGGCGGGCGGCGCTGGCGCGGCTGCAGCAGGAGTTGGCGGCGGTGCAAGCCGAAGGACGGGGCGGCGACATTGTCTGGCTGGGAAAACTCGAAAGCGGCACGCTCGACGGCGTCATCCGCAAGTGGCTGGAGGCGCAGGGGGCGCCGCCACCGCTGTACGACGAATACCTGTGTCCGGACGCCTTGCGGGCCGCCATGGCGATCAGCTACGGGCGCGCAACCGTGCCCTGCTACCACATCGACCGGGCGCGCGAGCTGATCAGTTTTGGGGCAGAGTTTCTCGAGACTTGGGTCTCCAACGTCGAGTACGCCGGCCAGTTCGCGGCGATGCACAGCTTTGGGCATACCCACACCCCGGCGCACTTTTTGGCGATTGGGCCGCGGCTGTCGCTCACTGCGGCCAATGCCGACCAATGGTGGAACGCCAAGCCGGGCAGCGAGCCCCTGCTCGCCTGGGCGCTGGTGGGCGAGGTGGCGCGGCGGCTGGGGCGGACACCGCAGGCGCCGGCGCGGATGGCGATTCCCGAGGTGAGCCTGAAGGAGGCCGCCGACCAGAGCTGGATCGCCGAAGGGCTGATCGCGCAGGCGGCGCAGCGGCTGGCGGAGGCACGTCCTTCGCTGGTGCTGGGCCCCGGCTACCAGACCGACAACCGGGCGGCGGTTTCGACCTGGCTGGCGGTGAACGTGCTCAACGATTTGCTGGAGAACACGGGAACGACCGTGCGGCCGGACGAGCCACACGCGCTTTCCGGCTGCGCGACGCAGGGGCAGGTGCTCGAGGTGTTTGCGCCGGGCAACCGGACCCGGCTGCTGGTGCTGCACCATGCCAACCCGGCGTACCACCATCCCTCAGTCCTTTCAGGGCTTGATGCCATCCCCTTCAAGCTCAGCTTCGCGAGCTGGATGGACGAAACCACGAAGTTTGCCGATCTGGTGCTGCCCGATCACCACTTTCTCGAAAGCTGGGGCGATTACGCGCCGCGCGGGGACGTGGCGGGGATGATGCAGCCTTGCCGCATGCCGCTGTACGATACGCGCGCCACCGCGGACGTGCTGCTGGGCGGCGCGGATGCCATGCACCTGACGCTGGAGAGGGCCTGGCAGGGCAAGCCTGGCGCGGCGACTTGGCTGGCGCGGCTGCGCAAGGGGGTGAGTGAGCCGAGTGGCACGGCGGTCGCCTCTGGCCAGCCCCTCGCGCTGCCTGCCGCAACGGCCGCACCAGGGGTGGCGGCCGCGCTGGCCGCGCCGGCTGGGTTTGATGGCGAGGGCGAGTACTACTTGGTGGTGTTCCCCAGCGTGCAGTTCTATGACGGGCGGCAGGCCAACCGCACCTGGGCGCAGGAGATTGCCGAGCCGATGAGCAAGATCGCCTGGGACCCGTGGTGCGAGCTGCACCCGAAAACCGCCGCTAAGCTGGGCTTTAAGCCGAACGACATGATCCGCATCACCTCACCACACGGGTCGGCCTCGTTTTCGCTCTACGTGACCAGCTGGATCCGGGAAGACTGCGTGGGGGTGATGCTGGGGCAGGGGCACACCGACTTTGGCATGTTTGCGAACGGAGCGGGCGAGTCACCGCACCGGCTGCAAGCCGGCGCGCAGGCCGGCGCGGTGTGGGCAGCGCAGACGGTGAAGGTCAAGCTGGAGCCCACCGGGCGCCAGCGCGCGCTGGCGAACCTGCAGCCCGAACGGCTGCAATTTGACAAGGAGATCGCGCTGGCGGTGACCGTGACCGAGGCCGCCAGCGCGGCGGCCATCGAACCGCTGGGCGCCGACAGTTTCTATCATTTCCACCACCCCTACCTGAAGCACCGGTGGGGGATGGTGATTGATTTGTCGAGTTGCATCGGCTGCAACGCCTGCCAGGCGGCCTGCTACGCAGAAAACAACCTTGCCGTGTGGGGGCGCTCGGGCTGCCAGTCGCACCGGGAAATGACCTGGATCCGGGTGGAGCAGTACGAGGGCGAAAAGGCGCATCCGGCCACTGCCATCAACCCCGATATCCGCTTCATCCCCATGCCGTGCATGCAGTGCGGCAATGCCCCGTGCGAGTACGTGTGCCCGGTGTTTGCCGCCTACCATACCGACGAGGGCCTGAACGGGCAGGTCTACAACCGCTGCGTGGGCACGCGCTACTGCTCGAACAACTGCATCTACAAAGTGCGGCGCTTCAACTGGTTCACGCCGCAATGGCCAGAGCCGTTGAACCAGCAGTTGAACCCGCTGGTGACGGTGCGCGCCAAGGGCGTGATGGAAAAATGCACGTTTTGCGTGCAGCGGATCCAACAAGCAGAGCTGGACGCGCGCAGCAACCACACCGCCATTCGCGAGGGCGACCTCCAGACCGCCTGCCAGCAGACCTGTCCCACCGACGCCATCTGGTTTGGAGACCTGGTGGACCCCCGCAGCCAGGTCTCGCGGCTGACCGGGCAGCCACGCTCCTACGGCATGTTCGCGGTTGAAAACACCTACCCCGCCTGCCATTACTTGAAAAAAACGAAGTTCGAGCTGAACTCGCCGGGCGCAGCGAAACCTTACGGCAACGGACCTTCGTAGACAACCATGGCCCAGCGCAACGAACTCGAGCCGGCCAACTTCAGCCTGGGCGCGGTCTCCCACACCATCCTGCGGCCGGTGCGGCAAACGCCTGGCTTGAGTTGGATGATTGGCACCGGCTTTTGTGGCGTGCTGGTGATCATTGGCGCCGTGGCCTGGGGCTGGCAGATGTACCAGGGCATGGGGGTGAGCGGGCTGGCGTGGCCGGTAATGTGGGCCATGTACATCACCTGCTTTGTCTTCTGGATCGGAATTGCGCACTCGGGCACGCTCATCAGTGCCATTTTGTATCTGTTCCGGGCCAAGTTCCGGCCGTCGTTCTCGCGGGCGTCGGAGGCGATGACGATTTTCGCGATTGCGACCGCGGGGCTGTTTCCGATCCTGCACCTGGGGCGCTCGTGGCGCTTCTACTGGGTCTTCCCCTATCCCAACAACCGCCACATCTGGGTGAATTTCCGCTCACCGTTAGTCCTCGACATTTTTGCGATCTCGACCTATTTGACCGTCAGCGTAATCTTCTGGTATCTCGGCATGCTTCCGGACTTTGCCGAGATCCGGGACCGCTCGCTGGGCTGGCGGCGGACGATTTACGGCGCCCTCTCGCTCGGCTGGGTGGGTTCGCTGCGCCAGGTGCAACCCTACCTCAAGCTCTACATTCTGCTGGCCGGGCTGGCGACGCCGCTGGTGTTGTCGGTGCACACCATGGTGTCGTGGGATTTTGCCCTCTCGCTGCTGCCGGGCTGGCACGAGGAGATCTTTCCGCCCTACTTCGTGGCCGGGGCGATCTTCAGCGGCCTGGCCATGGTGCTGACGCTGGTGATCCCGCTGCGCTCGTGGTTCCACCTGGAGGAGCACATCACGATTGACCACTGCGAGGCGCTGGCCAAGCTGATTGTGCTGACCTCGAGTATCGTGGCATTTTCCTACGCCAGTGAATACTTCGTCGCCTGGTATTCGGGCGACACCTACGAGAAGACCGCCTACTGGCTGCGCGCGTTCGGGCATTACTGGATTCCGTTCTGGATCATGAGCGTGTGCAACGTGCTGTTTCCGCTGCTGTTTTTCTTCCGACGGGTGCGGCGCAGCTTCGTGGGACTGCTCCTCATCTCGATACTGATCAACGTTGGAATGTTCCTGGAGCGCCTGGTGCTGATCGTCACCACGCTCGCCTACAGCTTCGATCCCGGCTCCTGGGGTCTGTGGCACCTGCAATGGACCGAGGTGGCGATCGTAGTGGGCAGCTTCGGGTGGTTCCTGCTGCAGTTTCTGCTGTTCATTCAATTTGCGCCCGCGCTGCCCATTGCCGAGGTTAAGCGCGACGTGATCGAGGGGCGGCGCATGGTGGAGGCCTTCCGCAGGGCGGGGCTGTTGCCGGACGTGGCGGGCGCGGAGGTGGTACGGGATGGCTGAGCCACGCGGGATGCAGACCCTGGCAGTGCCGTTCTGCGGGGTGGCGGCTTCATTCAGCGACGAGTCTCCCTGGCGCCGCGCGCTGGGGCGCGTGCAGGACCAGGGGCGGGAGTTCGAGGCCTACGCGCCCTTTGCCGACGAGGAGACGCTGCGGCAGTTGCGCCCGCGCTCGACCATCAGCGTGGTGCGGCTGTGGACGTTGCTGGGGGGCTTGTTTGGCGGCGTGGTGGTGGCGTTCTGCATGGTGATCTGGATGTCGCGCAACTGGCCGCTGGTGGTGGGCGGCAAACCGATCGTCAGCTGGCCGCCGTTCATCTGCATTTGCTTTGAAATGACGGTATTGTATGCCGCCTTCGCCTGTACGGGGGCGTTTTTGGTGAAGGCGAAACTCCCCCACCTGACGTTGCCGGCCGCCTATCGGCCGGAGTTTCTGCACGACCGCTACGGTGTATTTGTGCCCTGCGCGCGTTTGGAGGCGGGGGAGCTGCGCAGCCTGCTGGAGCGCCAGGGAGCCGAGCATAGCTGGCAGGTCTACAATCCGCCGCGCGGGCGGCTGGCGATGCCGGTGGAGTGGGAGGAGGCCGAGCGATGAGCGCCACCTTCACCGTTCCGGCACAGATTGCCGAGTTGCGCGGCACCGCCAGCGACCGCGTCCGCGTCATCCTCTGGGCCCTGGTGATCATCGGCGTGGTAGCGCTGCTCTGGCTCTGGTTCACCGACAAGCAGGCGCTGTGGCTGAACTATCTCGGGAATTTCAACTTTTTCACCGGCATGGCGGAGGCGGCGGTGGTGTGGTCGGCGGTGACGCGCGGCTGCAACGCGCGCTGGGCGCGGCCGCTGCAGCGCATGGCCGAGGGCATGGCAGCGGCGCTGCCGCTGAGCTGCCTGCTGTTTATACCCTTGATGTGCGCGCACCGGACGCTGTATCCGTGGTGGGACCACCCCATCAAGCTGCCCTGGCTGAACCACGTGTGGCTGCTGACGCGCGACATCGGGATTCTGGTGTTTCTGGCATGGCTGAGCTGGCAGTTTTTCCGTACCTCGACCGCCCCCGACCGTTGCGGCGATGACGATGCCCTGACCGGTAAGAGCAGTCCGGGCGCGCGCCGCGCTCAACGCAGGCTGTCGCGGTTGTGGGTGATTCTGGTGTTCTGCTTCTGCTATCTCTACGGCGTGCTGGGAATGGATCTGAACGTATCGCTCTACCTCGGCTGGTACAACTACATCTATCCCTGGTTCTTTTTCATTGCCAGCTGGTATGCCGGCTGCGCGCTGGTGTCGCTGCTGGCGGTGATGTGGCGGCGGCGCTTCGACCTGAAGGAGATCATCAGCGCCGACGTGCTGCACGACAGCGGCGAAATCACCTTCGCCTTTGCCGTTTTCTGGGCCTACCTGTTCTGGACGCAGTTCATGGTGTTGTGGTACGCCAACCGCCAGGATGACATCCATATCCTGATCCGGCTTTCACAGCAGCATCCTTGGGTAACCCTGTCGTGGGTGACGCTGGCGCTGGGCTTTTTCCTGCCGTTCGGATTTGGGCTGAGCCGCAGCTACAAGCGGCGGCCGGCGACGCTGGCCTATATGGCCTGCCTGTCGCTGGGCGCGATGTGGCTGCAACAGAACCTGATAGTGGACGTGTCGCTCTGGCATCATGGCGCGCCGCCGCTCGTCAGCTCGGCGTTTTTGGGCTGCGGGTTCTGCGGCGCCTACGGGCTCTGCTACCTGTGGGCGATGCGGCGGGTGCCGCTGTTTCCGGTGCGCGATCCGCTGATGCACGAAGCGCTGGTGTGGCACCCGGCGCGGCATTGAGGAGGCGCTGAGAACGAGCCATGGACCCGCTGCTGCCTTTTGACGACGATCCGCAAGAGCGAAATCTGCGCCGGATTGGCTGGACCACTCTGGTGGTACTGGCGATTGTGGGCATGTTCGTGTGCTGGTGGCTGTATGAGGGCGTGGGGTATTTCAAGGACGAAATGTCGTTCAACTTCGCCTATGGACCGCGCAAAGCGCCGCGCATTCCGCTGCCGGCGGGAACGGTGCCGCGCGATGGCATGGGGTATGACAACGCCGATTTCGGGCTGCCGCCGATGGCGGTGAAGTATTCGCCGGCGCTTGGCGCCAAGTTCTACCACGACCAGTGCGGGTTCTGCCATGCGGCCGGCGGGCGCGGCGACGCGCCCGCGGGCCTGGAGTACACCCCGCGGCCGCCAGACCTGAACCGGCTCGTGCCCCAGCGCACCGACGCCCAGTTGTTTACCGCGATCAGCGACGGCATGACCTCGCCCGAGGTGGCCACCTCGCCGCCGCTGGGACCGCGCTGGCACGAATTCAGGTTGTATCTGAGCGAAGCCCAGCGGCGGCAGTTGGTGGACTACCTGCGGCAGCACTTTGGCCAGGGGCGGCCGGAGCCGCCGCCGGCGACCACCATTGCCGAGCCCGCCTTTCACATCGTCGGCAACCCGCCCGCCTCTAAGGGTGGGACCGAGCAGGGTGCATTTCCCCCGCGGCCCCTCATCCACGTGGGACCACCACGGCGCGTGCCCCACGGACCCCATCGCTTGCTGCCCAGTGGACCGGTGAAAAGGCCCAAGTCTAAAACCAAGAAGCCGGGCAAGCCAGCGGGCGGGCGTGGCACGGCCACCTCTTTCTGGAGCCGCCCTCCCCTTGGTCGGGCTGTGGCCGGGCGGCGCTCGCCGGCAACGGACGCCCGCTGGCGCTCAGAGCATCTCCAAGTTGCCGCGTCAGGAGGGCATCCATGAACGAGTTCCGTTTCATTGACACACGCCCGGGCTCGACCGCGCGCCGCTTCATCCTCTCCGGTGCCTGGTGGTTCCTGGTGGCGGTCGTCTACGGTCTCACGGCCGCCACCGAACTGGTCTCGCCGGAGCTGGTCAAGACGCGGTATTTGCTGTTTCCGCGCATCCGGCCCATACACGTCAACACCAACGTGTTTGGCTTCCTTTCCATGCTGCTCATTGGCGGCATGCTCTATGCCCTCTGCCGGCTCTGCCGCTCGCCGCTGTATAGCGAACGGCTGGGCAACTGGACGATGTGGCTGTGGAATGCGGCGGTAGTGCTGGGCATCTTTACCCTCGCCGCCGGTTACACGCAATCGCATGAATATGCCGAATACGTGTGGCCGATTGATCTCATTGTGTTGGCTTGCCTGCTCATGCTCAGCTACAACGTGCTGCAGACGCTGCGGAGGCGCAAGCAACTGCTGTTGTACGTGGCCATGTGGTACCTGGTGGGTGCGCTGGCAGCCACTTGCATCGTTTACTTTCTTGGCAACGTGATGTGGAATCCGCGCGGGGCGCTCTACGGCATGGTGGACGCAGAGTGGTCATGGTTTTACGCCCACAACATCTTTGGCACCTGGATCACGCCGCTTTCGCTGGGGCTGTGTTACTTCTGGATCCCGCGGGAGAGCGATCAGCCGCTCTATAGCCACACGCTCAGCCTGATCGGCTTTTGGCCCTATTTTGCCTTCTACCTGCAAGTAGGCACGCACCATCTGATCGAAGCTCCGGCGCCGGCGTGGCTCAAGCTGGTAGCCGAAATCAACAGCGTCGGGTTGCTGATTCCGGTGTTTGCGTTTCTGACCAACCAGTGGATGACGCTGCGGGGCCAGTGGTGGCGGATCCCCGACAGCGTGGTGCTGCGTTTCGTATTTGCGGGCACGGTATTTTACTTTTTCACCTCGGCCGAGGGCACGCTGCTGGCCTTGCCGTCGGTGGAGCGCATCACTCATTTCACCAATGTCGTGGTGGGGCACAGCCATCTGGGCCTGCTCGGCTTCAGCGGCTTCATTGCCTGTGGCGCCGGGTACGGGGCGCTGCGGGAGATGTACGGCGAGATTTGGAGCGAAAGGCTGGCGTCCCTGCAGTACTGGTTGATGCTGATTGGGATCGTGGGCTTCACGTTGGTGCTGGACGACGCCGGCTTTATCCAGGGCAACGCCTGGCGCAACGGCGAGGTCGTCTACCGGGTGCTGCCGGAGCTGATGAACGACTACATCATGCGGGCGATGCTAGGCTGCTTCATCGTGATCGGGGCGGCCATTCAGCTTTACAACTATTGGCGCACGGTGCAGATGCACCAGGTCAAGGATGCGGCGGCGCTGGGCTCCGACTACGAGCCGGTAGCGGAGGTGCGGTAAATGGCTTCCACACCGCGCACCGTCGCCCTGGGCATCGCGATTATCGCCACTGCGGCTACTTCGATGGTCTTGTTCACGCCCGCACTCACCGCGCCCACCCGGCCGAGCGATATCTATCGTCCGCGGACGCAGTTGGAGAATGCGGGGCGGGAAATCTACATCCATAACGGCTGCATCGGCTGCCATTCGCAATACATCCGGCCCAGCGATTGGACCTATACGCAAATGCGGGTGTCGCAAGCCGGCGACTACCTCGACGACAGCCCGCATTTGCTCGGCTCCGAGCGCACGGGACCGGACCTGGCACAGGAAGGCGGCATGCACCCCGGTGACTGGCACCTCGCCCACTTCACCGACCCGCGCTTCACCCGACCGGCCTCGATCATGCCCGACTTCGCCTTCCTCAATGATCAGCAACTGACGGCGCTGATCGCCTATATCCAATCGTTGGGGGGCAAGATGGCCGATGCCCGCATGGCGCGCCAGCGCCACTGGAAACAGTTGTTGATCGCAGCCTACTACCGGGGCGAGGACGACAATGTGAAGTTCCTGAATGAGCATGTTCCGCCGCAATGGCGGGATATGCCCAATCCGTATCCGCCTACCGTGGCGGAGTTGGCGCGAGGGGAGTTCGTCTACCAGCAGGAGTGCATCTATTGCCATGGCCAGGTAGGCGACGGCAACGGGCCCGCGGCGCGCTACCTCAATCCCAAGCCGTTCAACTTCACCCTGCTCAAGCGTGAGTCTTGGTCGGGCGGACTGCTCTATTACCAGATTATGAACGGCATCACGGGCAGCGCCATGCCCTACTTCAAGGAAGATTTGGAATCGGCCAAGATCTGGGCCGTCTCCAACTATATCGCGGTCAACTTCATCGGTATGCACATTGATTCCAATGCCGCCGACAACGGCATTGACGCCGCGATGGAGCCTCCGCGCAACCCTAGCGTCACCATGCCCCCCTATGAAGGGCCGATTCCGACGCCGATGGGAATCTCGATCCAGAAAGTGTACGAATGCTGCCCGAAGATCAAACACTAATGCTGGCGCGGGCCCCAGCGCGGCTGCTTCGCCCTGCTGGAACTGCGCAGGGCGAATTGCGCCGCGCGCCCCGCTTATGCTCGCATCGGGTTGGGGGCCCTTGGCCCCAACCCGACGCTGCGCCTCGCTGGGGCCGCGCCTGCATGTTTCCCCGGGGGCGGGCCGCCGTGCCGAGTTTCGCAGCCCTTCGCGTCGATTTTGCCCACGGTGCAAAGCGGCGTGACCCCCGCGAAGGGCGGCACGGCCAGCGCTTTCGGGAGCCACCCTGCCGCTGGCCGGGCGTAGTGAGGGCATCAGGATGACTCTGCGTCTGTGGCTGATTCTCTTTATTTTCTCGATGGCGTTCAGCGCCGAAGTTTTGGCGTGGGCGGTGCAGCATGGACAATTCACCGACGTCAAGCGTGGCAACCTGATGCCGTTGCGCGCCGCTGGACGCACGGTGACGCCGCCGCGCCCGCAGTGGGGGGCCACCCTGCTGCTTTGGCTGGGCTTGGCGGCGCTGACGGCGGCCTGGCTGGAGGCGATGGTGAGGCTAGTACAGCTCGCCTTCAGTTAGCAACGCAGCGGGGCTGAAAAGCATCGAGGCAAGCGGTGGGGCAAATCAGCCATCTCATTGTCATCCAAAGAGCGGCGTTCGCTATCCTGCTGGGCTTCACGTTCGCCGGTTTCTTCTGCCTGATCTTTCTAAGCGGACGCGGCAAGCACAGCCACTACGACGGCAACGGAATCCAGCCGGTTCACGACTATGCGGACTGGGTGAAGGAGGGAAGCGGGCAGGTGCCCATTTTCCTCAAGCTGTGGATAGCCGCCATTGCCGCCTGGTGCGTCGCCATTACCGCGATCGTCGCCAGCCACGGCTACTGGTATTAACGCATGGCGCGTCCTCAGGACTATCGCCCGCTGCACGAACAGATGAGCAGCATGGTCACCGAGTGGACCATGATTCTCGGGCTCGTGGTGCTGCTGGTGACTTGGGACCTGATCGCACTGGTAGCCATAGGCAGAGGGACCCGCATCAGTCCAAATTATAACCTTCTGCGCCCCACACCGGCGGCGCAGGCCTACAACACCATCCACGAGTTCCAAAGGCCAAGGCGATGACCGAACCTCCCGTGCGACCCACCAGCCCCGCCGCCAACCCTGACGCTTCCACGCTCGACATGCTGCGCGGACTCGTGCGGGAGGCGGTGCAATATGGAAGGGACTTGGCTCAGCTCTTTCTTGCCGAACTTAAGGAGAAGTCGCGCTCGATGCGCACTCTCGTGGCTATGGGCGCGACGGCCGGGCTATTTTTATTTTTTGCTTTCTGCTGGCTGAGCCTGGCGCTCATCGGCGTGATTTCTTACGGTTTGGGGAGCTGGCGTTGGGCGCTGCTGATCGTCGGGGTTGGTTACGCCCTAATCGGGCTGCTCATGCTGATTCCGGTGGCCCACGGGCTTACGAGTGGACTTTTCAGCTTCCCTCAAACGCAGCGGCGCGTGCAGGAAGACCGCAACTATGTCAAGACCAAGCTAGCCGCCTAAAGGCGCCTAGCTAATGTGGGCGCGGCTGGTCTGGAACGGCTCTGGCAGCCAGCAACCTGCGAACCAGAGCGTCCGTTTCCCTTACAAGCTGCGAATGCGCGGCACCGGTGGCGGGGCCGGCAAAGCCGGCATGGATGGACCTGACCAGACCATCCCGGCCGATGAAAAACAGCGTTGGCCAGCAGTTCAGGTCTGCCACCTGCGGCAGCTTTTGGTCGAGTTGGCCAGGGATTCCGGCCAGAAGCACCGGGTAGGTGATGCTGTATTCGCGGATGAATGCCCGCAGGCGTGTAGGATGGGCGAGTTGTGCCGCTTCCTCAAACGACAGATCCACAACCTCGAGGCCATGGGCCTGGTAATTCCGGTAGAGCGACTCAAGCAGTGGCGCTTCATCGTGGCAGTTCGGACACCAGCTTCCACCAACGGTGACCAGCAGAACCTTGCCGCGGAACCGTGCATCGGTGCTCGAAACGATATGGCCGTTGAGATCGGGAAAGCTAAAGCGCAGCGGCGCGCCGGGGTCTCTCATATAAGTGTGTTGCTCGGAACTGTCCACCGCGGGCAGGGGAGCAGCATCCAGCGGCAGTCGGTGGGCGACGTTTCGGCCAACTTGCAAGCCGCCATCGGGTAAAAGACGGAGTGTCAGCAACTGAGGGCCGTCGGCGGTAAAGCGGCTGAGCTCGAATGCGCGACCCTGAAAGCTGCCATACAGTGCTCCGGTATCGCCGTCAATACGCAGCACCACCGCGCGTACGTTCACGCCAGATTGCTGGACCTGCAGCTTCCATTCCGTTTCACCTTTGGGTCCATGAACGGCAATTTGCCAGTTGCCACTGATGGTGGGAACTCGCACCAAGTGTAGAGTCTCAGGGCGCGCGTGGCCGCCAAAGGTACCGGTGAGGACAGCATCGTTTAAGGTTGCAGTGATCGCGTTGGCGTAGTCAGTGAGCGGGAGCACGAGCTGACCGTCACTGAAGGTTCCTGCGTAGGGCCGGGACTTCCCGGCGCCATTCAGGAAGCGGGCAGAGACATGGCTGCCGTTGCCCTTGATGAGCAACTGCAGCGGGACCGCGTAGTGGCCGCGCTGGGCCGTACCGACCCATAATCCGGCAACAGACTGAGCGGTGAGAAGAGAGGAAAGCAGAAGCAATGTCGAAAGAATTCTCATGAGCACCTCGGAAAACAAAAAAGCCCATCGGAGCGCCGATGGGCCGAAAGCTGAAAGAATGTGCTGATTGAATTAGACTAGCCGCACACTCCCGCCTCAGGCCGCTGAGGATAACAACAACGGGTGAGGAGGATTGAGCTCAGCATGAAAGCTTAGAATAGCATTCCCGTGGAGGGTTCGATGCGCCCTGTTTTGCTCACGCTGCTCTTCCCTGCCCTGCTTGCCAGCGCCCGGCCGCGGATTCCGGCCCCTCCGGTGGCCGTAATCCGCGGTGAGATGACGGCGGAGGCGGCCGCCTGGAACCGCGGCGACATTAACGGATTCATGGCCGCCTACTGGCGCTCGCCCACAACCCAGTTCATCGGCTCAGGTGGGATTACCGAGGGCTGGGAAACAGTACGCGAGCATTACCGGAGGAACTATCCCAACCGCGGCGCCATGGGCCATCTCACGTTCTCAGGCCTGCGGATCACGCTGCTCTGCCGCGACGTCGCCTACGCGGTGGGACACTTCCGGCTCGACCGTGCCCGGGATCACCCCGAGGGCGTCTTTACGCTGCTGTTTCGGAAGTTTCCGGCAGGCTGGCGCATCGTTTCCGATCACACCACGCAGACCGGACAATAAGGGCAGCGCAGTATCATCGGATATGGCCCAACTGCTGGCTGACATGGCCTACGGCGAACACCCGCGCCAGCGGCTGGATCTGTTTCTACCCGAAAAGCTCTCGCCGCGGCTGTTGCTGTTTGTGCACGCTGGCGGCTGGACGGGCGGCGATAAGGCGCACTACCACGCGCTGGGTGAGCTGCTGTGCGGGTTTGGTTATGCCGTCGCACTGCCGAACCACCGCCTGGCGCCGGAGTACCGCTATCCGGCGGCCATTGAAGATGTCGCCGCCGCCACCGCGTTCATGCTGCGCACCAGCCAGGAAAGCGGGATACGATCCGATGGCATTCTGCTCGGTGGCCACTCCTCGGGGGGCCATTTGGCGGCGTTGCTGGCGGTACATCCGCGCTATCAACCAGAAGGCGATGTGGCGGGCGTGATCTGCGTCAGCGGCGTGTATGACCTGGCACCCTACTATGAGGTCGAAGGATATCTCGGCCCGGTGTTTGGCCCCGACCACGAGGTGTGGGACGAGGCTTCCCCGCTCCGCCATTTGGCGCCGGGAGCCCCGCCGTTTTTTCTTGCCTATGCGGAGCACGACTATCCTGGAGCCGCGGAGCAGGCCGAAACCATGGCCGAGGGCCTGCGCCGCTGCGGCGGTCACGCCAACGTGACCCGCGTGCCCGGCCGAAATCACGTGACCATTCTCACCGGCGTCCAGTCCATGTTCGACCCGCTTGCCATCGGCTTGGCGATGTTCCTGCGCGGCGTGCGGTAGGTGGCACGGCGGGGCTCAGAAGCCCGGCTGCGGACTAAATTTCCCTACGTGGGAACGCAGGGGACGAATGTTGGCGCGGGCCCCAGCGCAGCTGCGCTGCGCGCCCCGCTTATGCTCGCGCCGGGTAGCCGCATGCAGTGCCGCGTAATACGGCGCTCTATTTTCGCCGATTCGCCCCGGCACGCTCTTTCTACCCGGCAGCAGCTTGCCCTGTTTCAGGCAGATCAGGTCATAGGTAAGCGTCCGGTTGCGCTTTCAATTACCCACAAGTTCGGCTGGCCAGTACAGGCGCGGGTTGGCAATCTGAATGCCGCCTCAGCATAATCACTCCCGGCGGCGCGGAGGGGCTGCTGAACTTGCGG
>JBOGKQ010000014.1:0-68387 GCA_050747905.1 Terriglobales bacterium | reverse complement strand
CCGGTAGAACTGCAGCCCGGAAGCCCCGTAATAGGCCGCACCACCGCCCGGCAGGGGAATGTCCATATCCACGACCGTGCTCCCATTCATCAGCCCCAGTTTAGACCCGTCCGGCGCATACAGGACGCTGTCCGGGCCCCAGCTTCCGCTCACTCCCGCCTGGATCTCGCGCCCCAGCGCGCCGTAAACCACGGTTGCTGCCCAGAAGCTTACCGCGTGCCCGTCTGCGTCGAACGTGTTCGTGTTCTGTGGCAGCAGCGGATCCTGCAGCAGGTTGCCGTCATTGTCATAATTCCCGCCGCTGATGCGATTGCCGCTAAAGCTGAAATTCGTCTGCAGCCCCACCGGCGTCCCGCCGCTGTTGTGGTTGCCGAACCCGTCCCAGGAGAACGTCTCATCGTAGGTGCCGCAGCTGGCCCCAGCTAAACTCCCTAGGTTGTTGCGCGTGTAGGTGCAGTTGAGGCCGTTGTCGGTCGCGCCGGGGATATTGTCGGTGATGGCGAGCGAGGCGATGCTGTTGTTCGTGTTCCAGCCGATCCGGCCGGTGTCGGTGGCCCCGCCCACCGTGAAGACGTAGCTGTTCATTCTGCCGGCGGCGTCGTACTCATACGCATCGCTGTCGCCCGAGCCCAGCGCCAGCGAAATGAGGCCCTGCGCCGTCCACTGCGCCGCGGTGACAGGATTCTGTCCCGAGGCGGCGCTCACCGTTGTCGGCCGCCCCTCGCCATCCACGCCATAGCTGATCGCCGGGACGCCCGGCGCATTGAGCGTGGCCACGGTGCCATTGGGAAAGTAGCTCTCGCTCGCCACCGTCCACGCCGCGCCACCGATCTCCTGCGCGGTATAGTTCCTCCGGCCCATCAAGTCGTATCCGAAGCCCACGATGCTGTCGGGCGCGTTCGCCGGGCCCGTCCACGCCTCCACCACGCGCCCCTTGCTGTTGGCCGGATTATAGCCGGGGGCGGTGGTGATGCCCGAGCTGCCGGCGTTGTCCCAGAGGAAGCCCTTGGTCGGCGTGGCCGCCGCGTTGGGGCCCGAGGGGTAGCTAACTGCGGTAACGCGGTGGAGCGTGTCATAGCCGTAGCAGGTCACATTGCCGTTGGCGTCCACGCGCTTCACCAGGTCGCCTTCGGAGGTGCCGCACGTCGGATCGGTGTCGAACGTGTAGCGTGTATAGCCGGACTCGGGGTTGTTCTCCGCCGTCATCCGGCCCAGCTCATCGAATCCGAACAGCCGCGTCTGCGCGCCCTGCGTGACCTGCAGGATCTGGCCGCGCGCGTTGCGCACGTAACTGGTGAAGTAACCCTGGCCGCCTCCCGTCTGCTCGCACTGCCCGTCGGCCCCCGCGCCCGTGACCGCGCACACCGACTGGAGCCGCCCGAGGCCATCAAACTGGTCCTGCTTGACGACGTTCGGGGAACCGGACTCGGTGACCAGCGCGTCGTTCAGGCTGTAGGCGTAGGTCATGCTGCCGCCCGCCGGGTTCGTCACCACGAGGGGCCGGGAAAGCTCGTCGTGCGTGATCGTGGTCCAGCTCGCGCCGCCGAGCACACCGGCCGCGGCGGTGTAGGGTACGCTCACCGCCGATATCCGGCCCATGGCGTCATACTCGGTTTCGATGGAATCGTAGTCGGACGAGGTCGGGGTTTGCCGGTGCTGCACCAGGACGGCGCGCCCCAGCCCGTCCGTCGCGGTGAGCGTGTCGGTGATCGCGCCCCCGAAAACCATCGAGCTCTCCACCGACGAAGGCGAGCCGGCGGGGAAGCTGTAGGCGTAGTTGATGGTGTACGGGCCCGGTATCGTCGTCGCCGACGGCAGCCAGGTATTACCCGGGCCGCCATACGCAGAACTGGTGGTATTGCCGTTCGCGTCCGTCTCGCCGGTCTGAACGCCGCCGGTGCAGTTCCAGGAGGCGGCGCTCGTGAGCAGGCCGCCATAGCTTGTGTTCTGCGGGAATAGGCCGTTGCCACAAGTGAAGTTCGAGTAAGTGGTGACGGCGCCGTTCGGCTCCGTCACGCTCGCCAGCGTGCCGTTGGCGTTATACGTATAGCTTGCCGTCAGCGGCGTCGCGCCGGTTTGCCGCGTCACGCCGGTGACCTCGCCGATACTGTTGTAGGCCCAGCTCGTCTGTGCGTCGGTTTCCGCGTTGGGGTCATAGCCGGTGACGGTCTGGTTGCGCTCCAGGTCGGCGCCGTAGGAGTCCAGGCTCCAGGTGGAGGCGGCCGAGCTCAGCAAGGGCCCGCCGCTGGGAGAGGTCCCCCAGTCGGTGGTGCTGCTGGCCGTGACCCTCCCGTATTCGTCGAAATCGGTCGTCTGAAGCGAATACAACGGCTGGGTGCCCAGCAGCTCGGTGGTGGCGGTCTGGCTGGCAATGTTGCCATCGCCCCAGCCGGTGCTGATGTTCGTGATACTGATCCCTGTCCCTCCGGCCAGGGGGCCCTTGGCCTGCTCCACCTAGTCGAGCACGCCTGCGTTGAAGTTGTACAGCGCCTGGTCGCCCGCAGGGCTGGTCTCGGTGGTTTGCGTGCCGCTGCTCGACCATGACCACGCCTGGCCGCGACCGTCCACGCTCTCCCAGCGCGCCAGCGTCCCGCTCACCGTTCCGGAAAGGCAGGACTCGGTGGCATAGAAGTGGATGGTGCCGCCGGTCGGCAGCGTGATCGAATCCAATTGCCCGGAGCCGGGGTCGTAACCGAACGTGTAGGTGCCCACGCCCGGGTACTCGATGGACTGCACCACGGTGATGCTCCCGCTGTAGGCGGTGTAACAGCCGAAGTTCGCCGAGGCGCTGACGGTCTCGAACTTTTCCGTGATGGTCGTGGGCGATCCGTCCGGTCCGGTGTAGGCGAAGTAGTAGGGCTCGTATCCGGTGATGGTGAGCGCGGTCCCGAGCGGGTCGGTGTAGATGCCCACAAAGCTATTCGGGGAGGTGGACGCTGAAACGGTGTTGCCGCTGGGGTCCTCAAACTTGGCCAGCACGTTGTCGCCCTCGGCGTCGTTGGCGTAGACGGCGCCGGATGCGTTGGTGTAAACGGTATAGGTGTCGACGCTCGCCTGCACAACCGTGGTGGTGCTCGTCGCCGTCGTTCGTTGGCAGCCGGTGGTGTAGGTGCCGGCGGCGGCCGTGGTGCGGTCAGGGGCGATGAAGGTGTACTGGGTGGTTGAATAATCGCCGGTGGGGATGCCGTTGCTGTAGCACCAGCCGGTGCTCTGGTTTTTCCGCACGGTGGCGCCTGTGTTCGCCTGGAAACGCCATCCGCCGCCGCCGACGGGCCCCCAAGATCCGTATTGGCTCTGCCAGATGTCGCTGTCGTAAATTAGCTCGGCCTGCAGTTGCGCGCGCGTGCCGGTGTTGCGGCTGTAAATCGGAAACGCCAGATGCACGTCGAGGTTCGACAGGTCCACGTACCCGTGCGGAAAACGCTTCACGTCGCCCCAGCGGTTCGGCACATACTGCGCCGCGGCGGCGATCGCCAGCGCCGCGAAGGCCAGCAGGAGGCTGCGCGCCTTCAGCCAGCGATGATGGGTGGGGGGGGGGAAGCAAGCTGTTCGTCGTCCGCATAACTCACCTCGTGCTACATCACCGGCGAGCTTGCGCGTACCCCGGCCCCGCTGTCAAGCGAAAAGCGTGCAGCCTCACGAAAAGTTACAATTGTCACAATATTGTCACAATGTTGTCACAAACTGTGTTGCACTGGCCGGCGAACATCCCTGCCGGGCGCGGCCAGTCTGCCGGCGGCCCCCGGTCCCCGCCCGCTTGCCCCCGCCTTGGTTTTCAGGCATTTAGGTTCTACGCGCCATGCCACCGCTGTTCTATTTCCGCCGCCAGTTGCTGCGCTGGGAGCGGCTCGGTCTGTTTCCCCGTCAGCCCCGCTACGGCTGGCGGGAGCTGCTGCGCGCCGATTTTGCCCACGGTGCAAAGCGGCGCGAGCCCCGTGAGGCGATGCTCTCCGGCCTGCGCCAACATTGGTGCGGTTGGTAAATCCGCTGATCCAGCCGCACAATCTAGGCAGGAGGTTTCTATGCGTGGGGTGCAGCAACGGTGGCGGGAAGCGCAGGCGGCCAGCGATCAGCTCTGGCAAGCGGTGAAGCCGCCGACCATGCTCGAACGTCCGGTTCCGGAGCGGCACCGGCTGGTGTTTTACCTGGGACACCTCGAGGCATTTGACTGGAACCTGCTGGCACCGCCGCTGGAACTGAAGGCGTTTCACGCCGAGTGGGACCAGCTGTTTGCCTTTGGTATTGATCCGATTGATGGATCGCTACCCAGCGACCCGCCCTCGGCCTGGCCAGCAGTGGAGGAGATAGCGGAATACAACCGCAGGCTGCGCGGCACCTTGCAAGCGGCGCTGGCGCGCCAGGGTGGGGACGGGCTGGAGCAGCGCCTGGAAGTTGCCCTGGAGCACCGCTGGATGCATGTGGAGACGCTGAGCTATTTGTTTCATAATCTCGACTACGCCCAGAAGCAGCCGGGCCCGGCTCCGCAAGCCGCCGCCGCCGCGCCACCCGCTACATCCGTGCCGGTGGAGGTGCCGGAGGGCACGGCCACGCTGGGCCGCGGCCGCGATGCAGGGTTCGGATGGGACAACGAATTCGATGCCCACCTGAAGTTGGTGCCAGCGTTCAGCGCCGACCGCTACAAAATCACCAATGGAGAGTATCTGGCGTTTGTAGGCGCCGGCGCCGCGCCGCCCCATTTCTGGCGGCAGCGCGAACGGCAGTGGTATTACCGCGGCATGTTTGCCGAAACGCCGCTGCCGCTGGATCATCCCGTGTACGTCACCCACGCCGAAGCCGCGGCATACTGTGCCTGGAAGGGACGGAGGCTGCCCACTGAGGCCGAGTGGCATCGCATGTCCTATGGCACACCGAGCGGAGATGAGCGAGCTTATCCCTGGGGTGAGGCCAGCCCGCGCGGCGTAGCCGGCAATTTTGATTTACGCGGCTGGGATACTGTCCCCACGCAGGCGTGTCCCACCTCCGCCAGCGCCTGGGGGGTTGAAGACTTGTTGGGCAACGGCTGGGAGTGGACGGCGGCGCAGTTCGGGCCCTTTCCAGGCTTCAAGGCGTTTGATTTCTACCCTGGCTATTCGGCCAATTTCTTCGATGGCCAGCACTACGTAATGAAAGGCGGATCGGCACGCACCGCCGCCTGCCTGCTGCGGCGCAGCTTCCGCAACTGGTTCCAGCCGCATTATCCGTACGCTTATGCCGGTTTTCGCAGCGTGACCTGAAAGGCGATTGCTTCATGGCCCAGACGCTTACCGTTGCCACACCGCACTCCGAGCTGCTTCGCGATGTGCGCGCGGGTCTGTTGTGTGCCGGGCAGAAGACGTTGCCCTGCAAATATCTGTACGACGAAGTGGGCTCGCTGCTGTTCGAGGCAATTTGCGCCTTGCCCGAGTACGGCGTGACGGCGGCCGATGAGCGGCTGCTGCGGGCGCATGCGGAGGAGATCATCGCTCCGATGGGAACCGGCAGCATGATCGCGGAGTTAGGCAGCGGGAGTGCCCACAAAACGCGCTGGCTGCTGCAAGCGCTGTGCCGGCGCCAAAGGGTCACCCACTATTGGCCGATCGAGATTTCGCACCTGGCACTGGAGCGTAGCCGGCACGAACTGGCGGATTTGCCCGGTCTGGAACTGGAGCCGCTGGCAGGCGAATACCTGGATGGCCTGCGGGCGGTTCTGGCTCGCCGCCGGTCGCCTCAGCTGCGTGGAGGCCCGCTGCTGGTGCTGTTTCTAGGCAGTACGCTGGGCAATTTTGATCTTCCCGGCGCGCTTGACTTCTTATGCTCCGTGCGGGCGCTGCTACAGTCCGGCGATGCCCTGCTGCTGGGTGTGGATCTGGTGAAACCGGCGGCGCGCTTGCGGCTCGCCTATGACGATCCCGCGGGCGTAACCGCGGCGTTCAACCTCAACCTGCTGGGGCGACTGAACCGCGACCTAGGGACTGACTTTGACCTTTCCCAATGGCGGCATCACGTGGTGTACGACGGTGCCGCGCAGCGAATTGAGATGCGCTTGCGAGCGCGCCGCGCACAGAGCATCCATCTGCCGGGCGGCGAGGTGGTTAACTTTGCCGGTGGCGAGACCATCTGGACGGAAAGCTCGTATAAGTACCGCGCGCGCGAGGTTGGGGATTTGCTGGCCAAGGCCGGGTTTCGGCTGGCGTGCCAGTGGCGGGATCCCGCGTGGCCGTTTGCCGAGAGCCTAGCCTTGGTAGACTAGACCATCCGCCATGATTGAGTTTCCCGTCCCTGAATCGCTCACTTTTGACGATGTGCTGTTGCAGCCGGCCTATTCGGAGGTCTTGCCCACGGAGGTAGGCACGGCGACGCGCATGAGCCTGCGCATCCGGCTCAATATCCCCATCCTTTCGGCTGCCATGGATACCGTAACCGAGGCGCGGTTGGCTATCTCGCTGGCTCAACAAGGCGGATTGGGCGTAATTCACCGCAATCTCAGCATCGAGCGCCAAGCGGAAGAAGTGGACAAGGTCAAGCGCTCCGAGAGTGGCATGATCGTGGACCCGGTGACGATGGAGCCGGAGCAGAAGATCGCCGACGCTCTGGAGGTCATGCGCAAGTACAAAATCAGCGGATTACCCGTGACCCATCAAGGCAAGCTGGTGGGCATATTAACGAACCGCGATCTGCGCTTTGAAACGCGGACCGATATCCCGATTGGCGAGGTGATGACCAAGGATCACCTCATTACCGTGCCCGTGGGCACAACCTTGGAGGAAGCCGAAGCCATTCTGCACCGCCATCGCGTGGAAAAGCTGCTCGTGGTGGACAGCAGCTACAGGCTCAAAGGCCTGATCACGGTCAAAGACATTCAGAAGAAGCTGAAATATCCGCTGGCGGCCAAGGATGGGCAGGGCCGCCTGCGCGTAGCCGCCGCGGTGGGCGCCGCCGGTGATTATCTTGAGCGGGCGCAGGAAATGGCGGCACGCAAGGTGGATATCGTGGCCGTGGACACCGCCCATGGCCATTCCCGGCGGGTGCTGGAGGCGGTACGCAAGCTCAAAGCCGCACTCCCGGACGTGGACATCATTGCCGGCAACGTCGCCACCGTCGAGGGAGCGCGCGATTTGATCGCCGCCGGCGCCGACGGCATTAAAGTGGGCATAGGTCCCGGCTCGATCTGCACCACGCGGGTGGTCACCGGCGCGGGCGTGCCCCAGATCACCGCCATTGTCAACGCCGTCCGGGCCGCCGCCGAAGCGAGCGCGGATCCGGCCTTGCGGGTGCCGGTAATTTCCGATGGCGGGGTGAAATACTCCGGCGACATCAGCAAAGCCATCGCGGCGGGCGCGAGCGCGGTGATGATCGGCAGCCTGTTTGCAGGCACCCATGAGAGCCCGGGCGAAATCATTCTCTACCAAGGCCGCTCCTTCAAGAGCTATCGCGGCATGGGTTCACTGGCCGCCATGGCAGCCGGTTCGGCAGAGCGTTACGGTCAGCATGAGCTTACCGGCCCACCCTCGGCCCATGGCGATAGCAACCGCAGCGATAAGCTCGTGCCCGAGGGCATCGAGGGCCGGGTGCCCTACAAGGGGCCACTGGCCGCCATGGTGCACCAACTGGTGGGTGGCCTGCGTGCCGGGATGGGTTATTGCGGTTGCGCCACCATCGAAGAATTTCAGCAGCGCGCCCGCTTCCTGCGCATTTCCAGCGCCGGACTGCGCGAAAGCCACGTGCACGACGTCATCATCTCGCAGGAAGCGCCCAACTACCGCCGCGAGAACCTGGATTAACGATTGGCGCGGGCCCCAGTGCGGCGGCTTCGCGCTGGGGGGCCGCGCCGGCAAGGCAACCGCTGCCCACGGCCAGGCAACTAGACCTGAGTGAACTGGCAGACTTACTGCGACGCCGACTTGGCGCCGCTCGCCGCTGTGTGGGCGGCGGCGGAGGCGGCGAGTCCGCACAGCGTGTATCAGAAATTTGCCTTCGCCCGCCATTGGGCCGCCTGCTTTGGCCAGGAAATCGAAGTCCGCATTGGCTGGCGGGCGGATCCGCCAATGGTGGTCCCGGTTGCGATTCGTGCCGGTTGCTGGGGACTGCTGGGCGAGGAGCTATTTGACTATCAGGATCTAATCGGCGAACCGTCTCACCAGCAGGAGGCTGCCGCCTGGGCAAGCGGACAACTGCAAGGGCCTGCCTGCGTGACCGGTGTGGCCGTGACCAGCCCCTGGTCCAGCTTCTGGAATCAGATGCCGCTGAAGCCGCAGCCTTTTGCCGCCGCCCCCGTGCGTGATGCCGGCCCGGATAACCTGGCGGCCGAGCACGCGCGCTTGGAGCGGCGCTGGCAGGCTGCACGAGTCGAGCTCTGCCGCGTGGAAGAAGCGGCGGCGCGGCGCCACGCGCTCGATTGGCTGCTCGATCGCAAGGCCCGCGCCTGTGCTGCCCGCGGGCAGCGTAACGCCTTGGGCGAGCGGGAGTGCCGCTGGCTGGCCGTCATGGTCGAAAAGGAAGCGCAGATTTCCGAACTGTGGCAGTTACGCCGCCGCGGCGAAGCGCTGGCCGGGTTGCTGTGCTGGCGCACGCCGCAGCTTCGTTACGCCTATACCATCGGCTACGAGCCTGCCGTCGCCGAGCTTTCTCCCGGTATTCTGGCTTTGTACGCGCTGTTGCGCCACACTATGAGGGAGGGGCTCGGGTTCAACTTCCTCACTGGCGAGCAGGCGTTCAAGCTGCGGTTTGCCAGCCGCAGTGAACCGCTGCTCCGCTTTCAGACCGACCATGTCAAACAATAGCCATCATGGCGTCGGATGGGTGGACACCCATCTGCACCTGCTGCCTGGCCTCGACGACGGCCCCGCCGACTGGGACGCCACCCTTGCCATGGCCGAAGTTGCCATCGCCGATGGCACGACGCACGTGGTGGTGACGCCCCATAGCAATTATCAATTCGTGTTCTCGCCGCAGAGAACGGCGGAGCTGTGCGGCGAGCTGCAGGCGAAATTGGACGGCCGCTTGCAGATCATGAGCGGATGCGAAGTGCATCTCAGCTACGAAAACGTGCAGGCGCTGCTGCAGAGCCCGCGCGACTACACGCTCAATCAGGGCCGCTACGTGCTGGTAGAGTTCCCGGAGTTTTTTGAGCGTCAGGCACTGGGCAGCGTCCTGGAGCAACTTGTCGGCAGCGGCCTGGTGCCGGTGCTGGCGCACCCCGAGCGCAATCCGGTGTTTCAGCAGAATCCAGATGCTCTCGACCAGTACCTGAGGCTCGGCTGTCTGAGCCAGCTGACCGCGTCCTCGTTCCGCGGCCGCTTCGGCAAGCGCGCTCAGCAGTTCGGCCTGGAGTTGCTGCGCGGCGAGCGCGTTCATTTGCTGGCCAGTGACGGCCATGCCGCCGAACAGCGTTCGCCGCGGATGTCGCCGGGGGCAGCCTTCGTGAAGGAACACACGGATGCGGAGCGGGTGCAGGTGTTGTGCAGCGCTAACCCACTGGCGATTGCCCTGGACCAGCCCCAGCTGCCCTACGCTCCCGTCCCGCCGCTCGCCAAGAAGAGGGGACTGCTCGCCCGCCTCAAATAGCCGGTGTGTTTTGGTCAGGCTCTGGATGACGATGGGCCTACAGGTGTAACTTGGGCCAGAGCGCATCCACGTTGGCTTTGGTGGCGGCATCCATCAGGATCTCGTCTGGCCAGGGGCGCACAAAGCCCTCGCTCGGCCACTTGCGCGTCGCATCTACGCCCATCTTGGAGCCGAAGTTCGGGAGCCGCGAGGCATGGTCCAACGCATCCACCGGCCCCAGCGTAAACTGAATGTCGCGCTCGGGATCAATGTGGTTGAGCACCTTGAGCACCACGTCCGGAAGATTGTGCACGTCTACGTCTTCATCCACGACGACAATGCACTTGGTGAACATGGCCTGACCGAGCCCCCAGATGCCGTTCATGATCTTACGTGCGTGGCCGGGGTAGGACTTGCGGATGCTCACGATCATGAGGTTGTGGAAGATTCCCTCGAGCGGCAGATTCATGTCCACGATCTCGGGGAATTGCATTTGCATGAGCGGCAGAAAGATGCGCGTAATGGCCTCGCCCATCCAACCGTCCTCCATGGGCGGCTTGCCAACGATGGTGGTAGCGTAGATGGGATCACGGCGGTGCGTGATGGCGGTCAGGTGCAGCACCGGGTAGTCGTCAGCGAGGGAGTAGAAACCGGTGTGGTCTCCGAAGGGGCCTTCGCGCCGGCGTTCACCCAGATCCACATAACCCTCGAGGACGATCTCAGCGCAAGCGGGCACCTCTAGATCCACGGTCTGACACTTCACCAGCTCAACGGGCTGCTGGCGCAGAAATCCCGCCAGCACCATTTCGTCGAGGGAAGGCGGGGCGGGCAGAATGGCGGCAAAGGTGGTGGCGGGATCGGTGCCGATGGCGACCGCGACCTCCATGCGCTGACCGGCTGGGGTGGCGGGTGCGGGCGCCTGAATTTCCGGCAGGCCGTGGGCGCGCCGGATCTGCTCGGCGGCGCCGGCGCCGAGCGCGCGCTGGCGCTGGCGCAGGTGCTCGGCGCCCTGCTTGTGGATTTGCCAGTGCATACCCAGCGTCTGACCATCCAACACCTGCAGCCGGTACATGCCGACATTGCGCCGTCCGCTCACCGGGTGCTTGCTGAACACCAGCGGCAAGGTGATATAGCGGCCGGCGTCGCCGGGCCAGCACTGCAGGATGGGAAAATCCAGCACCGAAAACCCGGCGCGCTTGACCACCTCCTGACAAGCGCCGACCTTAACCGTGCGCGGAAAAAACGCGCCGATTTCGGCCAGCGTGGGCAGCATTTTGAACTTCGCCAACAAGCCTTCCGGCGGCTTCATCTCCAGCAGAGCACGGATGCGGGCGGCCACTTCATCGGCGCTTTCCACGCCCAGGGCCATGGCCATACGGCGGCGCGAGCCCATTTGGTTGATGAGCAAGGGGTGTCCGGCATAGCCGGTGGGGTTTTCGAACAGCAGCGCGGGCCCGCCGCGCTTGCTGACGCGATCGGTGACCTCGGTAATCTCCAGCACCGGATCTACGGCCGCGGCAATGCGGCGGAGCTCGCCGGCGTGCTCCAGCTCCGCGATAAATTCGCGCAGATCGGCAAAGGCCATGCGTTGCGATTATAGCGTCTCCAAGTTGCCGCGTTATGCGACCCATGGCAGGCGCCCTGCCTGTGCTACCCCACCGAGCGAGCACGCCAGCGGGTTAGCGCCATCAAACGCGGACCGACGACGGCGTTGGCGAGCACGCCCAGGGCGAGAGCCTGCAGCCACGGGGGCGCGCTGAGCACCGGGCGCAGCAGCGCGGCGGCGAGGTAACCAGAGGAGCGGGCAAGCTCGTGGGGATAGGCGCCCGCTTCACCGCTGGCGGCCAACTCCGCCGCCAACCGGCCCGACAGCAGTGCGCGGGCGATGCCATCGCCGGTGAACGGATCCACAAAGCCGCTCGCATCGCCGGCCGTCAGCGCCAGACCCGCAGTGGGAGCATGCGCACCGAGGACAATGCCGGGAGCGACGACGGTTGCGGTAGCCTGTTCGCCGCCGTGCAGCCGTGACCGCACCCAACGAGCGCCGGGCACGCTGGCCAGCCAGGCGGAAAAATCGCGGCTCCGCCGCAACGAAGGTGCCCGCCGCTGGCGCAGCAGGCAACTCACATTGGTCCATCCGCCTTCCACCGGAGCCAGGCCACAGTAGCCGTCCGGGAGCGCGAACAGCTCGATCTCGGAGCGCGCGGGCAAACCGCGGAAGCGCGCCTTCAGGCCCACCCAACCGGTGCCCGCGGGAGCGTGGCGGCGGCGGCCGGTGGCCAAGATCGCGGCGGCCGCGGTAAAGGCGCCACCGCTGGCGAGCCTGACCTCCGCGCCTCCGTTCCGGGGGAGCAGGCAGGCAACCGCGGTACGCGGCCGCAATGCAGCGCCGGCCGCGCCGGCGGCGCACCAGAGGGCGCGATCCAATGCCAGGCGCGACAAGCCGCGCCCCGGCCACGGCAGGGTGAAGAGCGTGCTCTGGCCGGCCGCGGCGGTGATGGACGCCGTGAGAACTCGCGGCGCCAGCGCCCAGGTCTGGGGAATCCATTCCGCCAGCAGCGGTGCGGCTTCCGCCGAGATGAACTCGCCGCAGACCTTGTCCCGCGGATGAGCGGCGGGGTCGCCACCACGCTCGCACAGGACCACGCGCAGGCCGCACTGGGCGGCGGTAATGGCGGCGCTGCAGCCGGCCGGTCCGGCGCCGACAATCGCCAGATCATAGTCCAAGCGGGCACCCCACGATGAGTCCGAGGCGGTAGTGCGAAAGCTTCAGCAGCCGATGCGGCCGCGAACCAGCCAGGCGCTCCAACTCCTCCGCAGTATAGGCCTGGCGCACGCTGCACGGACCGTCGTGGCGGGTCAAGCGGCTGAAGCGCGGCGCGAGCGCGCGGATGGCAAGATAGGGCGGCCAGGCGCGCTCGAGATCGTTGATCAGCACCACCCGCCGCGCTACCCGCACCATTTCCTCGATCAGGCGCGTCGCTGCCGGCAGCCCCGGGCGGTCATGAAAGTGGTGTAGGAACAAATTGCAGCTCACCACATCCCAGGTGCGCGCGGCAAAGGGTAGCCGGAAAGCGTCGGCGGCGAGGCCCGGACACAGGTCCGGCCGCAGGTGGCGGGGACTGCGATCCAGCGCCCAGGCGTGCACCGCATGCCCGCCCTCAGCCAGAGCGGCGGCAATGGAGCGGGTGACCGCGCCCGTGCCTGCGCCCACGTCCAGCCAGTACACCTGCGGGGGCAGCGGCTCCTGCTCCATCCAGGCTGCCAGCAATTGCCGCCAGCTTGTCTCTCCGCCCAGGTGCGCATGGATCCAGCTCAAGTCCGCGAGGCTGGCGGCGATTTCGGCGGCAGTGCCTCGGTCTTCGTCCAGCAGCTCCGGTTGCAGGCGCAGCCGCATGCAGCCTACACCTCCACCGCGCTCAGCACCAGCGCCGAATTCTTGGATCCGAACGCAATGCAATTGCACAATGCATGGTGGATGGAGGCGGAGCGCCCCGGCAGGGGCACATAGTCCAGGTCACATTCCGGGTCGGGGTCTTCGAGGTTGGCGGTGGGCGGCAGCAGCCCGTCGCGCATGGCCAGCAGCGTCGCGGCTACGCCCGCCGCCCCGCACGCGCCCTGGGGATGGCCGATCAGCGATTTCAGCGCCGACATGGGTATGCGGTAGGCGGCAGCTCCGAAGGCGAGTTTGAGCGCGCGCGTCTCAATGCGGTCGTTGAGCACGGTCGAAGTACCGTGCAGGTTGACGTAGTCCATCGCCTCCGGCGGGAGGCGTGCGCCGGCCAGCGCCAGGGTCATGGCGCGCGCGGGTTCCTCCCCGGATTCCTCCAGGCGCACGCGGTGAAAGGCTTCGCAGGTCGAGCCGTACCCGCTCAGCTCACCATAAATGTGCGCGCCCCGGGCGCGCGCCCGCTCGCGCTCTTCCACCACGAACATCCACGCTCCTTCGCCCAGCACGAACCCGTCCCGGTCGCGCGAAAACGGGCGCGAGGCGCGCGCCGGCTCGCGGTTCCAGGAGGTGGTCAGAATTCGCATCAGGTGGAAGGCCTTGACGATCAACGGCGACAGGGGCGCGTCGGCACCGCCGCAGAGCACGGTCTGGGTCATGCCGGTGAGCACATTCTGGCGCGCGTAGCCGAGCGCGTCGGTGGAGGAAGCGCAGCCGGTCGAGATCAAGTGACTGAAGCCGCGCAGCCCAAAGCGCATGGACACTTCGCTGGCGAGCGTTCCTGCCGTAGCCGAGGGAATGGTATAAACGCTGCAGCGCCGGTCCTGGCCGCTGAAATAGGTCGCAAACTGGCGCTCGACGAATTCCAGCGCGCCTCCGCCGCTGCCGATCAGCACGCCGATGTCGCGCCGCTGCTCCAGGCTGAGGCGGCTACACTCCAATCCCGCGTCGGCCAAAGCCTCAGTGCTGGCCGCCAACAGCAGGGGCACGACGCGGCTGACGTGCGGCAGCTCGCGCTCGTCCACATACTGTTCCGGGAGGAACGATGCCAATTGACCGCCAATTTCGACCGGCAGCCCGGCGTCACGAAAGGCGGCAATCTGGCGCACACCACTGGTCCCAGCGCTGGTGGCAGCCCAGAACGCCTCCCGCCCCAACCCATTTGGGCTGACCGCGCCTATACCCGTGATGACCGCTCTTCGTTCCGCCACGATCTTTACTGTGATTCAATTGTCGGCCTCTAGTTGCAGCTTTGAGCTAGAATCGGTTCGCCATGAGGATTTCTCCCCTATTTCTGTCCCTGCTCGCCTTACCGGCTTTGGCGTTGCCGCAAGCGCCGGCCAACCTATTGCGCGATTACCACGTGCGCTCGCTGGGGCCCGCTTCCGCCGGTGGCCGCATTGTGGACATCCGCGCTCTCGACCGCGACCCCAGCTTCGCGTTGGTGGCCGCTGCCAGCGGAGGGGTGTGGAAGACCACCGACATGGGCACCACCTGGAGCGATATCTTTGCTCACTATGGCAGTTCCTCCATTGGCGCCGTAGCGATCTTTCAGCCCAATCCCAAGATCTTGTGGGTGGGGACTGGCGAGCCTAATAATCGCAACAGTGTCTCTTGGGGCGATGGCATTTACAAATCCAGCGACGGTGGGGCCACGTTTCAGGATGTTGGTTTGGCCAACACGTATCAAATCGCCCGGATCGTCACACACCCCGCCAATCCCGATATCGTCTATGTGGCCGCCATCGGCGACTTGTGGGGTGGCCGCGGCGAACGCGGCGTTTTCAAGACCAGCGATGGCGGTCGGACTTGGCAACATTTGACCCATGGCCTGCCCAACGACGGCACAACCGGCGCCATTGACCTGGTGATGGATCCGTCCAATCCCGAGGTGCTCTATGCCGCCATGTACCAACGCCTGCGCCGGCCCTGGCGTTTCGACAGCGGCGGCCCGCACGGCGGCATTTTCAAGACCACCGACGGCGGCACCCACTGGACCCAACTCACCGCTGGCTTGCCGGGTGAACCGCTGGGCCGCATCGGGCTGGCAATTTCACGCAACCATCCCCAAACCGTGATGGCTTTTGTTGAAGCGAGTTTTGGCTGGCAGTGCAACGGTCGCGGCGCCGCCAAGATTCCCGCCTGCGGCAATCTCGACAAGCTTGGTTCGGGCATTTATCGCAGTGACGATGGCGGCGCCCATTGGCATTTTCTGAACCGCTACAATCACCGCCCCTTCTATTTCAGCCAGATTCGTATTGACCCCACCAACGATCAAATCGTTTACACGCTCACGACCGCGGTGCGCAAGTCCACCGATGGCGGCCGCACGTTTGTCACCGAACACGCCCCGTTTGGCCCCAACTATGACTACCACGCCATGTGGCTCGACCCGCAAAACGGCAACTTCTTCTACCTGGGCGGCGACAAGGGGCTGTTTCTCACCCACAACGGCGGCAAGAGCCTTCGCTTCATTGACAATTTGCCCATCGAGCAGTTCTACAAAGTCGCCACCGACGATCGAATCCCGTACGCCATCTATGGCGGTCTGCAGGACGATGGCTCCTACGCCACCATGAGCTTCACGCGCGATGTGGTGGGCATCCGCAATGACTCGACCTGGAAAATGCACTGGGATGATGGCCAATACATCGCCGTGGATCCCAACAACTGGCGCATTATCTACTCGGAAGGCACAGAAGGCAGCTTCCGTGTCGTGGATCCCATCGGTCACACCGATAGCTCGCGCCGCGCCACACCGGGCAACATCACCAATTTCAAGGCGGCCACGGGCATCGCTCCGAACGCACCTCATGCGGCGGCAGCGATCCGCTATAACTGGACCACGCCGTTCATCATTTCGCCGCACGACCCCAAGCGCATTTATTACGGCACGAATTACCTACTGACCTCGACCGACGAGGGCCGGCACTGGACCATCATCAGCCCCGACCTTTCCAAACACATTCCCAGCGAGAACCAGATCGGAACCGGCGGCCTCACTCCCGACAACACCGGCGCGGAGGGCTACGCCACCATCTACTCCATCTCTGAATCACCCGTGGTGAAGGGTCTGATCTGGGTGGGGACCGACGACGGCAACATTTGGGTCACGCACGATGGCGGAGGGCACTGGACCGAAGTGGACGCCAACATGCCGGATGTGCCCAAAAATCTCTGGGTAAGCCGCATTCTCGCCTCCGCCGCAAACCCGCAGACCGCCTATGTCGCCTTCGACGGCCATCGTAGTGACAACTATCAGACCTGGCTGTTCAAAACCACCGATGGCGGCCAAACCTGGACCGATCTGTCCGCCAACCTTGAAGCCAACGATCCCATTTACGTAATCGCCGAAGACGACAAAAATCCGGCCTTGCTGTTCATCGGCTGCCACACCGGGGTGCAGGTCTCCTTCGATGGCGGCCAGCACTGGCAGCCGCTGACTTGGCAGGCGAATGGCCTGCCCACGGTCACCGTCCGGGACATCATCATCCAGCCGCGCCAACGCGACCTCATCCTGGCCACCCACGGCCACGGGATTTATGTGCTCGACGATATCAGCGCCCTGGAGCAGTGGCATGCAGCGATGGCACAGGCGCCGGTAACCCTGTTTACGCAGCGCCCCGGCCGGCTCTGGATTGATATGAGCCGCGATGGCCAGACGGGCAGCAACGTCTGGGCAGGGGGCAACCCTCCCGAGGTCGCTCCCGCCCAGCCTGACCGCCGCGACCGCCAGCATATCCACGACACGCCGGTGATCACCTTCGCGCTGGGCGAGGGCGCGCACGGCACTGCGGCGCTGGAGATTACCGATCCGGCGGGCCAAACCCGCACGCTCTCGATGCCGGCGCGGCCTGGGATCACCCGCTATATTTGGGACGGTGCCATGACCGCGCCGCGCCGCAGTCGTGGAGGCTTTTTCCGCCCGCCTGCGGCGCTGCTGCCGGGCGTCTATCAACTTCAGCTGAGCGCTGACGGCGCCACCGCCCGCGGCCTTTTGCAATTGCTGCCCGATCCGCTGGCCGCTGTCCAAGGCAGGGTGCACTAGGAGCCTGTCGCCGCCAGGGACGCTCGCCCCTTCCGAATTTCACGGCCCTGCGCGCCGATTTTGCCCACGGAGCCAAGCGGCGGGTTATAGTGCGCACATGCGCACTTGGCTTTGCTTTCCGCTCGTGCTGCTGGCGGCCTCGGGCCTGGCGCTGGCGCAAATTCCGAACGACCCCGCCCTGCCCGGCCGCAAGCAGGCGCGCTCCATGGTGATTACCCAACTCGGCATCGTCGCCGCGAGTCAAACTCTAGCCGCGCAGGCCGGGGCGCAGATTTTGGCCGAGGGCGGCTCCGCCGCCGATGCCGCTATCGCCGCCAATGCCACGCTGGGGGTGGTCGAGCCCATGATGAACGGCATGGGCGGCGACCTGTTCGCCATGACCTACAATGCCAAAACCGGGCAGGTCAACGGCTTGAACGCCAGCGGCTGGGCACCGGAGAAGCTGACCCCGGCGCTGCTCGCCTCCAAGGGCTACCAGCGTATGCCGGTGTATGGCATTTACTCGGTGACCGTGCCGGGGGTAGTGCGCGGTTGGCAGGCGCTGCACGAAAAATACGGCACGCTCCCGTGGGAGGCGCTGTTCCAGCCGGCCATCTATTACGCCGAGCACGGCTATCCGGTGACGGAATGGATTGCCAGCCAGTGGAAGCCACAGCAGCGCAAGCTCGCTCACGACGTCAACGGCCGCCAGGTGTTCCTGATTCATGGCGAGACGCCGCAGGTCGGCCAGATTTTCCGCAATCCGGCTTACGCCGCCGCACTGCGCCTGGTCGCCGATCAGGGACCTGATGCCTTCTACGATGGTCGCATCGCCAAGGCGATCCTGGCGACCTCGAACCGTCTGGGCGGCGTCATGACCGCCTCCGACCTGTCTACTTTCCGCCCCGAATGGGTCACGCCAATCTCAACCAACTACCACGGCTGGCAGGTGGATGAGCTGCCGCCGAACACGCAGGGCTTTGGCGCGCTGGAGATGCTGAACATCTTTTCACAGTTTCCCTTGGCCGAGTGGGGCTTTGCCAACCCGAAAACGTTCTACATCAAAACTGAAGCCATGAAACTGGCCTACGCCGACTTGCGCCGCTACGACGGCGATCCGCGCTTTTCCAAAATTCCTGTTTCCGGCCTGATTTCCAGCGCCTACGGCGCCCAGCGCGCCAAGCTCATCAACCTGGACAAGGCGAATTGCGACTATCCGCCGGGCGACGCGGCACGCTTCGATTCGGACACCGTATACCTCACCGCCGTGGATTCCCACGGCAACATTGTTTCGCTGATCCAGAGCCTGTACGAGGAGTTCGGTTCTGGGGTCGTGGTGGACCACTACGGAATCATGCTGCAGGATCGCGGCGCGCTGTTTGTGCTCACGCCCGGTCATCCCGACGTGCTGGCGCCGCACAAGCGGCCCTTCCACACCTTGATTCCCGGCTTCATGCAGAAAGGCGATCTGCACATTGGGTTTGGCATCATGGGGGGGCTGAACCAGGCGCAGGCGCACGCGCAGTACGTGAGTGACATTGCCGACTACGGCATGAACATCCAGTTGGCGATGGAGGCGCCGCGCTTCACCAACCACACCTTCGGCGGCTGCACATTTTTTGTCGAAGACCGGGTGCCCAAAGATGTGCGCGACTACCTCACCGCCAAGGGCGACCACATCGAGGTCGGCAACGACTACAGCGACCGTGAGGGCGGCGGCCAGGCGGTGATGTACAACTCCGCCTCGGGGGTGAAATACGGCGCCAGCGATCCGCGCAAGGACGGCGAAGCCATTCCCCAGCCGCCGCCCCTGCCGCCCGTAAAATCAAAGCATGGACTATGACGCGGTGGTGATCGTGTCGTTCGGCGGTCCCGAAGGGCGCGAAGACGTGCTGCCGTTTCTGGACAACGTGCTGCGCGGGCGCAATGTGCCCGAGCGCCGCAAGCTCGAGGTTGCCGACCACTATTACGCCATGGGCGGAGTCAGCCCCATCGCCGCCGCCACGCGTGCCATGGCGGCGGCGCTGCGCGCCGAGCTGGAAGGCAAGGGCGCGCATCTGCCGGTTTACATCGGGTGCCGCAACTGGCGCCCACTGCTGCCCGACACGCTCCGGAAAATGACCGACGATGGAGTACGCCGGGCCTTGGCGATCGTGACCTCGGCATTCGGCTCCTACTCCGGGTGCCGCCAGTACCGCGAGGACATGGCGCGCGCGCAGGCAGCGGTGGGCCCGGCAGCGCCGCGGCTGGACAAAATTCGCCTGTTTTACAATCACCCCGCGTTTCTGGCTATCTGGGCCGAGCGCGTGCGCGCCGGCCTGGCCGAGGCGCCCGCCGGCAGCGAGCTGATTTTCACCGCACACAGCGTTCCTGTCGCCATGGCCGCTACGGGCCCCTATGAGGAACAACTGTCCGAAGCCGCCCGTCTGATTGCCGGCGCTTCCGGTGCCGCCGGTTTTTGCGTGGCCGTTCAGAGCCGCAGCGGGCCGCCTTCGCAGCCTTGGCTGGGACCGTCGCTGGAGTCAGTGCTGGCTGATTGCGCCGCGCGGCAAGTGCCGGGGGTGGTGGTCGCGCCGCTGGGCTTTCTTTCCGACCACATGGAAGTCGTCTACGACCTCGACCACGAGGCCCGCCAGCAAGCCGCTTCTCTCGGTCTACCCATGATCCGCGTCAAGACTCCCGGCGACCACCCCGGCTTTGCCGCCCTGCTGGGCAAACTGATCCTCGAGCGGGTTGAGCCGGCGCGCCCGCGGCTGGCTGCCGGTCGCCTGGGTCCCTGGCCCGACGACTGCGACACGTGCATCGCCCACTGCTGCCTCCAGCAGACGTCCGGGCAAGGGCTGGCCCCGCGGGCTAGGTCCTGGCCGCAGTGACTTCGGTGGCGGCAGAGGCGGCGGGCGCCAGCGCTTCCCCTTCCCAGCGCGCCACCACCACCGCCGCCAGGCAGTTGCCCAGCACGTTGACGGCGGTGCGGCCCATGTCCATGAACTGATCCACGCCCAGCAGCAGCGCCACGCCCGCCAGCGGAAGGCCGAACGTGGCCGCGGTGGCCGCCAGCACCACAATCGCAGCGCGTGACACGCCCGCCACGCCCTTGCTGGTGAGCATCAGCGTCAGCAGCATGAACAGCTGCTGCCCCAGGCTCATATGCATATGCGCCGCCTGGGCAATGAAAATCGCCGCCAGGCTCAAATAAAGGGTTGTTCCGGTGAGATTGAAGCTATAGCCGGTAGGGATGACGAAGCCCACGATGCGCCTGGAAATCCCCATGGCCTCCATGTTTTCGAGTGCGCTGGGTAGTGCCGCTTCCGAACTCGAGGTCGAAAATCCGATCAGCGTCGGCTCCTTCACCGCATCCCAGAAGCGCCGCAACGGCACCCGGAAGATCACTATGGCGGCGCCGAACACGACCACCAGAAACACCGCCAGGGCGCCGTAGAGGGTCGCCACCAGCTCCGCCAAGGGCAGCAGCACGCCCAGCCCCTGCCTGCCGATGCTCGCCGCCACCGCACCCAGCACCCCAAACGGCGCCGTCCACATCACGATGTCGGTGAGCTTGAACATGATGTGCATCAAGCCCTCGCAGAATCGCAGCACGGTGCGCGCGGGCCGGTTTTCCGTCGAGCCGGCGAGCACCAGGGCGATGGCGAAGAGCACGCTGAAGACCACTACCTGCAAGACCTCGCCGTTGGCCAAGGCCTGCGCAAAGCTTTGCGGAAAGGTATGCAGGATGAGGCTGTCGAGCAGGCCGGGATGTGCCACCGCGGACCCCAGCGGCGCACTCTTGGCGGCCGCGCCGACAAGGGTGGCGCCCGCGCCTGGACGGATCCAGTTCACCGCCACCAGGCCCAGCACCAGCGCGCAGGTGGTGACCACCTCGAAGAAAACGATCGCCTTTACCGCCACCCGTCCCAAGCCCTGGAGGTCACCATGGCTGGCAATGCCCACCACCAGCGTGGAAAAAATCAGCGGCCCCACGATCATCTTGATCAGCCGCAGGAAGATGACTTCCAACGGCGCCAGGGCCATGCCGAAGTGCGGCCACTGCGCGCCCATCACTACCCCAGCGACCAGCGCGATGAAGATCCAGTGGGTAAGCGTCAGTCGGCGCATAGCAGCATCCTACAGGATTGCGCGAGCTGCTGGTATGCTGGCTGGGTGACCTACGTTACCGGTCTGGAATGCAGCCGTTGCGGCGAAGCCGTGGCATCGGACCGCCCGCAAACCGTGTGCCCAAAATGCCAGGGCTCGCTCTATGTGCGCTACGACCTCGCCGCCGCCGGGCGCGTTCTCAATCCGCAAATTCTAAAGAGCCGCAGCCCGGCCGATCGCTCCATGTGGAAGTACCAGGAGCTCATGCCCTCCGACACTCCGGTGACCTTGGGCGAGGGGCAAACCCCGTTGCTCGTCACCCGCCGCCTGGGCGCCGCCATGGGCGCGAAAAATCTTTACGTCAAAGATGAGGGGCTGAATCCCACCGGCAGCTTCAAGGCACGCGGCTTGGGCTGCGCCGTAACCATGCTGAAGCAGTTTGGGGTGCGGAAAATTGCCATTCCCACCGCCGGCAACGCCGGCAGTGCGCTGGCCGCCTACGCCGCTCTGGCAGGCATCGAAGCCCACATCTTTGCGCCCCGGGACGTGCCCAAGGGCAATCTCGCCGAGTACAACTTCTACGGCGCCCGCGTTACCTTGGTGGATGGGTTGATCAGCGACTGCGCCCGCCGCGTGCGGGAGGGTCAACCGCGTGAGGGCTGGTACGACGTCAGCACCATGAAGGAGCCCTATCGCGTCGAGGGCAAAAAGACCATGGGCTACGAGGTGGTCGAACAGTTGGGCTGGAAGGTGCCGGACGTGATCTTTTATCCTACCGGCGGCGGCGTCGGCCTGATCGGCATGTGGAAAGGCTTCGCGGAGATGGAGCAACTAGGCTGGATCGGTCCCCAGCGCCCCCGCATGGTCGCTGTGCAGGCGGAAGGCTGCGCTCCCGTGGTCAAAGCCTTTGCCAGCGGCGCTGACACCATTGAGCCCTGGAAAAATGCCGTCACCCTGGCGGCAGGCTTACGCGTCCCCAAGCCCTACGCCGACAAGATCGTACTCGACATTCTGCGCGCCAGCCGCGGCACAGCGGTGGCGGTGAGCGACGTCGATATCCGGGCTGCCGTGCATGAGCTGGCGGCCAGCGAAGGCATTTTTGCCGCACCCGAGGGCGCCGCCACCCTCGTCGCCGCGCGCCGTCTGTATGCCTCCGGCTGGATGCGGCCAGACGAAACCGTGGTGCTCTACAACACCGGCGGCGGTCTCAAATATCTTGACGTTTTGCATTAAAAACAAGGCGGGCGGCGCGCTAGCGCCGCCCGCCTTGGGATTGCTCAGCCGGGCTTACCAGCGCTGTTCGCGCCGCCCGCCGCCGCCGCCTCCGCCATAGCCGCCGCGTCCGCCGCCGCCGCGTCCACCGTTGCCGGTGGCGCGCTCCGCGCGCGGACGGGCCACGTTCACGTTGAGCGCCCGGCCGTCCACTTCACTGCCATTCAGGGCGGCAATCGCTGCGTCCCCCTGCTGATCGTCCTCCATTTCCACAAAGCCAAACCCACGCGAGCGGCCGGTGTCGCGATCGGTCAAGATACTGACCCGGCTCACCGCGCCATACGGCTCGAACGCGGTGCGCAAATCGGCTTCTGTCGTCTGAAACGACAGGTTTCCAACAAAGATATTCTTCAAGGGATTTGATCCTTCAAACAAAGAGCTATTTGACTTGGCTGGTCTATAGCGAATAGGCAGGACGGAACAGGTTCGTACCGGCGAGGTCTACAGGCATCGAGCAGAAGGCAAACGCATGATAATTATAGCACGGTTGGGCGATCCGCAATGGCCCGGAAAGCGGGACGGCAGGCCTTCAGAAGCGTTGGTGGAGGCTGCTTATCCACTACGCCCGCGCTCGGGCCGCCTGCTCCCGATTCATGGCCGAGCGCAATTCCGGGCTGACCACGAAATGAATGGAGACGCACGGCGCAATCTGAATGCGGCCGCCGGTGCGGGGATCACGTCCGGTGCGGGCTCGGCGCTCGACCGGACGAAACGTACCAAATCCGGCCAGCGTGACGCGCCGCCCGCGCGCCAATTCACTGGCCATTGCTGCCAAGGCCGCATTCAGCGCCTTCTCCGCCGACAGGCGCGGAATGTCGCTGGCGCTGGACATGGCCGTGCTTAAATCGCTTCGGTTCATATGCCCTCCAGGGGGAACCTGTTGCGGTTTATAGCAGAATATAAGTCAGTATGCAATCGTCCCCAAGTCACAACCTGCATCCGCCCGCTGCTAACTGGACCCGATCTCTGGGACGCGCCGTATTCGTGGTTGTGGCCATCGAAGTGGGCTTGCTGTTGCTCACACTTCCCTGGACGGCGGTCTGGACGCGCGATTTTGCCGGGGGGGCGGCCGGACGTGCGATTTTGTTCAGCCCTTACGTGCGCGGAGCAGTCAGCGGATTGGGAATATTGAACTTATGGGCGGCGACCAACGAGATTACCCCGTTCCCGCACTAGCCCCGCCGCGCCTGTACTGCATTAGCGACGGTTCCGGTTGGCACGGCTTTGAACGGCTGCTGGCCGCTGCCCAGGCCGGTGCGGAGGCCATCCAAATCCGGGAAAAACAAATGACCGCCGCCGCTCTGCTGGTCTTTTGCAGCAAGCTGCGGGCGGCCTTGCCAGAGACCAAACTGCTGGTCAATGGGCGCTTGGACGTAGCCTTGGCGGCGGGCCTGGATGGGCTTCATTGCCCCGCAAACGGACTGCCGGCACGACGCTTGCGGGCGGTGACGCCTCCGGGCTTCCTGATCGCGACGAGCTGCCATACGGTGGAGGAGGTCGCTTCGGCGGAAGAAGCTGATTTCTGTACCTTCGGCCCGGTGTTTACGACGCCCAGTAAGGCCACCTGGGGTCCACCACTGGGCCTAGAAGCTCTGCGCGCTGCCGCCGCCGTGGGCCGTCCTGTATTGGCCTTGGGCGGAATTACGGTGGAAAATGCCTCCGCTTGCATCGCCCACGGAGCGTATGGGATCGCTGCCATCCGGCTATTTTCCGATCCTGCCGCCATGGCTCAGTTGCGCGGAACCATGTACCCTGGTTCGGCGTAACATGAGGAGCAGACTCGGCTATGAGCACCGCCTCTTCACCTCCGCCCCAGGGACCCAGCTCGCGGCCGCAAAACCACGCCCTGCTGGCCGTCGTGATCGGCATTCTGGTGGTGTTGTTGCTCATGCTCGGGTTCGGAGTATTTGTGGTCAGCCGCTTTCTCAGCCACACCAGCATCGAGACCATCGGACACGGCGCCGATCAGGTCGTGGACATCAAGTCGCCGCTTGGCCACCTGCATGTCAACGGCGACGGTCAGAACGCCAAGGTCAGCATTGAATCGCCGTTCGGTGACGTCAAGGTGGTTCCCAACCCGGATCTCAGCCGTCTGGACATGGAGGTCTATCCGGGAGCCGTGCGCGTGCTTTCGGACGACGATTCGCCATTTCGCGACAGCGGTGTCGCCCCCGATTTTCAATCCATGCACGGCGTCAGCTTTCCCAACACCGGCGCCGAGATCTCCCTCCGCGGCTCCGGCGGCGAGTTGCTGGTGAACGTGGCCGAGTTCCGCACAACCGCCCCGGCGCAGCAGGTGTTGGGCTTTTATCAGCAGCAGCTCAGCCGCTTTGGACTGGTGGCGCAGAAATGGGATGGGCCCACGCGGACCCTCAAAGTAGAGTTGTCCAAGGCCAACGAGCGCTACGTGGCCGTGCGGTCCGGCAACGATGGGACGCATTTCGTTCTGGTACGGGTGGAAGGCGGCTCGGCGGCCCGCTGAGCGCAATTATTCCTGCGCCAGGGCGCGTTCCAGGATGGCGTCCACGTGACGCAAGTGGCGTTGCAGGTCAAACGCGGCGGCGATGACCTCCGGGTTCACCTGCGCGCGGATTTCCGGATCGGCTTCGATGGCGGTGCGGAAGTCGGCGCCGGTGCGCCAGCTTTCCATCGCGTGCCGCTGCACCCAGCGGTAGGCCTGCTCGCGGCTGATGCCGCTCTCGACCAGATTCAGCAGCAGTTGCCCGCTGAACACCAGCCCCAGGGACGAATCCAGGTTCTTGCCCATGCGTTCGGGATACACGAGCAGCTTGTCAATCAGCCCGGTGGTCTTGGCGAGCATGTAGTCCAGCAGGATGCAGGAATCGGGCAGCACGACGCGCTCGACGGAGCTGTGGCTGATGTCGCGCTCATGCCACAGCGCCACGTTTTCGAGGCCCGCTTGGGCGTTGGAGCGCACCAGCCGCGCCAGACCGCAAATCTGCTCGCAGGTCACCGGATTGCGCTTGTGCGGCATGGCGGAGGAGCCCTTTTGCTTTTCGGAAAAGAACTCCTCTGCCTCGCGCACTTCGGTGCGCTGCAGGTGCCTGATCTCGAGCGCGATTTTGTCCAGCGAGGAGGCCATCACGGCCAGCGTGCATAAAAACGCCGCGTGCCGGTCGCGCTGGATGACCTGGTTGGAGATGGGCGCGGGCTCCAGGTCCAACCGCCGGCAGATGCGCGTCTCCACCTCGGGATCGAGATGGGCGAAGGTGCCCACGGCGCCGCTGATCTTGCCCACGCGCAAATCCTCGGCGGCCGTCCGCAGGCGCTTGCGGTTGCGCACGTTCTCGCTGTACCAGTTGGCCAGCTTCAGGCCAAAGGTGATGGGCTCGGCGTGTATGCCGTGGGTGCGCCCCACCTGTACCGTGTGGGCGAACTCGCGCGCCCGCCGCCGCAGCACCGCGCCCAGCGCGTCCACGCCCTCCAGCAGCAGGCGCGCCGCCTGCCGAATCTGGAGCGCCTGGGCAGTGTCTATGGTGTCGTTGGAGGTGAGACCATAGTGAAAGTAACGTGCTGCCGGCCCCACGTGCTCGGCCACGTTGGTGGTGAAGGCGATGAGGTCGTGCTTGACCTCGGCCTCGATGGCGGCGATGCGCTCCGGCTCGCAGGCCGCCTTGGCCTCGATCTCCCGGGCCGCTTCGGCCGGAATGATGCCCAGCTCCGCTTCCACCGCGGCAGCGGCCTTTTCCACCTCCAGCCACTGCGCAAAGCGGTTCTGCTCACTCCAGATGCGGCCCATGGCGGCGCGGGTATAGCGCGGAATCATATCTGTTAGAATAACCTCGCTATGGCTGACACTCTGCCGCCGTTGCGGGAAAAAGCGCAGCTCATGTCCGCCTCGGAAATCGAGCGCACCCTGGTGCGGCTGGCACACGAAATCGTGGAGAAAAACAACGGCGTCGAGGGTCTGGCCTTGATCGGAATTCGCCGCCGTGGCGAGCCCCTGGCGCGCCGCCTGGCGGCGCTGGCTGGCCGGATTGAGAACAAGCCCGTACCGGTAGGCACGCTCGACATCACCCTCTATCGCGACGATCTTTCGCCGGTGGATGTCAAGCCGGTGGTGAAACCCTCGCAGATCGGCTTTGACATCAACGGCCTCAGCGTGCTGCTGGTGGACGACGTGCTCTATACCGGCCGCACCATCCGGGCTGCACTCGACGCGCTGTTCGATCACGGCCGTCCGCGCCGCGTGCAGTTGTGCGCGCTGATTGACCGTGGTCACCGCGAGCTGCCCATCGAGGCCAGCTTTGTAGGCAAGTACGTCCAGACCACCGCCCGGGAAATGGTCGAGGTGAAGCTCAAGGAAGTGGACGGTACCGAACGCGTCCTGCTGGTCGAACCGGCCTGAAGCGGGAGCGAAGCGGCGAAACGATGACGGAAGCGGCGCACCGGCCCGGTCACCTGCTCGGAATCGAAGGGCTGCCGCTTTCCCGCATCGAGCATCTGCTGCACCTGGCCGGCGAGTTTCAGTGCGCCCCGCCGCCGCGCAGCCTGGCCGGCAAACGCCTGCTGCTGTTGTTCAGCGAGGCCTCCACGCGCACCCGCACCTCGTTTGAAATCGCCGCGCGCCGCCTGGGCGCGGAAACCGTCTCGGTGTCGGGCAACGCCAGCAGCATCGAAAAAGGGGAGTCGCTGCTGGACACCGTCTACACGCTGCGCGCCATGGCCATCGACGGCATTGTCATGCGCCACAGCTCCAGCGGCGCACCCCATCTGGTGGCCGATCACGTCGACGTGCCGGTGATCAACGCCGGCGACGGTATGCATGAGCACCCCACCCAGGCGCTGCTCGACGGCTTCACCATCCTGCGCCACCGGGGCCGCATCGCCGGCCTCACGGTGGCGATCATCGGTGACATTCTTCACAGCCGGGTGGCGCGCTCCAACCTGCTGCTGCTGTCGCGGCTGGGCGCGGAAGTTCGCTTGTGCGGCCCGCGCACGCTGCTGCCGCCCGAGTTTACCGCCTACGGCGAGCGCGTGCGCTTGTTCGGTGACCTGGAGGCCGCCCTGGAGGGCGCCGATGTGGTCATGGTGCTGCGCATCCAGATGGAGCGCATGCGCGAGAGCTTCTTTCCCAGCGAGGCGGAATATGTCACTCGCTTTTCGGTCACCGCGGAACGCATGCGGGCGGCCCGTCCGGAGGCACTGGTCATGCACCCGGGGCCCATGATGCGCGGGGTCGAAATCGCCGCCGAGGTGGCTGACTCGCCGCAGTCCGTCATCCGCGAGCAGGTGGAAAACGGGGTGCTGATTCGCATGGCGGTGCTGCAGGAGTGCCTGGGCGGGGCGTTATGAATCTGATTCTCAAAAACGGCCGCCTCTTCGATCCCGCCAACAAGCTGGACCGGGTCGGCGACGTGGTGCTGCAGGACGACCGCATCCGCGATCTCGGCTCCGATATTGCCGCCGCCGGGCCGGGCGTGTTGGACTGCACCGGGTTGATCATTGCGCCCGGCTTCATTGACCTGCATGTGCACCTGCGCGAGCCCGGCTTCGCCTACAAGGAAACCATTGCCAGCGGAACCCGCGCCGCTGCCGCCGGCGGCTTTACCGCCGTCTGCGCGATGCCCAACACCTGTCCGGTCAACGACGACGCTGGCGGCACCACCTACCTGCTGCAGCAGGCGCGCGCCTCCGGGCACGCGCGCGTCTATCCCGTAGGCGCCATCACCGCCGCCAGCCAGGGGGAAAAGCTGGCGGGGCTGGGCGCCATGCACGCAGCCGGCGCGGTGGCCTTTTCCGACGATGGCCGCCCGGTGATGAACGCGCAGATTTTGCGGCGCGCCCTGGAATACGCCAGCATGCTGGGCGCGCCAGTGATCGAGCACGCCGAGGATTTGCATCTTTCCGCCGGCGGCTCCATGCACGCCGGCGCGGTAGCGCTGCGTCTGGGGCTGCGCGGCATCAGTGCCGCCAGCGAGGCCACCATGGTCGCCCGGGACCTGTTGCTGGCGGAAGAAACCGGTGCCCGCCTGCACATCGCCCATGTCTCCACCGCTGCCTCCGTGCGCCTGCTGCGCGAAGCCAAAGCCCGCGGGGTGCAGGTCACTGCGGAGGTCACGCCCCACCACTGCGTCCTTTGCGATGAAGACGCCGTCCCGTACGACACCAATTTCAAGATGAACCCGCCGCTGCGTACCGCCGCCGACCGCGCCGCGGTGGTGGCGGGCCTCGCGGATGGTACGCTCGACGCCCTCGCCACCGACCACGCGCCCCACGCCGCGCATGAAAAGCAGCAGGAATTTGACCGCGCCCCCTTCGGCATCATCGGCCTGGAAACGGCTCTGCCCCTAGGGCTGCGTCTGGTCGCGGCCGGCCAGCTTAGCCTCGCCCGCCTGGTGGACGCGCTGACCGCGGCACCCGCCCGCGCCTTTGGCCTTCCCGGAGGCGCCCTGCAGGCGGGGGGTCTTGCGGACCTGACCGTGTTCGATCCCACGGCCTCCTGGGTGTACGAACCCGCGCAGGGCGCTTCCCTGAGCCGCAACTCTCCGTTTGCAGGTTGGGAACTCCGCGGACAGGCCGTCTACACCATCGTGGGCGGGCGCATCGTGTTTTCCCGCCGCGAGGCCTCCGGCGCTTTTAGCTAAGAGTGGCACGGCCCCCGGGCTAGCGTCAGTCTGGCACTGCTTTAACTGACGGAAATCGTCAGGTCCAGCCGCATCACTTCCTGCGAGCTGTACAGCGAGTCAGTGCGCAGCGGGGTGCGATACCCCTGCCATTCCGCGTACACCTGATAGCTCACGTTGGGCTGCAGGTGGTGAAAGGCATACGCTCCCTTGGCGTCCGTGACGACGCTGCGGATCAGTTTCGTCTGAACATTTCTCAAATAGACGATCGCCCCGGGCAGCGGCTGATTGAGCGCATTCAACACCACTCCCTCGACGCTGCGGCCCAAAGGCGGTGTCGTCTGCGGCAGTTGGCCCGCCGCGGTCAGCGTCAGCGCCAGCAAAGCCAGGGCCCCCGGGCTGCCCCATCGCTTACGGGTCATTCCTCATCCTCGTCCAAATCGTCGTCGTCATCGTCGAAACCGTCATCGTTCTCATCCTCGTCGTCATCGTCGAAACCGTCGTCATCGTCCTCATCGTCATCGTCCTCGTCTTCGGCGCTATCAATCCGCTCCAGCTCCAGCGGGTGCAGGTTCACGACCTCGTGCTTGGCGCCGCAGCCCTCGCAGTGGACCACGCCGCCCTCCTGCAATTGCTCCTCGTCCAAGTCCATGTCGGCTTCGCAAGCGGGGCAATTCACGGTGGCTCCTCCACGGCGGACAGCTTCCGCACTGCCCGTCTACGATCTAAGATACACAGGTTCGGCGCCCGCGCGCGCCGATTTTGCCCACAGTGCAAAGCGGCGCGACCCCCGCGAGGTGCCGATGCTTGGTGGTTTATTATTGCCAGAATGGTGGATCTACAGTCCAGACACGAGTGGCCCCAGCGGCCGGTGCCGGGCGTGGGGGTAGTGGTGGTGCGCGGCGATGCGTTGTTGCTGGTCGAGCGCGGGCACGAACCCCTGGCGGGCTATTGGAGTGTACCGGGCGGTGCGGTCGAGTTGGGAGAAACCACCCGCGCGGCGGCTGCACGCGAAGTGCAGGAAGAAACCGGCCTTGCGGTCGAGATTGGCCGCTTGCTGACGGTGGTGGATCGCCTGCATCACGCCAGCGACGGATCGATCAGCGATCACTACGTGCTGGTGGAATACGAGGCCCGCCCGCTGGATCCGCACGCCGAGCCGCACGCCGCCAGCGATGCGCGCCAAGCCCGCTGGGTGCCGTGGCGCGAGTTGACGCGGTATGCTCTAGTCCCCCGTCTGGATGAAGTCCTGGACTTGGTGCGGAGCATCGCGCCAGCCTGATATAATACGTTCCGCGGTTGCCGCGGGGCCCGCGCCAATTAAAGCCATGTCCGGACATTCCAAGTGGGCCACAATCAAGCACAAGAAGGCGGCTACCGACGCCAAGCGCGGCCGCATCTTCACCCGCCTGATTAAGGAAATTGCGATTGCGGCGCGAGCCAGCGGCGGCGACGCTGATTCCAACCCTCGTTTGCGCAGTGCCGTTCTCGCCGCCAAGGCGGAGAACATGCCCGCCGACAACATCAAGCGCGCCATCCAGCGCGGCACCGGCGAGCTGCCAGGCGTGGTGTATGAGGAGTTCTCGCTGGAGGGCTACGGCCCAGGTGGAGTGGCCGTGCTCATGGACATCACCACAGATAACCGCAACCGTACGGTGAGCGAAATCCGCCACCTCATGAGCAGGAACCACGGCAACATGGGTGAGGCCGGTTGCGTCGCGTGGATGTTCAAGAAACGCGGGACGCTCTCGGTGCCCAAAAATGCCACTGCTGAAGACGAGCTCATGTCCATGGTGCTCGAGGCCGGCGCCGACGACATGGTGGACGATGGCGAAAGCTGGGAGGTGCTCACGCCTCCCGAAGCCTTCGAGCCGGTGCTCAACGCCGTCAAGGAGCACAAGATCGAGCCCCAGAACGCCGAAGTAGCCATGATCCCGCAGAACTACATCAAGCTCAGCGGCAAGGACGCCGGGCAGATGCTGAAGCTGCTGGAAGCCCTCGACGAGAGCGACGACATCACCCACGTTTATTCGAACTTCGACATGGACGAAGCCGAGCTCGCCAGCGCCTGAGCTTCGGCTCGCCGGCATTAGTACTTGGGCACGCTCGGGTCCACTTCGTCCGACCAGGCAAGAATGCCGCCCTTGAGGTTGCGGACGTCGCAGAACCCGGCCTCGAGCAGAATATGCGCGGCCTTGAGCGAGCGCGCGCCCGAGCGGCATTGCGCCACCGTCGCGCGGTTGCGGTCGAGCTCGTGCAGCCGCTTCGGCAACTCTCCCAGCGGAATGAGCACCGCGCCGGGGATACGGCCGATCTGGAACTCGTGCGGCTCGCGCACATCCAGGATCAACGGCGGATTGCCGGCGGCCATTTCCCGCTGCAAGGCGGCCGCTGTGATTTCCGGCACCTTCGCTGCCTCCGCTGGCGTCGCTTCTCCGCGGAGGCCGCAAAATTCCTGATAGTCAACCAGCGCGGTAATTGTGCGCTGCGGGCCGCAGATGGGGCAGTCCGGGTCTTTGCGCAGCTTCAGCTCGCGGAAGCGCATCTGCAGCGCATCGAACAGCAACACGCGGCCTTTCAGCGGCTCGCCGATGCCGCAGATCAGCTTGATCGCCTCGGTAGCCTGGATCAACCCCATCAGCCCCGGCAGCACTCCCAGCACGCCGCCTTCCGCGCAGCTCGGCACCAGCCCCGGCGGCGGCGGCTCCGGATACCAGCAGCGATAGCAGGGCCCGTCCGGCAGCGCCAGCACCGACGCCTGCCCTTCGAAGCGGTAAATGCTCGCGTAGATGTTGGGAATCCCGCTCAGCACGCTCGCATCGTTGACCAGATAGCGCGTGGGAAAGTTGTCCGTGCCGTCAATCACCAGGTCATAGCCCTTGAAAATCTGCAGAGCGTTGGAGCTGTCCAATCTGGTTTCGTAACCCACAATTTCGACGCCGGGGTTGATGGCGCGCAGGCTTTCGGTCGCCGAAGTCAGCTTGGGGCGCCCCACGTCGGCGGTCGAGTGCATCACCTGCCGCTGCAAGTTGGTGACGTCCACTACATCAAAATCCACAATCCCGATGGTGCCCACTCCGGCCGCGGTCAGGTATAATCCCACCGCCGCACCCAGCCCGCCCGCGCCAATCATGAGCACGCGTGCCGCCTTCAGCTTGCGCTGTCCGTGCATTCCGACCTGGGGAATGATCAGGTGGCGGCTGTAGCGGAGTATCTCTTCATTGTTGAGGGCGGGCATGGACGCGACGGTCATGGACAAACACCTCCTCCGGCCTCAAGGCCGGACACATAATATTGGCGCGGGCCCCAGCGCGGCTGCTTCGCCCTGCTGGAACTGCGCAGGGCGAATTGCGCCGCGCGCCCCCCTTATGCTCGCGTCAGGTTGGGGGCCCCTGGCCCCAACCCGACGCTGCGCCTCGCGGGGGCCGCACCAAATCGAAGCGAACATGGTTTGAGTTACACGTCCTGAACGCATTCGATGCTTTCGGACAAGAATTGGCTTCGATCATCCGCCAATTCAAACGAGTTGGCCCCTTCCACGCTCACCCGCGCGCCTCCGTGGATGGCAACAATCAAGTAGGAATAACCCGGCCAGGCGGCGTGGTCGAGATCGTACTGGGACGGCCGCGCCGGATGGTCCGGATGCGAGTGATAAAAGCCGACAATGTCAACGCCGCGCGCCCGCGCAGCACGCTGCGCCTCCAGATGCTCCTTCGGATCGAAATCGAAGCGGTTGCGCGGCGAAGCGGTGTTGGCGTTGCGCATGCGGTGAATGGCGCAGATTCGCCGCCGGCCGCCTTCCTCCAGGCTGCCCAACAGCAGCCCGCAGCATTCGTGGGGATAAGCTTGCTCGCCGTGCTCCAGCACCATGTCGAGCTGCGCCGGCGAAATGGATAAGGCCATGTCTTCAGCTTACCCTGCAACCTCGCAAATGTTGGCGCGGGCCCCAGCGCGGCTGCTGCGCCCTAGTTCCCACCGGCTGCGTGCAGCAGCGCGGCATAGTGCTGCGCCAGCGCGCGCTTCCCCAGGCGCATCTCGACCGCGACCAGGCGCTGGAGCGCCCGCGGCACCGAGGCGGGGTCGTTGGCGCCCAACTGGGCGCGCAGCACCCGCAGACTGTTCACCAGCAACGGCTCGGCTGCTTGCACCCGCCCCTGCGCCAGTAAACAACCGCCGAGCTCGCTCTCCGCGTCCGCAATATCCCACGCCGCCGCCGGCAGTGCCTTCTTATCCGCGGCCAGCGCTGTCCGCAACAGCCCGCTGCCCTCCTGCAACTCCGCCGCCCCACCCTCGCGCACCAGCACCGAGCCGAGATTGGTTTCCACAAACCGCAGGCGCGCGTCTGTGCCCGGCACCTTGGCCCTCAAGATGGCCAGCGCTTGCTGATAGTCCTGCTGCGCGCCGCGCAAGGAGCCACTGGCATCCTCCACCTCGCCCAGGTTGGCCAGCTCCTGCCCGATCTGCGGATGCGCTCCGCCCAGCAGCTTGCGGTCCAGCGCCAGCGCCTGCCGGTAATACCGCCCCGCGGCTCCGTACTGTTTCTGCATGAACAGCACCGCCCCGATATTATTTTCCAGCTCAGCCACAAAGGGGTGGTCGGGGCCGTCAACCTTTTTCGCAAGCGCCAGCTCCTGCCGAAACTGTTCCACCGCGCCAGCGTAATCGTTGCGCTCGTAGGCGAGATACGCCAAGTTGGCCCGGATGGGGATCAGTTGTGCGCTGGACGGCCCGCTCAGCGCGGTGCGCAAATCCAGCGCCCGCTGAAAGTACGACTGAGCCCCCCGCAGATGTCCCAGGCTGGCCTCCGCCGTGCCCGCGTTGTTGAGCGCCTTGGCAAAATCGTCATTGTTTCCGCCCTCGGCTTTCCTGTACGCCGCCAGGGATTGCAGGTAATACCTTTCCGCCGCCTGCGTCTCGCCCTGATCAGCAGCCATTCCTCCCAAATCCTTCAGCGTCTGCGCCACCGGAGCGCTTTCGGCGCCGAACACCTCCTGGCGCGTCTTCAGCGCCGCCTCCAGCAGTGGTTGCGCGGTGCGGTAGAAACCCAAGCTCGAATAAGCGTCCCCGATGGTGTCCAGCAGCGACGCCTTCACCTGCGGGTCCATGCTCCGTTCTGCCTGGATGCTGGCCGCGCCCTTGTCCAGCAGCTCGCGCGCCGTGATGGTCTTGCCGCGCGCGCGCTCGGGTTTGGACACCTGGAACAGGCGTACCAGAAAGCCCGACACCTGTTCGGCCACCTGCGCTTCGCGGTTGGCGCGGTCCCGCTGCCCCGCAATCCGCCGCGCCGCCACCGTCATGGCCCCGGCCAGCGCCACCAGCAACACCACTAGCGCGAGGATGAAGGCAAAGCTTGCCTTGTGCCGCGCCACCAGCTTGCGGACCTGGTATACGGTGCTCGGGGCTTGCGCCAGAATCGGCTGATCGTTCAGCGCGCGGTGAATGTCCTCGGCCAGCGCCGCCACGCTCTGGTAGCGCCCGGCGGGCTCCTTGGCCAGTGCCTTGTTCACGATCACCGCCAAATCCCGCCCCAGCGGCGTTTTCCGCAGCGCCGGCGGCAGTGCCTGCGGTGGCGTCTCGCAGATGATCCGCGCCGCCTCCGGCAGGCTCGCCCGCCGCAGCTCGTACGGCATCTGGCCGCTGCGCAGCTGATATAAAATCACCCCGAGCGCGTACTCATCGCTGCGCACGTCCACCTGCTCAACCTGGCCACATACCTGCTCCGGGCTCATGTACGGCACTGTCCCCTGGATCGTGCCCGGCTGCGTCTGCACGCTCAGTCCGCCCAGCTCATCCTCGCTGATCCGCGCCAGTCCGAAGTCCAGCACCTTAATTTGCGCCGGCGCGTGGCCTCCCAATGGCGATAGCGTCTCCGGCTCCTGCACCAGAATGTTGGCCGGCTTCAGGTCGCGGTGGATCACGCCGCGCTGGTGTGCGTAACTCACCGCTTCGCAAAGTTGCAAAAAAACTTCCAGTTGGCGGCGCTCGAGTCCGCGGCTGGAAGCTGCGTCCTCCTTCTGCCGCTGAAGGTATTCATCCAGCCGCACCCCCCGCACCAGCTCCATGGCGAAGTAGTACTGCCCGTCGCCTGCCTGGCCCGACTCGTAGATGGCGGCAATGCCGGGATGCTTCAGCCGCCCCAGCACCTGCGCCTCGCGCTGGAACATCCGCACCGCGTGCTCGTCCGCGAATGCCCCGCGTACAATCTTCAGCGCCACCGCGCGACGCGGGTTTTCCTGCAGCGCCTCATACACCACGCCCATCCCGCCCTCGCCGAGCCGCTTCACGATGGTGTAATTTCCAACCTTGGTCTGGGCCGGGGCCCCGGCTGGCATGGCCGTTCCCGCCAGCGTGACCGCCTCGGCGGCCGGCACGGCCAGGGGCGACACTTCCGCGCCCAGGGTCGGTTGTTCATCCAGGTTGGGGCCACTCGCGTCCGGCTTCATGGTTGCTTTTCCTCATCGTTCATTGTCGTCTCCCGTAATCCTTGAAGGGAACTATCAGTCTTCAATTGTGCAAACGTTTGCACACTGAATGCCGTAAGAGCGCCCGAACTTCCTACTCCGGCGTCAGTTGCTGAATGGCTGTCCAATTGCCAGTACAACCTTTTGGAGGATCCCCTGTGCGTCTACAACCTGGCAAGTTTTCACATATGTTCCGCGTGCTCCCGGCTCTGGCTGCCTTGGCAGCCCTGATCGTCTTTGTGGTGGTTCCCGCCGCCCACGCTGACCCCATCGCTGAAATCGACACTTGGACGCTGTCCAACGTCGCCTTCTTGGACGGCGGCACGGCCAGCGGCAGCTTCGTCGTGCAGTACTATTACTCTTGCCTAACCTGCGGGCCCTACGATAATACCTACGACCTGCTGTCGTGGGACATTACCGTCACTGACGCTACCTTGGGGAACTCAACGTTCGACAGCTCGCAGGCCGGCAATAGCGGAACGCTGCAGGGCCCGATTTACCCCGCCGAAGATCCTTTGCTCAACCTCCTGCACACCGATCCCGCAAATCTGCAGCTGAACTTCGACTCCCTCATACCCACCGGCGGTGGCGCGGGCGCCGGTAGCGCCTCTATTGGAAGCGGTTGCTACGGCACGGAGAGCAACTGCGGTTCCGCCCCGAACAGCTTCACCCAGTTTGATACCAACAGCAGCGGGGCGGCTGGCGATGGGACCGGACCCGTTCTCACGCCGGAGCCACCCTCGCTCTGGCTCCTGCTCACTGGCGCACTGGCATTGGGCGCCGCGGCCCTGCGCCAGCGCCGCTGGCAGCCAGTCGTCCCGTTCAAATAAATTGTCAAATTGATAGGCGCGGGCCCCAGCGCGGCTGCGCCGCGCGACCTCCGCGCATAGCAAAGCCGAGGCAAGCGGCTTCAGGGCCCATTCTGGCATGCGGCATTCGCAGCGGGGTTGGGCCCACGCTATAATGGCGGTTCACAGGAGCTGATGGTTGCCGCGAAGGAAAACTACCCCTCCCACCTTGGCCGCCGCCCAGGACAAGCTGGCTGCCATGGGTTTTACGCTGAGTCCGCTGCGCGATGGAATGGTTTTGGCGCGCAAGAACGGATGTGCCGCCGTCCTGGGTGAGGACAACCGTGCCGTCCAAATTGCGGTCGCGCCGGGGCTGGTGGTCCGGGGCGAACTGGCACGGCTGGTGGACCGAGGCTACCAGAAGTTTTTCAAAACTGCCGTCGCCGAAGTTCCTGCCCTGCCCGAAACCTTGACCGCGATCGCGCATTTTGAGGCCGAGCTGCGCCTGGCCTGCGGCATTGCCTCGCTCTACAACGAGAGCCTGGGCTCGGTCAGCGACCGCTATCTCTACGACCGCATTTGGTACCGCGATCAGGGATGTCAGCCCAAGCCCTGGGAAGAAGACGCCGCCTCCGCCCTCAAGGCCTAACGTGGCCCCGCCCGGCGTCAAGCCCCAAGTCAAATTAGTCCTTGCCATGCGCAGCGTGCGCGGCATCTGGCATTGGCCTGCCGGCGCGACCGGGAATCTACGGCGCGAGTTTCCCGAGGTCGAGTTCCGCGAGTATCCGCGCTCGATCGATGAGCCGCTGACGCCGGAGCTTGCCGCCAGCGACGCCGCGCTGTTTGCCGATGCCGGCGCCGCCATCGCCTGGCGCCTCGATCCCCGCCTGTACCGCGACGCCCGCCACCTGCGCTGGATCCATTGCCCCTCGGCCGCGGTGCACCAGCTTTTAACCCCCGAGCTCATCGCCAGCCCGATCGTGGTCACCAACGGCGCCAGCGTGCACGCCGGAATGGTCGCCGAGCATGGCCTGGCGCTGGCGCTCGCCCTGGCGCGCGGCCTGCCGCAGGCGCGTGCAGACCAGAACGCGATGCGCTGGGCCCCGGAAGCCTGGCTGGGTAATCTGCGCCGCCTGGCGGGCGCAACCGCGGTCATCGCCGGTCTTGGCCACGTCGGCCGCGCGTTGGCGCCGCGCCTGGCCGCGCTCGGCATGCAGGTCCTGGGCGTCCGCCGCCGTCCGGAGTTGGGCGGCGCATACTGCGCCGCAGTTTACGGCGATGATCAACTCGAGACGCTCTTGCCCGGCGCCGATTTCCTCTTCCTGGCGCTGCCGGAAACCCCCGCCACCGCCGTCCGCGTCGCCGCGCCGCAGCTCGCGCTGCTGCCCGCGCACGCCTTCCTGATCAGCCTCGGCCGCGGCACCGCACTCGATGAAGCCGCCCTGGTTGCCGACCTCCAGAAAGGCCGCCTCGCCGGCGCCGCTCTGGATGTCTTCGAGCGCGAGCCGCTGCCGCCGGATTCGCCGCTGTGGCGCTGCCCCCGCCTGCTGCTCACCCCCCATGTCGCCGCTGCCGTACCTGACACCTGGGAGCAGCAGACCGCTCTTGTTGCCCGCCATCTGCGCAATTTTCTGGCAGGTAAGCCCCTGACTCCGGTCGTGGACAAGACACGCGGATACTAATTTGTTAGCCTGAGATTACCCATGGAAACCGCGACCGCCACCAACGCCCTGCAGCACGTCCAGGATCTGGAATCCCAGTATCTGTTCCCCACCTACACCCGCGTGCCGCTGTTGCTGGAGCGCGGCAAGGGAGTGTACGCGTACGACAGCGCCGGCAAGCGCTATCTCGATTTCATCACCGGCATTGGTGTCAACGCGCTCGGCTATGCGCATCCGCGCTTGCTGGCGGTGATCCGCGACCAGAGCAAGAAAATCATTCACACTTCAAACATTTATTACAACGAATTCCAGGGCCCTCTGGCCGAGCGGCTCACCAAGCTCAGTCGCATGGAGCGCGCCTTTTTCACCGTCAGCGGCGCCGAAGCCACCGAATGTGCGCTCAAGGTCGCCCGCAGCGCCGGGCAGAAACTTTCTCCCGACAAAATCGAGCTCGTCGCCCTCGAACATTCCTTTCATGGCCGCACCATGGGCGCTCTCTCGGTGACCGGCCAAACCGCCTATCGTACCCCCTTCGGGCCCATGCTCCCGGGCGTCACATTCGTCCCCGCCAATGACATCGCCGCGTTGACCGCCGCCGTTGGTCCTAAAACCTGCGGCATCATCGTTGAGCCAGTGCAGGGCGAAGGCGGCATTTTCGAAATCCAGGAAGGCTTCCTGCGTGCCGCCGCCGATCTGGCGCGCCAGCACCAAGCCAGCCTCATCTTTGATGAAATCCAATGCGGCATGGGCCGCACCGGCAAACTCTTCGCCCACCAGTGGACCGATCTGCTGCCCGACATTCTGATCACTGCCAAGCCCATTGCCTGCGGCTATCCGCTGGGCGCGGTGCTTGCCCGCGGCCCGCAAGCCACTGCCCTCAACGCCCATAGCCACGGCACCACTTTCGGGGGTGGTCCACTCGCCTGCCGCCTCGGCCTCGAAGTGCTCGACATCCTGCACAACGACGCGATGTACGCCCACATCCAGGCGATGGGCGAACGCCTCAAGCAAGGCCTGCAGAAGCTCGCCGCCCGCCACAACTTCGTCAAGGAAGTCCGCGGCAAGGGCCTGATGCTGGGCATGGAGCTCGACCGTCCTGCCAAGCCGGTGTTTGACAGCATGGTTGAGCAGGGCCTGCTTGCCAACGTCACCCACTCCACTGTCATCCGCATGCTGCCGCCCTATGTCCTCGAACCGCGGCACGTAGATCAAGCCTTGCGCATCGTCGCCAAGGCGCTCAAGGTCCTGAAAGCGTAGCCGCCGCCGATTTTGCCGACGGTGCCAAGCGGCGCTAGCCCCGCGCTCAGTCGACGTAAACGCGTTCCACGCGCGCGGAAATGCCGCACAAGATCTCGTAAGGGATGGTTCTCGCCAGCCGGGCCAGTGCGGCGGCGTCCGGCGCGCCTCCGCCCAGCAGGGTTGCGGTATCTCCCAGAGTGACCTGCGCTGCGGCGCTGGCATCCACCGTGGTCAGATCCATGCTCACCGCGCCCACCACGGGTGCCGCGGCGCCCGCAAGCGCCACGCGTGCACCCGGCGAAAACTCACGGCGGTAGCCGTCGGCGTAGCCCACCGCCAGCGTGGCCACGCGCGTCGGTCGAACCGTATGGAAGGTTGCGCCGTAGCCGATGCCATGCCCGGCGGGCAGATCCTTCACCGCTATCACGTGCGCCTTCCACGTCAGCGCAGGCTGCAGGTCCCGCGCGTGCTGCGGCTGCGCGCTATAGCCATAAAGCGCCAGTCCCACTCTCGCCAGCGCCCCGCCCCAGTGCGGAAAGCGCAGCGCCGCCTCGCTGTTGAGCAAATGCCAGGCGGGCGTGTGATGGCGAGCGGCCGCAGCCAGCAGGCGCTGGTGCTGCTCGCTGGCGCTCGCGTCGTCAGCATCGGCACTGGCGAGGTGGGAAAAAACCGCCGCGACCTCAATGCCCGGCGCTGCCCGCAGCGCGGCGCTAACTTCGGCCTCCTGCGCGGCGGTCACCCCAAGCCGCCCCATCCCGGTTTCCAGCTTGAGATGGATGCCCACCTGGCGACCATCCAGCTCCGCAGCCAGCCACCCAATCTGCCGCGCGTCCCAAACCGCCGGAGTGAGCTGATACGCGAGCAGAGAAGCCGCCGCCGCCGCGGTAAACCCGCCCAGGACCAGAATCCGCCCTCCGATGCCCGCCATCCGCAGCTTGGTTCCCTCCTCGACCGAGGTCACCGCCAGCCACTCGACGCCTGCGGCCGCAAACACGCGTCCGCAGGCCACGTCGCCATGACCGTACGCATCGGCTTTGACCACCGCGCATACCGCCGTTTCCGGCGGCAGGATGCGGCGCACGTAAGCGAGGTTGTGGCGCAACGCGCCGCGGGAAATTTCCACCCAGTTGCGGGAAGGCATGGGGAGTGAAAGCTGTCTCCACTGTAGCAGGGCAGCCGGCCATGGTATCGAAAAAAAGCTGCGATAGGTACGAAGATTGGCGCGGGTCCCAGCGCGGCTGCTTCGCCCTGCTGGAACTGCGCAGGGCGGGTTGCCCGCCCTGCTGTGAGTGCGCAGGGCGGGTTGGGGACCCCTGGCCCCAACCCGACGCGAGTGGCGAGCACCTCACTTTATCGTGGCGAGCCATAGCGCTCTGCTGCTGTAATTGTGATGCTATGCCGAACTCGCCGGACTTTCCTTACACGATCAACCTCGATGCCCGCTTTCCCTCGCTGACGCTTATGGATGTCTCTCAAGTCGCGGCAGAGGTCACTGAGAAGTTCTGCAACCAGACTTTGTGCCAGGTGAACGGCTCCGTGATCCGCCTCAGCGTGATGCATGGTGATTATCACTGGCACAAGCATGACCACGGCGACGAGTTCTTTTTCGTGGTGGGGGGGCACTTCGTGGTCGATCTTGAGGGGCGGTCGGTAGACCTGGGCCCACAGCAGGGGTTCGTCGTTCCCAAAGGCGTCCTGCATCGCACGCGCGCGCCCGAGCGCGCGGTGATTCTGGTGGTGGAGACGGCAGAGATCGTGCCTACGGGCGATTGATGGCCACCACCCTATCGCCGACTTTGAGCTCCCGCCAGCGGCGGATCCCCGTACAGCCAGTGCCGCACCGCGGCGGCGGTGCTGGCCATGGTATCGTAAAAAAGCTGCGATATGTACGAAGACTTCAGCGTCACCGACCCCCTCACCCGCGAGGCCATCCACTGTGAATTCCAGTGCCTGGTAGTGGGGGTGGCCACGCGCCACTCCGATACCGTGGACCTGAAATTTCTGGTCAACGGCGAAGGCGTCTGGCTGGGACTGCCGCATCCGGCCTGGGTCGAGTTCCAACGCCGCACCGGCATTCCCCTGAGCGACCGCATGGCTGTGGATTTGGGCGGCTTCTATCTCAAGCAGGCCATCGAGAGCGGCGTCGGCGCCGAGCACCATCACTGGAACGACATCACCGTGGATGATGTCCTGCATCTGGCCGCCAGCCTGAAGTGGCTCCCGGCCGCCTAGGCGGCCGGATGTTTACCAAAATCCTCATTGCCAACCGGGGTGAAATTGCCGTCAGGCTGGTGCGTGCCTGCCGCGACCTCGGCATCCTGAGCGTCGCTGTCTACTCCGATGTGGACCGCTGCGGCCTGCATGTGCTCGAAGCCGATGAGGCGATCCGCCTGGGCGAGGCGCCCGCCGCGGACAGCTACCTCAACATTCCCCGCGTGCTCGAAGCGGCGCGCCGCACCGGCGCGCAAGCCATCCATCCCGGCTACGGCTTCCTCTCCGAAAGCGCCACCTTTGCCGCAACTTGCCGGCAAGCTGGCGTAGTCTTTATCGGCCCCACACCCGAGGCCATGGCGGCGCTGGGCAGCAAGACCGCCGCCCGCAAGCTTGCCCATAAGCACAACATCCCCATCCTTCCCGGCACTGTGGATGCGGTCACTTCGCTCGCTGAAGCCGAACGCGTCGCTGCCTCCATCGGCTTTCCAGTGATGCTCAAGGCGGCTTTCGGCGGCGGCGGCAAGGGCATGCGCCTGGTAACGAGCGCCAGCGAGCTGGCCTCCGCCTACGCCCTGGCCGGCGCGGAAGCGGACGCAGCCTTTGGCGATCCTGCCCTGTTCCTGGAACGCGCCGTGCCCGCGCCCCGCCATGTCGAAATCCAAATCCTCGGCGACGAGCACGGCAACCTCCTCTGGCTGGGCGAGCGCGAGTGCAGCGTCCAGCGCCGCCACCAGAAAGTCATCGAGGAAAGCCCCTCACCCCGGCTGAGCGAAAAAACCCGCCTGGCCATGGGCGAGGCCGCCTGCGCCGCCGCCCGTGCCGCCGGCTACACCAACGCGGGCACGGTCGAGTTCCTGCTGGATGAGCAGGAAGACTTCTATTTCCTCGAGGTCAACACCCGCCTCCAGGTCGAACACCCGGTTACGGAACTCTGCACCGGACTCGACCTTGCCACCTGGCAAATCCGGATCGCCGCGGGCGAGCCGCTTTCGCTACGCCAGCACGACATCGTCCGCCGCGGTCATGCGATCGAATGCCGCATCTACGCCGAAGACCCGGAGCAGGACTTTCTCCCGAGCCCGGGCACCATTCTGCGCCTGCGCCCGCCCTCGGGCCCGGGCGTGCGCGAGGACACGGGCGTGTACGAGGGCTGGACGGTTCCGCTCGAATACGATCCGTTGCTCTCCAAGCTCATCGTGTGGGGCGAAGACCGTCCGCAGGCGCTGGCGCGCATGCGCCGCGCCCTGCGCGAGTACCACCTGGCGGGGCTGCGCCACAACCTCGATTTCTTTCGCCGTGTCTTTGCCGACGCCGAGTTCATTGCCGGTCGCACCGACACCGGCTACGTGACGCGCCTGCTGACCCGGCCCGAACCCTCCCCGCCCGAGGCCGCGACCTGGGCCGAGGCCGCCAGCGTCGTCGCGGCGGTGGCGGCAGGGCTGAGCGTACCCGCTGCCGGGCCCGAATCCGGCTCGCATTGGCAGCGTGCCGCGCGGCTGGCGGCGCTGTCGGGAGGCGGCGCATGACCTACGAGGTGGAAATCGCGGGCCAGTCCCGCAAGCTCGAAATCACACCGGGGAACCCAGGCTGGCGGATTCGCTGTAACGGCGCCGGCCTGGAGGCCGACATCGCCCGCCCCAACCCCGGCACGCTCTCGGTGTTGATCGCGGGCCGCAGCTTCAGCTTTGACTGGGCACGGGGCGCCGACGGCGCCATCTGGTTGTCGGGCTCAGGCCGCACCGCCGCCGCTGCGGTGCGCGATCCCCGGCAGGCGCTCGCGCGCCACCGCTTTGAGCATTCCGGCCGCGCCCGGCTGACCGCGCCCATGGCGGGCAAGGTCGTGCGGGTGCTGGTCAGCGCCGGCGCCGCCGTCGAAGCGGGCCAGGGCCTGCTGGTGCTGGAGGCGATGAAGATGCAGAACGAGGTCCGCAGCCCCAAGTCCGGCACACTCACGTCCCTCGCTGTCGCAGCGGGGGAAACGGTTGCGACCGGTCAGGTGCTGGCCGAGGTGGAGTGAACCATGCGAGCTGCCGATGGACAGATTTTCGCCATCACTGGCCTGTGCCGCCGGTTCGATTTCCGCCCCGGCAACGCCGCCTTTTGCCTCGTGCACCTCGGCTCCGCTGAGCTCGACGACGGCGATAACCCGTATCTGCTGGCTCGGCGTTCCCTGGAGGGCGGCACGGTCACCGCGATCGCCAGGATCGAGTGGGAGGGTGTGTTCACCGTGCTGGCTGATGATGATGCCGCCGCCGAGGCGCTGTTTCATGATCTGGTGGTTCCGGCTGAACCGGAGGAGGTCCAGCGCCAGTGGACCGGCGAGGCCGCTACGGTGGAGTTGTTCCGCGCCTGGCGCATGCTCAAATGAACGACGTCTACTTCGAGTTCCGCCACGTCTATAAGAGCTTCGGCGAGCTTTCGGTTCTGCGTGGCGTGAGCTTTGAGGTTCGCCACGGCGAAACCGTCTGCATTCTCGGCCGTAGTGGCGTGGGCAAATCGGTGATGTTGAAGCTGATCATGGGATTCTTGTACCCGGACAGCGGCGCCATCATCGCCGCCGGCCTTTCGGTGCCGGATATGAGCGAGGCCGAGCTCAACCAGATGCACAAGCGCATCACGCTGGTATTCCAATCCGGCGCGCTGTTCGATTCGCTCACGGTGGCTGAGAATATCGCTTTTCCGCTCCGCGAAAGCAATATGAAAAACGAGCATGACATCGACGCCGTGGTGAACGGGCTGCTGGACATGCTCGAGTTGCGCGCCGAACGCGACGCCTATCCCGGAAGCCTGTCCACCGGCATGAAGCGCGCCGTCGCCATCGCGCGCGCCCTCGCCGCCAAGCCCCAGGCCATCCTCTACGACGAGCCCACCACCATGGTGGACCCGATCATGGCGCAGTCCATCGCCGGCCTGATCGCGCGCGTCAAACAGCAGGTCAAGCTCACCAGCGTGATCGTCACCCACGACACGCGGTTCGCTCTCTGGCTCGCTGACCGCCTGGTACTGCTGCACGAAGGCGCGGTCCGCTTTTTTGGCACGGCCGCCGAAATGCAGGCCACCAGTGACCCCGTGGTTCGCGAATTCTTCCGCCAGGATGAATGGGCTCTGCCGGCCAGACTTTGATAGGCGCGGGGCTCGGGCGGCCTGCGGCTGCCCGTGGGGGGCCGCGCCGCTTACCCAACCGGGGGCGGGCCACTCCAATCCGACATGGCCGGATACTACCTCGCCCATTCGCCCGCACGTGGCCGTAGGTGATCGGCGTTACCCTAGGGGAGAGGTGCAGCGCGCGTGAACCCTATCCATCCCTACGCCTGGCGCAATGGAAAGCTGGCGCCTACTGCGGATCTATGCGTTTCTCCCCTGCAAACCGGGTTGCTCAGCGGTTGGGGACTGTTTTCCACGCTGCGGGTTTACCAGGGCCTGCCGTTCGCGCAGGAGGACCATTGGCAGCGGCTCGCCACTGACGGCGCCAGGCTGCGCATGGATATGACCGGCCTCGAAGCCGAAATGCGACAAGCTCTGGCCGCTGTAATCGAGAAAAACGGCGCCCGCGAAGCGGTTGCCCGCGTTTATTTCATCCGCAACGGCGGCGGCCTGCTCGATTGCCCCCACGACCGCCCCACCGACGTGCTCGTTTTCACCCGTGCACTGCGCTCCTGGGGTGCGGCGGCCAAGCTGCTCGTCCAGCCTTATGGACGCGATTCCCGCGCTCCACTAGCCGGGACCAAGACCCTCACCTGGTCGCACAATCTGATCTTAGTCGAGCAGGCCCATGACCAGGGCTTTGATGATGTGCTGCTGCTGAATGAGCGCGAGGAAGTAGCGGAATGCACCTCGGCCAACGTTTTTGTGGCGCGCAACGGATGCCTGAGGACTCCGCCGCTCGACTCGGGCGCGCTACCAGGCATCAGCCGCAAGCAACTGCTGGCCGCCGCGCCGCAGCACGGATTGCGGATTGAAGAAGCCACGCTCACCCAGCCTGATTTGTATGGCGCCGACGAGATCTTCATTACCTCCTCGACGCGCGAAGTCCAGCCGGTCGAACGCATAGGCGGGCACATCGTTCCGCGCGGTCCGCTCGCCGCGCAGGCCGAAGCCATCTTCCAGCAGCTCATCCGCGATTACATAGCTGTCCACGCGCCCACGGTGGCGGCGGAGAGCCGATGAGCGACGGCCGCCCCATCCTCCTGGTCGAAGACGAAGACCTCATCCGCGACACTTATGCCCGTCGTCTCGAGCATGAGGGCTACGCGGTGCGCCAGGCGGCCAGTGGGCGCGAGGCGCTACAAAGCGCGCGCCAAGCGCCGCCGCAGCTCATCCTGCTGGACGTCATGCTCCCTGACCTCAGCGGCCTGGAAGTACTCAAGTCGCTGCGCGCCGATCGCCGTTTCCTGTCCACGCCGGTCGTGCTGTTCACCAACCTCAGCCAGCATATAGACAAGCACCAGGCGGCGCGCCTGGGCGCCACCGATTATCTAGTCAAATCGGAAGTTGCACCTGCCGACGTAGTGGCGCGGGTGCGGCAATTGCTGGAGGCGGCGCCCGGCCAGCGTCCCATCGCCAGCTTCCGGCTGAGCGTCGATCCCGCCCAGGGCGACGCCTCCGCCCTCGCGTCGCTGCTTGGCTACGGACGCGATTACCGCTGCCGTCAGTGCGGCGGCCGCATGTGGCTGCAACTCGACGGTGATTTCTCCGATCCCTGGTCTCGTAACTTCCGCGTACGCCTGCGCTGTCCGGCCTGCCGCGAAACCGTGCGTGCGCCTCAGCCAGTGACCTGATGTGGTCGGCACTGCGCAGAGCAATCTCCAACTGGGCCGAAGGCGTTCTGCGCTGGCTCACCGCTTCCGTCATCCGCTCGACCGCCATTTTCGTCATCCTGACGTTCGTTCCGATTTTCCTGCTCACCTACTACATCGTCGCTACCAGCATCCGCAACACCCAGGCGCAGCAGACCAGCGCCGATCAACAAGTGGAGGATTTCGCTGTTTCCCTTGTCAAAGCCAACTTCCGCGGGGAGCGCGAGGCGCTCGCCGGCGCGGCCGATGAAAGCGCGCTGCAGCGGGTACTGGCCGAAAGCCTGGAACCGCGGCTGCGTCCGCAAGGCGAGCGCCGGCGCCAGCAACTCAACTTCACCACGTTGAGCAATGCCGCCGAGGCCAACCTCGGGCGCCTGCGCGCCCGCCGGGCCGAGTTTATGGCGGTGGGCCTCTACCGTGGCGATGGCGTCCTGCTGGCGGCCGCGCCCGCGGGCGGCGAGCCGATGCCGCGGTTCGCGCCCCCGGCGCCGCCTTCCCCTCCGCCCACCGCGTCCAAGTCGGCGCCCTCGGCGGGCCAGGCTTTGGAACCGCAGCTACCAGCGGTGCCCTTGCCGGCCTGGTTTCGCCAGACTCTGGCAGGCGGTTCGGCCACCTCGGTGGCCTTGCCTGCCACGGCGCATCTGCCGCAGCGCCTGGCCTTCGCAGTGCCGGTGCCGTTCACGCGGCCCGCCCATGCGCCCCCCGGTGCGGCCAGCGTGGGCGTGCTGGTGGGGCTATTGCCCACCGCGGTCGTCAGCGACTGGGTCAACCATAGCCCCGCCGGTCCCGACCGCTATCTCTATGTCGTGGACCGCAACCATCAGATCGTCAGCGGCCCGGCCTCCGGCCCCCTGTCGCCCGCACTCCTTGCCCAGCTTCCCGCTACCGCCAAGGCGCTGGCGGGGCGGAGTGGCAGCGGCGAATACGTTACCGCCATCCAGCTCGAAAGCAGCGCCATTACCTACGCGCCCCTGTCGGCGGAAAGCATGGCCCTGCTGCTGGTGCGCCCGGTACGCTTCAGCTTTTACATCTACCGGGTGTTTTACGACAAGCTGGCGTTGATCGCGCTGGTCATTTTTCTGCTGGCGGTGGCCACGGGCCTGCTACTGCGCTCCGCCTTCCGCTTCTACCAGAGCTACAACCGCGAGGTAGAAAGCGGCCGCGCGAAGACCGAAGCCCTGCTCGGCAGCATCGGCGACGGCGTGTTTGCCGTGGACGCGGAAGGGCGCATCATCGAGTTCAACCGCGCCGCCGCGGCCCTCACCGGCGAGTCCTCCGCCGGCGTGCTGCATCGGCCTTACGCGGCAGTGATCCAACTCAGCGAGGAGCATCCCGGCCAGCCGCCGGTCCGCCCCGATCCGGTCCGCCACGCCATGAGCCAGGGGCGCACCTTCCGCTTCCTGCGCGATCTCTACCTGGTGCGCCGCGACGGCACCCGCCTGCCCATCACCTTTAGCGCCGCCCCGGTGCGCGACGAGCAAGGCGGCGTGCAGGGGTGCATTGTCGTGTTCAGTGATGCCAGCCACGAGCGCGAGGTGGACCGCATGAAAAACGAGTTCATCTCCATCGCCAGCCACCAGCTCCGCACTCCCATGAGCGGCGTCAAGGGCGTGCTCGCGCTGCTCATCGAGGAAGTGCTGGGTCCGCTCAACAGCGAGCAGAAAGTATACCTGCACCGCGCCTATGACTCCAACGAGCGGCTCATCGCGCTCGTCAACGACCTGCTCAACATCAGCCGTCTGGAGCAGGGAAGCCTGCTGCTGCGCACCGAGGATGTGGACCTGGGAGAGCTGCTGCGCACGCTCACGGCCGAGTTCCAGCCGCGCGCGGCGCGCTACCGCCAAAGCTTGACGCTGGACGCCGCCGAGGGTACTGCGCCCGCCGCCGGGCACGTGCATGGCGATGGCGTGCGCTTGCGCGAAGTATTCTCCAACCTGATTGACAACGCCATCAAATACACGCCCGAGGGCGGCGCGATCCACATCGTCTGGCAGCCCCGCACCGCCGAGGTCACCGTCGAGGTCAGCGACAACGGCGTCGGCATTCCCCCCGACAAGCTCGCCAATTTGTTCCAGAAGTTCAACCGCATTCAGAATCCGCTCAGCGGCCGCGAGTTCGGCACCGGGCTGGGCCTGTATTTCGCCCGCTCCGTGGTCGAGCTGCACGGCGGCCACATTGAGGTCGCGAGCGAGCCTGGCCAAGCCACCACCTTCCGGGTGATTTTGCCGCGCCAGCCCCCCCCCACCGCCGAGCGCCCGGCAGAGACCGCCATCGCAATCCTATGAGCACGACGATTTCCGCTCCCGATCCACTCTGGTTCAAAAACGCCGTCATCTACGAAATCCCGGTGCGCGCCTTCCACGATTGGAACGGCGATGGCAACGGCGACTTCCGCGGCCTCATTGACAAGCTCGACTACCTGCAATGGCTGGGCGTGGACTGCCTCTGGCTGCTGCCCTACTATCCCTCGCCGCTCAAGGACGATGGCTACGACATCGCCGATTTTCACAGCGTCGAGCCCGACTACGGCACCTTGGAGGATTTCCGCGAGTTGCTGGAAGAAGCCCACAACCGCGGCGTGCGCGTGTTTGCAGACCTGGTCCTGAACCACACCTCCGACCAGCATCCCTGGTTCCAGCAGGCACGCAGCTCGCCCGATTCTCCCTACCGCAACTGGTACGTCTGGAGCGATGACCCCCATCGCTACACCGAAGCCAGGATCATCTTTACCGACACCGAGGTGAGCAACTGGACCTGGGACCCAGCCGCCAACGCGTATTTCTGGCACCGCTTTTATAGCCATCAGCCCGACCTCAATTACGACGAACCGGCCGTGCGGCAGGCCATGCTCGACGTCGTTTTCTATTGGCTCGATCTCGGCCTCGACGGGTTCCGTTGCGACGCCGTTCCTTACCTGTTTGAACGCGACCACACCAACTGCGAGAACCTGTCCGAAACCCACGCCTTTCTGCAGGAGCTGCGCCGGCAGGTGGATGCCCGCTATGGCGGCGGACGCATCCTGCTGGCCGAGGCCAACCAGTGGCCCAGCGATGTGGTGAGGTATTTCGGGCAATCCAAGCCGGGCGAACCGGCCGAGTTTCATATGGCGTTTCATTTCCCACTCATGCCGCGCCTGTTCATGGCGGTGCGCCAGGAAACCCGTCGCCCCATCGTGGATATCCTCGCGCAGACCCCTCCCATTCCGGAAAACTGCCAATGGGGCCTGTTTCTACGCAATCATGACGAGCTCACGCTGGAAATGTGCTCCGACGAGGAGCGCGACTACATGTATTACGAGTACGCGCGCGAGCCCCGCATGAAGCTCAACATCGGCATCCGCCGCCGTCTCGCTCCCATCGTCGAGAACAACCTCCGCGAAATTGAGCTCATGAACGTGGTGTTGTTCTCCATGCCCGGCACACCCATCGTCTACTATGGCGATGAGATCGGCATGGGCGACAATATCTATCTTTCCGACCGCAATGGCGTGCGCACCCCCATGCAGTGGAACGTGGATCGCAACGGTGGTTTCTCCAAAGCCCCGCCCGAGCGCCTCTATGCGCCCCCCATCCAGAGTCCGGTCTATAGCTTTCAGGCGGTGAACGTCGAACGTCAGTTCCAGGACCCCAATTCGTTGCTCAACTGGATGAAGGCGTTGATCGCTTTGCGCCACAAGAATCCGCTGTTCGGCTGGGGCGCCATTGCCTTTCTTACTCCCGTCAACGAGCGTGTACTGGTTTACTTGCGCCGCCTGCCCAAGCAGTCCTCCCGCTCCTGGTCGGAGTTGCCAGGCGCGCGCTGCGTGCTTGTCGTCGCCAACCTCTCCCGCCACTCGCAGGCGTTGGAGCTGGATCTTTCGAGCTTTGCCGGCTGGGTGCCGCATGAGATGTTCGGCGAAGTCGAATTCCCAGCCATTGCCACCGCGCCGTACCAGCTCAGCCTCGGCCCCTATGGCTATTATTGGTTTCGGCTGGAGGCTCCCGGCGGCGCCGAGTTGTGAATTACTTCAACTACTTCACCGAAATAGAAGAACACTTTCAGCGCAAGCGCGGCGCCCAATATCTGCTCTCGCCGGTTGACTGGGCACTGATTGCCTCCTGGCGCGAGGCCGGCATACCGCTCGCAGCCGTGCTGGCCGGCATTGACGAGGCGTTCGAAAAATTCGAGTCGGGCCGCCGCCGTGACACCCAGCGCCATCGCGCGCTCGTCTATTGCGCCCCCGCGGTTAGGGCCGCCGCCGACGCTGCCCAAACCGCCGCCGTAGGCGCAGCCTCCACTCCTGTACCGCCGCGTCCCGAAGATGACGCCTTTAGTCCCCTGCGCATCCGCGCCCACCTGGAGAACGCTGCTGCGTGCCTCGCCCTCGCCCTGCCCGGGAGCGCTGCCGCCGCCGATGTCCTGGCCACCCTGCGCCGGCTCGCCACCTCGGTTATGGTCCCGGGCTCGCTCGAAGAACTCGATCGCCTGCTCAGCGCCTGTGACGACAAGCTTCTGGCCATCCTCACTGCCGCCACATCGGTAGAAGTCATGGTCGCCGTGCGCACCGACCTGGAGCGCGACCTCGCGCCCTATCGCCGCCAGCTCCGGGCCGAGCAACTCGCCATGATCGAGCGTCAGTTCCTGCAGCGCCGTCTGTTGGACCGCTGGCGCATCCCGCGCCTCAGCCTCTTTTATCTGAATGTATAATCCAGACGAACCGTAACCTCCGCCGCGGGCGCCAAGCGCGCGGCCACGGCCGGTGCTGGACGCCTGGCTGCCCGTACGCTTGGCTGGGGGTACGGATTCGCGGGTGCGCAGAGGGAGTTCCGAGTGTCTACAACGGCTGAAGTGTTCATCGAAAAACTCGTCCATGGCGGCGATGGCCTCGCCCGCTTGGCGCCGGATGGGAAGGGCCGCCGGCGGGTGGTATTCGTCCCTTTCACGTTGCCTGGCGAGCGCGTGCGCGTGCGCCTGGACGACGGGGAGGCGCAGCTGCTCGAAGTGCTCGATCCATCCCCGGACCGCATCGCTCCCGGATGTGAATATTTCACTCGCTGCGGGGGTTGCCAGTGGCAGCACACCACGCCCGAGCGGCAGCTTGCCCTGAAGCGTGACATCCTGCTCGAAAGCCTGCAGCGCATCGGCGGCCTTCGCTGGGAAGGCGAGCTGCCAACCCACGCCGCCGCCCCCTGGGCTTATCGCAACCGCATCCGTGTCCAGGCGTTGCCGGGCGTGGGCGCTGGTTACTTTCAGGCGGCCAGCCATTGCGTTCTGCCGGTGACGCACTGTCCGATTGCCTCGCCGGCGCTCAATCGCGGCTTGGCCAGGTTAGCAGCAACTCCCCCAGCAGAGCGGGCGGAAATCGAGCTCGCAGTGGACAACCAGGATGGCGGCCTGGAGCGTGAGGCGCCGCTGCGGTTCGAGGTAGCTGGGCGCAGCTATCGCGTCAGCTCGGGGGCGTTTTTCCAGGTTAATCGCTGGCTGGCCGGCGAGCTGCTCCAGGTGGTCACCGGCGGCGCCAGCGGCACCACGGCCCTCGACTTGTTTAGCGGAGTGGGATTGTTCGCGTTGCCGCTGACGGAGTCGTTTGCGCGCGTGGAAGCCGTCGAATCCCATCCCGTCGCGGCGCTCGACCTGCGCCACAATCTGCGCGGCGCGCGCCACGCCGGCGTGACCACCGCCACCATGCCCGCGCTCGACTACTTGCGCCAACGCCCGGCCGGACCGCCGGACCTGCTCATTGCCGATCCGCCCCGCGCCGGCCTCGGCCCGGAGCTCACCACCGCGATCGCCGCTCTCGCCCCGGCTCGCCTGCACCTGGTCTCCTGCGACCCGGCCACGCTCGCCCGCGACCTGCGTTCCTTGCTCGCGGCCGGCTATGCCCTAACCGAGCTCCACCTGTTTGACCTGTTTCCGCAAACCGCCCACATCGAGGCCGCGGCCAAACTGACAGCGCCGGCGGGGAGCTGAGAGGACGTCAGCGCAGCCCCGCCGATCATCGTGCGCGCCGGGCCGTGAGCACCCGCTTCCAGCCCAGGGCGTCCCGCCGGGTTGCGACCTGATCCCATCGGTGGCCGAGCAGCCCGCGCACCACTCCGGCAGCGGTGTAACCCAACTCCAGCACCAGCCAGCCGCCGGGCCGCAGCGCGGCTGCAGCCTGGGGAATCAGGCGCGCAAAGATTTCCGTGCCGGCCGGACCCGCCACCAACGCCAGGCGCGGCTCATGGGCGCGCACTTCCGGCTGCAACGCCGCCAGCTCAGCTTCGGCGACATAGGGCGGGTTGGAAACGACGAGATCGAAAGGCCCGCCCAAGCCTGCCAGCAGGTCGGCGCGCGCGAAGGCGACCGGCGCACCCAGGTTTGCGGCATTCGCGCGCGCCACCGCCAGCGCCGCCGCGGAAATATCAGTGGCGGCCACGCGCGCCTGCGGCCGTTCCAGGGCCAGCGTAACCGCGATGCAGCCGCAGCCGGTACCCACGTCCACCACGCGCGCGGCTGCAGCCGGCGGCAAGTGCTCCAGCGCTGCCTGCACCACCTGCTCGGTTTCCGGCCGCGGAATCAGCACCGCGGGGGTGACCAGAAACGGCCGTCCGCAAAACTCCTGTACGCCGGTCAAATATTGCAGCGGCGTGCCCGCCGCCCGCGCCTCGACCAGGGCCTGCCAGTGCGCGGCAGCGGCCGCCTCCAACGGCTGTTCCGGATGGGCGTACAGATAGCTCCGATTCTGGCCTAACAGGCTGGCGAGCAACACCTCGGCGGTCAGGCGCGGCTCGGCCACGCCGGCGCGTTGCAGCCCTGCGGCGGCCTCAGCGAGATGCTGGCGCAGCGTGGGCATGCGCGAATTGGACCAGCGAGACAGTGTAGGGAGGCCGCGCCACCCCAGCCTCGGTGATGATGGCAGTCACGTAGCGGTGCGGAGTGACATCAAAAGCCGGATGAGCCACGGGCACGCCCACGGGCGTGATGGGCACGCCTTGCAGGTGGGTAACCTCGGCGGCACTGCGCTGTTCGATGGGGATGGCCGCGCCCGTGGCCAGCGCAAGATCGAGCGTGGACAGCGGCGCCGCCACGTAGAAGGGCACGCCGTTCTCTTTTGCCAGCACGGCGACGCTGTAGGTGCCGATCTTGTTGGCCACGTCCCCGTTGGCGGCAATGCGGTCGGCGCCGACGATCACCGCCGCAATCGCGCCGGAGTGCAGGAAATACCCGGCCATATTGTCGGTGATCACGGTGGTGGGGATGTGGTCCTGGTCGAGTTCCCAGGCGGTCAGGCGCGCACCCTGCAGATAGGGGCGCGTCTCATCGGCATAGACCTCAATCTGCTTGCCCGCCTCCACCGCCGCCCGGATCACGCCCAGCGCGGTGCCGTAGCCGGCGGTGGCCAGCGCCCCCGCGTTGCAGTGGGTGAGCACCCGGCCGCGATCGGGCATCAGCGCAGCGCCGTGGCGGCCGAGAGCGCGATTGGTCGCCACATCCGCGGCGGCCAAGCTCCGCGCCTCCTGTTCGAGCGCCGCGTGCACGGCGGCCAGCGGCTGCCCCCGGTGCGCCGCGAAACAGGCGCGCATCCGTTCCAGCGCCCAGAACAAGTTCACCGCCGTGGGCCGTGTCGCTCCGAGCTCGGCGCAAATGGCTTCAAACTCCTGCGCCAGCGCGTCCGGGTCCTGAGAGAGCGCGCGCTTGACGCCCAGCGCCACCCCCATCGCCGCCGCGACTCCGATCGCAGGCGCGCCGCGAACCACCATGGTCCGGATGCCCTCAGCCACCTCGTGATGATTGCGGCACAGTCGGTACTCGACGCGTTGTGGCAGCCGCGACTGATCCAACAGCCGTACCCCTTCCTCGGTCCACTCCAGCGTCGGTATCATGGCAGCAGCGAAGCATCGGCAATCGAGTTGCCGCCGCGGAGCAGTTCCTTGTGCGCGGCTCGCACTTCCTGGGCGCCGAACAGGGCTTGGAACGGGCACGCCCGGCCGCGATGGGCCCGCCAGAACTGGTTCAGGTTGGTGCGTCCGCCCGCCTCCTCGCGTTCCACCAGGCAGCGTACCGCAACCACCTCGAGCTCGGCTGTCCAGGCGGCTTCGATGGCCTGAATGGTGGAGGCCGCCGTCGTGCAGACATCGTCCACGATCGCCACCTTCATGCCGGCCCGGATGCTGCCTTCAATCCGGCGCCCGGTGCCGTGGGCCTTCTCACTCTTGCGCACCAAAAAGCCGTTGATCGGCGCGCCTGTGCGTGCGCTTTCAATCGCCACACCCACCACGATCGGGTCGGCCCCCAACGTCAGGCCGCCTACGGCCGCCACCGGCGTGTCCAATTGCCGCAGCTCCTGCAAGAATAGCCGCGCCGTCAGCAGCGCGCCCAGCGGCGACAACGTGGTGGTGCGGCAGTCAACGTAGTAATCGCTCACGCCGCCGCTGGAAAGCTGGAATTCACCCAAGCGAAACGAATCCCGCGCCAACAGATCCAAAAGTTGCAACCGCTCTTCCATAGTTCACTGGTTCCAGTTTACCGGTGAAAGCAGTTAACCAGTTCTAATGGGGAAAGTGGCGGAAGCCCTGCGTCGAGGCGAACTGCGCGGCAAACAAGGTGGCATTGTAGGTGCAGTGGATAAGCCAACTGGGGATGAGAGAACCGCTTCTAGCGCGCACGAGCGTCAGCACAATGCCGACCAGCGTAAGAATCACCACTGGCCCCCATGCCCACCCCAACTGCACGGCGTGCATCATGCCGAACAAAATGCCAGTGACCACGATAGCCAGGGCTTCGCCCCGCTGCAGTTTGGCGATCTGGTTCAGCACCCAGCCCACTGCGAGGATCGGCACCTGGGGCACCGTCAGAAACATCACTCCCCCTGCCAGCAGCGCGATCCATGCGCCGGCGTGGATGCCGGTCAACACGCGCAGCCGAACCAGAATGACCGCCACGGCCAGCAGCGCCAAGGCTCCTCCCACCCGCGCCAGCGGCCGCCAGGCCCGCAGCTCCTCCGGCTGCATGCCATCCGTGAAGGTTGCCTGCAGGGTGGGAAAGAGCAGGCCACGGAAAAAAAACTCCTCAAAAAATGGCGCTGCGACCACTCCAAACACCGCCAGCATCCAGGCCGTCTGCGGGGTGAACAATCTGGTTTCGGGAGTGTTGGTGGGCATCGGGACGACATGGCCGAGCAACTGCACTCCCACCATGAGCGCCACCCCACCCACCAGGGCCCAGCCCACGCCGCTGGAGCTGAGTTTCCGCCAGTGGATCGCCGCCCAGAAACGGCGGCCATGCCCTTGCGCCACCCAAAGCCAGACGAAGGCAAAGCCCAGGACATAGCCTCCGGTCTGCCCGATCAGCGACAGACCCACCAGCGTCGGGATATTGCGGAGACTGGCCAGGCCGGCCACACGCGTCGCCAGGGCCCAGACTAAAATGGCGAACACCGAGACCACCACCATGGCGGCGAGGGTGAAAAGCACGATCAGCGTCAGCTCCAAGCCGCTCCAGGCCGGCTCGCGCGGGGGCGGCGGAGGGGCGGGTGGAGGGGGTTCCGGAAGCGGCCAGGGTGGCAGAGTGGGCGGGAGGGCGTCCAAGCGAATAGTGTACAGGTTGCCGGTTGAGAACTCCACGCAGCGGAGTTCAGTTCGGCAGCGGGCGCCCGCTGGCGCTCAGCGCGTACCAGGTTGCCGCGTCAGGCGGCTGCCCGCACCAAGGCCAGGCTGGTGATCATCTCGTCCAGGATGCGGGGCAGTGGATACTCGATTCGCCAGCCCGGGAAGTGCTGGTGGAGCTTCCGCAGGTCGCTGATATAGCAGATGTGGTCGCCCCTGCGCGGCTGCTCCTGGTAACGGGTCTCGAGGGCGCAGCCACGATCCCGCAGCATCGCAATGGTTTCCAGAATGGAGAGGCTGTTGGCGCGTCCGCCGCCGAGATTGTAGACTTCACCGGCCCGCGGGGCCGCATAAAAGCGCAGGAACAGGGCGGCCACGTCGGCGGCGTGTAGCTGATCGCGCACCTGCTTGCCCTGATAGCCGACGATGGTGTAAGGCCGGGCGAGAACCGCACAGCGGACAATGTAGTTCAAATAGCCATGGAGCTCGACGGCGGCATGCTGCGGACCGGTCAGACAGCCGCCGCGGAAGATGCCGATGGGCATGCCGAAGTAGCGCCCGTACTCCTGGCACAGGACATCGGCCGCCAGCTTGGAAGCGCCAAACAGAGAATGCAGGCATTGATCCACCGGCATGTTCTCGCCGATGCCGTCGCGGCCATCGGCGTAATCAAAGCGGGTGGGCAGCTCACGCAGAGACAAATGATTGGGCCGGTCGCCATAGACCTTGTTGGTGCTGGTGAAACAAAACGGGGCCTCGGGCGCACACTTCCTTGCGGCGAGCAACAGGTTGAACGTGCCGACGGCATTGACATCGAAATCGGTGTCGGGGATGCTGGCGGCGCGGTCGTGGGAAGGTTGGGCGGCGGCATGAATGATGAAATCCGGGCGAAGCTGGACCAGCAGCGCACGCACGCCGTTGCGGTCGCGCAGGTCCAGGCGGCGATGGCGGTAGCGGGGCCAAGTGGCCACCAACTGCCGGACCATGGGGGCCGTGGAAGCGCCCGGGCCCAAAAACCACGCCCGCAGGTCATTGTCCACGCCGGTGACCGTCCAGCCGAGCGCGCAGAGCCGGGCGACGCAGGCGGAGCCGATCAGCCCGCCCGAGCCGGTCACCAGAGCGGTTTTCACACTGGATTGGAGTGCAAGTGGCCGTCTGGCAGTTGCCCTGCGGCCGCGCGCAGAGCTGCGCCCGTGAGGCTCTCCGGGACGTTCATGATCTGCTCGGGTGTGCCTTCGGCCACCAGACGTCCGCCGCCTGCTCCGCCCTCCGGACCCAGGTCGAGTATCCAGTCCGCCGCCCCCATCACATCGGTATTGTGTTCGATGACCAGCACGCTGTTGCCCAACTCCACCAGCGCCTGCAGTACCCGCAGCAGTTGCTTGACATCTTCAAAGTGCAAGCCGGTAGTGGGCTCGTCCAGCAGATACAGGGTGCGGCCGGTCTGGCGGCGGCTGAGCTCGCGCGCCAGCTTGATGCGTTGCGCCTCCCCTCCCGACAGGGTGGTGGCGCTCTGGCCGAGATGCACGTAACCCAAGCCCACCTCCGCCAGCGTCGCCAGCTTGTGTTGGATGGCAGGCAGGTTCACAAACAACTCGCGCGCCTCTTCCACGGACGATTCCAGAACGTCGGCGATGGAGTGGTTCTTATACCTGACCGCGAGGGTCTCCTGGTTGTAGCGCCGCCCGCGGCAGACCTCGCAGCGCACATGCACGTCGGGCAGAAAATTCATGACGATACGCTTCTGCCCGTCGCCTTGGCAGGCTTCACAGCGGCCGCCGCGGACGTTGAAACTGAAGCGTCCCGGGGCATAGCCGCGCGCGCGCGCCTCGGGAAGCTGAGCGAACAGGTCGCGAATGAGGGTGAATAGGCCGGTGTAGGTGGCTGGATTGGAGCGCGGGGAGCGCCCGATGGGGTCCTGATCGACCCGCACCACCTTGTCAAACTGCTCCATGCCGTCAAGGCGGTCATGCTCGGCGGGCCGGCGCAGCGCGCGGAAGTATCGTTGCGCCAGCGCGGGATACAAAATGTCGTTGACCAGCGTGCTCTTGCCTGCACCGGAAACGCCGGTGACCACGGTCAGCAGGCCCGCCGGGATGAACACGCTCAGGTTGCGCAAATTTCGGGCCCGTGCACCGATAACCGTCAAGCCCGCGCCGGGCCGCGGAGGCCTTCGGGTGGGGGCGAGGCTGTTGACCCGGGCGCGACCGGCGAGGTACTCGCCGGTGAGCGAGCCGGGCGTGGCGGCAACCGCGGCCGGGGTGCCCTGGGCCACCAGCTCTCCGCCATGGCGTCCGGCCCGCGGTCCCAAATCCAGCACAAAGTCGGCGTGCGCGATGGTCTCGCGATCATGCTCGACAACCAGCACGGTATTGCCCAAATCCCGCAGGCGCAGGAGCGAGGTCAGCAGCCGTCCATTGTCGCGCGGATGCAGCCCGATGGAGGGCTCGTCGAGCACGTAGAGGACGCCGCGCAGGCGCGAGCCGATCTGACTCGCCAGCCGGATGCGCTGCGCCTCTCCACCCGCCAGCGTCGCCGCCGGGCGGTCGAGCGTCATATAGCCCAGCCCCACTTCCAGCAGAAAGCCGAGCCGCTCGCGGACTTCGGCGATGACCCGCCCGGCGATCTTGCGTTGGCGCGCGCTGGCGGCGATGCCCGTCTCCATGGCTGCCGCCGCCTCCGCCGCTTGGCTCAGCGGGAGCGCCGTAAATTCGGCAATCGAGCGGCCGGCGAGCGTGACCGCCAGGCTTTCCGGACGCAGCCGCCGCCCGCCGCAGTCGGGGCACAGGGTGGGAGACATGAAGCTCTGCAGCCACTCACGCGCGCTATCCATGGTGGCCGCCTCCAACAGATCGCGCAGGTGCCCCACGACACCCTCGAAATCCCCCTTCCCGTGAAGCATTTCGTTCTGCTGACGCGAGCTCAAGTCCGCGTAGGGCCGTTGCAGCGGGATGCGGTGGCGGGCGGCGAAGGCTTCGGCTTCCGCGCGCCAGGCGCGCGCGCTCGACCCGGGTCCCAGGCCGCCTTCCAGCAGTGGCTTCCCGGGATGCACGATGAATTTGGCGGGATCAAACTCGTACAGCGATCCCAGCCCCTCGCAGCGCTCGCAAGCGCCATAGCGGCTGTTGAAAGAAAACGAACGCGGTTCCAGTTTGGCCAGCCCAATGCCACATTGCGGGCAGGCCCAGCGCTCGGAAAACAGCCTTTCTTCGCCCGCATCCGAATCCGCGCCGCCGCGCAGCCGTGAAACAACCACGAGCCCGTCGGCCAACTTGAGCGCCGTGGCCACCGAATTGAGGAGCCGTCCGGCCATGCCGGTACGGGCAAACAGCCGGTCTACCACCACTTCGATGGTATGCGCGCGCCGTTTGTCCAGCCGCTCGCTGGCAAGCGGTTCCTCCTCCAAGTGGCCCATGCGACCGTCAATGCGCACCCGTGTGAAGCCTTGCTTGGGCAGTGCGGCCAGCTCCTCGCGGAACTCGCCTTTACGCCCCCGCACCATCGGCGCCAGGACCATGATGCGCGCGGCTTCGACCCCTGCCGCGCCGGTCTTGCCGCTGCCGCCAGCCCAGTCCAGCACCGTATCCACGATCTGCTCCGCCGTCTGGCGCACGATCGCCTCTCCGCACTGCGGGCAGTGCGCTTCGCCGATCGAGGACCACAGCAGCCTCAAGTAATCGTAGATCTCGGTAATCGTGCCCACGATGGAGCGGGGGTTGCGGCTGGTGGTTTTTTGCTCGATGGCGATGGCTGGGCTCAGGCCTTCGATGCTGTCCACGTCCGGACGTTCGAGCTGATCCAGAAATTGCCGCGCGTAGGCCGACAGAGTCTCGACATAGCGGCGCTGGCCTTCAGCGTACAGCGTATCGAACGCCAGGCTGCTTTTTCCCGACCCGCTCAGCCCGGTGATGACCGTGAACGACTGCCGCGGGATGCGCAGGGACAAGTTCTTCAAGTTGTGCTGCCGCGCCCCGACCACGCTAATGTCCCGCAACGTCATGAAAGACCTTATTGTATATGCATGCGCATTCTGGTGGCCGGCGGCGCCGGTTTTCTGGGCTCCCATTTCTGCGAGCGCCTGCTGGGCGAGGGCCATGACGTTGTCTGCTTCGATAACCTGGTGACAGGGAGCACGGCGAACCTCGAAAGCTTCCGCCGCCACCCCCGATTTCAGTTCGAACAGCACGATGTCTGCGAGCCGATCGCGTTCCCCTCCGCCCTCGACGCGGTCGCCAACTTCGCCTCGCCGGCCAGCCCGGTGGATTTCGCGCGCCTGCGGCTGGAGATCCTGCGCACCGGCAGCCTGGGCACCTGGAACTGCCTCGAGCTGGCACGCGCCCATCAAGCCGTGTTCCTCATCACCTGCACCTCTGAGGCCTACGGTGATCCGCTCGAGCATCCGCAACGCGAGGAGTATTGGGGCAACGTCAACCCGGTGGGCCCGCGCTCCTGCTATGACGAGAGCAAGCGCTTTGCGGAGGCGCTGACCATGGCCTACCACCGCACCCACGGACTGCGCACCCGCATCGCCCGAATCTTCAATACCTACGGGCCGCGGATGCGGCTGCACGATGGGCGCGTGGTCCCGGCGCTGGTGGGCCAGGCTCTGCGCGGCGAGCCGCTGACGGTGTTCGGCGACGGCAGCCAGACGCGCAGTTTCTGTTACGTGGACGACCAGATCGAGGGGCTGCGCCGACTGCTCGACTGCCCTGATCCTTATCCGGTCAACATCGGCAACCCGGTCGAGACCCCCATTCTGGACTTTGCCCGGGAGGTGGCGCGGTTGGTGGGCGCGCCGGAAAACATCGAGTTCCGTCCCCTGCCGGCCGACGATCCCCGCCGCCGCTGTCCTGACATCAGCCGCGCGCGGCGGCTGCTGGGCTGGGAGCCGCGGGTGGGGCTGGAGGAGGGGCTGCGACGGACGGTGGAGTCGTTCCGCGCGCGGCTGGGCACGACTGTCTAGGTCACGGCGGCATCTGTTTCCCATCCCGGCGTGAGCTTCGCTGGCTGGAATTTTGCAACCGGGATCCCCGCGGCATCGTCTATACTGTGGGTTCGCCGTCCCGCTGGGGGGCGGATGCCATCCGGAGGACGACGCCTGTGCTAGAAGTCCGAAATCTGAGCAAACACTACGGCCCCTTTCACGCCGTAAAGCGCATCAGCTTTACCGCCAACGCGGGCGAAGTGGTGGGCTTTTTAGGTCCCAACGGGGCCGGCAAAACCACCACGATGCGCATGATCACCGGCTACTTGCCCATCAGCGAGGGCGAGGCGATGGTGGACGGCATCCCGGTGCGCGCCGGCTCGATCGCCGCCAAGCGCCGCATCGGCTATCTGCCCGAGCTGCCGCCCATCTACCCCGAGCTGACCGTGGACGAATACCTGCACTTCGTGGGCCGGCTGCGGGGCATGAAATCCAGCCGGCGCAAGGACGCCATCGAACGCGCCTGCAAGAAAACGGCGCTCACGGATGTACGCTCGCGCGTGCTCGGGCACCTCTCCAAAGGCTATCGTCAGCGCGTGGGCATTGCCCAGGCTATCCTCCACGATCCGCCGCTGCTGATCCTGGACGAGCCTACTGCCGGCCTGGATCCGCGCCAGATCCTGGAAACCCGCCAACTGATCGCCGAGCTGGCGGGCAAGCACACCATCATCCTCAGCACCCATATCCTTTCGGAGGCAGCTAAGACGTGCCACCGTGTGGTGGTCATCAACAAGGGGGAGGTGGTGGCCGAAGACACGCCCGAAAATCTCACCCGCCGGCTCAAGCCCACCGATACGTTGAGCGTCCAGGTGCGCGGCCCAGCCGAGGCGGTCACCGCTGCACTGCGCGCCGTGCCCGGCGTGCTCCTGGCCGAACACACGCAGCAGCGCGACGGCATCGGCGCGTGGCAAGTGGAAGCCAACGGCGTGCCGGTGCGGGAGATGATGGCCCGCCGCATCATCGAAAGCGGCTGGGGTCTGGTCGAGATGCGGCCGGTCGAGCTCAGCCTGGAGGAAATCTTTCTCTCCCTCACCGCCGGCGTTTCGCAACAAAACGCGCTGGTGGCCGGGACAGCGCCGCGCGCGCTGCCCCCGGCGGCAGAGAATGCCAGCGGAGGTGTGCAATGAGTGCCATGTGGGCCATCATGCGCAAGGAATGGAAGTCCTACTTCACCGGACCGATTGCCTACGTGGTACTGGCGTTGTTCGCGCTGGTGAGTGCGTTTTTCTTTTACAGCATGCTCGCCGTGTTTGTGGTCCAGAGCCTGGGCGGGGGCCAGTTCGGCGCCACCAGCCCCAACGTCAACGTGCAGGTACTGGCGCCGCTGACGTTTGACATCGGCATCACGCTGCTGTTCCTGCTGCCCATGGTGACCATGCGGCTGTACTCGGAGGAGATGCGCAGCGGCACCATGGAGCTGCTCAAAACTGCCCCCATCCGCCGCATGGATGTGATCCTGGGGAAATACTTCGCTGCCCTGGGCCTGCTCATCCTGCTGCTCATCATCGTCGGCTTCTACCTCGCCGCCGTCGCCCATTACGGCCACCCCGACCTGGTCACCGCGGGCGCCAACTTCCTCGGGCTGCTGCTGCTGGGCGCCGCCTTTTTGTCCATCGGTCTGCTGATCTCGAGCTTCACCAAAAACCAGATCGTGGCCGGCGCCATCACCTTCATGCTCTTCCTGCTGCTCTGGGTGGCCGACTGGGTCACCGCCTACGGCAGCGGCACGTTTTCCCATGTGATTGCCTATCTTTCCATTACCTCCCACCTGCAGAACTTCACCCAGGGCGTCATTTCGCTCAAGGATGTTGTGTACTATCTCAGCCTCATCGTAGCCGGGCTGTTTCTGACCGCGCGCCGCATGGAGCTGGCGGAGTAAGCCATGGCCAAAACTCCCTCGCCCGCCGTCCCCAATCGCCTGCTGCAGCGCAGCTCGCTGGTGGTCTACCTGGCTGTCGTGGTGGCCGTGCTGGTGGTGGTCAACGTGCTCGCCAACCGCCACGACAAAAGCTGGGACTGGACCAAGAATCATCAGTACTCGCTCAGTGCCGAATCGGTGAAAATACTGTCGGAGCTGCACCAGCCCCTGCACCTGATCCTGTTCGACCGCAGCTCGAACTTCGGCGCCGCGCGCGAGTTTTTCGACCGCTACCAGCGCCAGTCGCGCCTGGTGGAGGTGCAATATATTGACCCCGACCGCCATCCCGTGCAGGCCAAGCGCTACAAGATCCAGAGTTACGGCTCGATCGTGGTCTCGAGCCAGGGCCGCCAACAGATTGTCACCACCATGACCGAACAGGACGTTACCAACGCCATCGTGCGCGTCCTCAAGGGAGCGAAAAAGGTCGTCTATTTCGCTGAAGGCGACGGCGAACGCGACCCCGGCGACAACGGCCGCAGCGGATACAGCGCGCTGAAAACGGCGCTGGAATCGGAAAACTTCACGGTCGAAAAGCTGGTCCTGGCGCAAACGCCGGCGGTGCCCGGCGATTGCGCCGCCCTCATCGTCGCCGGACCCACGCACGCCCTGCTGGTGCCGGAAGTCACCGCCATTCAGAACTACATCAACGGCGGCGGCGATGTTCTCTTCATGCTCAACCCGGAAACTGCCGGGCCGTTGGTGGACTATCTGCAGAGCCAGCTCAACGTCAAGCTGACCCCCGACGTGGTCGTGGACACCAGCGGCATCGGCCGCCTTTTCGGAGCCAGCGAGCTCATGCCCGTGGTGGCTAACTATGACCAGCATCCCATTACCGCCAACATGAACGGCATGGCGACACTGTTTCCCGATGCGCGGACCGTGGAGGCGGGCTCTGCGCCCAACTCGCGCGCGGTGGTTTCGCCGCTGCTGGAAACCACCCCCGACAGTTTCGCCACCACCCATTTCGCCAACAACCAGGTGCGCGTGGACGCGGCCACCGACCGCCATGGCCCGCTCACGCTGGGCGTGGCGGGCACACTGCCCACGGTGTCGGCGGGCCTGCAGACCGTCGGCGACAGCACCGAGGCGCGTTTTGTGGTCTACGGCAGCCCCGACATCGTCTCCAACGCCATCCTTGACTTCCAGGGCAACCGCGACCTGTTCCTGAACACCATGGACTGGCTGGCGGGGCAGAAGCAATTCATCACCATCCGCCCAAAACCCCCAACCGGCGCGCCGGTTAACATTACCGCCGGGCACATGCGCGGCTTGTTCTGGATGTTCCTGATCGGCCTGCCGCTGCTGATCATCATCGTCGGAAGCGCTGTCAACCTGAAGCGGCGCAATGCCTAGGGAGGAGATACGGGTATGAAATCCTGGTGGCGCCTGGCCGTCGCTGTCGTCGTGCTGATTGTGATCGTGGCGGTACTGCGGTGGCCGCACAAGGCCAAGCCGGTGGTGGCATCCAAACCGCTGGTGGCGCTGAGCGCCGCCGCGGTGCAGCGCATCGCTATCCAGCAGCCTGGCCAGCCACAGGTGGTGCTGACCAAGTCCGGCTCCAACTGGTCGCTCGACCGACCCTACAGCTTCGCCGCCGATTCCACCGCCGTAGGCAGCCTTCTGGACACGCTGAGCGACGTTACCGACGCCACGCAGGTAGCGCCCGTCACCCCCTCGATCAAGCTGGCCAGCTTCGGACTCGATCCGACAGCCAAGACGGCTCAACCCAGCACCGTCGAGCTGGGCCTTACCAGCGGCAAGACGGTGACGTTCATATTCGGCAGCGACACGCCCACGGGAGGCAATACCTACTTCCAGGTGGGTGACAGCGGGCCGATCGAGATGGCCTCGGATTACATTAAGACGGATGCGCTGAAGGGGGCGTTTGACCTGCAGGACAAATCGGCGCTGCATTTTCCGAGCGGCCAAATCACCGGGCTGAAGATTGTTGCGGGCAGAAAAACAATACAATTCGCCAAAACGAAGGACGGCTGGCCCAAGACGCAGTCGGACAACATTACCTCGCTGATTGACTCGCTGAACGACGCGCAGATGAATGCCGTGCCCGCGCCGGACGCCCCCAGCGCCGCCAAGCTGGCCAAAAAGGATGGGCTGGCACACCCGAGCTACGTGGTGACGCTGGCTTGGGAGGGCGGGTCGGCCACGCTCACGATCGGGGCCAAAACGGGGGCGGCGGAATACTATGCGGACAATTCGACCACGCCGGCGGTGTTTACGCTCAGTGACTATCTGATCACAGACATCACGAACCTGACGACGCCGACACAGGCGCCGACGGTGGTGAAGTGAGGAGCGGCACGGCCACCTCTTTCTAGAGCCGCCCTCCCCTGGCCCCAACCCTTTGCTGCGCCTCGCTCCCACCCCAAGGCGCAAGCGCCGCGACTGGCCCGGTCCTTGCCCAGTCATTGATATGATGGCGGCATGGGCAAACGTCTGGCGTGGGTGTGGGTGTTGATCGCGGTAGGGGTGGCGGCGCAGGCACCTGAGTTTGCGCCGGTGGAGCACTGGGCGGCGGCGGTGCGGACAGGTGAGGTGGCCGTGATTGCCGCGTGCTACTCGACGGCGCCGCCGCCGGCGCTCATCGTCTCGACCGGGGTGATCAGCGACGTGGCGCGGGAGGCGAACTTCTGGGCCACCTGGAAAAAGCAGGGACTGACGCGCCTCGAGCTCGATTCCATCGTCAACCGGGCGCTGGGCCCGTCGCTGCACCAGATCGGCTTTGAGGCGGTGATTAACTTTACCGGCCCCACCGCCGCGCACACCTTTTATCTGTTTGTCGAGCAGACGTGGCAGCGCCAGGCCGGCGGCTGGAAGATTGTCAGCGGCGGGCGCAGCGATTTGTCACGCCTGCGCCAGCCCACCTCGTTGGAGGCGGTGATCTATTCAAAATCCGCGAACGCCCACGCCCAGATCGCCGCCGCGCTGGCCAGCGCCCGCGCCGGACACAAGCGCGTGCTGCTCGATTTCGGCGGCAACTGGTGCTACGACTGCCATGTGCTCGACCTCGCGTTCCGGCGCTCGGACTTGGCGCCGCTGCTCGAGGCGAACTTCGTGCTGGTGAATATTGACGTTGAGGAGTTCAACTACAACCTGGATATCGTCAAACAGTACGGGTTATCCATCATGCAGGGCGTGCCCATGCTGGCGGTGCTCGACAGCAACGGCAAGGTGCTGGCGAGCTCGTCGAATGGCGCGCTGGAGGACGCGCGGGCGTTGGGGCCCGAAGACCTCATCAGGTTTCTATCCGCCTGGAAACCAGCGTCAGCCCAGTAGACGGCGGAAAGCCTGCACCCAGCGGGGCGCCACCACCGCGCGGTCCCATTGAGTCACCATATCCTGCCGTGCCTGCCAGGCCCGGGCGCGCGCCTCGCCGCGATGATCGAACACGCGGCGCATAAGTTGCGCCAGGTGCTCGGGGCTGGGCTGGGCCCAGCGCTGGCCGAGAAAGATCTCCACATCCACATCGGGCGGTGCGTCCACCAGCTTCTCGACGTCAATCAGATAACTGTTCCGGTCGTTGAGAAAATCCAGATGGCCGCTCCAGCGCGTGGCCAGCACCGGCAACTGCGAAGCGGCGGCTTCCATAAATGGCCGTCCCCAGCCCTCGCCGCGCGTGGGGAGGACGAAGGCGTCGGCGGTGGCGTACAGGCGCGGCATGTCCTGCGCCGGCAGCATGCCGCGGAGCAACAGGATGGGGGGCACGTGTTGCATCCGGAACCCCATGACCCGTTCCAAGTTGTACACCAGTTCCTGTTCCAGCTTCTCGCCGGTGGCGTCGCCGAGCTTGCGCGACTTGAGGATCAGGGTCACATCTTCGTCGGCGCGGAAGGCACTGCAGTAAGCCCGCAGCAGCACTTCCCAGCCCTTGCGATGTCCCCACTCAAATACCGAAACGAAGTTGAACCCGCGCAGCCCGGGCAGCGGGAGCGGTTTCAGCCCCGGCCGGTAGCGAGTTGTGTCCAGGCCTTCGCCGATCACGAGCAGCTTCCGCGGTTGGACGCCGGCGCGCTCGAAGCTCTCGCGGTTGAACGTACTCGGAACCCAAACCTCGTCCATGTTATTGCAGCAGTCGCTCCAGCCCGGCGGGAGCGAATCGGTTTCAAACGTGGTGCGCCCGATGCAGACGCGGGCTCCGGCATCGGTCAGCAACTGATCGGGCGGGCAGCTCTGATAGAGCACGCTCTGCGACCAGTCGAGGCGGCGCCGCTGCAGACGCTCGAGCTCGCGGCGGCGCTGGGGCGGAAGCAAACCGCCGCGGTCCTCCTGCAAGCCGAGGGGCAGCAACTGCAACGGCATCGCCCCCGGTTCCAGGCCCGCGAGAATGTCCTGGTTGCCGTCGGCAAAGCCGCTGCCACCGTAAATCTCGCCGCGAAAGACGATGCCCGCCGGTGCGGCCGCGGCCACGGGTGGAGGGGCTCCGGGAGCGCGGGGGGGCGGGCTGTTGACGGGCGCGAGGCCCAGCCCGGCTTTGTCCCGCACCCCGCTAACGGCTGCGGTCCTCATGCCCTTTGCGCCACCGCCACCGTGCCCTCATCCTGGCGCGTCGCCGCCCGCCAGGTTTGCAGGCCGTGATCCTCGAAGGCGAAATCCCGCACCGTGCAGCCCTGCTCACGCAACACGGCCTCGACCTCGAGGCGGCGTTCGAAATCGCAGTAGAACATCATGTAGCCGCCGCCACCGGCGCCGTTGAGCTTGCCGCCCAGTGCCCCCGCCGCCCGCGCCTTGTCGTAGAGCGCGTCCAGGCGGGGGTTGGTGATGTGCGGCGACATGCGCTTTTTGTAATTCCATGCTTCGTGCAGGAGGGTGCCGAATTCATGCAGACGCCGCCCGAGCAGAAGATTCTTCAATTCCACGGCCAGTTGCTTTTGGCGCCGCAGGCCATCCAGGCTGCCGATTTCTCCGCGTTGGTAGCGCTGCGTCTGATCGGCGATAATGCCGTCGTCAACGCGCGTGGAGCCGGTGAAGCAGAGCACTAGGTTGTGCTCGAGCTCATTGCGCACGTCGGCGGGCAGGCGCAGCGGGTTGACCACCACCTCGCGGCCGCGGAATTCAATAAAATTCCAGCCGCCGAAGGCCGCCGCGTACTGGTCTTGCATACCGCCGGGAATACGAAGCTCCTGGCGTTCGAGCCGCCACGCCAGATCGGCCACCTCGGCTTCGTCCAGGCTCAGCCGCTGCCATTCCCGCATCAGCCCCATGACCGCCACCATCAGACTCGAGGAGGAACCAAGCCCTGAGCCCGGCGGGGCGTCGGTGTGCAGATAAAGATCAAACCCTGTGCGTTCCCCGCCGCCCAAGCGCCGGATCGCCGCCTTAGCCAGGTCCAGTTGGCCGTCGTAGGTCAGCGCCGAGCCCGAGGCGTAATGCAGCGCCAGGCCGAGGTCCGCCGAGCGCAGGTGCACCTCCTCGTCGGCACGCGGGCTGAGCGTGCCAAAGGAAAACATGTTAATGGTGGCGCTGAGGACACTGCCATTCTCCAGCTCCGGAAACGGAGGCACGTCGGTGCCGCCACCGGCAAAGCTCAGGCGCAACGGCGCTTTGGCTCGAATCAGCATTCTCCCGGCCTTTCAACCCACGGCTCCGCGGCGGCATTAGAGTCCTCTAACCCCGCGTGGCTCCTCTGCCTTGTTGCTTGCAGGATCGGGGCCAAACCAGGAGTTCGCTCTAGGAGCTTGTTGAAATAGCGTTCGGGGAAGCCTGCGAGGGAGCGGCGAAGGAGAGATTGGTGTGATCGGGGATCGAGTTGGTTAGCCTGGAGGGCCAGCAGTCGCTGGCGCGGAGGCTGTGC